>NZ_CALMYP010000055.1 GCF_937873615.1 uncultured Paracoccus sp.
TCCTTGGTCGCTCTTATGCTCTCAAGAAACCGGCACCTTTTCGAGACAAGTCCACGCCCCTTGATCCTCAGAAGAAGCTCTGCGGGTCGATATCCACCGATAGCCGCATGTTCACCGGCAGCTTGACCGGGGCCAGCCAGTCGCGAATGGCCTGCTGGATCGCGGCCTGCCTCGGCGCGCGGATCAGCATCCGCATCCGGTGCCGTCCCCGGATGCGGGCGATGGGGGCAGGGGCAGGGCCGAACAACTCGGCCCCCGCATCGCGGATCGGGGCGGCATTCATTGCCAGATGGCGGGCGAAATCGGCCAGCAGCGCCGCATCGGGATGGGACAGGATGATCCCGGCGAGGCGCCCGAAAGGCGGCATGGATTCGGCCCGGCGCATGGCGGCCTCGGCATCCCAGAAACCCTCGTCATCGCCCGACAGGATCGCCCGGATCACCGGATGATCCGGCTGATGGGTCTGCAAAAGCGCCAGCCCCGGCCGCTCTCCGGGCATCCGCCCGGCCCGGCCCGCGACCTGCCGCATCAGCTGAAAGCTGCGCTCTGCCGCGCGCAGGTCGGCGCCCTGAAGGCCCAGATCGGCGTCGATCACGCCGACCAAGGTCAGTTTCGGGAAGTTATGCCCCTTCGCCACCAGTTGCGTGCCGATGATGATCTCGGTCTCGCCCCCGGCGATTCCGGCGATGGTCTCCTTCAGCGCCCGGGCCGAGCCGAACAGGTCCGATGACAGCACCGTCACCTTCGCATCGGGGAAGCGCCCCGCCACCTCCTCGGCCAGCCGCTCGACGCCGGGGCCGACCGGGGCCAGCTTGCCCTCGACCCCGCAGGAGGGGCATTCGGTCGGGATCGGGCGCGTCTCGCCGCATTGGTGACAGACCAGCCGGTTCTGGAACCGATGCTCGACCATGCGGGCGTCGCATTGCTGGCAGCCGATCTGCTCGCCGCAGGCCCGGCAGACGGTGACCGGGGCATAGCCGCGCCGGTTCAGGAACAGCAGCGACTGCTCGCCCCGCGCGCGCCGCGCCTCGACCGCGCGGGCGAGTGTGGGCGAGATCCATTGCCCGCCCGGCATGTCCTCGGCCCGCAGGTCCACGGTGGCCATCTCGGGCAGTTCGGCCTCGCCATAGCGCGCGCGCAGGTCGAGCCGCGCATATTTCCCGCCCGCCGCATTCACCCAGCTTTCGAGGCTGGGCGTGGCCGAGGCCAGCACCACCTGCGCCTGCGCCACATGCCCGCGCAGAACGGCCATGTCCCGGGCTGAATAATAGACCGTATCTTCCTGTTTATAGGACGAATCATGTTCCTCATCGACAACGATCAGCCCGAGGTCGCGAAACGGCAGGAACAGCGCCGACCGGGCGCCGACGACCAGCCCGACCTCGCCCGAACCGGCCATGTGCCACAGCCGCCGCCGCTCGGTCCGCGACACGCCGGAATGCCATTCGCCGGGCCGCGCGCCGAACCGCGCCTCGACCCGGTCCAGAAACTCAGCCGAAAGCGCGATTTCCGGCAGCAGCACCAGGGCCTGCCGCCCCGCCTTCAGGCAGGCGGCCACGGCCTCCAGATAGACCTCGGTCTTGCCCGACCCGGTGACGCCGCGCAAAAGCGTCGTGCCATAAGCCCCGCTGCCGACCGCCGCCCGCAACGCCTCGGCGGCCACGGCCTGATCCGGCGCCAGCGGCTTTCCCGGCAGGTCCGGGTCAAGCCGGGGATAGGGCATGTCCTTCGGCGCGCTCACCTCGACCAGCGTTCCCGCCGCGACCAGACCCTTGACCACGCTGACCCCGACGCCGGCCAGTTGCGCCAGCTCAGACGGCGCGAAGCTCGCCCCGCCATGATCGTCGATGACCCGCAGCACCGCCGAACGCGCCTCGGTCATCCGGGAAGGCTCCGGCCCGGCGCGCAGGATGATGCGCCGCTCGGCGGGCGGCCTGTCCAGGTCCGGCGCCCGCATCGCCATGCGCAGCATCATCGGCAGCGGCGTCAGCGTGTATTCGGCGGCCCGGCTCAGGAAATCGCGCAACTCATCCGACAGCGGCGCGGCATCCACGCTGCGCAGGACCGGGCGCAGCCTGGCCAGATCGAAGGACCCTTCGCCCGGCCCCCAGACCACGCCCATCACCCGGCGCGGTCCCAGCGGGCAGATCACGATCTGGCCCTCGGCCACGCCGCCCTCTGGCGCCAGATAGTCCAGCAGCCCCACGGGTTCGGTGGTCAGCACCCCGATGCGTGCGCCCTGTCGATGGAAAGTCACGTCGTCCAGCCAGCTTTCAAGCGAAGTCCCGCAGACTTGGCCCGGACGCGCCCGAAAAACAAGCGCCCCCGGCTTTCGGCGGTCAACAGATTGCGCTATCACCGTCCCGAACGCATCTGAGGAGAGCGCCATGAAATTCTTCGTCGATACCGCCGATGTTGCCGCCATCAAGGAGTTGAACGACCTTGGCATGGTCGACGGCGTGACCACCAACCCCTCGCTGATCCTGAAATCGGGCCGCAATATCGAGGAAGTCACCCGCGAGATCTGCGACATGGTCGAAGGCCCGGTCTCGGCCGAGGTCGTGGCCGAAAAGGCCGATGACATGATCCGCGAAGGCAAGATCCTGGCCGGGATCGCGCCCAATATCGCCATCAAGGTGCCGCTGACCTGGGACGGGCTGAAAGCCTGCCGCGCCTTCGCCGATGCCGGCCACATGGTCAATGTGACGCTCTGCTTCTCGGCGGCGCAGGCGATTCTGGCGGCCAAGGCCGGGGCGACCTTCATCAGCCCCTTCATCGGCCGGCTGGACGACATCCATCTGGACGGCATGGACCTGATCGCCGACATTCGCGAGATCTACGACAATTACGGCTACGAGACCCAGATCCTCGCCGCCTCGATCCGCTCGGTGAACCATATCATCGAGGCCGGCAAGATCGGCGCCGATGTCATCACCGCGCCGCCCGGCGTCATCAAGTCGATGGCCAACCATCCGCTGACCGACAAGGGGCTGGACCAGTTCAACAAGGACTGGGCCGCCACCGGCCAGAAGATCGGCTGAGATGAGCGACGAGGCGCTGACCCCCGAACAACGCCAGGCGCTGCTGGACGATCCCAGCGCGATCCTGATGGACCGGGACCTGATGCGCGCCATTGTCGGCGCGCATGAGGATGGGGTCGGCGCCAATGTCATCGACATACGTGGCCGCGCCATGACCGCGCTGGAAGCCCGGCTCGACCGGTTGGAGGCGGCGCATGAAAACGTCATCGCCGCCGCCTATGAAAACCAGTCGGGCATGAACACCGTCCACCGCGCCGTGCTGTCGCTGCTGGAGCCGGTGGATTTCGACGGTTTTCTGGAGAATCTTCAGGCCGATCTGGCCGATATCCTGCGCGTCGACACGCTGGTTCTGGTGATGGAAACCGCGACCAAGGAGGGCGCGCCGGAACTCGGCGGGCCGCTGACCATGGTGCCGCCCGGCACGGTGGCGCGCGCCATCGCCGGCGGTCGTCGCGGCCAGCCATCGGGCGAGGTGGTCCTGCGCCGGGTGGCGGCAGCAACCGCCGCCCTGCATGGCGGCTCGGTCGCCTCCGAGGCGCTGATCCCGCTGGATCTCGGGCCGAACCGGATGCCCGCCCTGCTGCTCATGGGCGCCGAGGAACCGGGCCGGTTCAGCGCCGCCCATGGCACCGACCTGCTGCGCTTCTTCGGGCAGGCCTTCCGGCTGATCCTGCTGCGCTGGCTGGACGAATGAGCGCGCCGCTGGCGCTGACGCCGGCCATGGCGGATGCGCTGGCGCAATGGCTTCAGGGCGAGGCCGCGACCCGCGACCGCTCGCCCCATACCATCACCGCCTATCGCGACGACACCATCGCCTTCCTGTCCTTTCTCGGCGGGCATTGGGCCGAAGGCGCGACCCCGAAATCCCTTGCCGCGCTGAAACAGACCGACATGCGCGCCTTCGCCGCCTCGGAACGGGCGCGGGGTCTGTCGGCGCGGTCGCTGGCGCGGCGTCTCTCGGCGGTGCGCAGCTTCCTGCGCTGGATCTCGGATCGTCAGGGCTATGACCTTTCGGCGGCGCTGTCGACGCGCGGCCCGAAATACCAGCGTTCCCTGCCGCGTCCGCTCGCGCCCGATCAGGCGCGCGCGCTTCTGGACCATGCCGAACACCACCACCCAAAGCCCTGGATCGCGGCCCGCGACGCGGCGGTGCTGACCCTGCTTTACGGCTGCGGGCTGCGCATCTCCGAGGCGCTGTCGCTCTCCGGCGCCGACTGGCCCCTGCACGAGGCGCTGACCATTCGCGGCAAGGGCGGGCGCGAGCGTATGGTTCCGGTCCTGCCGGTGGCCAGCGACGCCATCGCCGAATATCTGCGCCTTTGTCCCTATCAGCTGGAGCAAGACGGCCCGCTCTTTCGCGGCGCGCGCGGCGGTCCCCTGCGCGCGGGCGTGCTGGAAGGTGCCATGGCGCGGATGCGCCAGTCGCTCGGCCTGCCGCCCACCGCCACGCCCCACGCCCTGCGCCACAGCTTCGCCACGCATCTTCTGTCCGCCGGGGGCGACCTGCGCACCATTCAGGAACTCCTTGGCCATGCCAGCCTGGCGACGACGCAGGTCTATACCGGCGTCGATGATGCCCGGCTGATGGAGGTCTATCGCAAGGCCCATCCCCGGCGCTGAGTGCGCGCGCGGCAGCACCCGCCGCGCGGGGACGGATCCGGCGCGCCCGGATCAGAGGAGCCGCAGCGTCTGATAGGCCGACAGGGCGCAGATCAGCACCCCGACCAGCACCAGCAACGCCCGGTGCGGAATGACGCGCACGACATAGCCGGCCAGCGGCGCGGCCAGAAGGCCGCCGACGATCAGCCCGGCCACCGCCCAGCCATGGCCGCGCAGGTCGTTCACGCTGTCCCAGTGACCGGTCGCCAGTGCGATGATGAAGGTCAGCGAAACGGCGAGCGTCAGGAAGAACTCGGCCGCATTGACCGTGCCGATCACCGGTCTCGGCGCGCCGCCGGAGCCCAGCAACCCGGTCGAGACCACCGGCCCCCAGCCGCCGCCCCCGGCCGCGTCCATGAACCCGCCGATCACGCCGAGACCGCCCGCGAAGCCGCGCGAATGGGTCCGGTACTGGTCCGGATAGGTATAGGCGCGCCAGAGGATATAGCCCCCCATCAGCCCCAGATAGGCCGCGACCAGCGGGCGCATGAACCCGGCGTCGAAGCTGGTCAGCACATAGGCGCCCATCACCCCGCCCAGCACCCCGGCGGGCATCAGGATCCAGAACAGCCGCCAGTTGACATTGCGATGGGCGATATGGCTGGCGCAGCTGGCGCCGGTGGTGAAGACCTCGGCGCCGTGCACCGCCGCCGAAGCCGCCGCCGGCGGCACCCCGAAGCTGAGCAGGACCGACGAGGACACGACCCCATAGGCCATGCCCAACGCGCCATCGACGATCTGGGCAAGAAAGCCGACTAATGCGAACAACGCAAACGAATCTTCCAAGGAATGTCTCGCTCTCATGCGGCATCCCGGGACGGGAGTCGCTCATGCGCGGGAATATCAGCCGTGATGATGCTGATTGGCAAGGGCGATTCAGAAGGGCGAGGCGGGACGGGTTTCGGACGCGCCACAGGCTGTGGCGGGGCCAGGGCCGCACCTTCCTGCCCGCCCGGAATCGAACGGGATCGCCGGGCGGTTTGGGGTTTCTTCGCCCCCCGGCGGGAACTCTGAGATGCCCCCATCAGACCCGCACCGCCGCCGTCAGCACCAGACCCGCCGCTGCGCATTCCGGCATGACAGATGATGCACGCGATATGTACGTGCGGTGTACGCCCGGCGCATGTCGCTCAAGCGGCTTGCGCGACCCCGGTCGGAATGCGACAAGCGCCGGATGAATATCCGGATACAAGCCCTGTGCGTCCACCTGCTGACCGCCACCGGCGCGGTCTTCTCGATGCTGGCCATGCTCGCCGCCGTCGACGAACGCTGGTCGCTGATGTTCTTCTGGCTGATCGTGGCCTTTGTCGTCGACGGCATCGACGGCCCCCTGGCGAGACGCTATCGGGTCAAGGAAAACTGGCCGCTTTACGACGGCGTGCTGATGGATCTCATCATCGATTTCCTGACCTATGTCTTCATCCCGGCCTTCGCGCTGTTCAAGTCCGGGCTGCTTCCGGGCTGGACCGGCTGGTTCGCGATCATCGCGATCACCTATGGATCGATTCTCTATTTCTCGGATACACGCATGAAAACGCGTGATAATTCCTTCGCCGGATTTCCCGCCTGCTGGAACATGGTGGTGCTGGTCCTGTTCGCGCTGAAGCCGAGTTTCTGGCTGATCCTCCTGATCGTGGTGGTGCTGACCGTGGCCATGTTCACCAATGTGAAATTCGTTCATCCGGTCCGCACGCAGCGCTGGCGGGCGATCACCTTGCCGATGGCGGTGGGCTGGGTCGGCTGCGCGATCTGGGCGATCCTGGTCGATTTCCACCCCTCAAGCTGGGCCAATTGGGGGCTGGTCATTTCCTCGCTCTGGCTGATCAGTGCCGGCGCCGTGCAGCAGCTGACCGAGCCGCGAGACGGCTAAGCCCCGTCCCGCACGGCCTGCCTTTGCTGCCGATTATCCTTGATCGCCTGAGATATTCTCCCATTATGGCGCGCGAACTTCACCTTTGGGGGGAATAATGTTCCATCGCCTGACGATCACCACCGCAGCATTCGCGCTTCTGGCCGCGCCCGCGCTTGCCGCTGAGGACACCATCACCCTTGGAATGGTGCTGGAGCCGCCGAGCCTCGACCCGACCGGCAATGCCGCCGCCGCCATCGACGAGGTGGTCTATTCCAACGTCTTCGAGGGGCTGACGAAATTCGGCCCGGACGGCGCGATCCTGCCCGCCCTTGCCGCAAGCTGGGACGTGGCCGAAGATGGCAAGACCTATACTTTCCATCTGCATGAAGGGGTGAAGTTCCACGACGGCGCCGATTTCGACGCCTCGGACGTGGTCTTCTCGCTCGACCGGGCGCGGGCGGCGGATTCGACCAATGCCCAGAAGACCCTGTTTGAGGGGATCGACACGGTCGAGGCCGTCGATCCGGCAACCGTGCGCGTCACCCTGAAGGATGCGGACGGGATGTTCCCCTTCAAGATGGCCTGGGGCGATGCGGTGATGCTGGACGAGGCCAGCGTGGCAGACGAGGCCACCCATCCCGTCGGCACCGGCCCGTTCAAATTCGCCGAGTGGAAGCAGGGCGATTCCATCACGCTCGACGCTTTCGACGGCTATTGGGGTGAGAAACCGGCGCTGAAATCCGCCACCTTCCGCTTCATCGGCGACCCGACCGCCGCCTTTGCCGCGATGATGGCGGGCGACGTGGACGCCTTCCCGATCTATCCCTCGCCCGAGACGCTGGCCCAGCTTGAGGCCGATCCGCGTTTCAAGGTCATTGTCGGCACCACCGAGGGCGAGACCATCCTGACCATGAACAAGGCGGTGCCGCCGCTCGATAACGTCAAGGTGCGCGAGGCGATTGCCCATGCCATCAACCGTCAGGAACTGATCGACGGCGCCATGTTCGGCTATGGCACCCCCATCGGCACCCATTTCGCGCCGCATCACCCCGACTATATCGACCTGACCGAGAAATCGGCCTATGACCCCGAGAAATCCAAGGCCCTGCTGACCGAGGCCGGGGTTTCGGGCCTGAAACTGCGGCTGGCGCTGCCGCCCACGCCTTATGCCCGTCGCGGCGGAGAGCTTCTGGCCGCGCAGCTTCGCGCCGTCGGGATCGAGACCGAGGCGACCAATATGGAATGGGCGCAATGGCTGGAAACGGTCTATAAGGGCAAGGATTACGATCTGACCATCATCAGCCATGTCGAGCCGATGGATATCGGCATCTATACGCGCGACGATTACTACTTCAATTACAAGAACGACGCGCTGAAGGCGGTCATGGCCGAGGTGAACACCACCACCGACGACGCCCACCGTTCGGAACTGCTCAAGGAAGCGCAGACGATCATCGCCGACGATTATGTCAATGGCTACCTGTTCCAGCTGGCCAAGACCGGCGTGGCCGATGCCCGGATCGAAGGGCTTTGGGAAAACAGCCCGACGCCCGCCAATGACCTGTCGAAGGTTCATTGGACCGAGTGAACGGCACAACTCGTGAATGACGGAAGGGGCGCTCTGGCGCCCCTTTTGCATGGGGCCGGCGGTCAGTTCCGCAGCACGATGCAGTTCACGCCAACGGCGCGGGCGCGCTGGCAGAACTTGTTCGCCTCGCCGCGCGAGTTCCAGCCGACCTGCGCGGTATAGACGCGCGGCGCGCCCTTGCGCAGCGTGCGGCGGACATAACTGACACGCTTGCCGTCGAGGATCGGCCCAAGCGCGCGGTTGAAGCGGTTGGCCATGCTCTGCGCGCCCGCCCGGGTCCGGTGCGAGGCCAGGATCACCCCCCAGGGCAGCACGGGATCGCTGGCCTGGGACGGGGCGAATTCGCGCAGGCTGCGATTGCCGGCAAGCGTCGTGCAGGCCTCGGCAAAGGGGGTGTCGCCGTCCAGACGAAGATCGACCTTCTCCGGCGGCGGTGGGTCGTCGCGCCATCGCCAGGCATTGAAGCCGGTAATCACCTCGACGTAATCCTGCGTCTCATAGGGCAGGGTGCCGCCGGATGCGAGGAAGCGCGCCGCCCGGTTCTCGCCGCCATTATAGGCGACGGCGGCCAGCCCGATCGAGCCGAACGTATCTCGAAGGCGGCGCAGATAGCTGGCCGAAACCTGGATTGCCTCGGCCGGGTTATAGGGGTCGTGAAGCCCGACGATGCGGGCGGTGCTGGGGATGAACTGGGCGATGCCCTCGGCCCCGGCATGAGAGACCGCGCTCGGCTCGAACCGGCTTTCCTTCCAGATCAGCCGGGCGAGGAAATTCTTGTCCAGCCCCTCGCGCGAGGCGGCGCGTTCGATGGTGCGGCAGACATCGGCAACATAGGTTTCGGCGCGGATGCAATGCAGCCCGTCGGTCGTGCAGCGCTCGTTCTTGTCGGGATTGGCGGGCGGGCGGCCATCCACCGCATCCACCGCCGGGCGGGCCAAGGCCGCCTCGCCGACCAGGCCGAAAACCAGCAGGGCAGAGAGGAATTTCCGCATTCGGCGATACTCGCAAATCTTGGATCGAAACCGGATTATCAAATCGCCGGACCCCGGGAAACCTGAACCCGGCAGGCTGGCGGCCTCAGCCGCGCTCTGCCTTGGCCTTGCGGGCGCGGCGGACGGATTTCCGGGCCTTGCGCTCTGCCTGTTGCGCTTTTTCCTGCGCTGCCTTTGCCGCTTTCTTCAGCTTCTTGCCGCCCTTCTTTGCCGCCTTCTTTGCTGCTTTTTCAGCCTTGGCCTTGACCTTCTCGGCCTTGACCGCATGGCGTTCTGCCTTGGCGGTCAACGCCTTCACCGCCGCGTCGGATTGCCCGCCTGCTTTCGGTGCCGCGATTGCAGGCAGGGGCGTCGGTGGAACTGCCGCGTTCGTCTCTGGGGCCTTGGCCGCAGCTTCTGCCGGTGCCTGGGGCTTGGTCCGTGGTTTGGGCTTTGCGGTGCGGGTCGCTGCGGGTTTTGTCTGTTGCGTCGCCGGTTCGTCCTGAGCCGTCGTCGCGGCCGTGGGCTGGGTGACGGGCAGGGCAGGGGCTTCGGCAATCGCCTTCTGCGGGGGCTGCTTGCGGGGGCCGCTGCCGCGCCGGTCCGGTGTCTGGGCTGCGCGCGGGGGCCTTGCGCTTCGGGCGACAGGCTTGCGCGCCGCCTGAGGCTTGGCTGCGGCCCGTCGGCGCCCGGCGGGTTGCGGTGCCGCTTCGGTGGCTTTGTCGGCGGCGGCTGCGGCGGCAGCCTTGGCCTTGCTGCGGCGCTGATTGCGTTCCCGAATCGCGCGGCGCAGGGCGGTGTCGAGGTATCGTGCGCGGGACTGATCGGGCTGGGGGGCGGGCCTGGCCTCTGCCTCCTGAGCTGCGGCCAGTGCCAGGGCGGCGCGAAGGTCGTCGATCAGTGCCGCAAGCGCCTTGTCGCTGTGGCCGCGAAGCTGCGGCTGGCGGGATGCGGTGGAAAGCGCCAGTTCCTCGGCGGACAGGACATCGCGTTCTTTGGCGGAAAAATCTGGCATGGCATTCCTCGGATCGGATCTGACCCGCCCTGAATAACCGAGGCCGGGCGGTTAGGAAAGTTTGTCCGATGGCCGGGACATGCAAAAGCCCCGATCCGGGCGGATCGGGGCTTGTGGCATCTTGTCGCTCAATCAGCCGCGAACGGCGCTTTCGACCGGGCTTGCCGCCGGGGCCGAGGTCGTCGTCACCGCCGGCATCTGGTTGACCGGGATGGCATAGCCCTCGGGCGATTCCCGTACCGGACCTTCATAGCTGACGCTTTCCGACTGCGAGCGGACATGCACGGTGGTGCCGGTCGGGACGCGGTTGAACAGGTCGATGATGTCCTGGTTGAACATGCGGATACAGCCGGCCGAGGTTGCCTTGCCGATCGAGGACGGATCGAGCGTGCCGTGGATGCGGTAATAGGTGTCGCGGCCACCCTGATAGAGATAGAGCGCGCGCGAGCCGAGCGGGTTGTCCGGGCCGCCGGCCATGCCGCCTTTCAGCGGGCCGTAAAGCTCTGGCTGGCTGTTGACCATGTTCGAGGTCGGGGTCCAACTCGGCCAGGCAGCCTTGCGCGCGATGGTGCCATTGCCGGCGAAGTTCTTGCCGGCGGCGCCGACGGCCACGCCATAACGCTCGGCCATGCCGCCGGGCTGGACGTAATAGAGCACGCGGGCGAAGGGGTCGACGACAATCGTGCCGGCCGATTCCGGGCCGTTATAGGGGACGTTGGTGCGCATCGTGCGCTCGTTCAGATAGGCGGTCTTCACGGCGGCGATCTGGATCGGCTCGCCATTCGGGCCGCTATCGGTGCGGGCCTCGTAATAGGCGGGAACGACCTTGCCGGGTGCCGCAGGCGCGGTTTGGGGCGTCGGGGCACAAGCCGCCAAGCCGAGGACGACGGCAAGCGCGATAGGGATGAGGCGCATTCTGACTTCCTTCCATGTCACCCCGGGGCAGACCGTGGGCGCGATAACGATAGGGGCGCGACGGGCAGCGCGCACCCCCTATTATTCAGATACCAGGGCTATCGCCCCCGCAACCGGTCAAACGCAAGGCGCACGGGCCCTGGTTCCCATAGTTTTGAACGAAATGCGACCATTGCGCCGCACCCGTGTCACTTTTGCCGCAGCGCGCGCTTTGCCGGTCGCGCCGGCAGCATCGGTGCAAGATAGCGTCCGGTATGGCTTTCCGCGACACCGGCCACGTCCTCGGGGGTGCCGGTGGCCACGATCCGGCCGCCGCCATCGCCGCCTTCGGGGCCGATGTCGATGATCCAGTCGGCGGTCTTGATGACATCGAGATTATGCTCGATCACCACCACCGTATTGCCCTGATCGACCAGGTGATGCAGCACTTCCAGCAGCTTGCGCACATCCTCGAAATGCAGGCCTGTCGTGGGTTCGTCAAGGATATACAAGGTCTTGCCGGTCGAAGCTCGTGCAAGTTCCTTGGCCAGCTTGACCCGCTGCGCCTCGCCGCCCGAGAGCGTCGTCGCCTGCTGGCCGACCTTCACATAGCCCAGCCCCACCTGCATCAGCGCATCCATCTTGCGCCGGATCGAGGGCACCGCCTTGAAGAATTCCTGCGCCTCCTCGATGGTCATGTCCAGCACATCGGCGATGGATTTGCCCTTGAACAGCACCTCCAGCGTTTCGCGGTTATAGCGCTTGCCGTGGCAGGTCTCGCAGGTGACGTAGACATCGGGCAGGAAATGCATCTCGATCTTGATCAGCCCGTCGCCCTGACAAGCCTCGCAGCGGCCGCCCTTGACGTTGAAGCTGAACCGCCCGGGCTTGTAGCCGCGCGCCTTGGATTCGGGCAGGTTGGCGAACCAGTCGCGGATATGATCGTAGGCGCCGGTATAGGTCGCGGGGTTGGATCGCGGCGTGCGGCCGATGGGGCGTTGGTCGATGTCGATGACCTTGTCGAGGTTTTCCAGCCCCTTGATGGTCTGGCAGGGCGCCGGGGCCTGACGGGCGCCGTTCAGCCGCGCCGAGGCCGTTTTGAACAGGGTTTCGATGGTCAGGGTCGATTTGCCGCCCCCTGAGACGCCCGAGACGCAGACGAAGCGGGCAAGCGGGAATTCGGCGGTCACGTCCTTCAGGTTATTGCCGGTTGCGCCGACCACGGTCACCGACTTGCCGTTGCCCTTGCGGCGTTCGACCGGCACGGCGATCTCGCGGATGCCGGACAGGTATTGCCCGGTCAGGCTGGCGCTGTCGGCGGCGATTTCCTCGGGCGTGCCCTTGGCGACGACGGTGCCGCCATGGACGCCGGCGCCCGGTCCCATGTCGAAGACGTAATCGGCATTGCGGATCGCGTCCTCGTCATGCTCGACCACCAGCACTGAATTGCCCTGATCGCGCAGCCCTTTCAGCGTCGTGATCAGCCGGTCATTGTCGCGCTGATGCAGCCCGATGGAGGGTTCGTCCAGCACATAGAGCACGCCCGTCAGCCCCGATCCGATCTGGCTGGCCAGCCGGATGCGCTGGCTTTCGCCGCCCGAAAGCGTTCCCGCCGCGCGCGACAGCGTCAGGTAATCCAGCCCGACATTCACAAGAAATCCAAGGCGTTCGCGGATCTCCTTCAAGATGGCGACGGCGATTTCGTTCTTCTGCTTCGAGAGATGCGCGGGTGCGCCCTGCACCCATGCCAGCGCCTCGTTGATGGATTTTTCCACCACCTGGCCGATATGATGGCCGGCGATCTTCACCGACAGCGCCTCGGGGCGCAGGCGGTAGCCGTTGCAGACCTGACAGGAGCGGTTGTTCTGGTAACGCTCCATCTCCTCGCGGACCCAGTTCGAATCGCTTTCGCGCAAGCGGCGCTGCATATTGGGGATGACGCCCTCGAACTGGCGGGTGACCTCGTAGATGCGACCGGCATCGTCGAAGCGGAATTTGATCTCGTCCTTGCCGGAGCCGTAGAGGAACAGCTTGCGAATATTTTCCGGCAGGTCGCGCCATGCGGTCTTCTTGTCGAAGCCGTAATGTTTTGCCAGCGCATTGATGGTCTGGGTCAGATAGGCCGATTTCGACTTGGCCCATGGCGCGATGGCGCCGCCGGCGATGGACAGCGCCTGATCAGGCACCACAAGGTTTTCGTCGAAGAACAACTCCACCCCCAGCCCGTCGCATTCCGGGCAGGCGCCCATGGGGGCGTTGAAGGAAAACAGGCGCGGCTCGATCTCGGGCAGGGTGAAGCCGGAGACCGGGCAGGCGAATTTCTCGCTGAAGGTGATGCGTTCGGGGTCGCCTTCAGCCGGCGCGGTTTCCAGCACCGCGATGCCATCGGCCAGATCCAGCGCCGTGCGCAGCGAATCGGCCAGCCGGGTTTCCATCCCCGCCGCGACCACCAGCCGGTCGACGACCACGTCGATATTGTGGCGGAATTTCTTGTCCAGTTCGGGCGGGGTGTCGATCTCGTAGAATTCGCCATCGACCTTGACGCGTTGAAAGCCCTGTTTGCGGAGTTCGAGGAACTCCTTCTTGTACTCGCCCTTGCGGTCGCGAACGATGGGGGCCAGCAGATAGCCGCGCGTGCCCTCGGGCATGGCCATGATGCGGTCGACCATGTCCTGCACCTGCTGCGCCTCGATCGGCAGGCCGGTCGCCGGGCTGTAGGGCGTGCC
>NZ_CALMYP010000056.1 GCF_937873615.1 uncultured Paracoccus sp.
AGCAAAATCAGGCGATCTTGAAGTCAAGCGGCAGGCCACTTGGGGAATGTCGGTTGAAGAATGGATCGCAAAGCCGACGGAAAAACGCAAGTGCGCGCGTGTTAACGGCCGCGCGCGCAATCGCCGCGCGCGAGGGTGTTTCACATATCTCCTTCGATGCGATTGCGCGGGAAGCAGGACTGAGCAAAGGCGGTGTTCTTTACAACTTTCCGACCAAGCGCGACCTCATGGCGGCGCTGCTGAGGGACATGCTCTCCGAGCATGAGTCCCTAGAAGCGCGCCTGCCGCAGGACTCGCGACAACGCACCCTTCGTCGCCACCTTTGCTCGCTCCGCACCCTCGACGCAGCGGCTTCCGACGTTTCCATGGCGATCCTAGCCGTCGCGGCGGCCGAACCGGACCTTCTTGACCCGCTGCGTGACGCGCTTGAGGTCGATCTTTCCTGCATCGAGGCGGAAATGAAGGACACAAGCCTAGGGCGTCTGATCTTCTTCGCGCTGCAAGGACTACGTTTCCATTCGCTCTTGGCACTTCCAGATGGTGGGCCATCGGTTCGCAACGAGCTTGCACAGAAAATTGAGGAGATGATCGACAATGCCCATTGAAGGCAAAGCGAGAGCGCTGCTTGGACTTGGTGTCGCAGGCTGCGTCTGTGCGCTCCTGTTTGCCGTGCCGAGTTGGCAGATCCATGCGCAGGATCGGGAAGCGGCGAGCAGCAGTGACGTTGCCGGCCCTCCGTCAGGTGCTGAAGCGTCTGCGTTGCCCATGCCCGTCGAGATCACTCAGGCTGTCGCGTATTCCGAGGCCAGAACCCGATCCTTTGCCGGGACAGTAGAGGCGCTGAAAACGGTGGATCTCGCCTTCCAGGTTTCCGGGCAGCTTGTCGAGTTTCCAGTCATTGCCGGTGATCGGGTGACGACCGGCGACTTGATAGGACAGCTCGATAAGGCCGATTTCCAGCTTGCGCTGGACCGCGCGCGTGCCTCGTACGATCTGGCGCGCAGCGAGTTTACCCGCGCCTCCGCCCTGTCGGATCGCGGGGTCGCCACCGACGCGCAGCTCGACGCGGTGCGCGCGCAGCTTGCCCAGGCCGAGACGGCGCTGCGCGAGGCGGAACGGCGTCTGACCCAGACCGAGGTGCGCGCCCCCTTCGATGCCATCGTTGCCCGCACCTATGTTGAAGCCTATGCCAACGTGACGCCCGCCCAGCCGGTGGTGCGCCTTCAGGACGTCTCCGAACTCTTGATCCGCATTTCGCTGCCCGAGGATCTGGCCGCCGTGGCCCGCGTCCAGCCCGATCTGTTTTCGGTGACGGCCACCTTTCCGGCCGCGCCGGGCTATCGTCCGACGCTGGAGCCGCGCAGTTTCGCGGCCGAGGCCAATTCCTCGACCCGGACCTTCGATGTCGAGTTCAGGATCGCAGGCGATATCGACCCGCGCATCCTGCCGGGCATGACGGCGAACGTTGCGGTGGGCGAAATCGAAAGCAGCCGTCCTTCGCAGGCGGTGACGCTTCCCGTCTCGGCAGTGGACACGACCAGCCGGGCCAATCCGACGGTCTGGATCTACACTGCCGAGGACAGCACGGTCTCGCGCCGCGATGTCCGGCTGGGCCTGCCGCGCGACAACTGGATCGTCGTGCTGGAGGGGCTGGAGCCCGGCGAAACGGTGGTCGCAACCGGCTGGTGGCGCCTGCGCGACGGGGCACGAGTTGCGGTCGTCGGCCTTTGACGGCAGGCGCTTTGACCGCCGTCCAACACACTGCGGAACGGGAGAATGACCGCCATGGCATCTGAGACGGTTGATGCAGCACGCATGAGCATCGCGCGCGGCGCCATTCGCCGCCCCGTCGCCGTCTGGCTTGCGATCCTGTTCTGCCTGCTTGGCGGGCTCTGGGGGCTTGCCAATGTCGGCCGTCTCGAGGACCCGAGCTTCACGCTCAAGACCGCGCTTGTCTTCGTGCCCTATCCCGGCGCGACCGCCGAGGAGGTAGAGGAAGAAGTCGCCGATGTCATCGAAACCGCACTTCAGCAGATGCGGCAGCTTGATCGCGTGCAGTCGAAATCCATGCCCGGTATGGCGCAGATCACGGTCGAGATCGACATGCGCTACGGGCCCGACGAGATCCCGCAGATCTGGGACGAGATGCGCCGGCGCATCGGTGACGTGCGCGGCGAACTGCCCGCCGGCGCCCGCGCTCCGATCGTCAACGATGATTTCGGCGATGTTTACGGGCTGTTCTATGCCGTGACCACCCAGGGCCTGACGCCGACCGAACAACGCGATCTTGCCACGCTTTTGCGGCGCGGGCTGGTGACGGTGGACGGGGTGGCCAAGGTCGAGGTCCAGGGCCTGATCGAGGAAGAGATCACCATCGCGATCGACCCGGCCCGCTTGGCCGGTCTGGGCCTGCCGCCCGACCAGTTGATCGGCGTGATCGCCAGCGAGAACCAGGTTTTCGCCAATGGCGAGGTCACCGCCGACACCGCGCGCATCGCGCTATCCGTGCCGCAAGGCTATGCCACGGTTGAAGGGATCGAGACGCTGCGCCTCGGCGCAGCTGGCGAGGTCGGGCAGGCCACGGTTTTCGATATTGCCGCGGTCAGCCGCCACGAGGTGGAGCAACCCTCCCAGATCATTCGCCAGAATGGTGTCCGGGCCTTCACCATCGGCATTTCCGCACTGACCGACCGCAACGTCGTGGCTGTCGGCCAGGCGGTCGAGGCGCGCCTCGCCGAACTCGGCGAGCAGCTTCCCGAAGGAACAGAACTGGTTCCGATCTACGAACAGACCAAGGTCGTCGATGAAGCGGTGTCGAGTTTCCTTGTTGGTCTCTTGCAGTCGGTGGTTATCGTGGTCGGCGCGCTGATGCTTACGATGGGCTGGCGCGCGGGCCTTGTGGTGGGCGCCACTCTGGGCCTGACGGTGCTGGCCACCGTCTTCTTCATGGCGGTCCTCGGGATCGAGATGGAGCGTATCAGCCTGGGAGCGCTGATCATCGCCATGGGGATGCTGGTGGACAACGCCATCGTCATCGCCGAGGGCATGGTGATCGGCATGGCGCGCGGCCAGACGCCCGAGGACGCTGCCGCCGAGACCGAGAGCGCGACGAGCATTCCGCTGCTTGGCGCCACGGTCATCGGCATCATGGCCTTTTCGGGTATCGGCCTGTCGCCGGATGCGACGGGCGAGTTCCTTTTCTCGCTCTTTGCCGTCATCGGGATCTCGCTGTTGCTCAGCTGGGTTCTGGCAGTCACGGTCACGCCCTACCTGGGCAAGCTTCTGCTGAAGGCCCCGCGAGACATGTCGGCCGATCCCTATCGGGGGCTCATGTATCGGGCCTACCGCGGGATCCTGCACGGCTCGCTGCGCGCCCGCTGGCTGGTGATGCTGGTGATCGTGGGGATCACAGTCGCCTCAATCATGGCCTTCGGTCAGGTCAAGCAGGCCTTCTTCCCTGCCTCGAACACGCCGCTGTTCTACGTCCAGTTCCAGATGCCGCAGGGCACTGACATCCACACCACCGACCGCGCCATGCAGCGGCTGGAGCAGATTGTTATGGCCGAGCCCGATGTGGTGGCCGTGACGACGCTGGTCGGGCGCGGGGCCAGCCGCTTCATGCTGACCTACAACCCCGAACAGGCCGACCCCAGCTATGGCCAGCTGATCGTGCGAACGCGTGACGCCCTGGTGATCCCGGAACTGGCGGCCCGGCTGAACCGCGAGCTGGCGATGGAGTTCCCCCACGCGCTGGTGCGCACCGAGGAACTGGTCTTCGGCCCGCCGGCGGGGGCTGCGGTGGCGGTGCGCTTCTCGGGGCCCGATCCGCTGATCCTGCGCCAGCTGGCCGACGAGGCGCTGAAGATCTACGAGGCGGCCGGCACGATTATCGAGCCGCGCACCGACTGGCGCCAGCGCGAATTGCGCGTCGTGCCGATCGTCGATGAATCGCGCATGCGCCTGACCGGCGCCACCCGCCAGGCGATCGCCGACACGGTGCAGTTCGGCACCTCGGGCCTGCGCGTGGCCGCCCTGCGCGAAGGCGACGCCGAGGTGCCGATCTACCTGCGCCTGCCCGAACCCCAGCGCGACGGCATCGACCGCGTGCAGGACCTGCCGGTGTGGTCGCCGGGGGCCGGTGCCTATGTGCCGATGTCCAACATGGTGACCCGGATGGAGGTCGAGCTTGCCGAGGCGCTGATCCACCGGCGCGACCGCGAGCGCACGATCACCGCCCAGGGCGGCAAGCGGCCCGATCTGACGGCCGACCAGGCCTTCCGCAGCGTGCGGGCGCAGATCGAGGCGATGGAACTGCCCCCCGGCTACCGGATGGAATGGGGCGGCGAGTTCGAAAGCTCGCAGCAGGCTCAAGAATCGCTAGGCAAGCAGTTGCCGCTGGGCTTCCTCGTGATGCTGACGATCTCGATCCTGATGTTCAACAAGGTGCGCCAGCCGCTGATCCTGTGGCTTGTAGTGCCGATGTCGGTCACAGGGATGGTGCTGGGACTGCTTGCCAGTGGGATGCCGTTCACCTTCACGGCTCTGCTGGGCTTCCTGTCGCTGTCGGGGATGCTGATGAAGAACGCCATCGTTCTGGTCGAGGAGATCGACCTCAGGCGCGCGTCCGGGGCGGCGGATTACGACGCCGTGGTGGATGGCTCGGTCAGCCGTCTGCGCCCGGTGGTGCTGGCGGCGGGGACGACGATCTTCGGCATGCTGCCGCTGCTGCCGGACGCCTTCTTCGCCTCGATGGCGGTCACGATCATGGGGGGCCTTGCCTTCGCATCGGTTCTTACGCTGCTGGCAGTTCCAGTGCTCTATGCGATCTTGTTCCGCATCCGGCGACCCAACGCCGCTTCGGCACGGGAAATCCCCTCCGGTGCCACGACATGACCGCTTCGAAGCTGCCTTGCGGGGCGGCTTCGCCTGTCCGCATGATTGCGGACTTGTCGGACATCGAAGGGCCGCAACCTGACGCAAATCGGGGCAGGAGGACCGGATCGGCGATGACGGAGCTTTCGTCCCGGACGATCTGATGCCGTCAAACGTATTGCCGAGACCCGGTCGCGGGACGCATCACCGGCAAAGTCCCACGGAGTCGAGGCGGCAGGGCGGCGGGAAAGGTTCGGCGCAGGGGGCGGGCCGGGCATCGGGCGAAATCCCGGCTCCGAGCGCGATACATGAAGCTTGTCGCGATGCAGAAGGCGGCAAGGCTCGGGGCGCCGACGATCCGGGCCTTGCCTGCCAGCCCCTTTTTGGGGAACGTCCGTTGAAACGTGGTATGACCGCGACATCCTGGCAGGAAGTGACCTGAATGCCGAGATCGAACGGGAACTTGAGTCAGCAGACATTTTCCTGCTCTTGGTAAGTCCCGACTTCATCGCATCCGACTACTGCGTCGAACGTGAAATGGCACGGGCCCTGGAACGCCACGCCACCGGAAAGGCCCGTGTGGTGCCCATCATCGTGGAAGAATGCGACTGGAAGGCGATGGGCGAGTTGCGCCAGCTAAAAGCCGTGCCGACAGACGGAAAGGCGATCAGTGAATGGGCCAACGCCAACACAGCCTATCTGAATGTAGTGCAAGAGCTTCGCCGCATCATAGACGCTGAGGGCCAGCCAGCGGCCGCAGCGAAGGCAGCCCCTGAGCCAGCTGCCATGCGCCCCTCACTGCCGCGATATCGCGCAAAGCGGCAGTTCGACCAAATCGACCGAGCTGACTTCCGCGATGCTGCGTTTGCCACCATCAAGAATTACTTTCGACGCGCGGCCGAAGAAATCGACTCAATCGAAGGATTGCGAAGCCGCTTCGTTGAAAGGGGCACAACCTCGTTCGGTGCGACGGTGGTGAACGGCAGCCATCGGAACGGCACCGCCCACATCACGGTACACTGTCGAGATTCGCAGGTCGCTCTGGGTGACATTTACTACTCGTTCAGCGAAAACGCTGGCGCGAACACAGCAAACGGCGGCTTCAACGTATCGGCAGATGACTACGAGCAGTTCTTGGTCCAGACGATGAATATGTTCGGCAAAGCTGACGAGCGGCTGAAGCCCGATCGAGCGGCGGAAGTGCTCTGGAACGAGTTCATAGGCAATGCAGGCGTCACCTATGACTGAGCGCATTCGGTTCCGGTGCAGCAACTGCGGTCACCGCTTCGAAGCGGAGGTGCTTGACGAAGACGAGCGACGCGAGGCTCGGCGAGAAAACAGGCCGACCAACGCTTTGCATTGTCCTGAATGTCATCGAACGGAAATTCGGCGAGGGTGGGACTGATGATGATTCAGGGAGAACACATATGCGAAGCACATTGAAAGCCAGATCAGCGAATCTGGTCGATGAACCAAAAGGCGCACTGTTTCTCATCAAGAGATATGGCCATCAGCCCATCTTTGGCATCAAGCTTTCTGAACCTGTGGATCAAGCAAACGGCAAGCCGACCGTCTTGCTCTTGAATCCTGACTTCGGGCGCGATGGGGAACCGAATTGGCACCGGATCTTTCTATGGGAGGCGACGGAGCCATGCGTGTCCTTCGGGACTGACTGGGTAATCGAGCCTGACTTTTCGCCTGCCTCGCTGTCTGACGCAGACGATCCGCAGAAAGGGGCCTGCCTGACAATTGGACGCGACGGCATCCATTTTCGTGCAGCGCCTGGCGAGGGCTTCCGGCCGAACTATCGCCATTTCATCCATGTGGAGACGCTGGATCCGACTAAAGACCTCGGCAACGCACCTTTCCACCTCACAGGATACCGAATTTTCCTGAACCACGGGGATCGGGACAAAGGGCGACCTCCGATCTTCCAGCACGGCGCCTAGCCCGCAACCGGGGTGCCCTTGGGACCGAAGAAGGTGATAGGGTCGTGGCGCCCAGTTCTTCCCGGAGTCGACGGCGGAGAACCCATCCCTCCCATTGAGCCCACCGAATGTGGCCTGGCAAGCGGCGGCTTCGTCGGTCTCCACCGCCCGAGGCTTCTGCCACCTCCATGAAGGAAGAGCACCGATGACGGCTAAGGAATACGGCGATATCGTCGCCGCAATGAGCGCCGAGGACCTCGCCCGCGAGATCGCCGATCCGCGCAAACTGCGCTTTGCCGCCACGAAGTCCGGATGGCGTCGCATCGAGATGGCTTGGGCCCCCTTCGATCCGATGAATAAGCAGGCCAAGATAGCCATTTTCGGGATCACCCCCGGTCGGACGCAGATGGAAAACGCTCTGAAGGTCTACCAGCGCGAACGTCAGCGCGGCGCTACGCATCGCGAAGCGGCGATAATCGGCAAGAGGCAGGGTGCCTTTTCCGGCGATATGCGTCTGACGCTGATTCGCATCCTGAACGAAGTCGGAATACCAGATTACCTTGGAATCTCCGGCAGTTCCACCCTCTGGGGGAATGATGCGGACAAGGTCCACTTCAGCTCGGCCCTACGCTGGCCGGTCTTCGTGGAAGTGAAGGACAAAGACGGGGTGCACAGGATGGAGAACTACACTGGTAGCACACCCGCAGTGACTAACCTGCCAATATTCAAGGAGACATTGAGGGGCGTACTGGCGCCGGAACTCGATGGGCTACCCAAAGACTGTCTGATCGCACCGCTCGGCGTCGCTGCGACAAAAGCTGTACTCTTCGCCACAGAACATGTTCCGGCCCTCGATCGCGATCGGATCCTAGTCGGACTGCCACACCCGGCAGGATCCGCGCGCGACGTGTCGAGCCAGTTCCTCGGCAATCCGGTGAACCCGAAACGGAAGAGCCCTCTGAACCCGGAATACCGGGAGACCGCGCTTCGTCTCCGCGCCCAAGTGCTCAAGCTGGCCGAAGCACGCGAACCGGTCAACCCGAACGATCGAGACTTTGGGCTGTCGCCTTCGTAGTCGAAGCTCCAATATAGGATCCTTCACTGGTTCCGCGAAGGTTCGGCTTCGCGACGTACTGCAGTTCATCGTCTGCGCCATTTATAGTCTGCCTTCCGCCCAAAGTGTTGTTTGAGAGCGCCAGAACGAACAAGATGCCCTTAGGCCCCGGTCTTTCGACCGGGGCCTTTACTTCTTGCGATCAGTCGCCGCGGCGGGTGTTGGGGCGGGACCAGATGAGGCTCGCGCCCTCGCCGTCTTCGTCATCGAAGAGGTTGGCGTAGATCGGGGCGGCAAAGCTCGGATCGTCGAGCTTCAGGCCCAGGTATTCGCGGCCCTCGTTCGATTTCTTCGTCCAGGCGGCGCCGATCTCGGCGCGACCGACCAGGACCCGGTGCGAGGGCGCGTTCTCGCCCGAAGCGCGCAGGTCGGGGACGAGGCGCACACCCTTGGCCTGCAGGCTGAGGGTGAAGATTTCGCCGGTGTATTCGGTGCCGGTCTTCTTGAAGGTGCCGATGGTCGCCATGATCTTTCTCCGTTTTCTCTCTGTTTCGGGCCCGCGTCCTTGCGGCCTCGATGGCGATCGAAGAGCCCGGAGGCGACCGATGGCGCACCCCCTCCAAGGGGGCTGGACAGCACAGGAGGAATTTTCTTGCCTCGCGAGGAATGACGGTGCCAACCCTCGGGGCCCCCATGCGACCTGTCGCATGGGGTGGGGGTCCGGCAGGGGAAGAAAGTTGTGACGACGCTGTTGCGCCAAAGCGGTCGAGGCGAAGACGTCCTTCGGGCAGATCAGCCCATCACCAGAGGCCGTTTGGACGCGGGCTGGGACAGAGGGGGAGAGGAGATCAAGGCGACCCTGAAGGCCTGTCAGGAAAGACAGGACAGACACCTCAGGCGATTTGAACCATCTCAGCGGCCGTCGGGTTCCTGTGCGCATACCCCTGACCTGATGCCTCGCGGCAGTCGCTGCTTCGGGTCTTGGTCGGCCAGCGTGACGGCCAGTTCAGAGACGAAACTCGATCATGGGTCACGACCGGGCCATGGCGCCGGCCGATCCGATCTGCCGTGCCAAATCCTGACTGCCAACCTGGTGACGATCCGGCGGCGTGGTCCTTGCCAGGCTCCATGCCCCACCAACGCCGCACAGTGATCGCTTGGCAAAGGCCTGTCGAAAACCGGGGCCGAACGGCCATGGAAATCCGCAAAGACCGGAGCGCGACTTGACGTGACCTGTGCAGCCTGGCCCACCTGCATACGCCAAATGCAAATACCCCCCGACGAGACCGCCGGAGGGGGCAAGTGTCAGATTGCAGTGGCCCGAGCGATTCTCGCCGTCAGTCGATCGCCTTGAATATCTCGCCAGCCTCAGCATGCTCGCCCGCGAAGCCATAGAGCCGCAGATAGGCCTCGGACAGCTGGTCGACCTCATGCCGGAAGGAGAGATGCGACAGCGCAAAGAGGGTGGCGATGATCCCCGCAGCCTCGGCCGAGACCTCGCCGACATAGCCGTTGGTCTCGCAGAAGAGGCGGAACCGCTTGTCGGTCGCGGGTGAGAGGAAGAGCGGCTGGCCGTCTCGTTCGTGGAACTGCCAGAGCCCGCCAGTATAGTCGTCGGGGGCGAGCCAGGACATGAACTGATAGACAGCGCGTTCGCCGATCAGCATCAGCGCCGGGCTGAAGAGGGCGGGCAGGAAGGCCATGCGACGCGCCTTCGGCACGAGGGTCGCGAGGCCTGAGGTGGTTGCAGTGTCGGTCATCGGAAATCCTCCGGATCAGGGGTGAAACGCGCGCTCCGGCGGCTCCCCTGACCCGCCCGAACACCCCCGATTTCCAACCGAACTCTCCCTCTTTGATGGGGGTGAGGTTGATTTTGTTCCCTTTATGTTCTATATTGGTGAGACGATCCGCATGGGAGACCCATCATGGACGCTGCCCCTTTCGCCCTGCCCGCCACCGAACGCCAGATCGCCTATGCGCGGTCGCTGGCCCTAAAAAACCAGAGCCTCCTGCCTTGGGAGGTTCAGCAGGATCGGCGCTCGCTCAGTGCCTGAATCGAGGCGCAGGCGAAGCTGAAGCCTGCGGACAGCGGCCAGCCGACCTCGAGACAGGTGGCCTTTGCCGAGCGGCTGGCGCGGATCAAGCGCCGCGCCGTTCCGGACGAATGCTTTCGCGACCGGCAACTCCTGTCGCGCTGGATCGACAGCAACCGGTGAACGGGCGGCGCCGTCAACCCGGGGCATCCGGATTGCGGGGCGCTAACCGAACCGGCGGCCTTCCTCGGTGAATGTATAGCCATTGGCGATCAGAGTTTCGTCGACCGCTTCATCCGACGTCAGATAATCGTATTCCCGCTCCAACTGTCGGTAGAGCCAGCTTGCCAGATCGCGCAGGGCATCCACAATGATCGCCTCGGCATCCCCGGCGATCTCCTGTGAAAACGGGCCGTCGCGGGTCACTGCGATATCCATGCTGTAGGCATGGTAGTAATTCCCGCGATGGGTGACCTTGGCGCTGAGCTGATAGAAGTTCTGCCGCTGCGCCGCCTGTAGCCTTCCTGCGATGCGGTGCAGGGTCTGGTCCTTTGGCGCATAGACGCGGAGATCGGCGGCAGAAGATTTCCGGTAGGAATAGACGCCGGTCCAGCAAGCGCCATCGCCTTGGGACCAGAAGCCGCTGAACCAGATGCAGGGATCCTCACGGGTGTGTCCGCCAACGAGGCGGACGGTGCGGGTGTTCAGGCGGATGCCGAGGATTTCCGCGATGCGCTCGAAATCCTCATAGACGGCATCGAACCAGTCGTGGTCGAAGCCGCCCTCACGATACCAAGCGCGAGCGCAGTTTTTCGCGCCTGCGGGCAGTTCATTCAAGTGATAGACGGTCGTCGCGATAACCTGGGGCATGGGAACGCCTTTCAAGCTCGACCCAGCGGCACGCCGGGGTGAAGTTCCGGGAGAGGGGAAGTCAGGCAGCCAGGGCCTGATCGACAGCGCTTTGCGCGAGATCGCGCCAAAAGGGATCGACAAGGCGACCCTCCAGCGCACGAGCCTGGGCGCGTCGTGCTCCAGCCAGCGAGGAATCTCCGGCATCCACAGCGGTACGGGCTTCGGCCCGAAGGCAGCAGGCTTCGCCGACGACCCGTCGGGCCTCGGCATCTGAGCGAACCGGATCGCACCAGCAAACCCCGCCGGATTGGACCGCGCCCGCCAGCACGAGGCAGCCTTCGGCATCGAGGATGGTGACGAATTGCGGCACCAACCGCAGATCCGGGTCACGATCCGCAGTGATGTGGCCGGAGATGACGGCGGAAACGACCCGCGCCATGGCCATCGAGAGGGAGCCGAAGGTGCCCAGATCCACCTCGCGCTCGATCTGCAACTGGTCCAACGCCGGGTCATCCCAATGCGCCAGGCAGAGGCAGCGGACGCGAAGCGGCAGGCGATCCGCGAGGCGCAGATGGGCGAGTGTTTCGCCGACAAGGATATCGCGCGCCGCGCGAAAGGCGGACTGGGGCAGCGGGAAGTTCATCGGGATCACTCCGCGACGGGCGGAAGGAGACTCTCTCCCACCCTGAAACCCGTCACAAAACCCCGAGCCCGGCTCTCCCTCCTGACGGGCGCCCGGCCTGAGACCGGGCACCTGACAGCAAATTAGCCCCCTGCCCTGCCCCGCCAACCAATGAAGCTCGACGGACATTCATAGACGGCCATGGCGCGCTTCATCGATGACGAAGCCGAAGGGGCCAACTTCGTAGTCCGCAGAAGGAATCAGAAAGTGACGCTCCTCGGCAGCCGGATCGCGCCGCCCGCCGCGCGTCGCAACGACCTCGGTGAAGCCGGGACGGTGATCCGAATAGATCGCCGAGATCACGACCCAGTCGTCGGCGTGGAGCCGGGCGAAGGCCTCGGCATCGCGGGCGCGAGACTCGCCGGGGCGCAGCACCCGGTCGTGGATCGCCTCCCAGGCATCCGGCCAGCTGTGGCGCAAGGTTTCCTCGGCCTGCCGACGCTCAAGCGCCGTGAAGAGATCGGGCCAGGCCGTTGCAACGGCAGCCCAGGCGGCGTCCTCTTCGTACCAACCGCCCGCCTCCCGCAGCAGGGGATGGACCCTCGCGTTTCGCTCGGGCGAGAGGTGGAACCCGCCATGACCGGAGGTCGAGTGAAACGCGACGCCTTCGCCATAGCGGACCGCGCCTTGCGATCGCCCCCAGGGCGTGCTGGCATAGGCGCGGAATTCCTGCCGGCCGAGCGCGGCTTTTTCGGCCTGATGCTCGGCCTGTTCCTCGACGAAGGCGCGGAACGCGGCCTCGTCAGCGATGTCGCCGCCATGGCCGTAGAAGTCGGAGCGCTTCCACTCGACGAAGGGCCTGGACAGTCGCCAACCGCTGCCGAGGAAGTTCCCGCCATCCCGCTTGGGGAGCATGGCATAGGCGGCATCGCCGATCCGGGCGACCGTCAGGCCATCAGCACTCTGGCCGAATTCCGGGATGGGGAAGGAAGCGGAGGTGCGGGGTGCGACAGCGGTGCTCATTGGACAAGCGCCTCCACCGCGTCGATATCTTCGCCATTCAGCGCAGCGGTCAGCCATTCATGGGTGCTGATCCAGCCGATGCTCTTTCGGGCACCGAGGTCGATGACCTGCGCGCCACCGCCGAAAGCCTCCAGCCGGGGACGCGAACAGGTGAATGAAGAGTCAAAACCCCAGAGGCCGGTCAGGTCGATCTCGGCGGCAAGGCGCAGCACGAAGGCGATGAGCCCTTCGACATCGCCCTGCCCGTCATCGTGGAACCAGAGGACCGAAGTTCCCGGGCCGTCCTGCAGCGCGATGGCGAAACCGGAATACTCCGGATCGTCGCTGCCCTCGTCTTCCGCGCAGAGACGGGCGTGCAGATCGAGCGCCTGGACGGCTTTCTCGGGCGTGCCCGCGTCCAGAACGCAGGAGAAGTGCGTGAAATAGTCAGCCACGATGGGCTTCCTTTCAGAATGAAAAGACCCGGGCGCCGATGGCCCGGGATCGAGTTGGGGTTAGGGAAGAAAGTGGTCAGTTCGCTTCGGGGGGCTGCCGATGTTCGACGGCATTCCGCGCCGCGGCGTGGGCTTGCAGAAGTTCGCGGTAATAGCGCTTGCGCGCCTCACGCCAGCTGCGGACAGCGAGCGTGTCAGGATGCAACCGCCGGATGGCAATGCGCAGAACCGCAAGGTTCGACAGCCCGGGCGGCAGGCCGAGGTTCAGATAGGCGCGGCTCATGTCAGCTGATCTCCCGCACGGGGAGGACCAGATGCGGATCGACTTCGGCCTCGATCTTCTGCGTGCGGCCCATCCAGGGCTCAGCCCGGATCGAGCGCGCCCAGTCCGCGAAACTGGGAATGAAACCGAGGTCTTCCTTCACATGCTGCTCGCCGACCCAGCGGGTCGGGATCACCCGACCGGAGGACAGGGTCAGGGTCTTGCCGTGGATCTGCTCCAAGAGGAATATCCCTTCGGCATGTTATCTGGACAGTCAAGTTGTCTCTTTTTGAAAACTTCCTGCCATCATTGGGGTTTTCCCGAGTGGCATCGGTGAGACAGTTCATTGGGGCTCCCTCTCTTCTCATCCCTGTTTCACCCCCACCCAGATCACCTCTTCCTCTCCCTGATCGCGAGCTCAGGTGCCAGCTCCGGACGGTGGCCTGAATGGCAGGACTTTCGGGTCAGCCCGCGCGATCTGCTCTTCAAGAACCGCGAGCAGGCGGCGTTGTTCTTCACCCTCAAGCGCGAGGATCTGAATTTGTTGCGCCAGTGTTTTGATGGTCGCGCGCAGCTCGGCCATCTCGCCACTGCGTGCGGCCCGGAGGTCGGCTTCGAGTTCGCGGATACGCTCCTTCAAGCCCGCGACAGATCCCGACCGGAACCGCGCTTCCGCCGCACGAAATTCCGCGAGAACGGCGGTGGCCCGGTTGGCCGTTGCGCGGCTGACACCGGCCTCGCGTGCGAGATTGGCGACGGTGAGGCACCCGTCGGTATGGACGGAGGTTCCTTCGAGCAGTCGCATCATGGCGGCGCGCAAGGCGTCTTCGGTCTTCTGACTGACGGGCCGTGTCATACCTTTGGGTCCTCCAGATGAGCGATCAGCCGGCGTTTTCGATCATTGTCCTGCGCGATTGCGACCTTCTGAACCGCTGACAGGGTGTTACCCTGCAGGAGGCGCTCGCCGTCCTCGATCGAAGCCCGCCAGGGCGCAACGTGGCGCGAGGTCAGACAAGAATTGGGGCAGCGGTCCGGGCTGCAGCGCGAAATCACCGGAGCCGCCGGCCTGTCGTCGGACCGCAGGCAGAGGGCGCTGGCGGGATCGAAGAAGCAATCGTTCAGAAATCCGACATGCAGCGTCTTTCCAAGATGCGCCAGCATCGTTCGCAGGCGCTTCTGATCGAGGATGCGCCCGGGCAGATCACCGAGGGTGTCCCGGACGTGGTCGAACTCCTGCTTGAGGCGGGACGATGCCGGTCCGCCGGGCTCGTCACCCTGCAAGTAGGCCTCATAATAGGCGACGACATCGTCCAATTGGCCAAGGGCCCGTTCCTGCTCGACTGCCCGGCGAAAATCGCCATGCGGCGCACCGGCATAGCCCTCGAACATCGCCACGGAGGCGTGCTTGTACTGGATCTTGCCAGCGATCACGCCGAAGGGGCGGTTCGCGATGTACCATGCGATGGTGCGCCGGAACTGCCGGGTGCTGAAATGCCAAGCGCGCCCATCGACATGTGGAATTGCGGGCGGGTTTACGACCTTTGCATCCAGACCGTCTCGAAACATCTTGATGATCGGCGACGCCTGCGCGGCCAGGTAGTCCGCAGTCCAGTCCCATGGCTTCAGCGAGACCCAGAGAGATCGAAGATCGCGGTCGCCGCGCGCTCGACGCGACAGGGCTTCCATGGCCTCGACGGCACGGGCGACCGGAGCGATGGTGATCCAGTCGGCGGAAACACCCGCCGCCTCGCGGTGCTTATAGACGTAGCTGCGTACCCGATAGCGCTCGATCAGGTTGTCAGCACTGCGTTCAACCGAAACGCAGCCCGGCTCCATGTCCTGCAACTCGCTGTCGCGCATGCCCGTCAGGTAGGCACAGACGATGTAGCAGGCCGCCTGCAGCATCTGCTCTTCATGTGGCAGGCTGTCCGTGTCGAAACGCTCCCGCCAAGGCAGGCCGGTATCGGGATCGAGGGTGATCGGGGTATCCATGCCGCCGACCTCGGTTCCCATCTCACCCGCCATCTGGTCCAGCATCCTCACGGTCGCGGTGGAACTACTGAGGTTCCCCGTTTGAGGACAGCCGATCTGAAGGCACATCAGCCTGAAATTATACGCGTTGCCTTCCTTAACATCGGGGACACCGCGGGTGGTGTTTGGACGGCGCTCCCAGATTGGCACGCCCCTCCCTTCCGCCCGGCGGGCCTCGAGCCAGGTACGAAGACGGTAGCGAAACCGTTCGTGGCGGGTTCGGCGCGCATCCTCGGCAATGATCTGGGCAGCACGGGCTTCAAGGCGATCCAGCTCTTCGCGCGCCGCGAGGATATCCGGGGCGAAGACATCGACGTATCGCATCGACCAGTGGAGCAACGCGCCGATGACCGGCTCGGGGATCCGCGGCGTGGTGTTCTCCGAGCTCGTCCGGCTCCGACCGCTGACATTACTTGCCGTGCGCCCGCCCCAGGGCAGGAAGGGAATGCCACCCCCGGTCACCCATGGCCCGAAATGATGGAGGTCGATGGGGACATCGACATAGAGGCGGATCTGTTGCGATGAACGTGCGCCGTCTCCCCCCAGATGCGCCAGATACGCGTCCAGCACTTGCTGGTCGACGCGCGCCAATTCGACGGAACCGATACGATCGTGCAGGAACTCTCCGAAATGGCGCAGGAACAGCAATGTGCCCTTGGCGGTCGAGGGGCCGCAAGGGCCCCGGTAGCTGCGCAACGGCGCCTGAAGGCGGGCAAGCATATACTCCTTGGCGAGCCGTCGAAGCGCGGGGTCTGCAATGGCCCCGAAATCCACACGAAACGCGGCCGGACGCGCGTTGGCGCGAAACATTGCCGGACTGAGATCCCAGACATCTTCGCCGAAGCGAGACAGCATCGAGTGCTCCGATCCCGGTCTGAGCGGTCTGCCTGCGAGAATGTCGACGTCGTCGGCATGGATTGCCGATGGCAGCGATGGCCTTGCGGTCGTGATGGCCGGATTTGCGCTCATGCGAGACCCGCCTCCGGGGGAAGGTAGATCTGTGCCGACTGACTGGCTGCGAGGGCACGCGCGGCGGCGAGATCGGGTTCGGAGAATTGCGGTAATATCTGCGCAGATATCCTGTGGTGGACCCGCCCGAACTTGGCCCGCCAGTCGACCTCGGTCAGCACCTTCCGCTGGTCCACAACGAAATCCAGAAACGCCATCAGCGCGGGAAGCTTGCGGGTGGTGATGACACCGTTGCGGCATTCGATGCAGCCCCAGAACGGCACCGGGCAGGCCTCGCCCGAGGAGGCGAACGGGCTGCTGTAGAAGCCGGAACAGCTTGCCAGCCACACATCCTGTTCGCCGGCCGGCAATGCCGGAACATCGGTCGCCAAACCCTGCGGAAAACCGGGCTGAGCCGAAGACGGAGCTGCCAAGACGTTGGCCTCGGCCTCCGGGGTCAACACGGTAGGCTGCAACGCGTCTTCGACAGCGTCCATCAACGCCTCGGCGATGGTAGCTTCGTGGATCGGCCGCAAGGCGGGAATGTCCCCATAGTGGTTCGCGGCAACCTCGACTGTATGTCCAACGGCAAACCGGCGCAGCTGACCGCCAGTCTTGCGATACCACGCAGCCTTGTGGGTCTTGCGCAAACGCGGGAGGCAGAGCTTCAACGGCTTACCATCATCATCCTGCAACCCGTGGCGTTTGACCCAGACCTTTCTAGCGGATTGCATCGGCAGAACGACATCGGTCAGGCGGCCGCGGCAGTAATACGTGAAAAGCTGTTCGCTCTTGAGATGACCGCGCGCCGTCGCGGTCCACTGAATTGCGAGGCGCAGGAGGCCGCCCGGGGTGCCTGACCCTCCGTCCCGAACCCGCAGCCGCTTCCACTCGGCATGACGGGCGCGGCGCTTGCAATACTCGATCTCGACATAGCCGCTGGACGGGTTCTTGAGGCAGTCGGCACGCAGGGTCTTGATCGCCTCGATCTCGAGACCGGTCTCCAGCGACAGCAGAACGAACAGAGCAATCAGATCGCCGAGGAGCAGATGCCGCGTGCCATGCATCCAGTCGCTCAGCCCCTCATTCGAAATCCCTGCATAGTTCCGTGCCCCGTAGAGTTGACGAAAAAGGTCGTTCTTGACGGTAATGAAACCGACACGGTCGATCTCCGCGAAGGCGTCCATCTCCAGCCGGTCGATGCGTGTCTCGCACTCCTGTTTAAGCGCCGGACGGAATCGCTGCACGATCGCTGCAACATCGGCACGTGCGGCCGCCTTCAAGGCCACCCGGACACTGTCGCTGTAGGCATCGCGCGGGTGCGGTGGAACACCCGGGCGTGTACTGACATAGAATAATCGGCGGGAAGCCTCTTCGGAAAGGCGGCCTGGTTCGCCCGCATCCGCCAACCGCAGCAGCATCACTACATCTCCCATCTGGTGGCGGCGATGGTTGGGATGCTGCCCGCGCTCATCCATCCAGGCGTCGAAGCCTTCGATGGTAGCGACATCAATCTCGGCAAGCGCCTGTACGGATGAGTCTGTCGCATCGAGATAGCGCCAGAACCGATGGATGGCTTCGGCCAATGACATGGCGGTGCGGACGGTGCCGGCGGGGCCACCGACCTGACACGCCTGCCAGAGTGCTTGCGTGAAGGAACGCGCAAGCGAAGCCCGACCCGGCAAACGCGTCAGGTCCATCGTCGCGGTCCGTCCGGCCAGGGTAATCTCGAAACGGCCCGCGGCGATGGCACTGGCCGCGGCGGGGCCGGGATCGGGAAGGTGTTCGGGAAAGCTCGCCCTCCGTCCCGGGCGGGGATGAGCGACGCCGAATCTGCCGGTCATCGGTCATCCGCCATGAGTTCGGCAGTCCAGCGGTCCGCTGCTGCGTCGACGAGTTCCTGCGCCTCGGCAAGGCTGTCGAGATAGATGTAGGTGCTGGTGATGTTCGTGTGGCCAAGGAGGTGTTGGAGATGGCGGAGCGGATCGCCGAGCATCTGGCGATAGGCGGCGCCGTGCGCGTCGGTCGGGTTAAAGATTGCGCCAACCTGTTCACGGATCAGCATCGACAGCATGTTGACCGCAAAGGTGTGCCTCAGCATGTGGGGCGTGACAGTAACATCGAGACCGAAGATCTGGCATCGCTGGCTTGCCCTGCGAAAAGCAACCTCCCAGGTTCCGGACGACACGGGTTGACCACGCTCAGTGAGCCAAAGCGATGCGTGTTCAGGCATCCCATCAGGCGATCGCAGTAACCGTTGGCGGTCTTGCGGACGGAGCCTGGTCAGCGCGACGCGCCGACCGCTGCCATTGATGGCGTTGCAGCCATCAGATGACAATACGAAGGGGACGACCGGAGGAGGCGGCGCCTTGGCGGCGGCAACGTGGCGCTCGATATCGCAATAATCCCCGATCAGCTTGAGCACACGGCGCGGCAACCGGATGCGGCGCGGGCGTTCGCCCTTGGTGATCGCGCCCGGAAGATCGAAAAGAAGTATCCGCGGGCTGTCCGAAGTCAACCGAGGCAGTTCGTCGATGATTAGGCTACCAGCCTCACCGAGGCGCATCCCCGTTGTTACGAGCAGTTCCGCGAAGACGGCATTCCGCTCGCCATTGCGGCCGCGCCAGGCTGGGTCCTCGGACCCGTCCGGCAATCTTCCTCTCAGGCCGATATCCCGGAACGCGAGGTAGCGGCCGATATCGACGAATTGCATGTCATGCCGACGTGCGGCACGTTCCCGGGCCCTGTTACCCTCGACGACCTTGGGCGCTCCCCGCCCATGACCATGACGAAAGAACTGGTCGTATCGAAACGGCGAGGATGCGATCAGGCCCTCTTCGAGCGCCCACCGATACAGTTTGTCAAGCGCCGCGATCGCCCTGTTCCAGCTGGATGCCGAAATCCGGAACGGTGCATCCGACAAACGCCGTGCATGGTGAAACGCGATGACATCGTTGTAATCGGCACGCCAAAGCTGCTTGCCACCACGCCGTTCTTCCAGAAACCGAATCCAGACGAAGATGTCATGGGCGTAGGCGCGCAAACTGTGCCGCGAACGCACCCCCATGGTCGGACAGGCGCGAAAGAACCGGTTCACTTCATGCAAGTAGCTTCCGTCCCGATCCAGAAAGAACGGCATGCCATCCATCAGGCCGATCCTGCCAGCGGCCTCGGTCAAGGAAACGGAAAGATCGACCGGAACGCCTTCGACCGAAACGGGCGCGCGCAGCGCCGATCCGTCGGTGAAATAAAGCTGCGTCATCCATCCTCCAAAGGCGTTCGCGTCCAGCAAACGACGCCCGCGACTCCAGTCGCGCTCAAACCGAAACGCCGCCAGCCCCGTCCCTACGGCCCTTTTGATGGAGAGCGGGCCGGGGCTGGCTCATCTCTCAATCCCAAGGCTCGGCATAACCCGAACCGTGCACAGGAATAAGACGCATCGATAGAGTCAGGATAAGGCATGGTGGCGCAGCGCCCGGTGCCGAAACTCCGCCAGAATGAGTTTCGAGGCGTCGAAGAACTCGTGAAGGGCGAGATAGTCCTCGACCGAGCCGCCCCATTTCTTCACCGAGGACAAGGCGTGGTGATACGGATGTGCCATCGCCGCCCCCTCAGAAATCATGGGTGAAGAGTTCGGACGACGTGAACCGCTCGTTGAACTCGAGATGGATCGACCGGGCGCGGGCGTCGATGCAGAATTCGCCATAGGCGCCGTCGTTGTTTTCCCAGCCGCCGTGGGTGTCGGAGAGAAGGTCGTAGACCAGGTCTTCGACGGCTGCCTCCAGCGTCAGGCGGTGCTCGATGGGCGTCCTCGTCTGCCAGTCGATCCCGGCGAAAATGATCTGTGCGGCCGGAAGGCTGACGTGATGATCGGCATCATTGCGGGCATCGATGCTTTCGATCTGGCCGCTGTCGCCCGAGCCATCGAAACTGACGAGGACATGGGCGATGCCGGCAAGGCGCAGCCCGTCGAAGAGCACTTCCTTGTTCTGCGCGCGAAGCGTCATCTCCAAGGCGCTACGCTCGGCCTGTTCGGCCATGAACCGCGCCAGATCGGGCGCGATCTCGACCGGGGCCGCAGCGCGGCCGGGAAGGTGGATGGTCATGTCTGGATCTCCGGGAGAGGGTGGAAGAGGGATAAGCCCGCCGCCGCTCTCTCTTTCCCCGGCGGGCTCCCCCTGCCCGCTCCCTTCTCGACCTCTCCCTTGCCGGACCCTTCGGTTCGGCACCGCTGCCCCCGAAAGGGGGTGAGGCGCTTGCGCGCCTCATTGCCAGGGATCGATTTCCAGCGCGACGAGCGCCTCGTCGCCATCGTATTCATCGGACGGCATCGCCCCGTGGGTGCCGTCCCCGGCCTGAAACACGACGATCGCGACCATCAGCGTGGCGGCGAGGCTGGCGGCGTAAGCGGTGGCATCCTTCTTGGACATGGGGTCGGCTCCTGTCTTTGGGGGCGGAGGACCATCCCCCGCGCAACAGGCGCCCGAAGTGTCTGACCGGATCTGCAATCACCCTCGTGCGTTCGGCCCAGTCCTTTCTATTCGGGGCCGAATCCGCGAGGGCGGCACGCTCGCGTAGCCGACCCCCCCAGCCTGATGGGAAATCGGGGTTGAGTGTCGAAGAGACGGATCAGACCAAGGACAGCGAATGGAAGCGGGGGATGGGGCTTTGACCCTGCGAGGAGCCCCGGCCCCGTCCGAGGATGCCCACCGCTCGCCAGCCTTGCCGCCACGCGGGTCGCGGAAGATCGGCGCGGTTCAGGCCGGAAAAGGAAAAACGGAACGCTGCACCAGATGACTACGGGCGGGCCTGCCCGCCACCTGGAAATCCCTGGCATCAGGTCGAAGCGCCGAACCCTTCGGCACCGCTTGCCTTCCGGCGGGGCCAGATGTTGCGTGGCCTTGGCAGGTGACATTATACGCCATATATGGCATTATATCTTTATTAGATTGCCGCGTGAGACATCTATGTCAAATCTGAGAGCCAATCGCTCCCTCACTGACCTCGGTCAGAACCTTCGTCAGGCGCGCCTCTCGCGCCGGTTTTCGATTGCCGAACTTGCTACCCGGGCCGATGTGTCCGAGCGCACGCTGATCCGATTGGAAAAAGGCGATCCGGGCGTCGGGATAGGCAATTTGGCTGCGGTTCTGGCGGCCTTGGGCAGCCCTGAAAGCCTTGCGGAGATCATGGCCCCGGAAAATGACCCTGTCGGCATGTCGCGCGCACTCGACGCTGTGCCGAAGCGCGGGCGCAGTTTCAAGGCCGGAAAGGCGACGATGCCTGCGGAGCGTGAACCCGTTGAAGCGGTGCCGAAGTCCGAGCGCAAAGGGATCTCCTTCTGATGGCGGATTCAGACCAACCTACCGTCCGCAGGTCGCGCACAGCTCCTGGCAAACAAGAGGCCGAGGTCCACCTTGGCCAGAGTCTGCTGCATGTCGGCAAACTGCGCTTCTCCTATGAGCGCGGTCGCCAGCATTCCGAATTCAGCTACAGCCCAAACTGGGTTGATGGCGACCCTGGATTTGCCCTTGCCCCCGATTTGCCCCTCGGCCTTGCGCCGTTCTTTGCATCGTCAGGGCGAAGCGGCGATCAGCGGGAAAGCCTGCCCGGCGTGTTTCAGGATGCCGCCCCCGACGCCTGGGGCCGCATGTTGATGGAGCGTCTGCACGGCGCGGGTCTGTCCGAATTCGACATGCTGACCCTGACGGATGACGCCACCCGCCAGGGCGCCTTGCGGTTCTGCGATGCACAGGGGCGGGTCATCACGGGCGACAGCGCTCCGGTCCCCCGTCTGATCGACCTTGAAGAATTGCGCAGCATCGCGGCCACCATCGAGCGGCGCGGCGAAGTGTCCAATGCTGCGCTGCGCCAGATGGCCGGGGCCGGGGGTTCCATCGGCGGGGCCAGGCCGAAGGCCAATGTCCTGGATGATGGCCAGCTCTGGATCGCGAAATTCTCCTCCGCGACCGATGCCAGCCCGGTCGAGCGCATCGAAGTGGCAACGCTCCAGATGGCACGGGAGGTCGGTCTGAACGCTCCGCAGGCGCGCCTGATGCTGGAGACGACCGACAGCCCGATTGCGCTGATCCGGCGGTTCGACCGCGAGGGACCGGCGCGCATTCCCTACATGTCGGCCCGGACGGCCCTGCAGCGGCATGGGGCCGAACAAGGCGCCTATACCGAACTTGCCGGGTTCATCCAGCAACACAGCGACGATCCCCGCGCCGATCTGGCCGAGCTCTGGATGCGGATCGTCTTCACCGTTCTGGTGACAAACACCGACGACCACTTGAAGAACCACGGCTTTGTCTATGCCGGGGATGGTCAATGGAGCCTGTCGCAGCTCTTCGACGTGAACCCGCAGCCGGAGCGTCATCGACTGCTGAAGACGGCAATCATCGAGGGCGAGCCCTTCGAGGCGTCCATCGAGATGGCGATTGAGGCCGCGGAATTCTTCAGTCTCGCCGGACCCGAAGCGCGTGAAATGGCAGGCAAAATGGCACGCAAAATCCATGCGTCATGGCAAGCGATCATGCGACATCACGGGGTAACGGATCGCGATCTTGGTCATCTTGCGCCAGCCTTCGAACATCGTGAGATGGAGAAGGCTTTGGCGCTATAGGATCAGATTTACTGCCGGATACGGCACTCTAAATCACGAAGTTTGCCATATTTGGCATACTTCTGAAGAGAAATGCATCAGAGCTTCGGCCCCGGTCATTTGACCGGGGCCTTCTGCTTTGGCGATCAGTCGCCGCGGCGGGTGTTGGGGCGGGACCAGATGAGGCTCGCGCCCTCGCCGTCTTCGTCATCGAAGAGGTTGGCGTAGATCGGGGCGGCAAAGCTCGGATCGTCGAGCTTCAGGCCCAGGTATTCGCGGCCCTCGTTCGATTTCTTCGTCCAGGCGGCGCCGATCTCGGCGCGACCGACCAGGACCCGGTGCGAGGGCGCGTTCTCGCCCGAAGCGCGCAGGTCGGGGACGAGGCGCACACCCTTGGCCTGCAGGCTGAGGGTGAAGATTTCGCCGGTGTATTCGGTGCCGGTCTTCTTGAAGGTGCCGATGGTCGCCATGATCTTTCTCCGTTTTCTCTCTGTTTCGGGCCCGCGTCCTTGCGGCCTCGATGGCGATCGAAGAGCCCGGAGGCGACCGATGGCGCACCCCCTCCAAGGGGGCTGGACAGCACAGGAGGAATTTTCTTGCCTCGCGAGGAATGACGGTGCCAACCCTCGGGGCCCCCATGCGACCTGTCGCATGGGGTGGGGGTCCGGCAGGGGAAGAAAGTTGTGACGACGCTGTTGCGCCAAAGCGGTCGAGGCGAAGACGTCCTTCGGGCAGATCAGCCCATCACCAGAGGCCGTTTGGACGCGGGCTGGGACAGAGGGGGAGAGGAGATCAAGGCGACCCTGAAGGCCTGTCAGGAAAGACAGGACAGACACCTCAGGCGATTTGGAACCCACGGCAAGCCTCAGTCAGCATGCGCATCCCCCTGCCCTGCCACCTCAGGACACTACCCGCTGCACTGGGTCTTGGCCCGCAAACTCGATGGCAAGAACACTGACGAGATCGAACGGGTGCCGTGACTGGGCCAATGGCTGGTCGATCCGAGATACTGCGTCGGGATGCACCCGCCCGAACCGGTGATGATCCGACGGCGTGGATCTCCTCTAGTCCCCCTGCCCGGCCGCCGCGCCTCTGATCGCTCTGCAAAGACCCGTCGAAAACCCGGGTCGGTAGAGTTCGGTTTTGCCTATCATAACGAACGATGAGCCGGCTTCATCGCACGCCAATTCCACAGCGTTCCAGGTAAGCCAATGGATCGTAGCGACGATAGCTCCATAGCGGATCAGCCGTGCTTGTCAGCGTCGTTCACTCCTTCGAGTTTTTGCTGAAGCGCCAGCAAGACGCGGTGCGCGGTTTTCATGTCTTCAACCGAAAGCCCCTCTGCCAGCATGTTGGCGCGCGGGTAATAGGAGCCAACCGCTGCGTCGTAGGTCTGCCGGCCTTTCCCGGTCAGCACGACAAGATGCGCCCGGCGATGGTGTGGATTAGGCTGGAACTCGACCAGGCCCTCTTTTGCCAGATCGTTGACGATGCGCTGGACGTTCTGGCGGTTCGCGCCCAGATCACGGGCAAGCCATGCCACGGGCTGCGAACGGTCGGCCAGGGCGATGGCGCCGAGAATCTGCCACCGGGCGCTGGTCAGCCCAAGCGGCCCGACGATCCGGTCGCCCCATGTCAGCGTCAGGTTGTTCACCCGGAACATGGTGAGGATCAGTTCGGTCAGGGCGTCGCCTTCAGGGCTGCGTGCTGTGTCGTTCATGTGTCACCTTATGACCCAGTTGACATGATGATGTCAATTCGATATGTCGCCATTGCTACGAAATGACATCATAGAGTCAAAGTGAACGATAAGCCATCCATGTCCCTTGTGAGGCCTCTGGACGAGACGCTTCCTGTCGAACGCCAGCCTGGCATCGACACTGCGGATGGCCTGGGTTTCTGCGGCCTGTGGGCCATCAGCCAGTGAAAGGAACCACCATGCCAAGGATCATCCACCCGCTCGCCGGTATGATCGCCCTCCTGACGATCGCGACCTTCTGGCTTTCGACAGCGATTTCCGAACTGTTCCTGTCCGAAGCGGCGGTGGTGGCCGTGAAGACCACCATCCCCTGGGGCTTCCTGCTTCTGGTCCCGGCTCTGGCCGCGACGGGCGGCTCGGGCTTTTTCCTGTCGCACGGCCAGCGCGCGGGGCTGGTGGGCGCCAAGCTGAAACGGATGCCCTTCATCGCCGCCAACGGGCTGCTGATCCTGATCCCTGCGGCGCTGTTCCTCGCCTCGAAAGCGCGGGCCGGTGACTTCGATACGACCTTCTATGTCGTGCAGGGCATCGAGCTGCTTGCCGGGGCCACCAACATCGCGCTTCTCGGCCTCGGGATGCGTGACGGGATGAAGCTGACCCGATGGAAGCGCGGGAACTTCCTGCGCCTGGCGGCAAGCCACACGACGACACTTGCAGGCAAGGAAGAGGTTGCGCGCGACACCTTCGCCTTTCGCCTGCAAAAACCTGAAGGCTTCACCTTCAGGGCGGGTCAGGCTGTCTATGTGACCCTGCCCGGCCAGAAGGAAACCGACAACAAGGGCAGTATCCGCACCTTCTCCATCGCCAGCGCACCACAGGAGCCGGATCTGGTCATTGCCACCCGCATGATCGGCACCGCCTTCAAACGCTGCCTTGCGGGCCTGCCGGCCGGATCGCCCGTCGACATCGAAGGCCCCTATGGCGATCTGACGCTAGACGGCGACACGCGACCGGCGGTGTTCCTCGCCGGGGGTATCGGCATCACCCCGTTCCGCAGCATGATCGTCGATGCGGCGGCACGGGGCCTCTCCCGCGACCTTACCTTGTTCTACAGCAATCGCAGCGCCGACGATGCCGCTTTTCTGTCCGAGCTGGAGCAGCTTGCGCAGCAAAATCCCCGGTTCCGGCTGGTTGCGACGATGACCGAGGCTCCCGACTGGCAAGGCGAGCAAGGCTTCATCACCCGAGACATGATCGAGCGACATGCAGGCGACATCGCCAGGCCGATATTCTACATCGCCGGTCCTCCCGCAATGGTCGCTGCGATGGAACGCCTGCTGAGGGAAGCGGGGGTTTCGGTCGAAAACACCCGGGCAGAAGAGTTTGGTGGATACTGACGGGTTCCGATGAGCGCCCGTCTACCCGGATACTGCACTCCAGCCAGCCAGAGCGAAGGCAGATTTGGGTCGATCTGGGGTCAGTGGTCTGGTGATGTTGCACCATGTCGTAAGTTCGCCGCTCCACTGGGTCTTGGTCTGCCGGCGTAGTGGCAAGCTCAAAGGCGAAACCCGACCAGATGCCGCGACAGGTTCATTGCGACAGATCCCAACTGCCAACCCGGTGACGTTCCGATGGCGTGGTCCTTGCCAGGCTCCATGCCCCATCAACGCCGCACAGTAATCGCAAGAAGCAAAGGCCTGTCGAAAAACGGGGCTGAACTGTTCCCCAGGCGCGCAAAGGGAGCCTCGATCAGGCCACATGGAAAAACGGGGTGGCCGAAGCCACCCCGTCCTGGGTCATTCCGCGGCGATCAGGTCTTGCCGCTCGTCTTCCTCATCGGCCTGCGGATCGTCGTCCGCCGTCAGGAAAGCAGGCAGGTCATCGCTGGTACCTTCCGTCACGGCTGCACCCTCCGCATCCGGATCATCCATCCGCAGCGGTTCGGGCAGCCAACCGGAGCCATCCAGGAGCCGTTCGGCCTCCCGCGCCATGTCGCCCTTCTTCAGATGGTCGATCAGCTGTGCCGCACCCTCGCCCACGCCTTCGCGCACCGCCTCCAGGATCCGGCTCTTGGTGACGCGGCCGAGGTAGTTGGCGACGGTCGGCCTCCAGCCTGCTTCGACCATGTCGAGCCGGGTGGTCCGCGCAAGGCGGTCAGCCTCGCGCAGGCGGCGGTCGAGGCCTTGCTGGCTTAGCCCCATGCCGCTGTAGGGGTTCGGACGCTCGTAAAGCGCGGTCACCCCGAAGCTGAGGCAATGGGCGAGGAGCGACTGACGGCTGGCTTCATCCAGTGCATGCAGCCAGTCCCAGATCACGTCATCCCCCTGCCCCAGGGGCATGTCCGCGCGCCAGCCAGCGTGCCGGGCGTCGATGTTCTGGGCAGGATAGCTGTCGGCCAGGTCAGCGGCCTGCACCGGCAGGTGAATGTCGCGCACCGACGCTTCGACGGCTGCACCGGAACTGCGGCTGCCGAAGCAATCCAGCACCAGCTTGTGCAGAAGCGCCGTCATCGCGATGCGCGGATTGTTCGCCACCGCGTCGCGCAGGGCCAGGGTGCGGTGCGCGGTCAGTTCGATGACAAGCCGCTCGGGCAAGGGCTTGATGCCGTCGCCTTCCTCCTCATCCTCCTCGGTCACTCGCGGCTCACCAGTGACGCTGATCTGGGTGACATGCGCGGGGCGGTGATCGCTGTCGGCATCGTCGGCATCATCCCCTTGAAGGGAAGAGGGGCCGCCGTGCTGGCCTTCGGGGGCCGCCCGCACCTCGTCCTCGGGCCGCACGAACCCGCGCTCGACGAGCAGACTGCCGTCACTGTCGATGCTGACGAAGGCCCCTGCCCTGCCGACCTGATCCGGGTCGAAGGCCATCGGGCGGCTGTCGAAGGCATCGAGGCCGCGCTCGATCTCGCCAAGGCGATGGTCGACCTCGTCGGGCAGTTCCTCGGCCTCGCCATATTCCGCTTCCAGACGGTCGTATTCGTCGCGCAGCGCCTCGCGGGTGGCCCGCTCCTCGTCAGTCAGATCGATCGTGGTGCCCAGAAGGTCGCGAAGGCCCATCCTGTGTCCATAGGGGAAGCCAACGGCGACCTCGATCCACTTCCATCCCTCGCCGGCGATGGCTTCGGCCTCAAGCTTCAGCTTCTCGCCCACCAGCCGTTCGAGCAATACCGGATCCTGCAGCCAGCCACCGTCGTCCTGCTGGAAGAGGTCACGCAGGACGAAACCACCGGCCGCCTCATAGGCATCGAGCCCCAGGAAACGGGCGCGCTTGTCGGAGGCCCGCACTGCGGTCTCGGTCAGCATCCGGCGGATCTGGTAGGGTTCCTTGGACCAGGAGTTCCGGACCGCGTCCCAGACCTGCTCCTGCCGCGCATGATCGCCCGAAACGGTGAAGGCCATTAGCTGTTCCAGGGTCATGCCATCCTCGGCGTAGGCCTCGAGAAGCGACGGTGCGACCGAGACCAGGCGCAGACGCTGCTTCACGACCTTCACATCGACGAAGAAGGCCGCCGCGATGACCTCCTCGGTCATGCCCTTCTCGCGCATGGCCTGGAAGGCGCGGAACTGGTCGAGTGGATGCAATGGCGCGCGCTCGATGTTTTCCGCAAGCGAAAGCTCGTCGATCAGCACCGAGTCATCGGCGGCGCTGACGATGCAGGGCACCGGCGCAGTCTTGGCGAGGCGCTTCTGCTTGACCAGCAGTTCCAGCGCCCGGTAACGGCGGCCACCCGCCGGAACTTCAAAGGTGCCGGTATCCGCACCATCCTCGCCCAAGACAGGGCGGACATGCAGGCTCTGGATCAGGCCGCGGCGGGCGATCGACTCGGCCAGTTCATCGACCGAGACCCCGGCCTTCACACGTCGGACGTTGGACTGGCTCAGCACCAGCTTGTTGAACGGGATGTCCCGCGAGGACGCGAGGGTGATTTTCTGCATATTGGTCATCGGACCGATCTCCCGACGGGTCCCGAGAGCCTCTCTCTCGGTCCAAACCCGTCGAAAACCCCCTGCCCTTCTTTCCCTCTCTGACCCGCCCGGACCGCACGCCGACGGGCGGTCATTCGAGATCACCCCGACCGCGCAGGCTGACCTCCCGGCCCGCGCCGGTGATGATGTGGTCGTGCAAGACCAGGCCGAGCGCAGCGCATGCCTTCTGCACCTCCTTCGTCATGGCAATGTCGGCATCCGACGGCTCAGGATCACCCGACGGGTGGTTGTGGATCAGGATCAGGGCGCTGGCGTTCAGCATCAGCGCCCGCTTTATCACCTCACGCGGATAGACCGGGACATGGTCAACCGTGCCGGTCGAGAGAAGCTCATCGGAGATGATGCGGTTCTTGCGGTCGAGGTAGAGCACGTGGAACCGCTCGATGGGGCCGCGGACGGTCAGCGCGCAATAGTCCATCAGCGCCTGCCAACTGCCGATGACCGGGTTCTGGCTGAGGTATCGGCCGAGGATGTCGCGGGCTTCGAGGACGATGGTTTCTTCCTGGGGGGTCATGGGTGTCTCGCTGAAATGCGCAGGCCAAAGCCCCCCGCCCTCTCGGGGCGGGGCCACTGGCCTGCATTTGGAAAGGGAATGCGCGACCGCCGCGCGCGAGGGCGGTCGCGTTGTCGGGTCCGGCGTCAGCCGACCCGGTCGAGGAGCTTCTTGGCGCGCCCCTCCATGTCGAGGCGGGCATCCTGCTGGGTCTTGTCGCGCGCAAGCCGCGTGATGCCCTGCACGAAGTCGAAGATGCTCTCGGGCGGGCGGCCCTCTTCCATCAGCACTTTCTCGATGATCTTGCCCGACTCCGCCTTCGAGAAGCCGCGCTTGCGCAGGAAGTCATCCCTGTCCTCGTCCGTCCGCGCGACGATCTGTTGCCGCGCCGCCTTGATGCCGTTCACGAAGCCCTGCGGCGAGGAATTGGCAAACCGCGTCAGCGCCGGGGAGGCCTCATGGGCGAAGCGCGAGGCGGCATATTTCGAATGCCGGATCCGGATTTCCTGAAAATCCTCGACGCCCCATAGATTCCTGTTTTGACACACGGCCCGCAGGTAGAAGCTCGCCATGCCGAGGGTCTTCGCGCCCACCTCGGAATTCCAGCAGTAGAAGCCCCGGAAGTAGAGGTCGGGGGAGCCGTCGGGCATACGACCCGCCTCGATGGGGTTGTGATCATCGACCAGGAACAGGAAGACATCGCGGTCCGAGGCATAGAGCGTGGTCGTGTCGCGGCTGATCTCGACATCGGGGTTGTAGACCCCGGTCGACCAGTCGAGCACGCCCGGCACCTTCCAACGCGTGTCGCCGGTACCATTGCCCGCGATCCGCTGTACCGCCTCGACCAGTTCATGGTCGTGGATACGGCCATACTCGGGGCCAGTCACCGCGCGCAGTTCGGTGCGGCCATCTTCCGTCTCGAAGGTCTTCACCTGCTCAGCGCGGTGGTTGGTCAGACCGTATTGCAGGTTGATGCCCGCCAGTGGCGCGGGCAACTGCCGAAGGTAGGAGGCCGGTGCGCCGACGATGCTGGCCAACTGGCCAAAAGCCCAATGCGTGGGTGCGACCGGTTCATGTGCCTTCGGCAGCATCAGATGCAACCGCTCGGGGTTGTCGCGTGCGGCCTCGACGCGGATGTCGGCGGTCTGCACCACCCGGCTACGGCTGCGTTCGGAGCGGCTCTTCACATTGGCCCAGAGATCGTCGAGCGACAGATACCGCTCGTCATCCGGCCGGTTGAACCATTCGGACGACACCCGCCCATTCCGCTCACCCCGGCTCACGTCCACTTTCCAGCCACCCGTCCGCGTAGGTGTGACCGGATCCAAAACTTCCACAACGCCCATCGGCTATCTCCCGTGACAGGCGCCGGGAGCCACTCTCCCAGCCTTTAACCTGTCGCGAAAGCAACCAGCCTTTCTCTCACTCTTCAAAAGAAGCACGAGCGTCGGCAATGCGGGACGAAGCGGGCGCTCGCTGCGATTGCGCCATCGCCGAATTTCCTACCCAGATTCGGTTGTGACAGCGCAGTAAGGGTCCATATCTAGATGTGCGTGGGAATCTCAGACTTAGGGGTGAAGGGTGAGCAAGTTGCAGGATGAAGAGGGCAAGACCGACGAACTGCCACAAGGCGTTACGATTCCGAGCGATCTTCAGTTTTCCGCCAGAATGTTTCCAGACGAGGACTACGCCAAAGAGGCGATGTACAAGTTGCATTCCGTTCTCAGCGTCATCAGTCAATCCATCGACCTAACCAATCTGGATGGCGTGACGGTCGCCTTCGACTACGACGAAGCACTGGCTGATCTTGATCGTGGATATGAGACAACCTACACACTCACTGCCACCAAAGGTGTCGCCATCGGTGTTGCAATGGCGCCCACGGTAATTCGCGGAGGTGTGATCAAAACGCATCTAGTACTTAACGCGAACTACGCGCTTAGCATCCTAGAAGGACCTGGGGAGGAAACCGAATACTTTTGGCAATCACTTCATCTAATTGCACACGAATGCGCGCATGTGGAGGTGACAGCAGCATTTGACAAGTCGTTCCCAGGTTTTCTTCTTCAGAAAACACACAGCAATATTCTAGATAACATGCGCTGGCAGGTTATTCTGGCAACGTGGGATGAGTATGCTGTATGCCGCATCGCCGGCTCTATCGGATATGACCCCGCAGAGGGTTACCTCGAAACCTTGGTCAAGGTGTTGGGCGATACCAGGGGCCAATGCTACGAGCTGATCAAAGCATATCGGACCCATGGGGATGTTGGGCAGATTGTAGGGGAAGTGTATGGGAAGCTCGGCGATCTGCTGAAGTATTCATCTTACTTTGTGGGTGCTGCAGCGGCGCAGGAAACCCCAGAAACGCATCCGCCTGCTCTCACCGATGAGGCTGAGTTTGGGTGGTTTTCTCCGTTCTACGAACGCTTGCTTGAAGTGCACGAGGCGCTTTGGAGCGATTTTGGGAGATGGAAGAATTTGGATGCCTTCGAGGCCATCGGCGATATCTTAGAGGACATGGCTGAGAGCATTGGTGTCGAAGCGTCGCGCGAGTCCGACGACGTAATCCGATTCAATATTCCGTACCGACCGGAAAGCATGCCTGACATTGCCATGACGAACCCCTTAATGCGTGCACTGCTCGGCAGATAGCTGGATTGCATCATCGGCCAAAGTGGGCTCGAAGCTACATTGTAGCAGCTCAGCGAACCCGGCGGGTTTCCCCGCCGGGCGAGCCCGCCGTCAGAACGGGATCTCGTCGTCGCGGTCGACCAGCTCGGGGTTGTCGTTCTCGGCCGACTTCGGGCGGCTCAGGAAGTCGACCTTCTCGGCGATGATCTCGCAGCCGTAGCGGTCGTTCCCCATGCTGTCGATCCACTTGGTGTAGTGGATGCGGCCGTGGACGAGGACCTTCATGCCCTTTTCGCAATGCTCCGCGACGGTCTTGCCGAGACCGTTGAAGCAGGTGATGCGGTGCCATTCGGTGTCCATGACCCGGTAGCCGTTCTCGTCGCGCAGGACGCGACCTTCCGAGAGGCGGGGGCGGGAGGTGGCGAGGCTGAAGTTGGTGATCTTGGTGCCGCCCTGGGTGGTGCGGACTTCGGGGGTCTGACCGATGTTGCCGGCGAGGATGACGATGTTCTGCATGGTAAGCTCCTGTGTGTCCTGTCTTCGGGACCGTCCCTTCGACAAGACCCGGAAAAAGCCCGTCGGGTGACGCGTGCACGGTGGACGGAACGGACGCCGGAAACCCCCAGAGGACCGGGGTGGAGCGGGCAGCCCCGAAGGGGCAACACGGCCCGGACTGACGCGGGGTTGCGCGCAGGAGCCCGAACGGGATTAGGGGATTGTCAGTCGAAGGGATGGCCCAGAAGACAGAGATGCGCGGGGAGCCCATGCCAGACCCTGTCACCCTGCTCATCGGGGCAGCCTGACCCCCAGTCCAGCACCTCACTGGCGCCGAAAACGGCGATCACCAGCCTTTGCCACCCCTGCCCTTGCCCTCCGGGAGTTGCGGCACCCTGCCGCGACGGGCTATCGATACAGGGACATTCAGGACACGGACCGCATCAATGGCTGATTACGATCTCGAGGCACTGTCGCTCGGCGAGCTGAAGAAAATGCAGAAGGACGTCGCCAAGGCAATTTCCACATTCGAGGACCGGCAGAAGGCGGAAGCCCGCGCCAAGGTGGAAGCTCTCGCACGGGATCTGGGCTACTCTCTGGCCGAACTCGTCGGGCCCGAGACGAAACCCTCGCGCGCGCCAGCAGCGGCGAAGTACCGGCACCCTGAGAACCCGGCGCTCACCTGGTCCGGCCGTGGGCGCAAACCGCAGTGGTTCGTCGAGGCTTTGGAGGCGGGAAAGACCGCGAGCGACCTGGCCATCAGTTGAAGGCTTGACCTACACGATCGGCCCAAGGCGGACATTGATACCGAGTGCGAGAAATGCTTTGAACAGTCAAACCCGCCCTTCGAAACGTTTGGCGAGTTTCAGTTGGCTGACCACCACCAGTCCGATATCGCCCCCGAAGTTCCTTCGTACTTTGCTGGTACTATCACGTTTCCACTGGGAAGAACGACATCCCTGCGGTAATCACTGACTTGAGCGAAGCAGGAGATACGACCGCCGCACACTTCAATGCGCACCTTTCAAGGGCCTTGACGGCGTCGCCGAAAGCAACAGTCGGGGGAAACGGCGTGACCGGAAGCAAATGGCCGCGGGGTGCGGAGTGGCGGAAGTGGGACCTGCATGTCCACAGCCCTGCATCGCACGGGTTTACTGGCGACTATAACCAGTTCATCATCCAGCTCGGCAACGCCGATTGCGACGTGATCGGCATCAATGACTATTTCTCGGTCGCGGGCTACCGCGAAGTAGTCCACCGGCTGGCCAATCCGGCTGGCGACACGGAAGGCAACGCAGCCTACCGCGACGCCTTGGAAAAGCTGCGCAGGAAGATTCTGCTGCCGGTTGTCGAGTGCCGCATGACGAATGTGCTGATGAATAAGCAGGGCAAGGGCGGTCAGCGTCTAAACTTCCACCTGATATTCGACCCGGCACTCGAGCCGGAAGATATCGAGACGTTCCTCAAGAATCAGCAGGCAGGCGGCAGCTCGATCGGGGCACGCTATGCCAGCAGCGAGTTCCTGCTGAGCGTGCAGGTAGATTTCAACGAAATCCTGAAGAAGCTGCGCACGGACGGCAGCTTCCGCGGCCGGTATCTCGTCTGGCTGCCCTATGACGAATATGGCGGCATAGACAACATCGACCCGAATACCGATGTGATGCTCAAGCAGCACCTGATCCGCGACGCGGATATCCTGGGGTCGGCCAACAAGGCGCAGGCCGACTTCTTTCTATGGAAGAACCCCAAATATAGCGAAGCTTCCTACCGCGAGTGGTTCGGAAACCGGAAGCCATGCGTCAAGGGCAGCGACTCCCACAACGTCAACGACGAGCTCGGCAAGCTGAAGGACCAAGACTCCAGGCCGACCGACAAGTATTGCTGGATCAAGGCCGACCCGACCTTCGCCGGACTGCGCCAGATCATCAACGAGCCGGAGGACCGCGTCTATATCGGCCGCATCCCGCCCAAGCTCGAAGAGGTGCGCGGCAATGCCACGCGGTTCATAGACCGGCTTCACATCCGAAAAATCGCCGACGCCGAAACTGCTGATACTTGGTTCGACAGCGAACTGCCGCTCAACTCCGACATGGTCGCCATCATCGGTAACAAGGGCAGCGGCAAGAGTGCGCTCGCCGACATCCTCGCGCTCGCCGGCAACACGCACTGCGACCCGGTGCATTTCTCGTTCCTCGTCAAGGACCGATTCTGCGAGCGTAGCGGGAAGCTCGCCAAGCAGTTTACGGTCCGCCCTGTCTGGGCCGACGGCACGGAAACAGCGCTGCCGTTGAACGCGAAGCCCGATACCACCGGCGTCGAGCGGGTGCGCTACATTCCGCAGACCTATCTAGAGAAGGTCTGCACCGAGACGGAGCCCGGCCAGCAGAGCGAATTCCAGGCCGAGCTGCGCAAGGTCATCTTCTCCCATATCAGCGACGCCGACCGGCTCGGTCAGCAGTCGCTCGACGAGCTGATCGAATACAAGACCGAGGAACTGAAGGGACAGATCGACAACGCGCGGCGCGAGATCGAGCGCGTAAACGGCGAGCTTGTGCGCCTCGAAGAAAAGGCGACGCCTGCCTACGCCGCTCGGATCGAGGCGCTGCTGCGCCAGAAGCAGCAAGAACTGAAGGCGCACAAGGAGATCGAGCCGGCGAAGGTCGAGCAGCCGGGCGAAGTCAGCCCCGAACAAAAGGCCGCTTACGACGTCATTGCGGAAAAACTCGCCGGCGAGCGTACCACGCTCAACCGGATCGACGCGGAGACGGCGGAGAAGACGCAGCGGCAGAAGACGCTGACGGAAAAGATCGCGCTCGCCCGGAAGGTCGAGGGCAAAATCGACAATTTCGAAAGCGAGTACGCCCGTCTCAACCGCGAGACCGCCCCCGATCTCGAAAAGCTCGGATTGTCGCTTTCCGCCCTGGTCTCCATTACTGTCGATAAGACGGTCCTTACGACCGCGCGTGATAAGCTCATTGACGAAAAGACGCTCGTCGATACCGCGCTGGATGATGTCGGCGCCGGCAGCCTTCCTGCGCAGAAGGCGGCGTGCCTGCAACGTATAGCCGGGCTTCAGGGGCAACTCGATGCGCCAAACAAGCGCTTTCAGGAGTACAACGAGGCGCTCCGGGCCTGGCAGGAGAAAGGACTTCTGATCGAGGGCGCCGCTGACAAGCCTGACACGCTGAAGGGTTATGAAGCGCAGCTGTCCTACCTCAAGACCGGCCTTCCCGACGATATAGAGAAGCTGCGCGTGCAGCGCCGGGAGATCGCTCGCGGCATCCACAAATGCGTCGCCGCGATCCGCGACGCGTACAAGGAGCTGTTCTCTGCGGTGCAGGAGCTGATCGGCTCCAGCGTCGTTATCAAAGAAGGATTCAAGCTCACGTTCGAGAGCACCATCATCGAGCGTAACCTCGAAGGCGACCTATTCGACAAATTCGTTTCAACGGGCGTCGCCGGCTCGTTCTACCGCAAGGAAAAGGGCACGGCGCTCGAAGAAATCCGCGCGGATTTTGACGTCAACGACGAAGACGATGCGCTCGCCTATGTCGAGAAGATCATCGCTCATCTAGAACGCGATATGCGTACGGTGCAGCAGACGCCCACAGGCATCGCCGGCCAGCTACGCAAGAATGTCGAAGTGAAGGCGCTCTACGATTTTCTGTGGAGTCTCGGTTACCTTGAGCCGGAGTATTCGCTGAAGCTAGACGGCAAGGACCTCAGCCACCTCTCGCCCGGCGAACGCGGTACGCTCTTGCTGGTCTTCTACCTGCTGGTCGATAAGAGCAACAAGCCGATCATCGTCGATCAACCGGAAGAAAATCTCGACAGTCAGACAGTGTATCGGCTGCTGATTCCGGTCATCAAGGATGTGAAAAAGCGCCGTCAGATCATCATGGTGACGCACAGCCCTAATATTGCTGTGGTCTGTGATGCGGAGCAGATCATTCACGCCCATATCGACCGCGCGGCGGGCAATGCGGTCATCTATACGATGGGCGCCATCGAGTCGCCCGCCATCAACCGCTTCCTCGTCGATGTCCTAGAAGGCACACGGCCCGCTTTCGACAATCGCGACGCCAAGTATTTCGTGTGATAGGGGACGGAAATGGCAATGAGGAAAATTCCGGAGAGGCTCTATAAATACCGTACTTTCAGCAACCGCACACTCGATGCGCTGATCGCGGATCAGGTATTCTTTGCTGACCCGAGCACATTCAACGATCCGCTCGACACGAAGCCCACTCTCGACACGGATATTGACGCCGACGCGCTAGCAGGAATCCTTTCCCGCCTTGTCGAGCAGCGTGTCAATGCCGAAATGAGTGCGGCTGCAAAAACGATACGGTACAGAGGGCCGAAGACGATCAGCCACATAGCGGCCCACAGTCGGCGGCGCGCGGAACAGGTAGTTGCCGAAATTCGCTACCATGCGACGAACCCCGAATACGATATCGAAGATCCGGCCCGCTTCCTCTTCGGGCAATATATCGAGGAAGAACTCCTGAGGCGCTACGGCAAAGGTATCTTTTCACTTGCCGAACGGGCCGACTGCCCGCTGATGTGGAGCCACTATGGCGACCAGCACAAGGGCGTGTGCATCGGTTATTCGATACCCCCGCGGGCAGCGGGCGACCTGCACAAAATCAGCTACGGCGGCAGCCGGTTGATTGCGGCGAGCGCGGTCGCCGCAATGCTCGACGGCGACGAAGAAGCCCGCCATCAGGTAGATGAGGCCGTCCTAACGAAAAAGGCCGTCGACTGGCGCTACGAGCGCGAATGGAGGCTCGTCGGCCCGCGCGGCCCGCATGACTCCCCGCTTGAGATGGAAGAAGTCGTTTTCGGGATGCGTTGCTCGCACACTGTAAAATTCGCCATAGTCAAAGCGCTCACGGGCCGCAGCCGACCGGTGCGATTTTATGAGATACGCGAGCGCCACGGGCGATTCCTGCTGGGCCGCTACACGCTCGACGTCGATGAGCTTTCCGCATCGTTACCGAGGCGCGCCCTCGAAATGTATGACCATTTCGACGATCTGTCCGGCGAAGCATAAAGGCCAAGCGGAGCAGTGCACCCGACGTCCGCTATCGCGCATCTTGCTCATTTGTGCCTTTCGCAGTGAAGGTTCGCTCCCCGCCCATACGCACCACGATCTGCGCAGGCGGCGCACTGTGTTCCCAAGAGCGACGCCGCCGATCACTCTATCGGCGATAGGCCCGGAAGTGTAACCGCGCCGTGCCGGGCCCTCGGAAAGTGAGGCCGAAGCCTCACCCGAAGGGATCGTATTCCGAGACGATCACGACCTCGTCTCCGTCGATTTCGTCGGCGGGGACGGCGCCAAAGGTTCCATCCCCTGCCTGAAAGACAACGATCGAGACCATGAGCGTGGCGGCGAGGGAGGCGGCGAAGGCGTGTGCATCTTTGCGGGACATCTGTTTGGCTCCTGTCTTGGAGGCGGGGGACCATCCCCCGCGCGACAGGACCCCGCAGGCCCGAAGACTGGCTGACATCACCGGGTGCGTTCGGCTTGCCCGAATCCACCCGGCGGCACGGGCTTGCCCGTAGTCCGACCCCTCGCGGGTTGATCTCGAAGACAGGATTCGGGGCAAGGAAGGGAATGGCGAGCGGGGGATGGTGCCCCAACGTCAGGAGCCGGTTGTCCCGCTCATGCTTGGAACGCCGCCAGCCTCCCGGGCAGGCTGTTGGTTGAAGACCTCCGTCTGTGGTGATGGATCCTTTGGCGCCCCGCGGCATCGCGGGACGAGGGTATGATTGGTGAGAGGCCTGCCCTTCAGAAGGCCCCTCATGCATTGTCAGGGCTCAGGCGGCCAGGTCTGCGCCCCCTGCCCTCTCGCCGTCCTCGGCACCGACGATATCGAGCCTCGCGTTGCGATAGCCTTCCCGTGCAATCCAAAGCTCGGCCGCAGTGATGGATTCCGCCAGATGCAGCAACTCGGTGTTTCCACCGAAGTCCAGAAGTACGCGGACCTGCCCGGGCTTCGGTTCCTCGGCCACCTCAAAGATCAGACGGCTATCCGCCGAATGGCTGCGCATGATGGTGACGAGAATGACCCCGTCCGAGGAGAAGTTGCCCTCATGCAGCGTGAAGGAGGCCGGAGCCGTCCAGGTGGGATAGACCCGCGGCAGTACCTTCTTCACGAGGCGGCCGACGCCGTTCGATCGCTCCCAGGCCGCGAGCTTCTTCGTGAAACGTGCCGGCGGTCTGGGACTGCCGTCGGTGTAGCGGATCAGCGCCCCCAAAGGGGCCGAGTCGATGATGTTTGTTGCAGACATGATTCCTCATCCCGAATGCGAGAATTCGCATTCATCATATTGATATTGTTGTATATTGTGAGAGTGAGGGCGAGTTTCCTCGCCCCCGGATGGCTCAGATCACTCCGCCGCCATCATCGATGCATCGCCGTCGGGCAGATCAGCCGTCAGGAAAGCCGGGAGATCGATGTCGTCGGGCTCACCCGCGTCCTCCCCCTGCCCTTCCGCGATCGCCTCACCATCGCGTGCCGCCAGATCGGCCCGGCGCAGGACCTCGGGCAGCCAGCCGCTGCCCTTCAGAAGTCGCTCGGCCTCGGTCGCCATCTCGCCTTTCTTGAGGTGATCGAGAAGCTGCGCGGTCCCCTCCCCCTTTGCCTCGCGTACGGCTTCGAGGATCCGTGCCTTGGGCACACGGTTGAGATAGGCATCAACCGTGGGCTCCCAGCCCGCCTCGACCATGTCGAGATCGAGCGCGCGCGCCACGAGATCGGCGTGCGCCATGCGGCGGGTCAATCCAGTGGCCGAAATGCCAGCCCCATAGGGGTTCACCTTCTCATGAAGCGCGTTGACCCCGAAGCTGAGGCAATGCGCAAGAAGAGCGAGACGACTGCCTTGATCGAGCGCGGCCAGATAGTCCCAGAGGGCGGCATCGTCGCCGAGGGGCAGATCGGCCTCCCAGGCTGCGTGACGCTCGTCGACCAGCTTCGCCACCACACTGTCCTTCAGGTCCGGTGCCTGCGCCGACATGTAGACGTGACGCACCGAAGCCTCGAGACAACTGCCAGTGGCCGAGGAGGTGCGGAAGGTATCCGTCACCAACTTCAGGAGCAGGAGCGTCAGCGCGACGTCCGGCGACCGCCCGATGGCCTCACGCAGCGCGAGGGTCCGGTGGGCAGTCAGTTCCATGACCAGCCGCTCGGGCAACGGCTTCAGCGCACCGTCATCTTCCTCATCGGACGCATCCGCCCCGATCGGCTGCCCCCCCGAAGTGATGACGGTGCACCCGGCGGAGGTCGCCGACAGTTTCCAACTGGAACCGCCGACATCACCCCCCTGCCCCATGGCATCCACACCATCGCCATCCTGGACCGCGGTCTCCTCGTGCGGCTCGTCCTCTGGCCGAACGTACCCACGATAGATCGCAAGACTGCCATCCCGATCCAGCGTCACGAAGACGCCCGCGCGCGCAATCTCGGTCGGGTCGTAGATCAGAGGCCGCTGTTCGAGCGCTTCCATCGCCATCTCGAGTTGACCCAGCCGGGCATCGATTTCCTCGGGGTACTCGTCCTGGCCGGAGTATTCCTCCTCCAGCTCGCGGTACTCGGCGAGGAGCACAGCGTGGGCAGCGCTTTCCTCCTCGGTCATCGGTGCCGGGTCACCGGCCAGGCGCCGCAGACCATGGCTGTAGCCATAGGGCAGGTCGGTCGCGACCTCGATCCACTTCCAGCCCTCGGAGGCCAGCGCCTCGGCTTCGGCCTGGAGCTTCTCGGAGACCAGCCGATCGAGCAGGGCAGGGTCCTCAAGCCAACCACCGTCATCGCCCTGAAACAGATCGCGCAGCACGACACCGCCTGCCGCCTCATAGGCATCGAAACCCACGAAGACCGCACGGCGATCCGAGGCCCTGATCGAGGTCTCCGTCAGCATGCGCCGGATCGCATAGGGCTCCTTGTTCCAGGAGTTCTTCACCGTATCCCAGACCTGCTCCTGACGCGCATGGTCCGGGTTCACGGTGAAGGCCATCAGCTGTTCCAACGTCATGCCGTCCTCGGCATAGACCCCGAGCAGGGCAGGGGCCACAGAGGCGAGCTTCAGACGCTGCTTGACGATCTGCGGCGTCACGAAGAAGGCCGCGGCGATCGCTTCTTCACTCTGACCCTTCTCGCGCAAGGCCACGAAGGCGCGGAATTGGTCCAGCGGGTGCAGAGCGACGCGCTGCATGTTCTCTGCCAGCGAGTCGTCCTCGGCCAGAATGTCGGACGCAGCATCCCGCACGATGCAGGGGATCGGCGCGGTCTTCGCCAGTCGCTTTTGCTTCACCAAGAGCGACAGCGCCTGGAAACGACGACCGCCGGCGGGGATCTCGAACGTGCCGGTTTCGACCCCGTCGGCATCAAGCACGGGCCGGACGTTCAAGCCCTGCAGCAGGCCGCGCCGGGCGATGTCCTCGGCCAGTTCCTCGACCGATACGCCGGCCTTGATGCGCCGCACGTTGGACTGGCTCAGCACGAGCTTGCCGAAGGGGATGTCCCGCGACGGGGACAGGGTGACTTTCTGGGCTGCTTTCGTCATCAGATCTTCTCCACGACGGGCGTCGGAAGCCACTCTTCCGATCTCACTTCCCGTCACCCCTCAAACCCCCAACCTCTTCCTCTCGAACATCCTGTGACTGCCAACAGGCGACTTAACAGCTGTTAAGTCATGACGCGCGAGCCATGGACAATCTGAACTTAACAGCTGTTAAGCCGCACTCCGCCGACCGATCAGCGCCATGACCATCGGTCCGCAGGAGAACTCGCCAGCTGCGGCTTTGGATGTCAGCGCGCGGAGATAGCCACCCGGGGATCTGATGTCGGCAAAGCGTTCCAGCATGGCGACGACGACGATTGACGCCTGCTCAGGGCCCATGAGCCGCTGCGCTTCTTCCCAAGCTGATGCACTGATCCCCATGGCGGGCCGGACGTGGCACGCCGCGTCGAAAAGCTGATGCCAGTGCCGGATATCACCTTGGTAGAAGGTCTTGAGGGAAGGGCAGGCGGCAAGTACCAAGTGGAGCGGGATTTTCGGGACTTGTCGAGTATCCAGCTCTTCAACGTCAGCAACAGGCGCATCGGTATCATCATCTGGCGCGCCGGCCGCCGCCCCGCCTTTTTCTAAGGCAGGTTCAAGATCTATAGATTCTTTATTTGAATTATGATGGTGACGCTCAAAACGAGCATCATTGGTGTTCATTTCTTCTGTTTCAGGCCCATCGATGAGGTTGCGAGCCTGATCGAGGAGAGCTTCAAGTTCGGCCCGATAGGCCGAGAGGTCCTCAAGCGACAACTTGCGGCGAAGCGCGCGTGCCGTGAGGGCGGCCATGTCGCGCAGCTGATCCCAGAGGCCAAGGCCAGGCCGGATCTCCTCTCCGAACTCCGCGAGGGCTGCGAGATCGCGCCGCATGAGGCTGACGACCTCCCTCAACCGCCTGACACGCTCCTCGGCCTCACGCACGGCCTCTGCGGCCCGCGCGATCTCCTCGGACCGGCAGTAGAGCGGCGAGAGCTCGAAGCCGAAAGCCACATGCTCTTCACCGTGCTTGCGGACGTAGCGCTTCCCGTTGGGGCTATCGCGTCGCATCAGCAAGCCGGCCTCGACCAGGCGGGCCAGGTGACGGCGCATCGTGGAGCAGGGCATGCCGTTCAGCCGCTCGCAGATTGCCTTGTTGGACGGGAAGACGACCATCTCGGCGTTCCCGCCAAGCGCATCATCGGGAAAGAAGCTGAGCAGCCCCTGGAGAACCGTCAGATCGCGCTCGGAAACCCCAAAGGCAGCCTGCGCCTTGGACAGCTCACGCAAGAGCTCCCACTTATTGACGGGCTTGCCTGAAACGGACGCTTCGGGTCGCTCGACCACACGCAAATGGGCGTGCGAAATCGGCCGCATAAACGGCGAAATAGGTGTGTACTCCATGATTTTCGTTCACGAAGGCAAAATTTCCCTGGCCCGCGAATCGCTTTGCGCTTGCGGGAAAGGGGCCAGATCGCTACATTCAGAGGTGCGAAAACTGAAGTTTTGTAGCGGGCTGGTCCCGTGCGAAACCTAAGAAAGGTCTCGTGAAGCTTGCTTCTCGGGGCCTTTTTCTTTTCTGCCTGTCTCGTGCCTCCTTTGTTTGTTGCTCTTCCTCAGTCTTCCGAACGCTTCCAGCGCTCGTGAAGCTCGGCGATCAACTGCGGGGCATGTCCCTCCAACCAGCTGACGAAATCACTGTCCTCGGCCTTCAACTCGAGCTTGAGTTGCTTGCCACGACGTCCAGTCGTGACAGTGGCTGCACCGACGCCCGGAATGACCGTGCCAGGCTGCCCGAGAGGGCGAGACGAAGACGCGGTCTGTTCAGGCTTTCCTGCAGCGGAGAGGACAGCCAAGAATGCATTATCGGACTTCTCGTTTATCCCGCCTTGGTGGGTGTTCTTCGCCTCACCGGCCAAAGCGGCAAGCCGTTCGCGATCGACATCTTTAGATCCAAGCAACTTCTTGAGCTCTTCCCATCGCGGCCTTCCGATGCCCGGTGCCGCGCCAATGGCCAGGATCAAGTCCTCTCCCACGGTGCGAACCACGCTTAACAGCTGAGAAACGCCTGCCTCAGTCAAATTGAGAACCTCGGCGACACCCTTGTTTGTGCGTTCGGATGCGGTCAGATGATCACCGTCAAGCAAGGCGGCGGCGACAAGCGCGCGTTCGATGAAGCTAAGGTCCCGACGCTCCTGGTTCTCCAAAAGCTGATCGCGAAGCGCCTGATCGCCCTCCATCTCCGTGACGATGGCGCGGACCTTGATCCCGAGTTCCCTGCAAGCTTCCAGACGACGACGGCCATAGATTAGGCTGTAACGCTCACCCTCAAGCGGCCGGACAAGGATAGGCACGCGCTGACCATTCTTGGAAATCGAGGCTTTGAGACCCTCGGTCTCGATGTGCAAACGGTCATCAAGCCGACCTGCGGTCTCGATTTGGTCAGGCTCGATTTCGAAGACGCCGCCGCGCAGCCTGCGCCCTTCCAGTGCGTCCGGCGCGTTGCGCAGGGTCTGCAACGGCAGCCCGAGTTTAGGCTTTCTTGCCATTTCGGCCCCACGTGTTCTGGATGATCTCAGCGATCTCGTCGTTGACAGCGTTCATGGACTCGATTGCGCGGTCGAATGTCTGACGCGTGAAGTCCTTCTTGTCGGCCTCATAGAGCGTCTGCTTGGTCAGCCCCGCGTCAGAGATAGCCGTCGACTCAACCATATGGTTGGTCAGGACTGACCTACCGAACAGTCCACGGATGAAGGCAATGACCTCGGTCTGTGGGGCATCGCCCACCTTGTATCGGGTCGGTAGGAACCGCAGCCAGTCGAAACGAAGATTTGCACCGGCATCCCGGATGACACCGAGCAGATCAGCGGTCATGCGCAGGAACTGCGACATGGACATTAGATCGAGCATCTGCGGGTGAACGGTTACAAGGACGCCGGAGGATGCCGATAGGGCGGACATGGTCAGGAAGCCGAGCTGCGGGGGACAGTCGATGACGACGACGTCGTAGTCTGCTTCGACACTGTCGAGCGCATCACGCACCCGCGCGAAAAAGGCGCGCGCACCACCTCGCTGAATGGCGGCCGGCGTCTCGTGCTCGAATTCCATGAGTTCGAGGTTGCCGGGAATCAGATCAAGACCGCGGATGTAGGTCTTGCGGATCACATCCGAAATCGGAACCGGCTCATCGTAGCGCACCGCGTCATAGAGGGTCCCGCCCTCCATCAGGTCCAATTCAGGCTGGATGCCATGCAGCGCGGAAAGGGAAGCCTGTGGATCAAGGTCGATCGCAAGCACCCGATATCCTTTGAGCGCCAAGCGTTGCGCCAAGTGCGCTGATGTGGTCGTTTTGCCTGACCCACCCTTGAAGTTGACGACAGAGATAATCTGAAGCTCATCCCCGCTACGACGTCCCGGGACGTAGGTGCCAGGCTTTTTTGCATTTGCCTCAAGGGCGTGGCGGATGTCCCAGACATCATCCAGCGTATACCGACGGTGACTTCCCGCAGTCGTCTCGACCTCAGCGATCTTTCCTTCTCGATGTAGCTTGCGAAGATAGGTATGGTCGACCCCAAGCAACTCGGCCGCTTCACCGCTGGTCAGGCTGCGCATGACCTTCTTGGCGTCAGGAGGGAAATGAGCCGCACGTTGCGCGTGAAGGTTCGACGCGAGAAGCTCTGCGTAGTGCCCGATGGCAATGTCTAGGTCCTGCTCAGCGTCGCTCATCTCTGCCTCGATCCGTGGGCGCGATTTTTATGTGACCACGCGGTATTTTTCGAGACTATTGCCCGACATGCCAGATTCGCGCAAGCTCTTTCTAAATCTGGTGTCAGTAGCTGCGTCGTGCACAAGAGTGGCTACGGTTTGGTGGAAGGCTTGTTCTTGTAGCCCTTCGGATATACATTACTAAGAGTATATCCAACCAGGAGGCCACAATGCAGGTCGCAAAATGGGGCAACTCGCTTGCCGTCCGTCTGCCCGCGGAGCTTGTTCGCGAACTTGGCTTGAAGGAAGGCGATCAGATCGACTTGGTCAAGGACGACGGCCAAGTGAGGGTGCGACGCCACGCGCGTGCGGACGAGGTGCTGAACGGCCTGCGCCGCTTCCGGGGCAAGCTACCCGCCGCAGAACGCCTGAGCCGCGACGACGCGCATGAGCGCTGAATTCGCGGACACGAATGTCGTTCTATACCTGCTCGACGACGGCCCAAAGGCCGATCGCGCCGAGGTCATCCTGGGGCAGGGACCGCGGATCAGCGTTCAGGTCCTGAACGAGGCGCTGGTGAACTGCCGCCGCAAGGCTAGCCTCAGTCGGGAGGAAGCAGCAACATTTCTCGAAGGCGTACGCGCCTTGTGTCCCGTCGAAGAGCTGACCCTTCAGACACATGACGTCGGTCGCGCCTTGGGGGAACGCTACGGCTTCTCGATCTATGATGCGATGATCGTGGCGAGCGCCCTGATTGCGGGTTGCGCCACGCTGTGGAGCGAGGACATGCAAGATGGACTGCTCGTTGAAAACCAGCTGCGGATTGTGAACCCGTTTGCATAAGGGGTGGCGGTCCGCTGCGTCTACCCCAGCAGCCCTAGCCTTTCGGCCCGCTCCAGCAGCATCTTTACCGACGAGGGCTGCCAGCTGGTCCGCCCACGCGGCGTCCGCTCCCGCATCTTCTCGAGCCGGTTGCAGATTTCTTGCAGCGTAATTTCCGGGTTTGCGCCCTTGATGCCGGCCACGATGGCGGGCAAGCGGTCGTCGGTATCGCGACGACCGGCACGGCCCAGAACGGTTTCCGGCAGGAAGCCGTCGCGGACATAGGCATTCACGGCGCGTAGCAATCGGCTTTGTGTCCACTGGCGCTCATGGGGCAGGGGGCCGTTGACGATGCGCACTACGTCTTCCCAGGCCAAGTCCGGGCGCAGGCGACGGACATGGGGAACCCAGTCCTGCGCCGTCTCGTTCAGGCGTTCCATGTAGCCATCCTGCCGCGCCAGCCGCACCTTGCGCAACGCCGCCGGATCGCGGGCGCGCAAGCCCGGATTGCCGCCGATCCGGCCCTTGCTGCGCGCGCTGGCCAGCCCCGCCTTGGTGCGTTCGCGGATCAGGGCGCGCTCGAACTCGGCCGCGGCGCCGAGAATTTGCAGGGTGAACTTGCCCTGCGGCGAAGACGTGTCGATCGGGTCGGTCAGAGAGCGGAAGAAGGCACCCTTCGCCTCCAGCCGCTCGATCACCTCCAGCAGATGCGAGAGGGATCGCGCCAGGCGGTCGATGCGCACGACGACCAGCGTGTCGCCTTTGCCGATCCGTTCCAGCACGCGGGCCAGCACGGGCCGCGCGCGGTTCCCGCCAGAGGCCTGCTCCTCGTGGATCTCGACGCAGCCCGCAGATTTCAGGGCCTGCGACTGGGGCAGGGGGGTCTGATCTTCGGTCGAGACGCGCGCGTAGCCGATCAGGGGCATCAAAACAGGCCGTTTGCAGTTTCACATACCATCAATAAACGACCGATTGGCTGGCACGGCACAGGGCACGCTTGTCGCACGGCAATCTTTGCCATAAGTTGTGAGCTGAAGGAGACCGCCATGGGCACCATGAACATCTCGCTGCCGGATCCCATGAAGAGCTGGGTCGAAGACCAGACCAGGTCAGGTCGCTACGCCAACTCCAGCGACTATGTGCGCGATTTGATCCGTCGCGATCGGGAACGTCTGGACGCCATCGCCGAGATTCAGGCGGCCGTCGATGCTGGCCTGGCGAGCGGACCTGCCAAGCCGCTTGACCGGCAGGGGTTCAAGGCCCGAATGCGCGCACAGCATGCAGGGAAGTAGCGGCTGGGTCCTGCGACCTGCTGCGGAAGCCGATCTTTCGGACATCTGGCTGCAGGGGGCACTGGCGTGGGGCGTTGATCAGGCCGAGCGCTATGCCGACGGCCTGTTCGCGCTCTTTGATCTTCTGGTCGAGTTCCCCGAGATCGCCCACGAGCACACCGAGTTCACGCCCGCGGTGCGGATCCATCCCAGCGGCGCGCATCTAGTGATCTATAGGCAAGCAGATCAGGGGATAGAAATCATCCGCATCCTGCACGGCCATCAGAACCTCGCCGCCTACCTTTCGAACGGCTGATCGGCATCCAAAGTGACCCCTCAGTCCCCCAACAGGTCTGCCGCCGGGTTCTCGCTGATCTCGACATCGGCGTAGTATTTCTGGGCTTGCACGGCCGACCTGTGAAGGCTCAGCTTCATCGCGGCCGCCAGCGGCGCTCCGTCCAGCGCGGCCTGGGTTAGGAAGCCTGCCCGCAACCCGTGCAGCGTAGCGAAATCCACCGGCAGACCTGCCAACTGCAGCCGGTAGCGGAGTATGGTCCGTAGAGCGTCGGAAGCGAGACGCCGGGGCAGGGGGCGGTCGGCCTTGCTGACCGGGCGAAACAGCGGGCCGTCCTTCAGCCCGGTGACTTCCAGCCAATGGACGACGGCACGCGCGCCGCGGCCCTTCAAGGGCAGCTTCGGCGCTTGGTCTTTCTTAGTGGTCTTGGTTTCCAGGAGGCGAACCCAGAGGAGGCCCTTGGCCAGGAAATCATCCCGGCCAATGTCCTCGACGTTCAGCCCCGAGACTTCTGACCGCCTCCGCCCGCCCGAGGCGAAGGCGAGCATCAGCATCGCCCGATCGCGGATGCCACGATGGGTGTCATCGCAGGTGGCAAGCAGCGCCTCCAGGATATCCCGCGTGACCGGCTTCGGTGACTTCGGGGTGCGTGGCTTGGCATTCGCCCGGCGGGCTTTCTGCCGCGCCTGCTGCACCAATGGGGTCGAGAACGGCGACGTCAGATTGCGCATCCGGTGGAAGGCCTGCCAGGAGGCGATGCGGCGGTCGAGCGTGGCCGGGGAGGGGCAGGTCAAAGCAACCCGCAGGCCGATGGCGATCAGCTCCAGCGCCACGTCCTGCGCCGGGCCGGGCTTTTCGGTCAGGTCCTGGGCATGGTCCAGAATGAAGCGCAGGGCGACCTTCTCGTCCTCCGGCCAGGCCAGTGACTTCCCGAAGGCCGCCATCTTCCAGGCGGAGATGTAGGCCTGTCGCGTTTGGTTCCCGATTTCAATTGAAGCGATTAGGCGAAACCTGAGCGGTCTGGTTGGAGCTTGGCATTTCAGCAAAAGCTCGTCGGAAGGGCAGGGGGCTTACAAGCCTGCGGCCTTGGTCAGGTTGACGCGGAACCTGTCGCGGCGTCGCTGGTAGCGGCGGGTCATCTCTGCGCTTGCATGACCGAGCTGTTTTTGAACATAGCGCTCATCAACTTCCGCGCTGCTGGCAAGGCCCGCGCGCAGGGAATGGCCGGAATACAGCGCCAGCCGCTCTGCTTTTGACAGCTCCGGGCGCAGACCGGCTTCTTCGACGGTCTGCTTGATCAGACGGGCAACGTGTTTGTCGGAGAGCCGCTCGCCGGTCGCCTTCCGCCCGTTACGGCTGACGGCCACAAAGAGCGGACCAAAGTCGATGCGGGCATAATGTAACCATTGGTTCAGGGCATGAACCGGGCAGGTCTGGTCGGACGACCCGCGGGCAATCTCCACCTCGCGCCAGCCGGTCTTGCCGCGCAGGGTGAGGAGCACGCCGTCCTCCAGGATCTCGACCCAGCCGCCGCTGTCGGGCGTGTCATCCTTGCCGTGATCGAGGCTGACAATTTCAGACCGACGCAGGCCGCCAGCAAAGCCGATCAGCAGGATCGCCCGGTCGCGCAACCCGCGCAGATCGTGGGGCAGGGTGGCCAGCATGTCGCGCAAGTCCTCCGGCAGGATGGCCTCCTTCTGCACCGGAGGGCGGGCGTGCCTGCGGCGGATGCCGGCGAGGACAGTGGCGATGTGCCGGTCCTTGCGGTCGAGGCGCTCACCGCGCTGCGCATAGCCCCAGGTCAGGCCGGAGATCCGCCGCTCTATAGAGGAGACCGCAAGGGGTCGGAACGCCGACTGCGACGGGGTCGTGCCGCCCGGTGCTGCCAGATCGGCGATGTAGAGGCCGATCAACTGGGACGACGGGGGCAGGGGGTCTGCGCCGCGCATCCGGCACCAGCGGGCGAAATGGGCCCAGTCCTTGGCATACGCCTTTAGTGTGTTCTCCGACGCCGCCTGCCTCGCATAGTCTCGCGCGGCCTCAATCAGGCGGTCGAGTGTGGCCGAGCCAGCGATGTGGGACGGCAGGGCGATCGTGTCGCGCTCCGGATCAGCGCTGTCGTCCCCTTCCTGGCGATCGGGGAGTTCCGGGGGTTCTAGGGGCGATTTCTCGGGTGTTTCGGTCATGCTTCTGAGCATATCTTCTTTGCGTCCGATAAGGCAAACTTATTGGACATCATCTGAAAGTGACAGGCGCGGCGCTTGGTCGCGAAAAATATGGTAGTAACCGCCGCCATCTGCTAGCCTGCCGCCATGCCGCGCGATCAGAAACCTGCTCCTGTCCCCCGTTCCGATCCCGCGCTACCGCGCTGGGTCCGGCAGGGCGCGGGTCGGGAAGATGTTGAGACTGTGCTGTTTTCGGCGGGTGCGGCGCTGGCGCTGCTCGATCCCTTGACCCGCTCCGAAGACCCGGTCGGAACCCTGTGGCGCAAGCGGCTGGCGCTTTCGGCAGCGGCGGCGGTTGCCGCGCTGGAGGGGCGCCGCGAAGCGGAGGGACAGTTGCGCGACGCCCTCGCCCTCTGCCGTCCCGGGGATGACCCCGGCCCGGGTGGGCGGCTGCTGATCGCGTGGCGACATCTGGGCGCGGCGCGGGCGCTGCACTCGGCCGACTGGCCAGCGCGGTTGCCGGGGCTGTTCGATCTGCCGCCGCACCCCCTCACTGACCTGCTGCGCGATCTGGCCGCGCGGTTTGCCGGGCGCATCCCGCCCTTGCGGTTTGCGGCCGAGGCGGCGCGCGACGTGCTGGCCCTTGGTCCGGCGCATCGCGGCCTGGCGCTCTGGCTGGCCGATGCGGCTCTCGCCCGCGCGCTTGGCTGGGATCGCCCGCTGCCGCTACTGGCGGCGCATCTGCCGCGTGCGGCTTTCCGGCTCGAGGGCGAGGCGTGGTTGGCCGCCTGTGCCGCGGCCTGGGGCAGGCGGGCCGTGGCGGCGTTTGATCTGCACACCGACCTGGCCCGCCGCGCCGCTGCGCTCCGCGCGGTCGCTCCGAAGTTGCGCGGCAAGGATGCCGCCGCCATCATTGTCGCCTTGCTGAGCGAGGATGCGCTGGCTGCCCAGGCGGGCGCGCAGACCAGCGACCGCGCCGCGCGGCGGCTGTTCGAGCGGCTGACCGGGCTTGGCGTCGTGCGCGAACTGACCGGCCGGCCGACCTTCCGGCTTTACGGGCTATGACGATGGCCCGAAAATCTACCGAACTGCTGGATACCGAATTGGCCGATCTGCCGCAGGCTTTGCGCTGGCGCGAGTGGATGGCGCGGGTCGAGGCGGTGCTGTTTGCCTCTGCCGATCCGGTGAGCCGCGACATACTGGCCCGCGTGGTCGGCCGGGACTGTGCCCTCGATCTGCTGATCGAGGATATCTGCGCCGAACTGGCCGACCGGCCCTATGAGATCGCCCGCGTCGCCGGCGGCTGGCAGTTCCGCACCCGGCCGCGCCATGCCGAGGCGATCCGCACCGCGCGTGGTGATACCGACAGCCCGCGCGACCTGACCTCGACCGAGGCGCTCGTGCTGACCATCGTCGCCTATCTGCAGCCGGTGACGCGCGGCGCGATCTCGCGGCTCACGGGGCGCGAGGTCAGCCGCGACCTGATCGCCCGGCTGCACCGCCAGGCCCTGATCGCCCGCGGCCCGCGCAGCCCGGAACCCGGCGCGCCCTACACTTACGTCACCACGCCGGGGTTTCTGGAGCAGTTCGGGCTGGAGACCCTGCGTGACTTGCCGGATATTGAGGCGCTGGAGGATGCGGGGTTGCTGAAGCCCGCCGCGGATGTCGCGCTGGATCTGCCGATCGCAAGTGAGAGCAATTGAATGCCCGAACCTATAATCGGCACGATTTCACGGTTGGAGCCGGATTTGCAAGTCGGCGAGATCCTCAGCCGACAAGGTGGTTTCCATGAGGCTATGCAAATACTCCAGCAGGTCTTCCTGGCGCGGCTGGCCGAAAGCAAGACGATAGACGGTCAGGCTCCGCTTGAGCCACCCGAGTCTGCGCACCTCGCGGCTGAACGGGAGCAAGGGCACGCGGCGTTCAACCTTCACCGGTCCTTCGTAGACCCAGTAGGGAATGAGGTCTGAGTCGTGGTCGGTCTCGACGCGGGCGGCGTCGAACATGATCTGCCAAGGATCATCGTGACCTGTCTCGCGCCCACGCACCACATCGACCTGCCGGTGCGCCAGATTGAGGCGGATCGCGTGACCCTTGAAACGGTGGACACGCCCTTCGCGCTGTTCCAGATCGACCGGATTTCCGGGCAGGTTCCAGTGATAGAGGCGGTAGCAATAAGGGTGAAAGTCGAGGCCCTCCTGTCCGACGGACGTCGTGGCCAGCGCAAATGGCCGGAAGGGTGAGTTGAAGGCGTCCCGAACGCTTCCCAGGCGTGCAGCCCCGCCTTCCTCGTCCTTGTAATCGGCCAGGCGCATGGCAAATCGACCCCGCATCTGGAACTTGTTTATGACAAGTTCTTTGCCAGCGACGGTCGGATCCTCGACGTCGATCTGCGATGGGCGAATGGCCAACGCCTCCGAGATCGCTTTGCTGATCCCAGCGATGCGATCTGCGGATGGCTTGGCGCCCAAGCCCTCTGCGTCGAGCAGATAGTGGACATATTCGTCGAGAACCGCTTGGAGGTTGTGCTCCACCCCGTAGGTGAGTACCTGGCGCCAATAGCGGTCATCGTCGTCCTTGCGGAGCAGAGCGACGGCCTCATGCTGGTTGAAAAGCGTGCGGAAGCCCCAGGAGATCTGGTTGGCCGCCTTCAAGAGCCGATGATCGTCCCAAGAGAGATCGGGCGAGATCCGATGCAAGGCGCGCAACGCGCAGACAGCAGGGCTACCCAGAGCGACGTCTACCAGCAGATCAATCAGCGTGTCCGGTACAGGCCCGAAAGTGCGCTCGGTCGTCACGGTGCGCAGTTCGGCGACATGCTCCTTGAAGCCCTCCTCACTGCCGAGCAGCGCGAAGCCGTAAGGAGAGTTCACCCAAGCGACAGAGTTGGCTTTCGCCATGGCGTCGATGACGGCGGGGGCAGCCCATTCCCAATCGCGGCCGTCGGCTGCGTCGCCTGATCGCTCGGCGAGTGCGGAAACGCTCTCGCGAAGGCGGTCGGCGACGGCCTTGCGCATTTCTTCGACCGACAGGGTTTCGTTCGCCACCGCGAAGATCGCAAGCGGGTCGGCGAGGCGTGCCAATGTCGGCGACGGATAGACCAGGTGCATCGCGCGCATGGCGACAAGTCGGCCCTGATTTTGCCGGAACTGGATCGGGCGTGGGCGAACATGGCCGAAATATCGCTGCCCCGAAGCACCGACGCCCATACGCCGTTCGGCTTCGTAGGACAGGATTGCCGCGATCGCATCGGGCACCATCGACCAAGATGAGAAGATCAACGCCTTGGTCAACGGCGGCCCGGATCGCTCGGGACCGTAATAGGGTAGGGATGGCGGAATCCACAGATGCTGATCAAGACCATCGCCGAACACATCATCCATGACGCCGCGCATCCGACCATTAGCGGGTTCGAGCGGCTCGTAGGCGTCTAGCCGGTCGTGATCCAGCATGGCGGGCCGTGCGCGTTCGAGCGCCGCGCACAGATTGGGCGCCGGATTGTCGAGCTGTTCTTTCAACAGCCGCTTGAGCGCATAATCGCGCATGAAGTTCAGGAGATAGGGCGCGGACTTCCAGTATTCGGTGATCTCCGGCGCATCCAGCGCGCGCGCAACGTCCGACACTGCTGCGGCTTGGCGCAGATCAGCTGGCAGGATCGTGATGACCATCGGCGGCTCGCTTACCATTGAGTCGCGCTCGATGGTGCTGGCCACGCGTTCGGTGCGCGCCATCACCTTGCGGAGCCGGTTCTCGACGACATGGCGTGCGCTGATGGCCTCGTTCCGTGCGCCGGGCATCGCGTGAAGGAAGCCGCGAAACTCGCGCATTTCGCGTTCCAGCGCCTTGGCTACGTCGGGACCGTTGGTCCGACCGTAGAGGAAGGACAAGGTCTCCAGAAAGTCACGGTAATGCTCGCCGTCATCGGGTTCATCTCCCGATAGAGTCAGCATCCGGTAGGGCGTTGCGGAAAGCAGGAGCGTGCGTGCTGCATGACCCTTGCCGTCCGAATAGTCGAACAGCTCGCGAGCCAGGTCAGCAGCCGGGGTGTCGCCGTGGAGCAAGTCGCGGAACCGTTGAAACTCGTCCATGATGATAAGATCGGGTTTCAGGGCGTCGATGCAGGCGTGCGAGAGTTTGCCGCGAAGGCGACCGACCAAGGCGTTGCGCCGCTGGTTCAGCTCTTGTGGATAGGTCTCACGGCGACGCGGGAAGAGGTCGCATACCGCCACCAGTTCCGTGAACAGCTCAGCATCTTTTTCGACGTCGCGGCGGAAGCGATCAATGATCCGTTGATCGACACCGTCTAGGGACAGCTCGCGGACGGCGCCATTCCAGCCATCAACACCGGCGGATACCTGAAGCAGATTGTGCAGGCCGCGCGGTCGCGGCACCCGGTCTTCGAGCATTCGCAGCAGTAATGCGCGCTCCTGCGTAACGCCTGTGGTCGAGCGCAGGTCAAAGGTCGTACCCGGTGTCAGGCTGATGAAATTGACCTTGTTGGCGTCGAGCCCATGATGGCCCCGGACCTGTAGCGGTATGAGTGTCATGCGGGTCGGCAACGCCAACTCGCGCCGCCCAAGCACGTTGAGGCGATTGATGTTCTGAGCTGCAACCGCCTGATTGGAACAGATATAGAGGATATCGATCCGGTCGGTGCTGTCCCAAAGTGTCTCGATGGTGCGGGCGATGACGCCGCGCGCGACCATGGTTTTGCCAAGGCCCACTTCATCCGCGACGAGAAATTGCCTCACGGGATCCTGATCGCCGTAAAGCCGGTCAAACACATAATCGACTGTACGACGCTGAAAGGCTTTCAGCGGAGCGAGGGCAGCTTCAGCATCAAATCGGTTATCCGCCATGGCTGAGGCCCTGATCCTGGAGGGCGATGCGGAATGCATCCCAAAGGGTTCGGAAATCACTGGGTATCGGATCGGCACCGGTATCGTTGTCGGCCTCCAATCGCGTCATCAGGCGTTCGATCGCATGAAGCCTTTCGCCTCCCCGGCACATGGCGCGAACCATATCTTCGAGGAGCGGCGCGTCGTCGGCGGCACTGGCCCAGGCCATGCTGCCGGAACCTTCTTGCGCTGCCAAGGCTGCGCTGAATGAATCGCCGAGTTCTGACAAGAGGAGCCGCAGATAGCGGAAAAACGCATCACGGCTGTCGATCACCCAGCGAAGAATGGCGGCGTGGCGCTCGGGGGGCAGGCCTTCCATCACCAGACTGGTGCTGAACAGAGCTGATACCTGGGCGCTGTCTGCGGTCAACCGAAAGGCCAGAAAGCGGGTGAGATCGACGATCGGCATGGCGCCGAGATCGACGGCCGTTCCTGCGCGAAGGGCATCCAGAACATCACTGGCATGGCCATCTCCTCGGGTGATGGGCCAAACCTGCAGCGTGGCAATGCCGACAAGCGGCAACGGCTGAGTGGGGATGAGCCAGACACGCCACGGGTGCGAATCGCCGTCGATGCTTTCGAGTCGCTCACAGCGCAGGCACAATCCGCCGCGGCACAAGGCGCGGCGTGCGTCGTCGAGCCGGGCCTCTGCGGCGATGGTGGCGGGATCGATGGGTTCGAGCTCGCTGGCAACGAAGGTGCGGGTGAGGCGCCCAAAGCCTTTCTCGCCCATGATCTGTTCGACACTGCCGACCTTGGACCGCTTGCCTCTGAGCGAGGCGAAAAGCTCCACATTGTTTCCCGACAGCAGGGCGGGACGCGTGGCGTTTCCGGACCCGATTGTCAGGATCGTGTCCCAGCCCACCTCGGCGATGAACGCCTTGGCGTGTAGTCCCTGAAGCGCGCTGGTGGAGACCTCCTCGCCGTCTTCGCTGGCGGCCATTTCGTCAAGGACGGAAACGCGGTCAAAAGCGTCCAGCGTGGCGCTGTCGATGCAAGCCAATTGATCCGGGCGGCTGATGAGAACGGGCTTTTCCGCTGTCGGCAGTCCGCTGAGCAGGTTGAGCGCACTGGTATCGCAAAAGGGCGAGATGATCCCCAATCGAGCGCAGGACGCAGGCTGCCAGGATTTTCCCCCGAACCCGTTCACCGCGAAGCTGACGGCGTCGAACCGGTCAGGCACGGTCCACCGGGCGCGCCGAATATCTTCGGCAACTTCATCGGTCAGTGCGCGTGCACCGTCGGAGATGCCGGCGACGGCGAGGTCTGGCAGTCGGCTCAGAAGATCGAACAGTGGCCGGTTGTTCGCATCGGGGCGGCGCGTCAGCTTGCCGTCGAGGCGTAAAGAGATGTCCCAGGACCGATCTCGCGTAAGATTGCGCGAGAGCACCAGCAGCCGCAGGAGCGTCGGATCTTCGGCACGCGTCGGCCGATAGCGGAGAGCCCAAAGCTTGGGATGGAATGCGCCTTCTCGCGGTGCGGCGACTTCGACGATGATGCGTTCGAGCAGCGAGCAGAGGCGTGAATGAGGGCGGCTTTGAGCATGAAGATGTCCTGCATCGGCATAAACGACGAGGCGCCCTGCGATCCGTTCGGCGCCTTCGAGCAGCGCCAGCGGGTGGGTGAGAATGTCATCTCGATTTTCAGCCGCGAACAGGGCGAGACTGACGGGTGCGGCGAGTGCCGTTTCGAAATCGAGCGAGAAAGTCGTCGTGATCGCAGCGTCGAAGACGTAGCCCGGAGGGGGCTGAAGGCTGTCGCCGTAGAGAACGCGGGTTTCCGGATCGAGCGTCGTTCTATTCAGCACTGGCAAGATCCCGCAAGTGCGACTTGGCTTGTGCCCATCGGAAGGTCAGCGGCTCGACACCCGAAGCGCCTGTCCACCGGTCTCGCACGGTTCGGTTTGCAAAGCGGGACTGGCTTGTTTTCAGCCGTCGCTCGCGATCCTGGACGAGACGTGCGGCCGGCGTTAGCGCACCGTTCATGACGCTGCCCGAAGTCAACAGGCCAAGCCATTCGGAGACGAAGCGCTTGGCGGCAGGCTGGATGCTGTGCGCGGGATGATCGATCGCCGCCCAGAAGGCATCGAGTGACCAAGCCCGGATCGCGGCCATGTCCAGGCTGGACTGCCAATCGGCAAACCGCGCCTCATACTTCTCGATCCATTCGGCCCGATCACGTAGTCGGCTGAGCAGCAAGTTGTAGAGCAGCGAGGCGCCGTGCATCACGCTGGAAAACATCGCGCCATGCCCAACCAGCGTACGGGCGTTGTCAGGGAAGTCGGCAAGATTGGGGTGCTCCCAGATGTTGTCACATTCAGCTTGGCCGGACCCGCTTCGCGCTAAAAACGCCAGGAGGCTGTGCGGTTGATGTGCGACGAGCCGGTCGATGATGAACTGTGCCTCGTCGAGCGAAAGCTTGAACTGCGTCTGGTCGAGCAGGTCGGTGGGACGTGCCGGCAGCGTCGCGGTCCAGATCTGAAGTGCCTGGGCCTCAGACGCGGAGTCCTCGCTTTCGCGGACGCGAGGTCGCGCGCGCTGGAGATGGCGCATGGAGGAAAAGAGGTTGTCTATTGAGCCCGGGAAGAGACGGATACCCCATGTGCCGAGCCCGGCCCAGTAGACTGAACTGGGTAGTCTTTGGAGGTCTGCACCGGCGTCCCTACCAATGACGCCGTTGGACTCGCCGCCGACCTTGAGCGCGTTGGCGAGCCGGTTTTCGAGGGCGCGGGCTTCGCTCGTGAGTTGATCCGCCCCGACCGATGATCCTTCGAGCATCTGGAACAACCAAGGGATAAACAGCATGTAGCGCAGCCGGGTTTGGATCGTGCTGGTGCCAGGGAAAAGATGGTCGGCAATCGAATCGCGGATGCCACCCAAACCCAGTTCGTCGCGGGTTTCCCGCTCCTGGAATAACGCCATGATCCGCTGCGCGCGCTGGCGCTCGGCTTCATCGAAATCAATCCAGGCAAGTGAAGACATTGGCTCCCCGCAGTTCCGTAAATGGGTGACTGGCGTTCTTGGTGATCGATTGTCAGTCGCTACCTATGACACGAACCAGGATTGCTCATGTCGATCAAGCGCCCTTCAGTCCGACAATACGGGTGCCTGCGCTGTCTGCCCGCACATCAAGGACGTTAGATAACGAGAGCACATAGCCAAGATTGTCACCGAGAGAGAACGGAAACATCGTCGGCTGTCCGGAAAGCCCGTCCAGAATGAGTGGGCGGCCCACATGCGTGAGGAGAGCCTCAGACAGCCACTGAACTGTGTCAGGGCTTTGGATGGCCACCGGTGGCTTCCGGTACAGGGTCTTGCCGCTGTCACTCTTGCTGAGCAGTGACCAGTCAACTTGCGACTGGAGAACCATATTTGTCATGCGGCGAGTACCCTCTCGCTCGCCATAGATCTCGGCCATTCTTCTGTGGACTTCCGCTGTGGTGCAATCTCCCTGAAGGGACGTCAGCCGACCCACGATCTCAGCAACCTTCGCGAAAAACGGATAAACCGCCAAAGCCATGCCCCAGGTCAAAGCTGCGACCTGCGGATCCGTCACCCCGCGAAAGATGGCGACGCCCCTATCTGCCAAGCCGGCGAGCTCTTCGCGCGGCTCGAGCCAGAGACGGTTCAAGACCGTCCTCGTCTTCTTCTTTGCCTCTGGCCCAGCATGAGCCTCTGTAAGGATTTGGTCGAGTTCGCCTATATCAGCAGCACCCGATCGCACCCGTAACG
>NZ_CALMYP010000057.1 GCF_937873615.1 uncultured Paracoccus sp.
AGCCCTCGATGAAATCCGTGGAAGCCGGTAGCAAACGTCAGACTCAGCACACTAGGATCTGCTTACGATATAGTGCTTGCCAACGTCGTTTACCAGCAAGGGAGTCCGACACGAGGGTGACTTTCCGGACTTGGAAGAAGAAGCCATATCGCACTAGCAGCGAACATCCGGTTGCCGCCGATCCTTGCGAGATTTCGCGCCGGTTCGGCGGATTGAGTTTCCTCCGCTCTTGCCGGCATCTAATGCCCTTGAATGCGTCGTGAACTGGCACCCCCTGCCAACACTCATCGAGTCGTCTTGATCTGCCCGGCCATGCCCGCAGCGCCGTGACGGCATAATCCGCCCTCCGCACATATGGTAGGGGCAAGCAATCGGGGGACCGTTCAGTCGGTCCCTGTCTCATTCCTGATCAGGCAAGCAACAGGACCGCCGTAGAGGCGCTGGGAGGGGTGCTGGAATCGCTTCTCGGGCTGGCGGCTAGTTGGGTGGCCCGACGATGGCAGCGGCCCTCAGTGACTCGCTGCGCGGCTCTGCGAGGGTGCCGTTCGTAGATGGCCTGACAGCCGGGCAGCGGGCCTGCCGGGGAAGACCATCATGGTCATGGCCCCGATATTCGGGGTTCGACAGCCCCGTTCATGGCGATCTGGAAAATGACGACATAACAATGGGTTGATGTGGATCGGAATTATCAGGCCCTAAAGGAATAGCAGAATTGAACATCAGACTGATCAACATACTGAACATCAGACTGATCATCTCTATGAACAACACAATGATAATCTACCTGATCATCAGACTTATAGGTTCTTCTTAACGTTCCCCTCAAAGCAACCTGAATGCCCCATCTGGGCGGCATCACGTCTGCCCGGATCGGGCTGGCCATCACGGTCTTCCCCTCAATCCTTTCACCACGGTCATTCACCCCCTGCTGTCCCGCGACAGGCAGGCTCTTGGCCGTTCCAATCCCGAAACAGGATCATCATGAACCACATCGCCAACAGCCGCAGTGACCAGCCGTCGCATGACAGCCAGACCTGCATCGAAATCTACACGGATGGGTCGTCCATCGGCAATCCTGGCCCCGGTGGCTATGGGGGTGTCCTGATCAGGCGGGACGCCACCGGCACAACCCTCAAGATCCGCGAGATCTGGGGCGCATCCTCATCCGTGACCACGAATATCCGCATGGAAATGACAGCCGCCCTGATGGGGCTTCGGGCGCTGGGATCGAAGACCGCTGAACCGGTCACCGTGTTCTGCGACTGCGACCTGATCCCCCGTGGCATGAACCAATGGCTGGCGGGGTGGAAGGCCAAGGGCTGGCGCAAGGGCAATGGCCGGAAGGTGGAGAACTGCGACTTGTGGGTGGCGCTGGAAACCGAGGCATCGGGGCGCAACGTGACGTGGAAATGGGTCCGGGGTCATGACGGCACGGCGCTGAACGAGCGGGCCGACCGGCTGGCCTATCGTGGCGCAAGGCTGGCGGAGCGGAAGAATGTGGGCCGGATGTAGGCCCCGTCCTTGCGGATCGCGGGCAGGACATCGCGGGTCACCCAGTCCTGGAAGGCGCGGGCTTCGGGTTTGTCCGAGCGCATGGCCAGCTTGTAGAGGCCTGACTCGGAGATGATTAGGTTGGCGCTGCCGCGTCCTTGAACCAGTCGGACACGTTCAACCTCGCTCTGATCAAGTCTAGACACGGCATGGGTTGGGTTCACAATCCCGAGGATCTTGCAGACATCAGCCGCAACGAACCACGGGTTGCCGTCTTGGTCGATCACGCGGATGGCGTTGGTGTTGCCCGAGGGGCGGATGAAGGTGAAGGTGCTGCCCTCGGAACAACTACGCCCGCCGGAGTGGAGGCGATTAACCTCGTTATTAGCGAGTTTAGTCGTAGCGTGAGACACATTCTCAATACCGATGACAGCACAGACATCAGCCGCAACAAACCACGGCTGGCCGACCGCATGGCCCACTTGTCGAGGCCGCTTTCGGAGATGATCCGCATCTTCTGAAGGCCCTGAACGGTTGCGAATTTCTCGTAACCCATCTCGTCTTCAGCAAGCTGCTTCATGTGGTAGTCCTGCGAGCCGAGAGGCAGGGCAATGGCGCGGTAGACATCCTTGACGACGAACCACGGCTGCCCGCCTCGGTCAAACACGCGGATGGCGTTGGGTGTTGCTAATGGTCACCACGACCCCCGCGTGTTTTCCCGTAAAATCCTGAAAGCCCAAATCAGGTAGCTGGCTGTGGGCGCTTCCCCCGCTGCCCCGTCCGGTCGCAGGCAAGGCGGCAGGCAGCCGGTGCTGGCCATCGCCATATCCATCCGCATTTTCATCCGCCCTACCTGCCCACAGGGTATGCCCAAGCTGGCAGATGAAAAGATGCCCGGATGGGTGCCCAAATGGGTTGACTTTGCCTTGTTGGCAGATATCCATACTGGCACAACCCTAGATGGCAGGATGCCCCCATGACAAGAACCGTCCTTTACGCCCGTGTTTCCACCTCTGATCAGACAACGACCCATCAGAAGACCCAGGCCGAAGCGGCGGGCTTCGTCATTGATGAGGTCATCGCTGATGAGGCCACGTCAGGCCTCAACACGGCGCTGCGGGAACGGCCCGAGGGCAAGCGACTGTTCGACAAGCTGCGGGCCGGTGACGTGCTTGTCGTGCGTTGGGTGGATCGTCTCGGGCGCAACTATCAGGATGTGACCGACACGATCCGCGAGTTCATGCGGCAGGGCGTCATCATTCGGACGGTCATCAACGGGCTGACCTTCGACGGGGCCACGAAAGACCCCATGCAGCAGGCCGTGAGAGATGCACTGATCGGCTTCATGGCGGCCACGGCTCAGGCACAGGCCGAGGCGACCAGAGAAGCCCAGAGGGCCGGAATTGCCATGCACAAGGCGATGACGCCTGCCAAGTATCGGGGTCGCAAGCCCAGCTATACACGCGAACAACTGGACCAGATGCGTGACCTTCTGGCGCAAGGCGCGGGGGCATCGGCCATTGCCAGGGCCACGGGACTGACCCGCCCGACCGTGCAGCGGTTGCGCAGCGATATGGCTGGGGCAGAGGCGGTGCTGGCGAGGTGGGAATAGGCCGATCATCAGCTTCGGCCCGGTCAGAGCGATGGTCGAAACCGTTACATTTCTCCGCATCATTGACAACTATTTGGGCCCGTTTCATATTGAAATCACGAAGAAAATCATGATCCAACCGGCACCTCCCCTTGGCTCCACCAGTTACTCCTAGCGAATTGATATTTATCTGAATCCTTCCAGTTCCTGGGGAACTTCGGTGTTCTGCTTCGGGAAGGTTTTACTGCGATGAGGCGTGCCGCAGTGACTGGGCGCACCCCCTGAATATGTCCGAGGAAAGGACAATCGTCGCCATAATGCCACCTGTGCATCAGCGCTGCGCAAAGGCAGGTACCAAGCTTTTCCAGCATTGTTCAGGCTGCATGTTTTTGACGCCCCAGCATGACCAGGTTCCTGCCGGCCAGCTTGGCCGCAATCAAAGCTGCATCGGCCTGACGCAGCAATTCGTCGACCTCAGGAGGTTCGCCCGCGCCATCCTGCTCCGAGACCGCGACGCCAACTGACACCGAAACTTGGAGATCCACACAGCCAGCCAGGCCCTTCGCACGAACTTGCCGGGACGAAATCCGATGTCGGACACGCTCTGCCAGCGAGACCGCTTCAGTCTCGTTGACGGAGTTCAACAGCACCAGAAACTCCTCTCCCCCATATCGCGCCACCTGGCCAGCGGCACCGATTTCGTCCGAGAGCGATGCGGCGATCGCGCTCAGCACGGCGTCGCCCGCTGCATGGCCATGCGTATCGTTGACGGCCTTGAAGCAATCTATGTCGATCATCAGCACCCCGAAGCTGGTGCCAGAGGCGGCGGTCGCGGCCATCTCGGCATTGATCCGGCGTCGGTTGGCCAGCCCGGTCAGCGGGTCCACCATCGCGAGTCGCCGCGCCAGCCGCACATCCGAATGCCGCCGCTCGCCTTCCATGCCACAGCGCAGCAACAGGCCCAGACGAGCGGCCAGTTCCGCCTTATGCCGCGAGGCAGATAGACCGGCCGAAAGCACCTCTGTCGCACCGATCTCCAGGGCCCGGGTCTCCTCATCGGCAAGCTCTCGGCGCTGCAACAGCGCAAGCGCGGTACCCCGCCCATCGGCAAGCAGCCGCGCACGCAGGTCTGCGAGATATTGCAGACCTGTTCCATTCAGCCCGCCATCGACCAATAACGCCGCCAATTTCGGCGGCATCTGCGTTTGCAGGGATTGATGGGAAAGAACCTGCAAGCGTTGCCCCATCGCGGCCTCGACCGCACAACGCCATTCCGAGGAGAGCACCGCATCATCGGTCAGAAGCGCGAACTGATCCGGCGGCACAAAATCCGACGCGGCCTCTGAAAACCCGCCTTCCGCCTCGGTCGGTCGCGCCATCCAACTTCGCAGCCGGGCACGCAGCACGGAATCCTGACAAGCCTCATCGAGCACATATTCCGCACCGGCGCGAAACGTCGCCGCGCGCTGGGCGGCATCGCAGATCGCAATCACCGGAACCGGCAACCTGCGCTTGAGCACCATCAGATCGCGCAGCAGAGCCGTCTGGTCGGGATTTCGGATCATGACCGCACTGGCGTCCCAACCTGTCAGCATCGCCTCCTCCACGTCGCCGACCGTCTGCACCTGATGATTCGCAGCCCCCAGCCGCGCCTTGAGCGCAAGGCGCGAGGCGATATCGCCATCGATAACAAGCAGTCGTCCGAGCATGTTTGCCTTGCCTCGCTGATAGTCCGAGGGCAAATTCACACAAACTCGTTAAAAAAGACTTTCCGGACATTGCCGAATGACAGGCTCAGCCTCACAAGCCCGCGATCTCGCCGACCGATTGCTTCTGCACATCCTTGGGGACCCGGAATTGCTGAACAGCCTGATGGGGCGCAGCGGCATGACGCCGGCGCAGTTGCGAGACATTGTGAATGATGAAAATGTTCATGAATTCATCATGGACTTCGTGACGGAAAGCGATGATCGGGTGATTATCTGCGCCGAGGCTCTCGGGGTCGGTGCCGCCGAGATCGGCTTGGCGGCCCGTTATCTCGCCCGGCGCGATTGACGCAATCTTAATCTCCTCCTGCTAGATCAGGCGAAACGGAGGCAGCATGCACGGCTTCATCATCCGGGGAATCGAGCTTTTCCTGCGCACCCGGCACGGCGATGAGGTCTGGGCCAAGGTATCGTCGGCGGCCGGGATCGACCGGCGCGGCACGATGCTGATGCGCATCTACCCCGACGAGGTGGCAACGCGACTTCTCGACGCCACCAGCACAGAATTGCGGATCAGCCGCGACGAACTGCTCGAAGATATCGGCGGCTGGATTCCACGGCTGGACAGCGTGCGTCATATCATGCGCTTCAGCGGCTCGTCCTTTGAGGATTTCGTGCTGTCGCTCGATGATCTTCACGACCGGGGCCGCGTGGTGCTTCCAGGGCTTGAGTTGCCGCGGATCGCCACACAGGTGACCGCACCCCGGCAATATCTGTTACGGATCGCCGCTGACGAGGCCGATTGGTATCCGGTCATGGCGGGTTTTCTGCGCGGGATGGCTGACGAATACGGTGTTCTCGCCATTGTCGAAACCCATGAGGGCTGTCTTCAGGTAAGCATCGCCGATGATGCATTTGCCGAGGGCAGCAGCTTCTCGCTCATTCAGAAGCTCTGGGTGTCGTGATGCAAACCAACCTGTCCATGGCTTTCGAACGGGTCACGATGTTGATGCCGATGCATCTTCTCGCCGGGCCGGATGGTGAAATCCGCTCCTGCGGCCCGACCCTCAGAAAGCTGATCGGACGGGCCCGGAACATTCATGACGTTTTCGAATTGCGGCGCACCCCTGCCGATGCAAACTTCATGGCCACGCTGAAGCAAGCCGCAGATCATGGTGAGCGGGTGTTTCTTGGGCTGAAGGAAAGCCCGTTGCCACCGCTGCGCGGCGAAGCATCGCAACTGACCAAGGGGGAGATCTTCATCAATCTGGGCTTCGGGATCGGCGTGATCGAGGCAATCACGACCTATGACCTGACCGATGCCGATTTTGCCGCCAACGACCTCGCCATCGAGATGCTCTATCTTCACAGCTCGAACCAGGCGATCCGGTCGGAACTGGCCAGGCACAGCTTCAGCCTGGAGGAGGCGCGGCAGGTGGCTGAGATGCAGGCCTTCACCGATCCGCTGACGGGATTGCTGAACCGCCGCGGCTTCGACCTCGCGCTCGGGCGGGCACTGGAAGCACGCGCAGCCCCGGCGGCACGGCGCCAGGAATTCGCGCTGCTGCAACTGGATCTCGACTGGTTCAAGGATGTCAACGACCGCTTTGGCCACCCCACAGGCGATGCGGTCTTGCGCCAGATTGCCGAGGTCCTGCGTCGCGAAACCCGAACCGAAGATGCCGTGGCCCGGGTCGGCGGCGATGAATTCATGGTTCTCCTGCCCGGCATGGCTTCGGAAAGCACGCTGCTGCAACTGGGCCACCGCCTGATTGCCGCAACGCAAGAGCCGATCCCGGTCGATGCGAATATCTGCCATGTCTCGGCCAGCATCGGCGCCACCATGTCGCAACATTATGAGACAGTCAGCGCCGAGACGATGCTGGCTGACGGAGACAGCGCCCTCTATTCCGCGAAGCGAAGTGGCAGGGGATGTATTCGCCTTCACGGCAGCCATGTCGCCAAACGATAGGGGAAGGGGCAGGTCAGCAAGGGCGCGCGGTTGGATGGTGTCAGGAACAGGCGCCGGGCCGCAGAAGCCCACCGATGTCAGGGCCGGCCTGCAATCCGCCTTGCGTGTGCGGGCGCCGCGACCTAGAGCGGCAGGATGAAGCAGGGATTTCCTTTCGCCACGGCCGGCCAGCGTGTCGGATTGCTGGGCGGGTCGTTCGACCCCGCCCATGAAGGCCATGTCCTGCTGACCGAGGAGGCGCTGAAGCGCTTCGGGCTGGACCGGGTCTGGTGGCTGGTGACGCCCGGCAACCCGCTGAAGGCGCATCAGCCCGCGCCGCTGGCCGAACGCATAGCCCATGCGCAAAAGCTCATGGACGATCCCCGGGTCGAGGTGACGGGGATCGAGGCAGAGTTGGGCACGCAAAAGACCGTCGACACCATCGCCGCCCTGCAGAAGCACTATCCGAACCTGCATTTCACCTGGCTGATGGGCTCGGACAACCTCGTGCAGTTCAGCCGTTGGGAGCGCTGGCGCGAGATTGCGGCGCGGGTTCCCATCGGCGTGCTCAGCCGGCCCGGCACGCGGCTGGCCGCGCGCCTGTCGAAGGCGGCGCGGGTCATGGCCTCGGCCCGGTTGCCGGAACGGCGCGCAAGCCAGCTCGGGTCGGCCCGGCCGCCGGCCTGGGTCATGGTGAACATGCCGATGTCGAGCGCTTCATCGAGCGCGATCCGCGCGGCGCGAGAGACCGCTGCCCCAAAGGGCTGAAAAACCGCCTCAGCGACCGGTAAAACGGGGCGCGCGCTTTTCCAGAAACGCGGTCACGCCCTCGCGGAAATCGGCGCTGCGCCCGGCCTTGCCCTGCAACTGCGCCTCAAGCTCAAGCTGGGTCGCGAAATCATTGGCGCCCGAGGCGCGCACCGCCGCGCGAACCGAAAGATAGGCGCCGGTCGGACCCGAGGCCAGCTGCATCGCCCGTGCCCCCACCGTCTCGACAAACTCATCCGCCGGCACCGCCTGCCAGATCATGCCCCAATCGGCAGCCTGCTGGGCGGCGATCTTATCGGCGAACAGCATCATCCCGAGCGCCCGCGCATTGCCGACCAGACGCGGCAGGATCCAGGTGCCGCCGGCATCGGGGATCAGGCCGATCCGGGTGAAGGCCTGGGTGAAATAGGCGCTGTCGACGGCGATCACCACATCCGCCGCCAGGGCGAGGTTCGCCCCCGCCCCCGCCGCCACGCCATTCACGGCGGCGATGACCGGCGCGCGGCATTCGATCACCGCCTGCAACATGGGTTCGTATTCGCGGCGCAAGGTGCCCTCGATATCGGCCGCCGCAGCCGCATCGCTCAGGTCCTGACCCGAGCAGAACGCCGCCCCTGCCCCGGTCATCACCACACAGCGCACATCCTCGCCGATGCTGGCAAGCGCCCGAGTGATCTCGGCGCGCATCTGCGTGTTCAGCGCGTTCATCACGTCGGGCCGGTTCAGCATCAGCGTGGCGATACCGTTCTTCGCGGTGAAGGTAATGGTCTCATAGGTCATCGGCGTTCCTCCTGGTTCGGGCCAGCATGGCCCGGGCCGGAGGGCACGAAAAGCCCCGCCGTCGCGTCACACGCGCACGATCTCGCGTCACGCGCGCACGGTGTCGCGTTACTCGCGCATGATCTCGTCGAGACGCGCCCGTTCGGCCTCCGACAAGGGCGGCGCGGCTTCGGCCTCGGGCGAAACGCGGCGGCTGAGCAGGAACCGCCAGCCGAGCAGAAGCGCGATCAGCGCCATCAGCGGGCCGGCCAGATAGAGGATGAGATTGCCGCCGGTCGCCCGCGGCTCGAACAGCACGAATTCGCCGAAACGGTCGGTCACGGCATCGACGACCTGATCGTCGCTGTCACCGGCAACCAGCCTTTCGCGGACGTAAAGCCGAAGATCGCGGCTGATCGCGGCATTGGATTCGTCGATGGTCTCGCCCTGGCAGACCGGGCAGCGCAGCAGTTTCGAGATGTCGCGGGCGCGCGTCTCAAGCGCGGGATCGCCCAGCACCTCGTCGGGCTGCACGGCCATGGCGGGCGTGGCCAGCAGCATCAGGATCAGGAACAGCCGCTTCATTCCGCCGGCACCCCCAGCGGCTGCTTGCGCCTTGCGCCCGCAGCCACCCGATAGCGGCGATCCGACAGGCTGATCAGCCCGCCAAGCGCCATCAACCCGCAGCCGAACCAGATCCAGATGGCGAAGGGTTTGATATAGCTGCGCACCGCCCAGCCACCGCCCTGCTGTTCGTCGCCGATCACCAGATAGATGTCGCGGAAAAGCCCGCTTTGAATGGCGGCCTCGGTCGTCGGCATGGCCTGCACCGGGTAGACGCGCTTTTCCGGGTGCAGAACGGCAATTTCGCGCCCGCCCTTCGCCACGCGCATCGTCGCCTTGGTCGAGGTATAGTTCGGGCCGGGCTCCTCATGAACCTCGGCCAGGGTGACTTCATAACCGGCGATCTCGAAGGTTCCGCCAACGGGAAGGGTGCGGATATCCTCGACCTGCCAGGCCATCAGCAGACTGATGCCGATGAAGGTCACGCCAAGCCCGGCATGGGCGCAGGCCTTGCCCCAATCGGCGCGCGGCAGCCGGCGCAGGCGCGAAAACCCGGCCGAGCCGGTGCGGAATTTCAACTCGGCAAGCGCCCCGAAAACCAGCCAGGAACCCAGGCCCGCGCCGATCACGGCCAATCCGCTATGTCCGGTCGAGATCGCGAAGACCAGCACCATGACCGCAAGGGCGAGGGCTGCAGCACCGCGCAGGGGCATCAGCGCGCGACGGATATTGCCGCGTTTCCACGGGATGATCGCGCCCACCGGCAGGACCAGTGCCAGCACGATCATGAAAGGGGTGAAGGCCTTCTCGAAGAAGGGCGCCCCGACCGACAGCTTGCGGTCGAAGAACATCTCGGCGATCAGCGGCCAGACCGTGCCGATGAAGACGACGAAAGCCGCGACGGCGAGAAGGATATTGTTCAGCACCAGTGCCCCCTCGCGCGAGATCGGCGCGAAGACGCCCTTGGCCTGCATCGTCCCTGCCCGCGCCGCAAAAAGGGTCAGCGCACCGCCGACGAAACTCGCAAGGATCGCCAGGATGAAAACCCCGCGCTGCGGGTCCGAGGCGAAGCTGTGAACCGAGGTGATGACGCCCGAGCGCACGATGAAGGTGCCGATCAGCGAAAAGCCGAAGGCCATGATCGCCAGAAGGATCGTCCAGCTTTTCAGCACCTCGCGCTTCTCGACGACGATGGCCGAATGCAGCAGCGCCGCCGCCAGCAACCAGGGCATGAAGCTGGCGTTTTCGACCGGGTCCCAGAACCAGAACCCGCCCCAGCCCAGCTCGTAATAGGCCCACCACGACCCGAGCGCGATGCCGACGGTCAGGAACATCCAGGCCGCCAGCGTCCATGGCCGGACCCAGCGTGCCCAGGCGGCATCGACGCGGCCTTCCAGCAGCGCGGCGACAGCGAAGGAAAACGCCATGCTGAGGCCGACATAGCCGAGATAGAGGAAGGGCGGATGGAAGGCGAGGCCCGGATCCTGCAACAGCGGGTTGAGATCGCGACCGTCGAAGGGCGCGATGTCGAAACGCATGAACGGGTTCGAGGTGAAGATGATGAAGGCATAGAAGGCCGCCCCGATCGAGGCCTGCACCCCCAGCACCCGGGCGCGCAGGCTGGGCGGCAGATGCTCGCCAAAACTCGCCGCCGCGGCGCCGAACAGCGACAGGATCATCACCCAGAGCAGCATCGAGCCCTCGTGGTTCCCCCAGACGCCCGAAAACTTGTAGAGCATCGGCTTGGCGCTGTGCGAATTCTCATAGACCAGCACGACCGAGAAATCCGAGGTGACAAAGGCCACGGTCAGCGCCGCGAAGGCAATCCCGACCAGCCCGAACTGGGCGATGGCGGCGGGCCGCGCCGCATCCATCCAGGCGGGCCAGCCCTTTGCGGCACCGATCAGCGGCACGCTGGCCTGAAACAGCGACACCGCGAAGGCGAGGATGAGGGCGAAATGTCCAAGCTCGGCGATCATGAGGGGCTCCCGTTGCGCGGGCGGATCATACCCCCTCGTGCCGCGTGAAGCCAGCCGCAGCGCCGCGACGCCGCGCCGCAGCCGCCTAGTCGGCCGAGCTTTGCGCCTTGCGATAGGCCTGAATCTCGTCAACGACGAAATCGCGGAAGGCGATGACCCGACGAGAGCCGCGCAATTCCTCGGGGAAGGCCAGGAAGACCGGCACTTCGGCGGATTCGACATCGTCGAAGACGCGCACGAGTTCAGAGAAATCGGCGGTCAGATAATCGGGCAGCACACCGATGCCGACATCGTTCAGCACCGCCTGCAACACGCCGAAGTAATTGTTCACCATCAGCAGGGATCGCGGGCTTTGTTCCAGCAATTGCTGCACCAGCAGCTTGCCCGCCGAGACCTGCGGCACGGCCGGATCCTGACAGATCAGCCGGTGCCGCGCCAGATCGGGCATCGAGGTCGGACGCCCGGCCTCGGCCAGATAGCTGCGGGTCGCGTAAAGCCGCATACGGATGTTCAGAAGACGGCGCCGGATCAGGTCGGACTGGCTGGGTTCCTTCATGCGGATGGCCACATCGGCCTCTCGCATGGGCAGATCGAGCACGCGTTCCTCTAGGATCAGGTTGATCTTGAGATCGGGATACATCGCGTAGAGTTTATTCAGACGCGGCACCAGCCAGAGCGTGCCGAAACCGGTCGCCGCCGTCACCTTCAATTCGCCCATGACATGTTCTTCGCTGTCACGGATGCGCGCCTCGGCCATGTCCAGCTTGCTGGCCATTTCCGAGGTGGCGTTGAACAGCAGCTCGCCCTGTTCGGTCAGGATCAACCCGCGGGCGTGACGGTGGAACAGGGTGACGCCAAGCTGTTCCTCCAGCCCGCGGATCTGCCGGCTGACGGCGGATTGCGACAGGCGCAGCGAATCACCGGCGTGGGTCAGGCTACCCGCATCCGCCACCGCATGAAAGATGCGCAGCTTGTCCCAATCCATGTTATGACTTTCTAACGAAGATGCCCCGGAAACAATGCAACTCTTACCCGGGAACGCCCGTCCGGGCAACATAAGTAAACATCGCGTTTTTCGTTTGTGGGTCAGAATTACTGACATATAATGATGACAACCACCGCGAGCATGGAGGGCGAGATGGGGGTTCCTCAGGAACAGGCATTCTCACTGGCGGATCGCTTCGATCTGTCGAAATCGCAGGTGCTGCTGAACGGCACGCAGGCATTGGTGCGGCTGATGTTGATGCAGCAGGCCCGCGACCGGCAGGCCGGGCTGAGCACGGCCGGGCTGGTCACCGGCTATCGCGGCAGTCCGCTCGGCGGGGTCGATCTGGCGATGATGAAGGCCGACAAGCTACTGAAACAGAACGACATCCTGTTCCAGCCCGGGCTGAACGAGGATCTGGCCGCCACCGCCATCTGGGGCAGCCAGCAGGCCGAGCTACGCGGCGAGGGCAGATATGACGGCGTCTTCGCGCTGTGGTATGGCAAGGGGCCGGGGATCGACCGTTCCGGCGACGTGATGCGGCACGGCAATATGGCCGGCTCCTCGGCGCTTGGCGGGGTCGTCATGGCCATGGGCGACGACCATACGGGCGAGTCCTCGACCGTGCTGCATCAATCCGACTGGGCCATGGTCGATGCCTATATTCCGGTCATTTCGCCCGCAGGCGTGCAGGAAATTCTCGATTATGGGCTTTACGCCTTCGCGCTCAGCCGTTTTGCCGGGGTCTGGACCGGGTTGAAGACGATGAAGGACACGGTCGAGGCCACATCCGTGGTCAATGGCGACCCGTTCCGGCTGAATTTCGTGACTCCGCAGTTCAAGATGCCCGATGGCGGGTTGAACATCCGGCTGGGCGATACGCCGGTCGCGCAGGAAGCCCGGATGATCGACTTCAAGCGTTTCGCGGCCGAGGCGTTTTCCCGCGCCAACCGCCTTGACCGACCGGTCTGGGGCAAGCCGGGCGCCAAGATCGGCTTTGTGGCGGCGGGCAAGAACTGGCTCGATCTGGTTCATGCCCTCGCCCTTCTGGGCATCGACGAGGACGAGGCCGAAAGGCTGGGCCTGAGCACCTACAAGATCGGCCAGACCTTCCCGATGGACATGAAGTCCTTCCAGGAATGGTCGGAACCGCTGGATCTGGTCATCGTGGTCGAGGAAAAGCGCAAGCTGATCGAGGTGCAGGTCAAGGAAGCCATCTTCGACAACCGCCATGGCCGCCGCGTCATCGGCTGGAAGCACGACCGCACTGGCGAGGAGGTCTTCCCGACGCGCTACGCGCTCGACCCGGTGATGATCGCGGAAAAGCTGGGCGGTATCCTGATCGAGGAAGGCCGGGGAACCGAGGGCATCCGCGCCGGGCTGGAGAAGCTTTCCGCCGCGCGCCGTGCCGACAATGCGCCGGAACTCGCGGTTCGGACGCCGTGGTATTGCTCGGGCTGCCCGCATAACAGCTCGACCCGCGTGCCCGAGGGCAGCCGCGCCTATGCCGGCATCGGCTGTCACTACATGGTGCAGTGGATGGACCGCGACACGCTTGGCTTCACCCAGATGGGCGGCGAGGGCGCGAACTGGGTCGGCGAGGCGCCATTTTCGAAAAGACCTCATGTCTTTCAGAATCTTGGCGACGGAACCTATAATCATTCCGGCAGTCTCGCGATCCGTCACGCGGTCGATACGAAGACCAATATCACCTACAAGATCCTGTTCAACGACGCCGTCGCCATGACCGGCGGCCAGCCGAACGAGGGCGGGCTGACCGCGCCCCAGATCGCGCGCGAACTGGTGGCGATGGGCGTCGATCCGGTGGTCGTGGTCTATGACGACAAGGAGGATGTGGACCCCGGACAATTCGACGGGCTGCGGATGGAAACCCGCGACAAGATGATGTCGGTGCAGAAGGAACTGGCCGGGCGCGGCGGCACCTCGGCGATCCTCTATATCCAGACCTGCGCGGCGGAGAAACGCCGCCGCCGCAAGAAGGGCCTCTTTCCCGATCCCGACCGACGGATCTGGATCAACCCCGAGATCTGCGAGGGCTGCGGCGATTGCGGGGTGCAGTCGAACTGCGTCTCGGTCGTGCCGCTGGACACCGAACTGGGCCGCAAGCGGCAGATCGAGCAATCCAGCTGCAACAAGGATTATTCCTGCGTGAACGGCTTCTGCCCAAGCTTCGTCTCGGTCCGGGGCGGCAGGCTGAAGAAGCCGCAGGCGGCAGCGCTCGATCTGCCCGCCCTGCCCGCGCCCGGCCTGCCCGCCATCGACGGCACCCATAATATCGTCATCACCGGCGTCGGCGGCACCGGCGTCGTGACCATCGGCGCGGTGCTGGCGCAGGCTGCGCATATCGACGGCAAGGGCGCCGGGATGATGGAGATGGCCGGCCTCGCCCAGAAGGGCGGCGCGGTCCATATCCACCTGCGCCTGGCCAACCGCCCCGAGGATATCAGCGCCATCCGCGTCGCCGTGGGCGAGGCCGATTGCATCATCGGCGGCGATCTGGTGGTGACGGCGGGGGCCAAGACCATCGGGCTGATGACGCAAGGCCGCACCGGCGCCGTGGTCAACGATCACGAGATCATCACCGGCGAGTTCACGAAGAACCGCAACTTCCAGATCCCGTCCGAGCGGTTGAAGCTGTCGCTGCAGGCCCGGCTGGGGGATCGCGCGGCCTTCTTCGACGCCAACAAGCTGGCGCAATCGGCACTTGGCGATTCGATCTATTCGAACATGCTGGTGCTGGGCGCCGCCTGGCAGCAGGGGCTGATCCCGCTGAGCGAAGACGCGATCCTGAAGGCCATCGAGTTGAACGGTGCCAAGGTCGCGGAAAACCAGCGGGCCTTCCAGATCGGCCGTTGGGCGATGGTCGCCCCCGAAGCCGTCGCCGCCGCAACCGCGCCGGCCGAACCCGCGCCCGTCGATCCCATCGACTACCGCGCCGGTTTCCTGACCGAATATCAGGATGCGGCCTACGCGCAGCGCTTCCGCGACCTTGTCGCGCGGGCGCCCGAGGATCTGCGCGCGGATCTGGCCGAGGGCTATTTCAAGCTGCTGGCCTATAAGGACGAATACGAGGTCGCGCGCCTGCACCTGAAAACCGCCGAGGGCGTGGCCCGCGAATTCGATGGCGACACGAAGCTGTCCTTCCACCTCGCGCCGCCGATCCTGCCCGGCCGCGATGCCGACGGGCGACCGAAGAAGCGCGAATTCGGGCCCTGGATCCTGCCCGCCTTCCGGCTACTGGCGCGGATGAAGGCGCTGCGCGGCACCGCCTTCGACCCGTTCGGCTGGCTGGCCGAGCGCCGGGCCGAGCGCGCCGCCATCGCCGAGTTCGAGGGTGACATGAAGGCGATCCTGCCCCGCATCACCCCGGCCACGGTCGAGACCGCGCGAGAGCTTTGCCGGCTGCCGCTCTCGATCAAGGGTTACGGCTTCGTCAAGGACGAGGCCATCGCCACCGCCAGGGCGCGACGCCTCGAACTGCTGGCCGCTTTCGACGCCGGGGGCACACCGCTGGCAACTGCGGCGGAATGACCTCTGTCATGGACTTTCGGCAGGTCGCGGCTTATGTCGCGATCTGAACTGGCAGGGGCGGAACATGGCGGTAGGCGTTTTCGATTCGGGTCTGGGCGGGCTGACCGTCTACAAGGCGATCCGCAACCGGCTGCCCGATCTGCCGCTTGTCTATTTCGGCGACAATGCCCATGCGCCCTACGGCGTGCGCACCGCCGACGACATCTATGAACTGACCTGCGCGGCGACCGAACGGCTCTGGGCCGAGGGCTGCGATCTGGTGATCCTCGCCTGCAACACCGCCTCTGCCGCCGCGCTGCGCCGGATGCAGGAAAAATTCGTCCCCCCGAACAAGCGCGTGCTGGGCGTCTTCGTGCCGCTGATCGAGGCGCTGACCGAACGGCAATGGGGCGACAACTCGCCCCCGCGCGAGGTCGCGGTGAAGCATGTGGCCCTGTTCGCCACGCCGGCCACCGTCGCCAGCCGCGCCTTCCAGCGCGAACTGGCCTTCCGCGCCATCGGCGTCGATGTCGAGGCACAGCCCTGCGGCGGCGTCGTCGATGCGATCGAGGATGGCGACGAGATCCTGGCCGAAGCGCTCGTCACCAGCCATGTCGAGGCCTTGAAGCGCCGGATGCCGCACCCGCAGGCCGCGATCCTCGGCTGCACGCATTACCCGTTCATGCAGGACGCTTTCCAACACGCCCTCGGCCCCGAAGTGACGCTGTTCAGCCAGGCCAGCCTGGTCGCCGAAAGCCTTGCCGACTATCTGGAGCGCCGCCCCGAATTCATCGGCAGCGGCACGGAATCGAAATGCCTGACCACCGGCAATCCCGCCCGGGTCTCGTCCAAGGCAACGCAGTTCCTGCGCCAGAAGATCCCCTTCGAATCCGCCTGAGGAATCGCCATGAAGTCGTTGAAAAAGAAACGTAGAATCCAGATCCTCATTGCCGCCGCCCTGGCCATCGGGCTGGCCGCGGTCCTGATCGGCTACGGGTTTCAGGACGGCATCAACCTGTATCGCGCACCGACCCAGGTGGTCGAGGAACCGCCCTCGGATGGCGAGGTCTTCCGCCTTGGCGGGCTGGTCGAGGACGGTACCCTGACCCGTGGCGCGGGCGAGACGATCAGCTTCAGCGTTACCGATGGCGACTATTCGATCCCGGTCAGCTTCACCGGCGTCTTGCCCGACCTGTTCGAGGAAGGTCAGGGCATGATCGGCACCGGCAAGATGCAGGGCGAGACCTTCGTCGCCACCGAGATCCTCGCCAAGCATGACGAGAATTACATGCCCAAGGAAGTCATCGACTCGCTGAAGGCAACCGGCGTCTACGAGGACCCGAACAGCTAGGGCAACGCCCGCCTTCTTAACCCGCGCTTAACGCATCAGGCGCAGCCTCGTCCCCGTTTCAAAGCAGAAGGGGGACGGGATGAAATCCGTGGATGAAATCGCCGCCGAGATCGTGGCGCGTGAAGGGGGGTATGTGAACGACCCTGACGACCCGGGCGGGGCGACGAATTACGGCGTCACCATCGGCACGATGCGGCGCCTCGGGCTGGACCTGAACGGCGACGGGCGCGTCGATACCGCAGATGTGAAGGCGCTAAGCCGGGCGCAGGCGGCGAACATCTTCAAGGAACATTACTTCCGCCGGCCCGGCATCGAACGCCTGCCAAGTATACTGCACGCCAGCGTCTTCGACATGTATGTCAATGCCGGCGCAAATGCGGTGAAGATCCTGCAACAGCTGGTCAGTGCGATGGGCTTTCCGGCCGCAGATGACGGTCTGATCGGCCCACGCACCATTGCCGCCGTCAGCGCCGCCGCGAAAGCTGCACCGCACCACATCGCCGATGCCTACGGGATCGCGCGGCGCAACTATTACTACGCCCTCGCCGATGCCCGCCCCGCCAGCCGCAAATACGCCGCCACTCGCGCCGGCGGCAAGGGCGGCTGGATCACCCGGGCCGAGGCGTTCATCGCCCCGAAATACCACCTGAGCGCCAGCCAGCACCGCGAAAGGACCGCCAGATGGGCATGATCGACCGCTTCCTCGGCATGGGTGCCGCCGCCGAGACGGTGTCCAACGCCGCCGCCAATGTGACTGAAATCTTCCGCGAGAACGCCACCCGGCGGATGGAACTGGATGAGGAGGCTTACCACCACGCCATCACCCAGCTTTCCGCCGAATTCGGCGCGAATCGTCGGGGGTGGTTCGACGATTTGATGAACGGCCTCAACCGCCTGCCCCGGCCCTTCCTGACGCTGGGGACGCTTGGCCTGTTTGTCTATGCGATGATCGAGCCCGCCGGATTTTCGCAACGCATGCTTGGGTTGCAGACCGTGCCCGAACCGCTCTGGTGGCTGTTGGGCGCCATCGTCTCGTTCTATTTCGGCGCGCGAGAGGCGCATTACTTCCGCGCCCGCAGCTTTCCGCAGAAGATCGAGAAATCGGTCCTGCCCGCACCCGGCGGCCCGGAACGGGGTTCCTCCGACATGGCGGCAGACGGACCAATCGGTTTGGGCGATAACGCCGCATTGCAGGATTGGGTCGCCAGCCGTCAGGCTTCCCTAACGTAAACGGAAGAGTTTGCCATGTAATCAATGCATAGCGGATATGCTGCATATGCAGCACGTTCATGCTTGATTACAGGGCAGCCTGCCCCTACATCAGTCCTCGAAGGCGCTGGTTGAGGCAACTCTCAGACCTTCACCTCCCTGTTGGACTTGGGCCGGGCTTCATGCCCGGCTTTTTTTTGCCCGCCGGCCACAGCGCTTTTGCGCCGGCAGGGATGAACGCCCCCTTTCCCTTCGCCGGCACTGCGCCTAAAAGGCAGCCCATCCAGCAATATCGGGGGACGGCCATGAACGAACCGGAGATCACCGAGGACCTGATCGCGGCGCACGGGCTGAAGCCCGACGAATATCAGCGCATCCTCGACATCATCGGGCGCGAGCCGAGCTTTACCGAGCTTGGCATCTTCTCGGCCATGTGGAACGAGCATTGCTCCTACAAGTCGTCGAAGAAATGGCTGCGCACCCTGCCGACCACCGGCCCGCAGGTGATCTGCGGCCCGGGCGAGAATGCAGGCGTGGTCGATATCGGCGACGGTCAGGCCGTGGTCTTCAAGATGGAGAGCCACAACCACCCGTCCTATATCGAGCCGCATCAGGGCGCCGCGACCGGCGTCGGCGGCATTCTGCGCGATGTCTTCACCATGGGCGCGCGCCCCATCGCGGCGATGGATTCGCTGAGCTTCGGACGCCCCCAGCACCCCAAGACCGCGCATCTGGTCAAGGGCGTGGTCGAAGGGATCGGCGCTTACGGCAATGCTTTCGGGGTGCCCAATATCGGCGGCGAGGTGCGCTTTCATCGCGCCTATGACGGCAATTGCCTGGTGAACGCCTTCGCCGCGGGCCTGGCCGATACGGACAAGATCTTCTATTCCGCCGCCTCGGGGATCGGGATGCCGGTGGTTTATCTGGGCGCCAAGACCGGGCGCGACGGGGTCGGCGGGGCGACGATGGCCTCGGCTGAATTCGACGACACCATCGAGGAAAAGCGCCCCACCGTTCAGGTCGGCGACCCCTTCACCGAGAAATGCCTGCTGGAAGCCTGTCTGGAACTGATGGCGACCGACAGCGTGATCTCCATTCAGGACATGGGCGCGGCCGGCCTGACCTGCTCGGCGGTCGAGATGGGCGACAAGGGCGGGCTGGGCATCCGGCTGAACCTCGACGCGGTGCCGCAGCGCGAAACCCATATGACCGCCTACGAGATGATGCTGTCGGAAAGCCAGGAACGGATGCTGATGGTCCTCAAGCCCGAACGCGAGGCCGAGGCGCGGGCGATCTTCGAGAAATGGGACCTCGATTTCGCCATTGTCGGCGAAACCATTGCCGAGGACCGCTTCCTGATCCTGCATGGCAATGAGGTGAAGGCCGATCTGCCGCTGTCGAAACTGTCGTCGAGCGCGCCGGAATACGACCGCCCCTGGGTGGAAACGCCTGCGGCGGGCGCCCTGCCCGATCTGCCCGCGATCACGCCGATCAAGGCGCTGCGGGCGCTGATCGGCAGCCCGAACCATGCGCATAAGGCCTGGGTCTGGGAACAGTATGACACCCAGGTGGGCGCCGATACCGTGCGCCGTCCGGGGCTTGGCGCCGGCGTCGTGCGCGTCCACGGCACCGGCAAGGCGCTGGCTTTCACCAGCGACGTGACCCCGCGCTATGTCAAGGCGAACCCCTATGAGGGCGGCAAGCAGGCGGTGGCCGAGGCTTATCGCAACCTGACCGCTTGTGGCGCTCTGCCGCTCGCGACCACCGACAACCTGAATTTCGGCAATCCCGAAAAGCCCGAGATCATGGGCCAGTTCGTCGGCGCGATCAAAGGCATCGGCGAGGCGGTGGCGGCGCTGGATATGCCCATCGTGTCGGGCAATGTCTCGCTCTATAACGAAACCGACGGTCAGGGCATCCTGCCGACGCCGACCATCGGCGCGGTCGGGCTGCTGACCGATCTGGATGAGATGATCGCCGGCCTGCCCGAGGATGGCGATATCGCGATCCTGATCGGCGAGACCAAGGGCCATCTCGGCCAGTCCGCCCTTGCCGCCGAAGCCTTCGGGATCGAGGCGGGCGACGCCCCGCCGGTCGATCTGGCGGCAGAGCGCAGGCATGGCGAATTCCTGCGCGCCAATCGCAAGCATCTGCGGGCGGCGACCGATCTGTCGGATGGCGGTCTGGCGCTTGCGGCTTTCGAGATGGCCGAGGGCGCGGGGATCGGTATACGCCTGCAATCCGATGACATCGCCCAGCTTTATGGCGAGGATCAGGCGCGCTATCTGGTCGCCTGCGACGCTGCCGGGGCCGAAGCCCTGCTGAAAGCCGCCGATGCCGCCGGCGTGCCGGCAGCCGAGGTCGGGCAGTTCGGCGGCATGGCCGTGGAAATGGGCGTGGATGCGGGCGATCTGGCGGAACTGTCGCGGCTTTATCGCAGCGCCTTTTCGGACGCGATCCATGGCGAGGAACCGCTGGGTTAAGTCCGGCCCGAACGACAGATGCGGTCGCCATCGTCTGGCGATGTCGTTCTTTCGTTTCAGCGGAATGACGCAGGCCCCACCAGTGGCGGGGCGTGCCAGGCAAAGCCGATATCCAGGCCCAGCTTGCAGCCATCGGCGATCACACCAGATGCGGCCTGACCATTACCACAATGGAACGCCGGGACCCTGGAAGCAGGATCCCGGCGCAGACTTTGTCGATATGGTTGACCTCAGCCTCTCTGGTGACAGCAACAGTGCACGATCACCAGAGAAACCTGTCCACGCACAAATCTCCTAGATCAGGAAATTGTCGTCGTGAAGCATGGCTGTGGTTACGCCAATGATGGTTATCATCGATCCAGTCTCTGTCGTGATCTCGGCGTTCCCCAAGAAATCGACGATATCGCCGTTGCCGATCAGGTCGCCCAACGTCTGACCCGTAAACCCGAATGCCGTCAGGTCAATCACGTCGCCACCTGCGCCAGCGTTGAAAGAGGAGACGTTGTCGGTTCCGTGACCCGAGGCAAATCTGAAGGTATCCTGTCCAGCCCCGCCAGTGAGGTTGTCGTTTCCGGCACCCCCCCAAAGCTCATCCGTCCCTGAACCTGCGGAGAGGTTGTCGTTACCGTCTCCGCCATAAAGAACGTCGTCACCAGAACCGCCACTAAGTACATCAATGCCGAGATAGCCGAACAGAGTGTCATTGCCGTCCTGGCCATAAAGGAAGTCATTCCCAGTGCCGCCACCCATCAGATCGTCGTGCATACCGCCTTCGAGCCAGTCAGAGTCGGTTCCGCCCCATACGGTGTCGTTGCCGTCATTACCATAAAGATCGTCGTCGCCGGCGCCGCCGCCCAAAAGATCGTTGCCGTCGCCACCCCAGAGGAAGTCATTACCCGCGCCGCCCCAAAGGCCGTCATCGCCAGCGTCGCCCCAAAGGCGGTCAATACCAGCGCCGCCGCCAAGAATGTCGTTGCCGTCGCCACCCCAGACGCGGTCGTTGCCGGTATCTCCGACACCAGCCCAAATCCGGTCATCGCCGGCATTGCCGTAGAGTTTATCCGCGCCGTCACCGCCAAAGATCGTATCGTTCCCGACAAGACCGCTGATCGTATCGGCGAATTCCGTGCCGATCAGTTCGTCGTTCCCATTGGTTCCAATAATATCAGCCATCTTTATCACCCTTTAATTTAACCATGTAACAAATGCAGGCTAACATATCTTAACAGGAAAGATAGTAGGAATTGAAATTTTCTTCCGGCGAAAGCGTCGGGAAAGATCAGAAATGCCTGCCTCGGTCCGATCAGACAACCTGTCGCCATTATGATCTTGATCCTCGCCTTTGGATCGGTCCGCCGTCACACCACCCATGCCGGCATGGCGAATAATCACCCTATCGGTGAAATCGGGCGGGTTTTTCCGATCCCCACGAATAGGCCGGTCCATTTGATATTTCGCCCATAACCGCCTCAATTGGTGCCAGATTTCAGAATGAGACATTCTCCAAATCGCCTGCGGATCGCGCACGCCCCGAGCGCCTGAAATAGATAAAATGAGACGTTCAGTATGGATTGTGCCGCGATATCGATCTAAACAGAACACGGTCCTGACAATAGCCGGACACGACCACCACCTGAGCCTGACCCGAAGCTCTATCGGACATGATAGGACCACCTCCATGAGCCTGAAGATACTTGCCGTCGATGGAAGCCGGACCATGCGCGACATGCTGCGGATCTCGCTGACCGGCGCCGGCATGATCGTGGCCACCGCCGAAGACGGGTTGCACGGGCTGGAACTGCTGGAAGAATTTCACCCCGACGCCATCATTTCAGAGGTCAGGATGCCGCGCCTGGACGGCTTCGGCTTCATCGAGGCCGTGCGTAGGATCGACCGGCTGCGCGCGGCCCCGATTCTCATGCTGACGACCGAAAGCGCCCCGGAATTGAAGGCCCGCGCCCGCAATGCCGGTGCGACCGGCTGGATCGTGAAACCATTCGACCCGCAGAAGCTGGTCATGGCGCTGCACGTCATTACCGAACAGGGGCACCCTTCCCTGACCGCATAGCCACCAGAAGGATCCCGCCAAGGCTGGCTGGAAAGGCAGATCGCCGCAACCTTCACACGGCAGGCACAGGCGCTTGACAAGGGTCGAAATGCCCTGAGCTTATCCGATTGCGCCCTGCTCTCTCCGCGCGGAACGATCCGGGATCACATCGACCGAGACGGCAAATCCGCTTTCAAGGCCTTGACGGGGTGAGAACAGGTATAGCTCTGCCCCCATGGCCGAGGCGATGCCCGCCGCGATGGTCAGCCCGAGGCCGGAACCCGGCGCCCGGCTGCCGGCGCGTTCGAAGCGGGTGGTCAGAAGGGCAAGGCGTTCTGGCGGAACCACAGGGCCGTCATTGGCGACGGTCAGGGTGCCGTCTGCCGAAAGCGTCACCTCGACCGGGCTGTCCTTGGCACCATGCGACAGCGCGTTCTCGATCAGGTTGCGGGCCAGAACCGCGAAAGCGTCAGGATCGAGGCGCGACATCACCGCGCGCTCGGGCAGCGACAGGGCGATCCGGCCCGGCGGCAGGTCCCGGCCGAGATCGTCGGCAAGGGCGGCCAGCACCGGGGTAAGGTCATGGGGCGCGCTCGCGATCACGCCGCCGCCCTCGGCCCGGGCCAGTTGCAGCAGTTTCTCGGCCAGCCGGGTCATGCGCTTGAGCTCGGCCTCGACCTTGCGGGCACGGTCGCGCAAGGGACCTTCGGGGGCCTCCTCGATCAGGCGTTGGGTATGGGCGAGGGTCGCGGCGATGGGCGTGCGCAGCTCATGCGCGGCATTCGAGGAAAAGCTGCGCTCGGCCTCCAGCGCCAGCTCGACGCGTTCCATCAGCCGGTTGGCGGCGTCGCGGATCGGGATCAGCTCGGCCTTCAGGTCCATTTCGGGCAAGGGGGTGAGGTTCTGGGCACCGCGTTGGCCGAGTTCCGCAGCCAGCGTTTCGACCGGGCGAAGGCCCCGTTGCAGGCTGCGATGGATGGCCAGCACGGCCAGGGGCAGCATCAGGAACAGCGGCAGCAGCATCAGCACCAGGCTGGAGATCAGCGCCTTGCGCCGGACCGAAAGCGGCTCGATCATCTGGATCGTATAGGCGCCGTCCGTCGTGCTGCGCGTATAGAGGCGATAGCCGCCCGCCGTCGACATGCCCTGCGGCGCATCGTCGTCGAAGCCATCCAGATCGGCATCATGCGAATAGACCAGCACATGACCGTCGCGGTCGCGCAGAAGATAGGTCAGGTATTCCTCATGCGGGGCGGGTTCCGGCAGGCGGCGGATCTCTCGCGGGCGGTCGTCGTGATCGTCGTCATGGTCGTCGTCATCGTCATCATGCCGGCGACTGCTGCGGCGGCGCGGGTCGGACTGGCTGCGGCGATAGCTGTCGGCCTCGTTCTCCATGATCGCGAGTGGCAGGATGCGCTCGGCGGTTTCCTGAAGCGCGCTGTCGAAAATATGGTCGGTGCGCGCCTTCAGCGCCCAGCCGGCCCCGGCAAGCGCCAGCATCCAGGCCAGCAGCAACCCGAGCGACAGCCGCCAGGTCAGTTCGCGGCGCAGGCTTGGCACCTTCATGGCTGGCCCAGCCTGTAGCCCATGCCGCGCACCGTCTCGATCACCGCCGCGCCGAGCTTCTTGCGCAGGCGGCTGACATAGACCTCGATGGTATTGCTCTCGACCTCGGCATTGAAGGAATAGAGCCGCTCTTCCAGCTGCGCCTTGGACAGGATCGCGCCCGGCCGTGCCAGAAGCGCATCGAAGATCGCCCATTCCCGGGCGGAGAGGTCGATCCGGCCCTGCGGCCCGGTGACGGCGCGGTCAGCCAGGTCGATGGACAGATCGCCAAGTTCGATCAGCGGATTGGGGTTGCCGGCATAGCGCCGGGCGACAGCGCCGATCCGGGCCGAAAGCTCGGCCAGGTCGAAGGGCTTGACGATATAGTCGTCGGCGCCGGCATTCAGCCCCTCGATCCGTTCGGTGATGCGGTCGCGGGCGGTCAGGATGATGACCGGCGTGACCGAGCCACGCGCGCGCAGGCCGCGCAGAAAGCCCAGCCCCGCGCCATCGGGCAGCATCAGGTCGAGAAGAATCAGGTCATAGGCGGTGGTGCGTTCGGCGTCGCCGGCCTCGGCCAGGGTCTGCACCCAGTCCGGCGAATGGCCATCCGCCGCAATCTGGTCGCGCACGGCCGAGCCGAGCCCCTGGTCATCCTCGATCAGCAAGATGCGCATTGTCACTCCGGTCTTTCGGTCTGCTTAGCATGATCGCAGGAAGCTGACAGCAGGCTGAACGTCGCGGTTGTCCCCGTTCAGACAGGCGTCAGGCAAGGCTGCGAAACCGGAGGCATCGAGACTGAAAAGACACAGGAGAAAACCATGTCGACCCCAACCCGACGCCTTGTCATGGCCGTTGTTCTTTCGGGCGTGGCCCTGCCCGCCCTTGCTGCGCTGAGCGACAGCGAAGCGCGCCTTGTCGCCGGAAAATCCGGCCTTGCCGAAGATGCGGCCCCGATCCAACTGGCCGATAATGACGACGACGACAATCGCTGGTGGCGCAAGGATGGCCGCCGGGGCGATCACGACCACCGTCGCGGGCGCCATCACGATCATGACGATGATCATGATGATGATCACGATGATGACGATGACGACGATCGTCGCAGCGCGCCGCGTCGCACCGGCCCTGCCCCGGCGCAGAACCCGCTGATCGGTGCCCCGCGCGCCACCACCAACTGACGGAGACCGCCATGAAACCGATGACAGCCCTGATGACGCTCGCCGCGCTTGGCACCCCGGCGCTTGCCCAGGCCCGAGAGGTCACGCTGACCACGCAGATGACCGATTATCGCGGCGAGGGTGCCTTTGTCGCCATCTATGTGACCGACGAACAGGGGGCCTATCAGGGCACGCTCTGGCTGGCGGCGCCGAAGGCGAAATGGTGGCCGCATCTGACCGACTGGTATCGCGCCACCGGCGGTGCCGTGCCCGATGGTGTGACCGGGGCCTCGGTCGGATCGGGGCGCACACTCAGCGTGACCGTCGATCTGGCCGATGCGCTTTTCGATGCCGGCTATCAGATCCGCGTCGACAGTTCGGTCGAGGATATGGGCGATGCCCCCGCCGATGTGGTGGTGCCGCTGACCTCGGCCGGGGCCGGCCAGCCGGTTGCCGGCAGCGGCTTCGTGCAGTCCTTGCGCTACGACATGTGACCTGACGGCTGCGGCGGTGCCTGCCGCCGCTGCAGCCCCAACCTTCGGACCATCCCCATGATACGTCGCTTCCATTCCCTGCCGGCGCTCGCGCTCGGCCTTTTCCTGACCCTGATCGCCGCCAGTGGCGCTTATCTGTCGGTGCAGCCGACCATCGAGCATGTGGCCGCGCCTTCAGCAGCCCAACTCAGCATCGGTGATGCCACCGAGGCCATCGCCATCGCCCAGCCCGGCCTGCAGGCGTTAAGCCGCAGCCCGAACGGCGTGTTGAGCGCGCAGGTCCGCGACGAGACCGGCATCCACCAGCTGACCGTCGATCCCGCAACCGGCGCGGCGCTGCCCGAGGTGGTCGAGGGGCCGGTGATGCGCTGGATCAAGGGCTTTCACCGGTCCTTGCAGCTTGGCGATGCCGGGCGCGCGGCGGTCGGGATCATGGCCGGGGTCATGGCGCTGATCGCCGGATCGGGGCTGTGGCTGCTGGCGCGCTCGCTTGGCGGCTGGAACCGGCTGGGCGGCGCGGTGCGGACCGGGGATGCGAAGGGCTGGCACGCCCGCATCGGCCGGGCGGCGGTGGTCGGGCTGGCACTGTCCTCGCTGACCGGGGTCTGGCTGTCGGCGGCAAGCTTCGGCTTCGTTCCCGATGACAGCAATCCGCCCTTGCCGATGGTGACGGCCAGTGCCGAAACCGTCCTGCCGCTGGACGAGATGGCGGGTCTTGCTGCGCCGCTGGAGACCCTCCGTGAATTGCGCCTGCCGGCACGGGCGGGCGACGTGATCCTGCTGGAAAGCGACAGTGCCAGCGCCCAGATCGACCCGGCCAGCGGGCAGGTCCTGGCCGAGGCAGCGCATGGGCTTGGCGCGCGGATCTGGGAATGGGCCTATCGGCTGCATACCGGGCACGGGCTGTGGCTGGTCGGCCTCGCGCTCGGGCTGGTGGCGGCGATGGTGCCGGTTCTGGCCGGGACCGGCACCACGATCTGGCTGTCGCGGCGCCTGCGCAGCCGTCGCATTCCCGGCAATATCCCCATGGATCAGGCCGATCTGGTGATCCTGACCGGCAGCGAGGGCGGCTCGACCCGTGGCTTTGCCGCCAGCCTTCACAAGGCCCTGACCGAGGCCGGGCGTCGCGTCCATCTGGGCGAGATGAACGATCTCGGCGCGATGCCCCGGGCCGAGGCGCTGATCCTGATGACGGCGACCTATGGCGACGGCACCGCGCCGGCCTCGGCCAACGGCTTTCTGGACCGGCTGGGTCATGCGGCCCCGCTGCCGGTCGCGGTGCTGGGCTTCGGCGACCGCGCCTTTCCGGCCTTCTGCGGCTATGCCGAAACGGTGCTGGCCGATCTGACCCGCCATGGCTGGCCCCGGCTGATGCCGATGGGCCGCATCGACCGCCAATCCCCGGCCGAGTTCAACGCCTGGGGCCGCGATCTTGGCCGCAGCCTCGGGCTGGAAATCTCGCCCGAACATCGCCCGACCTTGCCGCGCCTCAGCCCGCTTTCGCTGATCTCGCGCCGCGATTACGGCGAGGCGGTGCAGGCGCCCTCGGCCATCCTGCGCTTCGGCATCCGGCCCTGGTGGCTGGGCGGGCCGCGCTTCAAGGCCGGCGATCTGCTGGGCGTCATGGCACCCGGCGCCACCGCGCCGCGCTTCTATTCGCTGGCGTCTTCGTCACGCGACGGCTTCGCCGAGATCTGCGTGCGCAAGGTGCCGGGGGGGATCTGCTCGACCTATCTCTACGGGCTGGGGTCGGAAGACAGCATCCGCGCCTTCATCCGCCCCAACCCGGCCTTCCGCGCCGGCGAGGAGCCGTTGGTGATGGTCGCCTCGGGTTGCGGCGTGGGGCCGATGGCGGGGCTGTTGCGCAGCGCCGCACCGGGGGCCGAGCGCAGCCTCTATTTCGGGCTGCGCCACCCGGAATCGGATTTCCTCTATCGCGAGGAACTGGCGAACTGGCATGGCGATGGCCGGCTGACCCGGCTCAACACCGCCTATAGCCGTCGCGACCGCCGCCATGTCCAGCACAGCCTGCGCGAGGATGCCGCAAGGCTGAGCCGGCAGATCCTGGCCGGCGCCCGGGTGCTGGTCTGCGGCAGCGTCACCATGGGGCGCGCCGTCGCGGCGGAACTGGATGCGATCCTGGCGCCCGCAGGCCTCAGCGTCGCGACCCTGAAGCAGGAGGGGCGATATGTCGAAGATATCTACTGATCCCGTCACCCTCTCCGGTCCCGCCATGGGCAGCCGCTGGACGGCGCGGCTGGCCGATCCGGTGCCGGGCCTTGCCCCGGCGCTCGCGGCGGCGGTGGAACGGATCGAGGCGCAGGCGAGTCTCTGGCGCCGCGAAAGCGATCTGAACCGGCTGAACGCCGCGCCTTGCGGCGAATGGGTCGCGCTGCCGCCCGAATTGCTGGATCTGCTGGCCCTGTCGCTGGATCTGGGTGCCGAGACCGAGGGGCTTTTCGACATCGCCATGGGCGGGCTGACCGCCGCCTGGGGCTTTGGCGCGGCGCAGGGCCAGACCCGGCCCGAGGCGATGATCGGCCAGCCCCGGGCCGCGCAGGCGACGGCAGAGGCGCTGGAACTCGACCCCGCCGCCGGCCGGGCGCGCAAACACGCCGCCCTGAGCCTGACCCTCGACGGCATTGCCAAGGGCCATGCCGTCGATGCCATGGCCGAGACCGCCCGGGCGATGGACGTTGGTAACGCGCTTTTCGGTCTCGACGGGGAACTTCGCGCCCTCGGCCAGCGTCCCGACGGTCGCCCCTGGGGGATCGCGGTCGAAACGCCCGACCCCACCCGCCGCGCCGCCAATGCCCTGATCGAGATCGGCGATACGGCGCTGGCAAGCTCTGGCGATTACCGGCATTTCGTGATGCTCGGCGATGCCCGGATCGGCCATACCATGAACCCACGCACCGGCCTGCCGGCGCAGGGCGTGCCGGCGGTGACGGTGCTGGCCGAAACCTGCGCCCGCGCCGACGCCTGGGCCACGGCGCTGATGATCCTGCCGCCGGAGGCCGGCCGGGCCATGGCCACGCGGCACGGGATTGCCGCAAACTGGCTGCCCATGCCGGAAGTCGCAGCCTCGTCAATGGATAACGGGATGCGGCAGTAGAGGCTTCTTGGCCTGACCGACAGGAAAACGCGCATCGGAAAGAGCGGTCCCCTGAAGCTCGGATCGTTTGCCAGCTAGGGCACGCCATCCGCCTGGCGCAGGATCTGCAGCCGTGCGAATTGCGCCCGTTCCATGTGCCGGCGCATGGCGGCCTCGGCTGCGGCGCCGTCACGGATCAACAGCGCGTCAAGCACCTCTCCATGTTCGGCCACCGCCGCAACCGCGCGCTCTGGCAGGTGCATGCTTGAGGCGCCCAGAATCAGCAGCGTATTCTCAACCGTCGCCATGGCCCGCAGAAGGAAACGGTTCCGCGACGCCTCCAGCAGGCGGCGGTGAAACTGCCGGTTCAGGCGCACGAGCCGTTCTGGCTGGCCATCGGCGGCCCGCATCTCGGCGTTGATCGCCTGCAATTCCTCAAGCTCGACCGGAGAGGCCGCCCGTGCCGCCAGCCGCGCCGCCGTGCCTTCCAGCACGGTGCGCATCTCGTATAACTCCATCGTCTCGGAATAGTCGAGCCGGCGGACAGTGGCCCCGCTGCGCGGCAGATGATCGACCAACCCCTCGGCCTCAAGCCGGCGGATCGCTTCCCGGACCGGGGTCCGGCTGACCGAGAGGCGCTCGGCGATCTCGGCCTCGCGCAGCCGGCTGCCGGGGGCCAGAACGCCCGCGCGAATATCATCGCAGAGCCGTTCATAGACGCTTTCGCCCTGCAGCCCGCGCGCGCCGGTCTCGGATCTGGGGTCGGGAAAATTAACGGTTTCCATCATGGATACATTAGTATACTTCGGGATACAAACCCGTCAAGACTTTTGCCGGACGCGAACATGACCCGAACCAGACATCTGCGCCGCCTTGGCACGCTGCTTCTCGCCGTTTTCGGAACGGCGGTCTTCTCGGCCCTGCACATGCCGCTGCCCTTCCTGTTCGGGCCGATGTTCGCCTGCCTGATCGCGGCCCTGATGGGGGCGCCGCTTCTGGGTGCGAAGCCGATCTCGGACGCCGCGCGGACGATCCTCGGCGTGGCGGTCGGCGCGTCGATCACCCCGGCGGTGATCCACCAGATCCCGCAGATGGCCGGATCGGTCGCCTTCGTGCCGCTTTACATCGCCGCGATCGGGCTGGTCGGTGTGCCCTATTTCCACAAGATCTGCGGCTTCGACCTGCCGACCTCGTATTTCGCCGCCATGCCGGGCGGGCTACAGGACATGGTGCTGTTCGGCAAGGAAGCCGGCGGAGATGTGCGCGCGCTGTCGCTGATCCATGCGACGCGGGTGCTGGTCATCGTCACCATCGTTCCGGCGATTCTGGTCTATGCCATGGACCGCCCTTTGGTGCAGCCGGTCGGCGCCCCGGCCATCGACCTGCCGCTGACCGAGTTGCTGCTGATGGCGGCGGCGGCCATTCTCGGCTGGAAAGTCGCGGAACGGATCGGGCTTTTCGGGGCTGCGATTCTTGGCCCGATGATCGTGACCGCCGCCCTCTCGCTCAGCGGCATGATCGAGCACCGCCCCCCGCGCGAGGCGATTCTGGGCGCGCAGTTCTTCATCGGCATGGGCATCGGGGTCGGCTATGTCGGCGTCACCCTGCTGGAATTGCGGCGCATCGTGCTGTCGGGGATGATTTTCGTGCTGATCCTCGCCGTGCTGGCCTTCGCGGTGACCGAAGCGGTGGTGCAGCTTGGCCTTGCCACACCGATCGAGGGATTTTTGTCCTTCGCCCCCGGCGGCCAGGCCGAGATGACGGTTCTGGCCATCGTCGCCGGTGCCGATCTGGGTTTCATCGTCGTGCATCATCTGGTGCGGCTGACGCTGGTGATCCTGGGCGCGCCGCTCATGGCCGGTGTGCTGGGATTGCGCAGCAAGCCAGACCGCACGAATTGAGCGCCCCGACGCGAAAGAGCCCCCGATGATCGACCTCGCCGCCAGCTTCATGCCCGAGGGGATGAGCGCAGTGACCTTCGCGGCGCTGCTCGGGACCAGTTTCGCGGGCTCGCTGATCACCGTCGCCTTCGGCATCGGCGGCGGAGCGATGCTGCTGGCGGTCATGGCCACGCTGGTGCCGCCGGCGGCGCTGATCCCGACCCATGGGGTGATCCAGATCGGCTCCAACCTCGGGCGGGCACTGGTGACCTTCCGGCATATCTTCTGGCCCGCCCTGCCCGCCTTCGCGGCGGGATCCATCGCCGGGGCCGCGCTTGGCGGATCGCTGGTGATCAACCTGCCGCCGGCCTGGGTACAGATCGGCGTCGGCGGTTTCGTCATCTGGACGGTGCTGGGCCGCCCACCCCGGGGCGTGCGCGACTGGCCTTTCACAGTCGGCGCGATTTCCAGCTTCCTGACCATGTTCTTCGGTGCAACCGGCATGTTCGTGGCCACCTTCACCAAGTCGCAGGCCCTGCTGCGCCACGGCCATGTCGCCACCCATGCGGCGCTGATGACGGTCCAGCACGGTGTCAAGTCGCTGACCTTCTCGGTCCTCGGCTTTGCCTTCGCGGCCTGGGCGGGCTTTCTGGTCGCCATGATCGCGGCGGGTTTCCTCGGCACGCTTGTCGGTCGGCTGGTCCTGAACCGCATGGACGACCGCCGCTTCCGGCTGGCGCTGGATACGATCCTGATCCTGCTGTCGCTCCGGCTGATCTATGGCGGCGTCAGCGAGTTGATGCGCAGCACATAGATCGCCTTGGTCTATTTGGTTCCGAACATCCGGTCGCCGGCATCGCCCAGACCCGGCACGATATAGCCGTGATCGTTCAGCCTTTCGTCAAGCGCCGCGGTCACGATCGGCACATCGGGATGGGCCTCCTGCATCCGCGCGACGCCCTCGGGCGCGGCCAGAAGACAGAGGAAACGGATATTCTTCGCCCCCGCCTGCTTGATCAGGTCGATGGCCGCAGCCGAGGAATTGCCCGTCGCCAGCATCGGATCGACGACAATGGTCATACGTTCATCCAGCCCGCCCGGCAGTTTCGAATAATACTGCACCGGCTGCAGCGTCTCGGGATCGCGGTAAAGGCCGACGAAGCCGACCCGGGCCGAGGGGATCAGTTCCAGAATCCCGTCCAGCAGCCCGTTTCCGGCACGCAGGATCGACACCAGAGCCAGCTTCTTGCCCTCCAGCACCGGCGCGTCCATCGCCTGCAGCGGCGTCTCGATCCGGGTCGTGGCGACGGGCAGTTCCCGGGTGATCTCATAGGCCAGAAGCAGGCTGATCTCGCGCAGAAGTTGCCGGAAACCGGCGGTCGAGGTGCTCTTGTCGCGCATCAGCGTCAGCTTGTGCTGCACCAGCGGGTGATCGACGACGGTGAGATGTGGGGTCATGTGGGCTCCGTTCTGGTCAGGCGAAGGCGGCAAGCAGGCGTTCGCGCGTGGTCTTGTCGCAGAAGGCGGCCTCTGCGGCATTGCGGTTCAGGGCGGCGAATTCGGCCTCGGCCCAGCCGAAGGCATCGGCGAGGCGGTCATATTCGCGGCCAAGCGTGGTGTGGAAGAAGGGCGGATCGTCGGTCGAGACGGTCACCCTGACCCCGGCATCGGCCAGCCGCGCAATCGGATGCGACGGCCAGTCGGGATAAAGGCCAAGCGCCACATTCGAGCCCGGGCAGACTTCCAGCACGGTGCCGCGATGGGCAAGCTCTCGGACCAGTTCGGCATCCTCGATGGCGCGGACGCCGTGGCCGACGCGGGTGATGCCAAGGCTGAGTGCATCGCGAACCGATTGCGGGCCGCCCCATTCGCCGGCATGGCAGGTCAGGCCCAGCCCGGCCTCGCGGGCGCAGTCGAAGCACCAGGCGAAATCCTGCGGCTTGCCCACGGCTTCGTCCCCTGCCAGGCCAAGGCCGGTGACCCAGCCCGCGCCGTCCGAACTGCCGGTTTCGGCGGCGCAGATGGCGGATTTTCGCGCCCGGTCGGGTCCGAAATGCCGGATCGGGGTGACAATGGCGCGGCTGTCGATGCCCTGCGCCGCCATGGATTTCGCGGTCGCCTCCATCGCGGCCAGATAGTCGCGCCAGGCGCTCAGGTCGCCACCGCCGCAGAATTCCGGGGATACGAAGAATTCGACATAGATTGCGCCTTCTTCGGCGCAATTCTGCAACACCTCGCCCAGCAGGCGGGCGTAATCCTCGGGCGTGGCGATGACCGAGGTCGCGGCCTCGTAAACGCGCAGGAAATCGTCGAAATCGCGATAGGCGTAATGGCCCCGGGCGTCGAAAACCCCGGTCAGGTCGGCCCCCTTCTCGGCGGCGAGGCCACGGATGAAGCCGGGCGGCGCGGCCCCTTCGAGATGAAGATGCAGTTCAATCTTCTTTAAGTTCTTCATGCGAACGTGATCCTGCGAATCAGAGGCGGAGGTCAAATGAAACTGCTGCCATACCCGGGCGAATCGAGGCCGAGATGCGCCGCGACGCTGGCCCCGATATCGGAGAAGCCGACATTCCCGATGGCGCGCGCACCCAACCCCGCGCCAAGCACCGGCACACGCTCGCGGGTGTGATCGGTGCCGGTCCATGATGGGTCGTTGCCATGATCGGCGGTAAAGATCATCAGATCGCCGGGCCGAAGCGCGGCCACCGCCTGCCCGACGATGGTGTCGAACCATTCCAGCTGCGCGCCATAGCCGTCGATATCGCGGCGATGCCCGTAAAGGCTGTCGAATTCGACGAAATTGGCGAAGGTCAGGCTGCCCGGCGCGGCTTCCTCGATCAGCCGCAGCAGATGCGCGGCCAGATCGGCATCGGACTTGCCCTTGTGCAGCTTGCCGATGCCGCGATGGCTGAAGATGTCGCCGATCTTGCCGATGGCATGGGTGTCGCGCCCGGCCCTGGCGGCGATGTCCAGAATGGTGTCGGCCGGCGGGGCCATGGCGTAATCGCGCCGGTTGGCGGTGCGGGTGAAATTTCCGGGCGCGCCGACAAAGGGCCGCGCGATCACCCGGCCCACCCGCATCCGGTGCAGCATGGGGGCCAGCCCCTCGCACAATGCCAGAAGCCGGTCGAGGCCGAAGGCCTCCTCATGTGCGGCGATCTGGAAGACGCTGTCGGCAGAGGTATAGCAGATCGGCCAGCCGGTCCGCAGATGCGCCTCGCCCAATTCGTCGAGTATGACGGTGCCCGAGGCATGTTTATTGCCAAGGATGCCCTCGGTTCCGGCCAGTTCGCAGACCCGCGCGGTGACCTCGGGCGGAAAGGCGGGCTGGCTGTCGGGGAAATAATGCCAGTCCCAGGGGACCGGAACGCCGGCAATCTCCCAATGGCCGGAGGGCGTGTCCTTGCCCGGCGAAATCTCGGTCGCGGCCCCCCAAAGCCCCTCCGGCGCCGCACCGAGTCCCGGTGCCTCGGCGCCCGAGGCAAGCCGGATCGCGGCACCAAGCCCGAGCCGGTCGAGATGCGGCAGGCACAGGCCGCGTTTCTCGGCAATGTGAAGAACGGTGTTCGCACCGGTATCGGGGCGGGTGTCATTGAAGAAATCCACCGCATCCGGCGCGCCGCCGATGCCCACGGAATCCATCACGACAAGGAAGGCTCTGGACATGGCGATCTCAACTTTCCTGCTGTTCTTCGCCCGGCTGATCGCCCGCCTCGGCCCGCGTTCGGGCGCGGATCAGGGGCGTCGGCGCAGGCGCGGTATCGGCCAGGTGATAGGCGCGCTGAACGGCGGCGATGGCGGCTTCCGCATCGGCCTCATTGGTCGCATGGACCAGGGCGAGGCAACCTTCGCTGGCCTCGCCAAGCCGGCGCAGGGCCGACAGGCCGACCCGGTGGTCGATCTTCTGGCCGGCCCGAACCCGTCCGCCGCCAAGCGCGATGACCGCATGGCCAAGCCGGGCAGCGTCGATCCGGGCGACAAAGCCCGCAGGCGCCGGCACCGGGCAGATGACCGGGGCGGGTGCCAGATGGGCCTCGGGCCGGTCCAGTAGATCGGCGGGGCCACCCTGCGCCGCAACCATGCGGGTGAAGACATCGGCCGCGCGGCCCGAATCCAGCGCCTCGGTCGCGCGCGCCATGCCGTCAGTCTCACCAGTCAGAAGCAGCGCCTCGGCCGAAAGTGCCAGCGACAGATCGCGCAGGGCCGAAGGCGCGCCGCGCAGGCAGTCGATCGCCTCGATCACCTCCAGCGCATTGCCGGCGGCGCGGGCAAGGGGCTGGTCCATATCGGTAATCAGCGCCGACGTCCGGCAACCGGCGGCATTGGCGGTTTCAACCAGCGAGACTGCCAGCGCCTCGGCCTTTTCTGGCGATCCCATGAAGGCACCGGATCCGGCCTTCACATCCAGCACCAGGGCATCGAGCCCCGCCGCCAGCTTCTTGGACAGGATCGAGGCGGTGATGAGGTCGATGGATTCGACCGCCGCGGCCTCGTCCCGGATCGCGTAAAGCCTGCGGTCGGCGGGGGCGAGATCGGCACTGGCGGCGACGATGGCGCAGCCGGTCGCGCTTACGGTCTTGCGAAAGGCGGCTTCGTCCAGCCCGGTGATGAAACCGGGAATGGCCTCCAGCTTGTCCAGCGTGCCGCCGGTATGGCCAAGCCCCCGGCCCGAGATCATCGGCACGAAAGCCCCGCAGGCGGCCAGAATCGGGGCCAGCACCAGCGAGACCACATCGCCAATGCCGCCGGTCGAATGCTTGTCGAGCACCGGGCCGGGCAGGTCCCAACGCATGACATGGCCGGAATCGCGCATCGCCCGGGTCAGGCCCGAGCGTTCCTCGGTCGACAGACCGCGCAGCAGCACCGCCATGGCAAAGGCGCCGGCCTGCGCATCCGACAGGCTGCCATCGGAAAGACCGCGCGCGATCAGCGCTGCCCCGCCCTCGTCCAGCCCGCCACCGTCACGCAGCCGCGCGATGACCGGGCGGGGGTCTGCCCGGCTATTCGGGGCCCGCCCGGGATCGGTCACGCGCCGCTGCCTTCCATATGCCCGACATCGAAGCGACCCGGCAGCAGCTCGCCAATGGTCGTTGCCAGCGTGGCACCGCCGGTCGTGGCCAGCAGCACCGGCGTTTCGGGACGGCCGAACTCGGCCAGTTTCTGCCGGCAACCGCCGCAGGGCGGCACCGGGCTTGGGCTGCCGGCGATCACGGCCACCTCGATCAACTCGGTCTCGCCAGCCGCGATCATGGCGGCGATGGCGCCGGCCTCGGCGCAGGTGCCCTCGGGATAGGCGACGTTTTCGACATTGCAGCCGCGATAGATCATGCCGGACTTGCCGCGCACGGCGGCCCCGACCTTGAAATTCGAATAGGGCGCATAGGCGGCTTCGCGAACCTCGCGGGCGGCATCGAGAAGGGACATGGGCAATCTCCGAAGCTGATCGGCGGAGTCTGCGCGTTGCGCCTTAAGGATGCAAGATGCCGCAGGCGGGCGGAACCCCGCATCCGGCAAGGGTGCTTGTGATGCACCGGCAAACTGGTTTAACGCTGAACCATCGCGCGTCGGAACCTGCCAGAAAGCGGGTCCGGCAGGGAATGCACCCCGACCAAGCAAGGGCAAGGGTGCCGTAGAGGGGACAGGACATGGAAGAACAGCGGCAGGAAATGGCGCGCTCGTCGGCGCTGGAATATCACGAGTTCCCCCGTCCCGGTAAGCTGGAGGTGCGGGCGACGAAGCCCCTGGCCAACGGCCGCGACCTGGCCCGCGCCTATAGCCCCGGCGTGGCCGAGGCCTGCCTGGAAATCAAGGAAAACCCCGCCGATGCCGCCCGTTATACGGCGCGGGGCAATCTGGTCGCGGTGGTCTCGAACGGCACGGCGGTGCTGGGCCTTGGCAATATCGGCCCGCTCGCCTCGAAGCCGGTGATGGAGGGCAAGGCGGTCCTGTTCAAGAAATTCGCCAATATCGACTGCTTCGATCTGGAGGTCGCCGAAACCGACCCCGAGAAGCTGGCCGCCATCGTCCAGAGCCTGGAGCCGAGCTTCGGCGCCATCAATCTGGAAGACATCAAGGCACCCGATTGCTTCATCGTCGAAAAGCTCTGCCGCGAGAAGATGAACATCCCGGTCTTTCACGACGACCAGCACGGCACCGCCATCGTCGTCGGCGCCGCCGCCACCAATGCGCTGCAGGTCACCGGCAAGCGCTTCGAGGAGATCAAGATCGTCTCGACCGGCGGGGGTGCTGCCGGCATCGCCTGTCTGAACATGCTGCTGAAGCTGGGGGTGCGGCGCGAAAACGTCTGGCTCTGCGACATTCACGGGCTGGTCTATGAGGGCCGGACCGAGGACATGAACCCGCAGAAGGCGGCCTATGCGCAGAAATCCGATCTGCGGACGCTCGATCAGGTGATCGACGGCGCCGACATGTTCCTCGGCCTCTCCGGCCCCGGCGTGCTGAAGAAGGAGATGGTGGCAAAGATGGCCGCGCGGCCCATCGTCTTCGCACTGGCGAACCCGACGCCCGAGATCATGCCCGACGAGGTGAAGGAGGTCGCGCCCGAGGCCGTCATCGCCACCGGCCGCAGCGATTTCCCCAATCAGGTGAACAACGTCCTGTGTTTCCCCTTCATCTTCCGGGGCGCGCTGGATGTGGGCGCGACCCAGATCAATGACGAGATGCAACTGGCCTGTATCGAGGGGATCGCCGCACTCGCCCGTGCCACCACCGCCGCCGAGGCCGCGGCCGCCTATCGCGGCGAAAAGCTCAGCTTCGGGCCCGATTACCTGATCCCGAAACCCTTCGATCCGCGCCTGATCGGCGTCGTCTCGACCGCCGTGGCCAAGGCCGCGATGGACTCGGGCGTGGCCACCCGCCCGATCGAGGATATCGGCGCCTACAAGCGCAAGCTCGACGGGTCGGTCTTCCGCTCGGCCCTGATCATGCGCCCGGTCTTCGAGGCCGCCGCCACCGCCAGCCGCCGCATCGTCTTCGCCGAGGGCGAGGAAGAACGTGTGCTGCGCGCCGCCAATGCGATGCTGGAGGAAACCACCGATGTCCCGATCCTGATCGGTCGCCCCGAGGTGATCGCGGCCCGCGCCGAACGCGCCGGCCTGCCGATCCGGCCGGACAAGGATTTCGAGATCGTGAACCCCGAGAGCGATTCCCGTTACCGCGAATATTGGGAAACCTATCACGACCTCATGGCCCGGCGCGGCGTCACCCCGGACCTGGCCCGGGCGATCATGCGCACCAATACCACCGCCATCGGCAGCGTCATGGTCCATCGCAACGAGGCCGACAGCCTGCTTTGCGGCACCTTCGGGCAATATGGCTGGCATCTGAACTATATCACCCAGGTGCTCGGCCGCGACGGGCTTTACCCGCATGGTGCCCTGTCGATGATCATCCTGGAGGACGGCCCGCTTTTCGTGGCCGACACCCAGGTCCACAACACCCCCAGCCCCGAGGAGATCGCCCGCGCCGCCATCGGCGCCGCCCGCCATGTCCGCCGCTTCGGGCTGGAACCACATGTCGCGCTGTGCAGCCATTCGCAATTCGGCAATCTCGGCACCGATAGCGGCGAGCGGATGCGGGCGGCGATGGCGCTTCTGCAGGAACGCGAGGTCGGCTTCAATTTCGATGGCGAGATGAATATCGACTCGGCGCTCGATCCCAAGCTGAGGGCGCGCATCTTCCCGGCGGCGAAGCTGGAAGGCGCGGCCAATGTGCTGATCTTCGCCGGCACCGATACCGCCTCGGCGGTGCGCAACATCCTCAAGACCAAGGCCGGCGGGCTGGAGGTCGGGCCGATCCTGATGGGCATGGGCAACAAGGCCCATATCGTCACCCCCTCGATCACCGCGCGCGGGCTGCTGAACATGTCGGCCGTCGCCGGCACCCCGGTCGCGCATTATCGCTGATGCGCCGCCGGGTGCGGCTGGCGCCCCCCCCGCGCGCTGATCGGCTTTCTTGCCTGACGCGGCGAAGGTGACGATTGCCCAAGGCGCGCTTCCGGCCTAACGTCTCGGCAGAGGCGCGTGAGGGATGAGGGAGGAGCCTATGGGCTATCAGGATATCTATGCCGGCTGGAAGGCCGATCCGGAGGCATTCTGGATGAAGGCCGCCGAGGCCATCGACTGGGTCAAACCGCCGTCGAAGGCCCTGTTCGACGAGAATGCACCGATCTACGAATGGTTTTCCGACGGGCTGGTCAATACCTGCTGGAACGCGGTCGACCGCCATGTCGAAGCCGGGCGCGGCGACCAGATCGCCATTTATCATGACAGTCCGATCACCAATGCCACCAAGGGCATCACCTTTTCCGAGTTGAAGACCCGCGTCGGCACCCTGGCCGGGGCGCTGCGCGCGCGCGGCGTCGAGAAGGGCGACCGCGTCATCATCTACATGCCGATGATCCCCCAGGCGATCGAGGCGATGCTGGCCTGCGCCCGGCTTGGCGCGATCCATTCCGTCGTGTTCGGCGGCTTTGCCGCGAACGAGCTGGCGGTGCGCATCGACGACGCCCAGCCCAAGGCGATCATCGCCGCTTCGGCCGGTCTCGAACCCGGGCGCGTGGTGCATTACAAGCCGCTGCTCGACCAGGCCATCGAACTGGCCAGCCACAAGCCCGAATTCTGCGTCATCTTCCAGCGCGAGGAGGAGGTCGCCAAGCTGATCGAGGGCCGCGATTTCAACTGGTACGGCTTCCAATACGGCATCAAGCCGGTCGATTGCGTCCCGGTCGAGGGCAATCACCCGGCCTATATCCTTTACACCTCGGGCACGACCGGCCAGCCAAAGGGCGTGGTGCGCCCCACGGCGGGCCACCTGGTCGCGCTGGCATGGTCGATGGAGAATATCTACAAGATCGGCCCCGGCGACCGCTTCTGGGCGGCCTCGGATGTGGGCTGGGTCGTGGGTCACAGCTATATCTGCTATGGGCCGCTGATCGCCGGCGCGCAGACCGTGGTCTTCGAGGGCAAGCCCATCGGCACGCCCCATGCCGGCGTCTTCTGGCGCACCATCCAGAACAACCGCATCAAGAGCTTCTTCACCGCCCCCACCGCCATCCGCGCCATCCGCCGCGAAGACCCAGACGGCGAATATATCCGCCGCTACAAGCTGCACGACCTGCAGGCCCTTTTCCTTGCCGGCGAACGCGCCGACCCCGAGACCATCGCCTGGGCGCAGAAGCATCTGGGCGTGCCGGTGATCGACCATTGGTGGCAGACCGAAACCGGCTGGGCCATCGCCGCCAACCCGATCGGGATCGAGGAATTGCCGGTCAAGCTGGGCAGTCCGACCGTGCCCATGCCCGGCTATGACGTGCAGGTGCTGGACGAGGGCGGAAATCCGGTTCCCGCTGGCACGCTCGGCGCCATCGCCATCAAGCTGCCCCTGCCGCCCGGCACGCTGGCGACGCTGTGGAATGCCGAGGATCGTTATCGCAAGTCGTATCTCTCGCATTTCCCCGGCTATTACGAGACAGGCGATGCGGGTTATCTGGACGAGGACGGCTATCTTTACATCATGGCCCGCACCGATGACGTGATCAACGTCGCCGGCCACCGCCTGTCGACCGGCGCGATGGAGGAGGTGCTGGCCCGCCACCCGGATGTCGCCGAATGCGCGGTGATCGGCATCAGCGATCAGTTGAAGGGGCAATCGCCGCTCGGCTTCCTTTGCCTGAAGAAAGGCAGCACCACCCCGCCCGAGCAGGTCTTGCGCGACGTGGTGCGCATGGTCCGTGACGATATCGGCCCGGTTGCGGCCTTCAAGCTGGCGGTGATCGTGGACCGGCTGCCGAAGACGCGTTCGGGCAAGATCCTGCGCGCGACCATGGCCAAGATCGCCGACGGCGAGGACTACAAGATGCCCGCCACCATCGAGGATCCCGCCGTTCTGGACGAGATCGCGGCGCATCTGAAGCAGGTCACGCTCGCCTGAATCCCGGCCCCGAATGTGAAACATCCCGCCCGCGTCATGCGGACGGGAAGCGCCTGTCCCAGTTCCCTGCCGATGCCCGCCAGTCTTCTGATCGCACCTTAGCGGCCACCAGATATTGTGTTTGGGGGTCTATTCGGCCCAAATTGCGGGAATGACGCCCGCCAATCAAGCATTTTTTTGTTAACGGAGGCGGTTTCCCGTTTACCTTTTCAGCCGGCTCATAACAGCACCATCTGCGCCAATCCAAGAAAGGCAAAGAAACCAACCACATCGGTTACGGTCGTCACAAAAGTGCCCGAGGCAAGGGCCGGGTCGGCACCGAATCTTTCCAGCGTCAGCGGCACCAGAATTCCCGCCAAAGCAGCGACAAAGAGGTTCACCACCATCGCGATGGAGATGACACTGGCCAGAGAGATTCCATCGAACCAGATCCAGGCCACCACCCCCATCACCAGGGCAAAGCAGATCCCGTTCAGCAATCCGACCACCGCCTCGCGCCCGACGACCCGCCAGACGTTCGAGCCGGTCAGGCTTTTCGTCGCCAGTGCCCGCACCGCCACGGTCAGCGTCTGCGTGCCGGCATTGCCGCCCATCGAGGCCACGATCGGCATCAGCACCGCCAGTGCCACGATCTGCGAGATCGTATCCTCGAACATGGCGATCACGAAAGAGGCGAGGATCGCCGTCAGCAGGTTCACCGCCAGCCAGGGCAGGCGCTGACCCAGCGTCTCGATCACCGTATCCGAGATCGAGGATTCGTCGCCGACGCCGGCCAGGCGCAGGATGTCTTCCTCGTGCTCGTCGTCCAGCACTTCCATGGCATCGTCGATGGTGATGACACCGACCAGCCGGTCGTGTTCGTCGACCACGGGTTCCGAGATCAGGTGATACTGGTTGAAGGCATAAGCGACATCGGCCTCGTTCGCATAGGCGTCGATGGGGCGGAAACTTTCTTCCGCAAGGTCGCGCAGCGCCGTGTCGCGCCGTGCCGCCAGCAAACGGCCAAGCGCCACATAGCCAAGCGGATGCCGGCGCGGATCGACCAGGATCACATGGTAAAACTGGTCCGGCAAATCCTCCTCGGCTCGCAGGTAGTCGATGGTATCGCCGACGGTCCAGTGTTCGGGCGCCGTCACGACCTCGGATTGCATCATCCGACCGGCGGAATATTCTGGATAAGTCAGCGATTGCTCGACCGCGGCCCGGTCGGATTCGTCGAGCGCGTCGAGAACCTTCTGCTGATCGTCCTCGTCCAACTCCTCGATCAGTTCGACGATATCGTCGCTGTCCATCTCGCGGACAGCCTCGGCCAGGGCCGATTTCGGCATCAGCTCGACGATTTCGTCGCGGATCGATTCGTCGATCTCCGACAGGATGTCGCCGTCGATCTCTCCGGACCAGAGCGACATGAAGATGCGCCGCCGCGCCGCCGAGAGATTCTCGATCACGTCGGCGATGTCGGCCGCGTGCATCGGCTCCAGCAGCTCGTTCAGCTTGGCCGGGTCTTCATCATCAATGGCATCGCGGATCTGGTCGAGCAGCGCGCGCGAGGGGGTGAAATCGTCCTCCTCCTCGGGCGGTTCCGGCGGTTGCTCGGCTTCGGGGGATAGCTTGTCGGCCACGAGTTCGGGCTTTTCGGCGGCGTCGAGGCGCTGTTCGTCGTCCTGCATGGACCCCCCTGTCATGTCATTTGCATCGGCCTGCGGATCGGGCGACGGGGCCCGAGGACGATCTTAGAGAAGCCGCCCGCCGGGGGCAACGCTCAGCCGGCCAGAAGTGCCAGTGCTTCGGCGTGAATTTCGGGCGTGGCGGCGGCGATGATGCGCCCGCCGCCATGGGCCGGACCACCCTGCCAGTCGGTCACCACGCCACCAGCCGCCTGCACCACGGCAATCGGCGCGACCACGTCATAGGATTGCAAGCCGGCCTCGATCACCAGATCGACCTGACCGAGCGCGAGCAGCGCATAGCCATAGCAGTCCAGCCCATAGCGCGTCAGCCGCACCTGCCCGGCAACCCGGTGGAAAGCCGCGTAGTCCTCGGTCGAGCCGATTTCAGGGAAGGTGGTCAAAAGTGTCGCCTGGCCCAGTTCAACCCCCTTGCGGGTGGCCAGAGGCATCTCTCCGGCGGGCGAGGTGACGCGGGCGCGACCCAGCCCGCCCTCGAACCGCTCTCCGGTGAAGGCCTGGTCCACAATGCCATAGATCGGCCCGGTATCGTCCGTCAGGCCGATCAGCGTGCCCCAGCTCGGCGCGCCCGAGATGAAGGCACGGGTGCCGTCGATGGGGTCCAGGACCCAGGTCAGGCCGGAGCGCCCGGCAAGAGAGCCGAATTCCTCGCCCAGGATCGCATCGTCGGGGCGACGCTCGGCCAATATGGCACGCATCGCCTGCTCACTGGCGCGATCCGCCTCGGTCACCGGGTCGAACCCGTCCGCGAGCTTGTTGTCAGGCCGCAATCCGGCGCTGCGGAATAGTGGCAAGGTCTGCCCACGGGCAGCATCGGCCATCGCCGCGGCAGTCTCGAAAATATCGGTGCGATCCATTCCAATCCCCGTCCTGACGCGCCGTTCATAGCGCGGAAAGACGGGGCAGAACAGGCGATGTCTGAATTGCCGCGTCAAGCGGCGTGCGACAGAACCCGGGCGAGTTCGAATATCTGGCGGCGCTGCGCCTCGGGCATGGCGTAATAGGCCCGGATCAGTTGCAGTGCCTCCTTGTTGGCCATGATATCGTCGCCGAGCGCCGCCGCCTCGCGACCCCCGTTCAACCCCTCGAAAAAGAAGCTGATGGGAACATCGAGCGCCGTGGAAATGTCCCACAGCCGCGACGCCGAAACCCGGTTCGCCCCGGTTTCGTATTTCTGGATCTGCTGAAACTTGATCCCGACCTGATCCGCCAGCTGCTGCTGGGTCATGCCAATCAACCAACGCCGATGGCGAATACGCGTGCCAACATGCACATCAACTTCGTGCTTCATAACCAACCTCTCACTAACTGATCAATTCCTAGACCAGGCAAGAGCCCCTGACGACTCCGTTAATTAGAAAACACGCTAAAGTTGACTAAAAGAACAGGGTCAATCGGCGTCTTGCCGCTTCAAATGCGCCATATGGGCGGAATTCAGCCGACCTTTTGCCCGAATCCTGCCCGTCTCGCCCGAATCAGCTCAGCACGACGCCCGATTCCCGGAACAAGGGCCACAAAGCGGCTTTCAGCCTTTTCTGCCACGCGTTGAGCTTACCAAGCGTCAACCAAGATACCAGAAAGACCGCCCACACAGCGGCTCTCACATTATTTTGGCCTTCGCTTCCGTTGAAAACCTGCCATAATGCGCCAATATATACGCTTTACCGGCGCATCCGCGCCGCCAACGCCAGTTATATGGAGAGTTTGATGGCTGAATACGACACCCAGCGTCTGGCCCAGGCCCGGACGGGTGCCGCGACCCGTGCCGATATCGATGCCGGCCTTCGCGCGTACATGTCGAAGGTCTATGGGATCATGGCCACCGGCATGGCTGTGACCGCCTTCTTTGCCCTTGGGCTGAACATGCTTGCCGTTCAGGACGGCCAGCTGACCCAGATCGGTTACGCGGTCTACGCCTCGCCGCTGAAATGGGTGCTGATGTTCGCGCCCCTTCTGGTGGTGTTTGCCTTCGGTGCCGCCGTCTACAAGCTGTCGGCGCAAGCCGCGACGCTGATTTTCTACGGCTTTGCCGCGCTGATGGGCATGTCGATCAGCTGGATCTTCCTGCGCTATACCGGCACCTCGATCGCCTCGACCTTCTTCGCGACCGCCGCCGGCTTCGCGGGCCTGTCGCTTTACGGCTATACGACCAAGCGCGACCTGTCGGGCATGGGCTCGTTCCTGATGATGGGCCTGATCGGGCTGATCATCGCCTCGATCATCAACATCTTTCTGGCGTCGAGCGCGATGCAATTCGCGATCTCGGTCATCGGGGTGCTGATCTTCGCCGGCCTGACCGCCTATGACACCCAGCAGATCAAGAACACCTATCTGCAACTGCGCGATTCCGATCAGGAATTCCTGGGCAAGACCGCCATTCTTGGCGCGCTGAACCTCTATCTGGACTTCCTGAACCTGTTCATGTTCCTGCTGCAGTTCATGGGTTCCAGCAACGACTGATCCGGTTTCCCGGAACGCGAAAGGCCCCGCATTTGCGGGGCCTTTTTCATGGCGCGGGATGGCGCGTCAGTCCTTCGCCACCATGGTCAGCACGTCATATTGCGCCACCACCTCATCCTTCTGGTTGGTGACCCGGCAATCCCAGCGGACCTCGGCATGGCCGGCATTCTCGCGCGGATTGATCTCCTTGCAGGTCAGCCGGACCTGAAGGCTGTCGCCGAAATAGACCGGGGTCAGGAAGCGCAGGTTGTCGACGCCGTAATTCGCCAGCACCGGGCCGGGATCGGGATCGACGAACAGCCCCGCCGCGAAAGAGGCGATCAGATAGCCATGCGCCACGCGGTCGTCGAAGAACGGGTTCGCTTTGGCCGCCTCGCTGTCCATATGGGCATAGAAGGTGTCGCCGGTGAAATGGGCGAAATGCTCGACATCGGCTTCGGTGACCTCGCGCGCCTTGGTGACGATCTGGTCGCCGATGCGCAGCTCCGCCACGGTCTTGCGGAAGGGATGCCTGTCGGCGCGGGTATCGGCGCCCTCGGACCAGATGCCGGTCACCGCGCTCAGCAGATGCGGGGCGCCCTGCACAGCCGTGCGCTGCATGTAATGCTTGACCGCGCGCATCCCCCCCAATTCCTCGCCACCGCCAGCCCGACCCGGCCCGCCATGCACCAGCGGCGCCAGAGGAGAGCCGTGCCCGGTCGAGGATTTCGCGCTGCGCCGGTTGCCGATCAGCACCCGGCCATGCATCGGTGCCATGCCGATCACCATCTCCTCGGCCACGTCCTTGCTGTCAGTGAAGACGGATGCCACCAGCGATCCCTTGCCGCGATGGGTCAGCGCCACCGCGTCCTCCACGCTGTCATAGGGCATCAGCGTGACCACCGGCCCGAAGGCCTCGACATCGTTCGCCGCCGCTTCCAGCGGGTTTTCGGCCAGCAGCACCACCGGGTTGATGAAGGCCCCCTTCCCGGCATCGCCCGAGGCCACGCGGACCTCGTCCGGGTCGCCGATCACGATCCGCGACGTGGCTTTCAGATCGGCAATCCGCTCGCGCACCTCGTCGCGCTGATCGAGGCTGGCGAGCGGGCCCATCCGTGTCCCTTCGACCGCAGGATCGCCGGCCACGGTCTTGCCCAGCTTGTCGGCAAGTGCGGCAATCACCGCCTCGATATGGCCTGCCGGCACGATGGCGCGGCGAATGGCGGTGCATTTCTGCCCGGCCTTGGAGGTCATCTCGCGCAGCACCTCGCGCACGAACAGGTCGAACTCCTCCGATCCCGGGCCGGCATCGGGGCCGAGGACCGAGGCATTCAGGCTGTCCGCCTCCATGGTGAAGCGCACCGAGTTTTCGACGATCGCGGGCGAGGTTTTCAGCATCCGCCCGGTCGAGGCAGAGCCGGTGAAGGTCACCACGTCCTGACAGGTCACATGATCCAGCAGATCGCCGGCCGAGCCGGAAACCAGTTGCAGCGCCCCATCGGGCAGGATGCCCATATCCACGATGCGGCGCACCATGAGTTCCGTCAGATAGGCGGTCTGGCTGGCCGGCTTCACCAGCGTGGGCATCCCGGCGATCAGCGTCGGTGCGATCTTTTCCAGCATCCCCCAGATCGGGAAGTTGAAGGCATTGATATGCACCGCCACGCCCTGCAAAGGCGTCAGGATATGCTGGCCGGAGAAGCTCGCATCCTTCGACAGCGGCTCGACCGCGCCATCGGGGATCAGCTTCGCATTCGGCAATTCCCGCCGCGCCTTCGAGGCCAGCGTCAGAAGCGTGCCGATGCCGCCTTCGATATCGACCCAGCCATCGGCCCGCGTCGCCCCGGTCCAGAGGCTTTCGGCATAGAAATCCTCCTTCATCTCCAGCAGCTTCAGGCCGATCTCCTTCAACATCAGCGCGCGCTGATGGACGGTCATCGCGCGCAAGGCCCGCCCGCCCTTCCGGCGCCCGTAATCCAGCGCCGCCGCGTGATCCAGACCCGAGGCGTCGATCAGCGCCACCACCTCGCCCGTCGCGGCATTCAGCAGCGGCTGGCCGTCGCGGCTGCCGGCCCGCCATTCGCCGCAGAGATAGGATTGCAGCAGGCGCGGCGCGGTTTGCTTGTTCATTACTTTTCCTTTCAGCCCAGACCCAGCGGCGCCAGTGCCTCGCGCACGCGGCCCGCCCAGTCCTTGCGCATCGCGTCATTTTCGGTATGGCGCAGGCCGAAGCGGGCCTGAGTCTCATAGCGTTTCGAGGCCGATTGCCCGAACGACGCCTCGACCCTGGGCAGCCAGTATTGCACCGATTGCACGGCCTTGGCGCGGCCCTCGTCGCTTTCGACGATCTGGCGCAAGCCGGTCAGGCCGAGGTCGACATGACGCGCCTCGCGCGGGGCGATCTCTCGGAAGGTATCGGCCAGCGGCGCATAGCTGACGCGGGCGAATTCCTGCATCTGCACGCCGGTCGCCAGCCCCATCAGCACGTTCAGCACCACCGCATCGACATAGCCCTGCACCGGATAGTGAAAGACCGACAGCCGCATGTCGTCGCCGTGGCGCGCGGCCTTCAGGTCGGCATCGCGACCCATCCGCGCCGCCCAGTCGTGGCGGTTGTCATAGCGCGCGGTATCGGCGCCGAATTCGCCCATCACCGCCAGCACCCGGCCGGCATGATCCAGCTTTTCCTGGGTGATCTTTGCCGCCGCGATCCGGTTCCTGATCCCCGGCGCGTCGTTGATGGTCTCGGCGAAACCCGCCGCGCCCGCCAACTCGCTGTCGATGAAGCTGGCCATCAGGCGCAGAAGCTCGCCCCGATAGCGCGCCGGCACATTGCCGGGCGAGGTCAGCTTGCCGCCCTTGGCCAGATAGTCCTCGATGCTCATATCCGTCATCGCCGCCCCCTATTCGTCATAGCTGACGACGATACGGTCGGTCAGCGGATAGCATTGGCAGGTCAGCACATAGCCCTGCGCGACCTCGTAATCCTCAAGCGCGTGGTTGATCGCCATCTCGGCCTCGCCCTCCAGCACCTTGGCGCGACAGGTCGAACAGACCCCGGCCTTGCAGGCATAGGGCGCGTCGATATCCGCCGCGAGCGCCGCATCCAGCAGGTTCTCGCCCTGCTTGGGCATCCGGAACGTGCGCGTGGCACCGTCCAGCGTCACCACGGCCTCGGTCGCGTCGCCGGCATGGGTGGCATCCCTGCTGACCGCCTTCTTCTTGGCGCGACCCGGCTGAGAGGAGGCGAAAAGCTCGAACCTGATCTGCGCATCGTCCAGCCCGGCCTTGCGCAGGCTGTCGGCCACGGTCAGCATCAGCCCTTCCGGGCCGCAGATGAAGGCGGTGTCGATGCTGGCCGGGTCGATCCAGTTGTCGAACAGCGCCTGCATCTTCTCGGCGTCGATGCGGCCGGTGAAGAGGTCGATCTCCTGCCCCTCGGATTTCAGCACATGGATGACCGAGAAGCGCCCGAGATAGAGGTTCTTCAGATCCTCCAGTTCCTCGCGGAACATGATCGAATTGACCGAGCGGTTCGCGTAAACCAGCGTGAAGCGACTTTTCGGTTCGCGCTTCAGCGTGGTCTTGATGATCGACAGGATCGGCGTGATGCCCGACCCTGCGGCTACGGCAATATAGTGCTTCGCCGATCCGCCATCGAGCGCGGTATGGAAACGGCCCATCGGCGGCATCGCCTCCAACTCCATGCCCGGCGCCAGTTCCTCATTCGCCCAGGTCGAGAAGGCGCCGCCATCGACGCGCTTGATGCCGACGCGCAGCGCGCCGTCGTCGCGGCCCGCGCATATGGAATAGGAGCGCCGCAATTCCTCGCCATCGAAGCTGCGTCGGAAGGTCAGGTATTGCCCTTGGGTGAAGTCGAAGGCCCCGGCATCCTCGGGGCGCGGGGTCAGGGTGACGACCACCGCATCGCGGGTATCGCGGCGGATATCGGTCACCTGCAGGGGAAGGAAACGGGCCATGGCGGTTCCTCTAATGGCACTTGAAATAGTCGAAGGGTTCGAGGCAGGCATTGCACACCCAACTCGCCTTGCAGGGGGTCGAGCCGAACTGGCTGACCCGCCGCGTCTCATTCGATCCGCAGCGCGGACAGGGCACGGTCAGGTTCGCGCCGCTCAACGCGCCCACGCGCGCCATCACCTGCCCATCGGGGGCGGTGCCCTCGATCGGCGGGGCGATGCCGTATTCGCGCAGCTTCTCGCGGCCCTCTGGCGTGATCCAGTCGGTCGTCCAGGCGGGGGTCAACTGGCGTTCCAGCCGGATCAGCTCGACCCCCTTGCCGCGCAGATGCGCCTCGATATCCAGGTTGATGACCGCCGTCGCCGGGCAGCCGGAATAGGTCGGCGTCACCGTGACCACCAGCACCTCGCCCTGCCATTCGACAGCGCGGATGATGCCCAGATCGGTCAGCGAGATCACCGGGATTTCCGGGTCCGGGACCTCGGCCAGCCAGTCCCAGACCTGCGAGACGGCGGCGCGCATGTTACCACTCCGCGCCCGGATAGGCGCGCTGCAGGAACTGCATCTCGGCCAGGATATAGCCCAGATGCTCGGTATGGGTGCCCTGCTTGCCGCCCTTGTGGACATAGCTGTTTTCGGGGATCGCCAGCGTCGCCTCGGCCAGCACCGCCTGAACGGTCGCATCCCAAGGCCCGCGCAGATCGGCCAGGTCCGGGGCGATCCCGGCATCGGCCATTTTGGCATCGGTCGCATCGCCGGCGAACATTTCCAGCGCGTAACCCCATTGGTCATCCAGCGCCGCCTGCATCCTTGCATGGCTTTCTTCTGTCCCGTCGCCAAGCGCGATCACCTGCTCGGCCGAGCGTTCGAGGTGATAACTGACCTCTTTCAGCGCCTTGCCGGCAATCTCGGCCACGCGGGCATCGGCGGATTTCGTCAGCGCCTGCAACTGGTGGAAATGGAAGGCGTCGAACAGGAATTGCCGCATCAGGGTGGCACCGAAATCGCCATTCGGACGCTCGACCAGCAGCACATTCCGGAAATCCCAGGCATCGCGCAGATAGGCCAGATCGTCGGCGGAGCGTCCCTTGCCCTCGACCTCTCCGGCCAGTCCCAGCCAGAGCGCCGTCTGCCCGATCAGGTCCAGCGCCATGTTCGACATGGCGATGTCTTCCTCCAGCACCGGGCCATGGCCGCACCATTCGGAATTGCGGTGGCCGAGGATCAGCGCGTTATCGCCCATGCGCAGCAGGAATTCGAAGAAGGCATCCTGATCGGCATCGGGCGCGGGCGCATGGGCGCCGCCATGGGCGGCCTTGGCCGCCAGCCCCTCGGCATCGGGGGTCATGATATCGGGAAGCGAGGGCATCACATATGCCCCACTTCATCGGGAATGTCGTAGAAGGTCGGGTGCCGGTAGACCTTGTCATTCGACGGCTCGAACAGCGGTCCCTTCTCGGACGGGCTGGAGGCCGAGATATCCGCCGATTTCACCACCCAGATCGACACGCCTTCGTTGCGGCGGGTGTAGACATCGCGGGCATGTTTGATGGCAAGCTCCGCATCCGGCGCATGCAGGCTGCCGACATGGCGGTGGTTCAACCCGTGCTGACCACGGATAAAGACTTCCCAAAGGGGCCATTCGCTGGACATTCGGATCTCCTCCCATTGCCCTGGCTTCAACTCTGGACGGCGCGAGGCCGCCCGCTTCTTCGCGCGTTCTATTCGGCGGCGACGGTTCGGCGCGCGGCCTTCTTCTTCGCATGGGCGACCATCGCCTCGCGATACCAGGCCCCGTCATCCCAGGCTTTCACCCGCGCGCCAAGGCGTTCCTTGTTGCACGGCCCGTTGCCCTTGATGACGTTGAAGAATTCGTCCCAGTCCGGCTCGGAAAAATCGTAGCCGCCCTTCTCCTCGTTCCATTTCAGGTTCGGGTCGGGGACGGTCAGGCCCAGATATTCGGCCTGCGGCACGGTCTGGTCGACGAATTTCTGGCGCAATTCGTCATTGGTATTCATCTTGATCTTCCAGGCCATGGACTGCACCGAATGCACCGAATCCTTGTCCGACGGCCCGAACATCATCAGCGAGGGATACCACAGCCGGTTCAGCGCATCCTGCGCCATCTGCTTCTGTTCCGGCGTGCCATTGGCCATCTTCATCATGATCGCGTAACCCTGCCGCTGGTGGAAGCTTTCCTCCTTGCAGATGCGGATCATCGCCCGGCTATAGGGGCCATAGCTGGTCCGCTGTAGCGGCACCTGATTCATGATCGCGGCCCCGTCGACCAGCCAGCCGACCGCGCCCATATCGGCCCAGGTCAGCGTCGGATAGTTGAAGATCGAGGAATATTTCATGTCGCCGGAATGCAGCTTCTCCAGCAACTCGTCGCGGCTGACGCCAAGCGTCTCGGCGGCGCAGTAAAGGTAAAGCCCGTGCCCGGCCTCGTCCTGGACCTTGGCCAGCAGGATCTGCTTGCGCTCCAGCGTGGGGGCGCGGGTGATCCAGTTGCCCTCGGGCAATTGGCCAACGATCTCGGAATGGGCGTGCTGGCCGATCTGGCGGATCAGGGTCTTGCGATAGCCCTCGGGCATCCATTCCTTCGGCTCGATCTTCTCGCCCGCGTCGATGCGGGCCTGGAAGGCGTGGTCTTCCGGGGTCAGTTCGGCCTTCGACTTGCCCTCGGATTTGACGAGCTGTGCATACATGGCAGTTCCTCCTCAGACGCGTTCGATAATGATGGCGATGCCCTGACCGACGCCGATGCACATGGTGCAGAGCGCATAGCGCCCGCCGGTCCGGTGAAGCTGGTACATCGCGGTCGTCACCAGCCGGGCACCCGACATGCCCAGCGGATGGCCAAGCGCGATGGCGCCGCCATTGGGATTAACATGGGGGGCGTCATCGGGCAGGCCAAGGTCGCGAAGTGTCGCAAGCGCCTGGCTGGCGAAAGCCTCGTTCAACTCGATCACGTCCATCTGGTCGATGCCCAGCCCGGTGCGCGCCAGCACCTTCTTCGCGGCAGGCGCAGGCCCGATGCCCATGATGCGCGGCTCGACCCCCGCCGCCGCCATGGCGACGATGCGGGCCTTCGGCGTCAGGCCATTGGCACGGGCAGCTTCCTCGCTGGCGATCAGCAGCGCGCAGGCGCCGTCATTCACGCCCGAGGCATTGCCGGCAGTCACGCTCAGATCCGGGCCGTTGACGCCCTTCAGCTTCGACAGCTTTTCCGCCGTCGTGCCGGGGCGCGGATGTTCGTCGGTATCGACGATGATCGCCTCGCCCTTCTTCTGCGGGATGGTGACCGGCGTGATCTCGTCCCCGAACAGCCCGGCCTCATGCGCGGCCTGCCAGCGGGCCTGGCTGCGGGCGGCGAATTCGTCCTGATCGGCGCGGGAGACATTGAAATCGGCGGCGACATTATCGGCGGTCTGCGGCATCGAATCGGTGCCGTATTGCGCCTTCATCTTCGGGTTCACGAAGCGCCAGCCGATGGTCGTGTCATAGACAGCGTTGGCGCGGCTGAAGGCGGTCTCGGCCTTGGGCATGACGAAAGGTGCCCGCGACATCGATTCGACGCCGCCGGCAATGATCATGTCGCAATCGCCGGCCTTGATCGCGCGCGCGGCCATGCCCACCGCATCCATGCCGGAACCGCAAAGCCGGTTCACCGTCGTCCCCGGCAGGCTGATCGGCAGCCCGGCCAGCAGAGCCGCCATGCGTCCGACATTGCGATTATCCTCGCCCGCCTGATTGGCGCAGCCATAGATGAGGTCGTCGACGCCGGCCCAGTCCACACCCGGATTGCGCGCCATCAGCGCCGCCAGCGGCACCGCCGCCAGATCGTCGGCGCGAACGGTGCTGAGCGCACCGCCATAACGCCCGATCGGAGTCCGGATTGCGTCGCAGATATAGGCCTCGGCCATGTCTCCCCCCTTCACGACAGGTCGGCGCGTCAAACGTTGACCGACCGTTCGGTTATTTATACGCCGATTCGCAGATCGCGCAAATGAAATGTTGCGCAGACCCCCGAAGGCCGGCGCAGGATGCTTGCCAGCACCCCAAAATACTGTGACATCAAAGATGCGCGCCCGCTTGAAAAAAGCGATATGCAGGCGCCATTTACACGGTGGTTAACAGGAAACGCCGCGCCCGGTCACAGGTGCGGCGTATCATGTTCCCGGCAAGCCGACTTGAGGATCAGCCGAGCCGGTAATTCGGGCTTTCGCGGGTGATCTGCACGTCATGGACATGGCTTTCCTTCAGCCCTGCCCCGGTGATGCGCACGAACTGGCAGCCGCCGCGCATCTCGTCCACGGTGGCGCTGCCGGTATAGCCCATGGCGGCGCGCAACCCGCCGACCATCTGGTGCACCACGGTCGCGACCGGGCCCTTGTAGGGCACCTGCCCCTCGATCCCTTCCGGGACCAGCTTGTCGGTGGCCGCGTCCTTCTGGAAATAGCGGTCGGCCGAGCCGCGCGCCATCGCGCCAAGGCTGCCCATGCCGCGATAGGATTTGAAGCTGCGACCCTGATAGAGGATCACCTCGCCCGGCGATTCGTCAGTGCCGGCGATGGCGCTGCCGACCATGGCGCAACTGGCGCCCGCCGCGATGGCCTTGGCGAAATCGCCCGAGAACTTGATGCCGCCATCCGCGATCACCGGCACATCGCCCGCCGCACCGGCGACATCCATGATCGCGGTCAGCTGCGGCACGCCGACGCCCGCGACGATGCGGGTGGTGCAGATCGAACCCGGCCCGATCCCGACCTTGACCGCATCGGCCCCGGCCCCGATCAGCGCCTTCGCAGCCTCGGCGGTGGCGATATTGCCGGCGACGATCTGGATCGTGCTGGAGAAGTTGCGCAGCCGTTCCACCGCCATGGCCACGCCCTCGGAATGGCCATGGGCGGTGTCGATCACCACCATATCCACCCCGGCCTCGACCAGGGCGGCGCTGCGCTCGAACCCTTCGTTGCCGACGGTCGAGGCGGCGCCGACACGCAGCCGCCCGAGATCGTCCTTGCAGGCCAGCGGGTTCAGCACCGATTTCTCGGTATCCTTCAGCGTCAGGAGCCCGGTCAGGTGGCCGGCCCCATCGGTGACCAGAAGCTTCTCGATCCGGCGTTCCTTCATCATCGCGATGGCCTCGGCCCGGTCGGCGGGCTCGCGCAGGATGGCGAGGTTCTGCGCCGTCATCATCGCCTTGACCGGGGTCCGGTCGTCGCTGGCGAAGCGCATGTCGCGATTGGTGACGATGCCGACGACGCGGCCATCCGCATCCACCACCGGAAAGCCGGTGACGTTGTAGCGGTCCTGCAGCGCCTTGGCATCGGCCAGCGTCTGCTCGGGCGTCAGCGTGATCGGGTCATAGACGATGCCGCTTTCGAAGCGCTTGACCCGGCGGACCTCGTCGGCCTGCTGCTCGATGGTCAGGTTGCGGTGGATGACGCCCATGCCGCCGGCCTGGGCCATGGCGATGGCCATGCGGTTTTCGGTCACCGTATCCATGGCCGAGCTGACCAGCGGGATGTTCATGCGGATGCCGCGGGTGACGCGGGTGGTCACATCGGCAGTCGAGGGCATGACATTGGAGGCCGCCGGGACCAGAAGAACGTCGTCGAAGGTGAGGGCCTCACGAATCTGCATGGCAGCAATCCTTTCGGGGGTTCGTTTGGCAGTTCCCCTTTTCACCTCGCGCCCGGTTTGTCCAGTCCCCGGGGCTGCATGGCAGGCTTTCGCCTCAGGCAATGGCGGCGTTGCTGCTGGTGGCCAGCCGCCCGCGCGCCCAGTCGCGCATCACCAGGAAGGTCGCCGGGATACAGGTCAGCGTCGCCGCGACCAGCACCAGCGACGCGAGGACCGGCAGGATGCCGATGCCGGGGAAGGCCGGCGGCAGATGCGCGAAAAGCAGTGCCGACAGTCCCAACGGGATGGTCAGAACCGAGAGGAACAGCCCCGAGCCGGCCCTGAGCGCGAGGACGGGCAGAAGCAGTAGCCCCACGAAGCTCAGCCCACAGGCCACCAGCAGAAACGGCGCGCCAAGCTGGACCGCCGCCATGCCATAGGCCGCGACCGGCACCAGATGCAGCGCCATCAGCGGCAGCAGCACCTTGGGCACCCGATGCCGGCGCAGCTGCATCAGGTTGATCGTCGCGAGCACAAGCGCCAGCCCCGCCCCGGGCCAGATCAGCACCCGCCCCAGCCCCGGCCAGCCCATCATCGGCGCAACCGCCGCCGCGACCAGCAACCCGGCCGAGAGGAACTGCCGCTCGGGCCCGATGGCCTCCTCCGCCGCCGCCATCTGCCGAAGCGAGGTGACGATCAGCCAGAGCAGCGCCAGAAGCCCGATCACCAGCATCCCGCGCCCGGCCATGGGCGCATAGGCCGCCAGCACTCCCGCGCAAAGGCCGATCGACAGCACCCCGGCGCCAATCCCGACCAGGCCCGGCAGCGTCTCCTGCTCCTCAATGACGACAGCGGGGCGGCGGAAGACCTTGCTCAGATAGGCAAGCACCGCGAACAGGAACAGCGCGACGGCTGCCCCATCCAGCAACCCCGACAGCGCCCCCAGCACCGAGGCATCCGCCATCGACTGCCAAGCCAGCGCCAGCCCCAGAAGCCCGCAGATCGGGGCGAAGATCATGGGCGGCGTGCGCCGCCAGATTCCGGGGGGCGCCTGTCTCGGCGCAACGAATTTCGGTCTTTGGGTCATCGGCCTTCCTTCATCATCGACGGATTTGACGATCTTTGCCGACTTTCCGCAACAGCACCGTTGCATGAGTGACACGGTGACGCAGGGACACAGGTCCGGGACGCCACGTCATCGCCGTGGCCTGATTGAATTGCACCTCCGAGCCGTTAACCATGAGGGCAGAACATCAGCGGTCAATCGAGCCGCGCTCAGGGAGGATGCCATGAAAAAGACTGTCTGCGGTGCTGCCGCATTGTTGATGACCGCCGCGCCGGTTTTCGCCGCCGGAATCGAGCGTTCGACCCAGTCGATCGCCATCCTGTTCGAAGAAGGCAACTACGTCGAGTTCGGCGCCCAGGTCACCAATCCCGATGTCAGCGGCCGCGACCTTGACATCTATGGTGGCCGGAAAACCGGCAATGTCGCCGACGACTTCAACGTCGTGACCTTTGGCTACAAGCATCAGTTCACCGACAAGATCTCGGCCGCGCTGATCATCGAGCACCCCTACGGCGCCGATATCGCCTATGAGAGCCTCGACCCGACCTCGACCACCAAAGGTTCCTATATGCTGAGCGGGACCAACGCGAATGTCGAAAGCGCGATGATCTCGGTCATCGGGCGCTACAAGTTCGATGATGCCTGGGGGGCACATGCCGGTCTTCGGGCCTCGAAAGCCTCGGGCGACATCCGGCTGAGCGGCGCGGCCTATGGCCAACTCTCGGGCTATCGCGCCAAGCTGCAGGACGATACCGCCGTCGGCTGGCTGGCCGGTGTCTCGTGGGAGCGGCCTGACATCGCCGCCCGGGTCTCGCTGACCTATTACTCGGATATCGACCACAGCTTCGACACCCAGGAATTCATGGGCGCGGTGAAGGTCGCCGAGGGTTCGACCGATGTCACCACGCCCGCCATGCTGGCGCTGGATTTCCAGACCGGCGTGGCCCAGAACACCCTGGTCTTCGGCCAGCTGCGCCGCACTTACTGGTCCGACTTCACGGTGACGCCGGGCTGGTTCGGCCAATCGGTGCCGGACGGGCTGGTCAGCCTCGACGACACCAACACCTTCACGCTCGGCGTTGGCCAGAAATTCACCGATCAATGGTCGGGCACCGTGGCCTTCACCTATGAACCGACCGGCGACGATCTGGTGTCACCGCTGGCACCGACCAATGGCCGCAAGGGCATCACCGTGGCCGGCATCTATACGATGGACCAGTGGAAGTTCACCGGCGGCATCAACTACACCAAGCTGGGCGACGCCTATGCGGAAACCGGCACCCCCGATGCGGCGCGCGCCAAGATGAAGGATAACGATGCCGTCAGCCTCGGGCTCAGGATCGGCTATCGCTTCTGAGACCGCCGCGAAACGCCATTCGGAAAGCCCCGCCGTCGCGCGGGGCTTTTCTCTTGCCGCCTGGCTGCCTAGATTGCCCGGCAGTAAGGAGAGACCATGATCTACGCGACCGGACAGGATTGGCTTGGCAGCAGCCGCAAGCGCGTGCTCTTGTTCGGCATGTCCGGGCTTGGCAAGACGCATCTGTCGAACCTCCTGCGCGCCTCGGGCGACTGGTTCCATTACAGCATAGATTACCGCATCGGCACCCGTTACATGGGCGAGCTGATCGCGGATAATTTCAAGCGCGAGGCGATGAAGGTCCCCTTCCTGCGCGAGCTTCTGCTGTCGGACAGCGTCTATATCGGCTCGAACATCACCTTCGACAATCTGTCGCCGCTTTCGACCTATCTCGGCAAGCCGGGCAGCCAGACGCGCGGCGGGTTGCCCTTCGACAGCTACCTGAAGCGCCAGAACGAACATCGCAAGGCCGAGATCGCCTCGCTGCTCGATACGCCCTATTTCATCGAGCGGGCGACCGATATCTACCGCCTGCCGCATTTCGTCTGCGACAGCGGCGGCTCGATCTGCGAGGTGGTCGATCCGAACGATCCCGACGATCCGGTGCTGTCGGTGCTGGAAAAGCGGCTGCTGATGGTCTGGATCAAGGGATCGGACGCGCATACCGCCGAACTGGTGCGCCGCTTCGACCGGGCGCCGAAACCGATGTATTACCAGCCGGAATTCCTCGACAAGGCGTGGCTGTCCTATCGCATGGAAAAGGGCCAGAGAGAGGATCAGGTCGATCCCGACGACTTCGTCCGCTGGACCTATGCCCGCGCCCTCGCCCATCGCCAGCCGCGCTATGAGGCCATGGCCAGGCGCGGCGTAACCGTCACCGCCGAGGAAGTCGCCGGGATCCGCAGCAGTGCCGATCTCGACGCGCTGATCGCGCGCGCCATCGACCGCCAACCCGACCGCAAGGAGACCTGATCATGCCGATCACCCTGCCCAATGACCTGCCCGCCTTCGACATCCTGTCGAAAGAGGGCGTCATGGTCATGTCGCCGGGTCGCGCGGCCATGCAGGACATCCGACCGATCCGCATCGGGCTTCTCAACCTGATGCCGAAGAAAATCCAGACCGAGAACCAGTTCGCCCGGCTGATCGGCGCCACGCCGCTGCAGATCGACTTCCAGCTGATCCGCATGTCGGATCACGAAAGCCGCAACACGGCGGCCGATCACCTGCAGAGCTTCTATCGCAAGTTCTCCGAGGTCGAGGCTTCGGGCGAGAAATTCGACGGCCTGATCATCACCGGCGCCCCGATCGAGCAGCTTCCCTTCGAGGAGGTGACCTATTGGGACGAACTTACCCGGGTCTTCGACTGGACCCAGACCCATGTGCATTCCACCTTCGGCGTCTGCTGGGGGGCGATGGCCATGGCCTGGCATTTCCACGGGTTGCCAAAGCACGACCTGCCGGAAAAGGCCTTCGGTTGCTTCCGCCACCATAACGAGGCCCCGGCCTCGCCCTTCCTGCGCGGGTTTTCCGACGACCTGCTGATCCCGGTCAGCCGCTGGACCGAGGTCCGCGCGGACGAGGTGGCGGCCCGCCCTGCGCTGAGCACGCTTTTGGCCTCGGACGAGGTCGGGCCCTGCCTGTTGCAGGATGAAGGTCACCGCGCGCTCTATATCTTCAACCATCTGGAATACGATTCCACGACGCTGAAGGACGAATATGACCGCGACGCGGCCTCGGGCAAGGCCATCGAGGTGCCGGTGAATTACTACCCGAACGACGACCCCTCGCGGCCGCCCTCGAACCGCTGGCGCAGCCATGCGCATCTGCTCTATGGCAACTGGATCAACGAGATATACCAGACGACCGAATTCGACCTGTCGAAGATCGGAACCTGATCCTGCCGTGGCCGGTCCGTGAACCGGCCACCGCATTCGTCCCCTGCCCCTTTTCAGCACGCGCCGCGCCGCCCATACTGCGCCCTAGCATATGGAGTGCAACCATGACCAGTTCGACATCGCCCCACCCCCTGCCCTATGTCGGCGAGATCACCCGGTATTTCGACGACAAGGCCCCGAAAGAGATCCGCAAGGCGATCCAGAAGGCCGGCAAGGACGACATGCTCGACCCCGGCTATCCCTACAGGGATGAGTTGGACAAGGACGAATACGAAGACCACCTGAAGCGGCTTCAACTCGAACTGGTGAAGATGATGCATGACATCACCGTCACCGGTAAACGTCTGGTGGTGATCTTCGAGGGCCGCGACGCCGCCGGCAAGGGCGGCACCATCGAACGCGTGCGCGAGAACCTGAACCCGCGCTCGGCCTATATCGTGGCGCTGCCGAAGCCGACGGATCGCGAATCCCGGCAATGGTATTTCCAGCGCTATGCCGACTGGCTGCCCGCCGATGGCGAGATCGCGCTGTTCGACCGCAGCTGGTATAATCGCGGCGTGGTCGAACGCGTCTTCGGCTTCTCGACCGACAAACAGCGCAAGGATTTCTTCACCCAGCTTCCCATGTTCGAGGAAATGCTGGTCGATGACGGCACCGTGCTGGTCAAGCTCTGGCTGAATGTCGGCCGGGCCGAGCAGTTGAAGCGCTTCCTCGACCGCGAGAAGGACCCGCTGAAACAGTGGAAACTATCCTCGATAGATGTCGATGGCCTGGGCAAATGGAACGAATATACCGAAGCCATCCGGGATACGCTGAAGCGCAGCGATACCAGGCTGGCCCGATGGACGGTGATCCGCTCGGACGACAAGAAACGCGCCCGCATCGCCGCCATCCAGACCATCCTGCGCGCCGTCGATTATGCCGGCAAGGACAAGGATGCCATCGGCAAGATCGACCCGAAGATCGCCGGCGGCCCGTCCATGCTGGATGCCGAGGGATGATCCGCGCCCTCCTGCTCTGGCTGGTGCTGGCGCTGCCCGTGGCGGCGCAATCACTGCCGGACTGGGACTATACCTCGATCAACGATTTCGCCCGTCTGCTGTCGAATGACGACACCCGCGTCCTCGATCAGGCGCTGATCGCGCTTCATGCCGATACCGGGGTCGAGGGTACCGTGGTCATCATCGAGGACCGCCGCAGCCATGGCGGCGACAGCGGGCTGGAAGCCTTCGCCACCCGACTGTTCAATTACTGGGGCGTCGGCGACAAGCGCCGCAATGACGGCTTCATGGTGATGGTCCTGCCTGCGAACCGCGAAGCCCGGATCGAGCTTGGCGCGGGCTACCCCCCTGCCTTCGATGCGACGGCGCAGCAGATCATGGACGATCTCATGCTGCCGGGATTCCGCGACGGCGATTATTCGACCGGGTTGCGCCGGGGCACGCTGGCGGTGATCGAGAAGATCGCCCGCCCCCATGCCGCCGGGCAGGAACCGCCGCCCCCAGCTCCGCCGCCCCCGCCAAGCTGGGCCAGCCGCAACCCGCTTGCCATCATCGGCATCGTGCTGAGCGCGGTGCTGTCGCTGCCCCTGTCGATCTTCGTCCTGTTTCGCTGGATGAACAGCCGCTGCGCGCAATGCGGCAATCGCAATCTGGTCGAAATCTCGGAACCGATCCGCGAAACCGCCAGCGACAACGGCTGGCGCGTCTCGCAGCTTTCGGTCAGGCGCCTGTGCCAGCAATGCGGCTGGAGCACGACCCTCACCCGCGGATTGCCCTATACCGACAGCTTCGCCGCAGACGGCGCCTTCCTGGGCCGCACCCAGCATTACAGTTCCTCCTTCGGCGGGTCGGGCAGCAGCAGTTCCGGCAGCAGCGGCTTTAGCGGCGGCTCGTCCTCGGGCGGCGGCGCCTCGGGGCGGTGGTAGGGCCGCATGACGCCGCGCGCCCGCATCGGAAAGGACTGGTCATGATCCGCGCCATTCTTCTCTGGCTCATCCTCGCGCTGCCGGCGGCGGCACAATCGCTGCCGGATTGGGAATATACCTCGATCAACGATTTCGCCGGACTGCTGAGCAATGACGATACCCGCATCCTCGATCAGGCGCTGATCGCGCTGCACGACCAGACCGGGATCGAGGGCACCGTCGTCACCATCGAGGACCGCCGCTACCATGGCGGCCAAAGCGGGTTGGAACCCTTCGCCACGCGGCTGTTCAATTACTGGGGCGTGGGCGACAAGCGCCGCAACGACGGCTTCATGGTCATGGTCCTGCCGGCGAACCGCGAAGCCCGGATCGAGCTTGGCGCCGGCTATTCGCCCGCCTTCGACGGCCGGGCCGCCACGATCATGGAGCGTGCCATGCTGCCCGCCTTCGGCCGTGGCGACTATTCCACCGGGCTGCGCGAGGGCACGCTGGCAGTGATCGACCAGATCGCACGACCCCATGCCCAGGGCCGTCTGATGCCGCCCCCGGGGCTTTCCACGCCGGATCGCAACCGGCCACCCATCGGTTTCATCATCGCCCTTCTGCTGGCCGCGCCGCTGGTGGTCGTCTGGCTGCGCAGCCTGTTCGAAAAGCGCTGCCCGCAATGCGACGGCCGCAACCTCACCGAAACCGCCGAGCCGATTTTGAACAACAAGGATGACGAGGGCTGGGAGGTCTCGCAACATGCGGTCAAGCGTCAGTGCCGGGATTGCGGCTGGCACACGACCCTCACCCGCAACCTTGGCTATACCGAGAAATACGCCATAGACGGCGTCTTTCTGGGCCGCACCAATTTCGCGCGCTACGGCCTTGGCTCTCGCGGCAGCAATTATAACTACGACGATTACGACAACGGCAGCAGTAGCCGCCGCCGCGATAGCAGTAGCAGCGGTAGCAGTAGCAGCGGTAGAAGCGGCGGCTATGGCGGTGGCTCGTCGCGCGGCGGCGGGGCTTCGGGGCGGTGGTGATGCAATCCCCGGCGCCCCCTGCGCAGAAAGGACAGATCATGATCCGCGCCATTCTTCTCTGGCTCATCCTCGCCCTGCCGGCGGCGGCACAATCGCTGCCGGATTGGGAATATACCTCGATCAACGATTTCGCCGGGCTGCTGAGCAATGACGACATCCGCACCCTCGATCAGGCCCTGATCGCGCTTCACGACCAGACCGGGGTCGAAGGCACCGTGGTCACACTGGCCAACCGCGCCAGCCATGGCGGCCAAAGCGGGCTGGAACCCTTCGCCACGCGGCTGTTCAATTACTGGGGCGTCGGCGACAAGCGCCGCAATGACGGCTTCATGATCCTGATCCTCAAGGACGACCGCGAAAGCCGGATCGAACTCGGCGCGGGTTACCCCAAGGCCTATGACAGCATCGCCCAGTATATCATGGATACCGACATGATACCGGCCTTTCGCGACGGAGACTATTCGACCGGCCTGCGGAGGGGCACGCTCTCGGTCATCGAACTGATCGCTGAACCTCATGCCACCGGCTTCGTGCCAGAACCGATGCGGATCAGTTCCGACACCGACGAGGGCACGAGCACCAGGGCCTCGCTTATCCTGCTGGGCGTGTTTCTGGCCGGCTTCGCCGCCTTCATCGTCTATATCGTCCGGGCCCAGCCTCGCAGGACGAAGCGCCCCTCCCTGTCGGGCCCATATCTGGACGAGAATGGAGAGCTGCGTGGATATCGCGGCAGCCCAATCTCCGGCAGTTCCGGAAGCTGGAGTTCCGGAAGCTGGAGTTCCGGCCATGACAGCGATTCCGGCGGCTCCGGCAGCAGTAGAAGCAGCAGTAGCAGTTCCAGTGGCGGCTATGGCGGTGGTTCCTCCTCGGGCGGCGGCGCCTCCGGGCGGTGGTAGCCACTCTGCCTGCGTTCTGCGCAACCTCAACCTTCCCTTGCGTCACGCCCTCGACAGCGGTGGCCTAACCGCTTGCGTGGCTTTCAGCCTGCGGCTAGCGTCGTTCCGCTGACCCTTAACCGAAAGGCCATCGCATATGACCTTGCTGCGCTCGACCGCCCTTGTCGCGGTTCTCGCCACCCCCGCCTTCGCCGCCGATTCCGAACTGACCGTCTTCGACTGGGCCGGTTTCGAGGAACCGGTGCTGTTCCAGCCCTATGTCGACAAGCATGGCGACATGCCGACCTTCGCGCTTTATGGCGACGACGACGAGGCCTTCCAGAAGATCGCCTCGGGCTTCAAGGCCGATCTCGTCCATCCCTGCAGCCAGATGGTCTCGAAATATCGCGATGCCGGGCTGATCGAGCCCTGGGATGTCTCGAAGATCCCCGCCTATGCCGACATGGACCCGCAATATAACGACTCCGAGGTGTTCCACGACGCCGAGGGCGTCTGGTATATCCCGACCGACTGGGGTGCCACCGCCATCGCCTATAACACCGAGAAGGTCCCGGCCGAGGATGTCGAAAGCCTGTCGGTCTTCGTCAACCCGGATTACGCTGGCCGCACCTCGCTGCCCGACAGTTCGGACGATGTCTGGGCGCTTGCCTATCTGGCGACCGGCGTCACCGACTGGACCGAGGTCAGCGACGAACAGTTCGCCGCCGCCGCCGACTGGCTGCGTCAGGCGCATCAGGGTGTCGTCGCCTACTGGTCCGACCCGTCCGAACAGGCGCAGCTCATGGCCTCGGGCCAGGTCGATGTCGCCTGGTCCTGGAACGACGGCGTGACCTATCTGCAGGCCGACGATTACCCGGTCGGCTTCCAGCGCACGCCGAAAGAGGGCTCGTCGAACTTCATCTGCGGGTTCATCAATATGAAGGACGGCCCCGGCAACGAGGACAAGGCCTATGACTTCATCAATGCCTGGCTGGCCCCGGAATCGGCCAAGGGCCTCCTCGACACCATCGGCTATGGCCCGACAACCCTCGCCGGGATGGAGACCATCAAGGACGAGGAAGCGGTGAAGACCGGCCTCGGCCCCATCGACGCACCGATCCTGAACCAGACCCCGAACTCGCCGCAACTGCGCGAGAAGCAACTGGCCGAGTTCGAGAAGATCAAGGCCGGCTTCTGATCGGCCTGACCGGTCGAAATTTGTGCATATCTGGAAAGGCGGCCCCGTTCGGGCCGCCTTTTTCCTTGCCTTTTCAGCGCAGAACGGCAGTTTAGGCGACACAGACCGGAAAGCCCGATGAAACCCAAGATCCTCACCACCATGCGCGAATACAGCCCGGCGCTGTTCCGCGCCGACCTGATCGCCGGGATCACCGTGGCCATGGTCGCCCTGCCGCTCAGCCTCGCCATCGCCATCGCCTCGGGCGCGCCGCCCTCGACCGGGATCATCACCGCCGTGGTCGGCGGCTTCCTGATCTCGCTTCTCGGTGGCAGCCGGGTGCAGATCGGCGGCCCGACCGGTGCCTTCATCGTCGTCGTTTACGATGTCATCGCCACGCATGGGCTGTCGGGGCTGATCCTGGCCACGCTGATGGCCGGGCTGATCCTGATCGCGGCGGCGCTGCTGAAGGCCGGCAACCTGATCCGGCTGGTGCCGGAACCGGTCATCAACGGCTTCACCATCGGCATCGCCATCATCATCGGCACCAGCCAGTTGAAGGATTTCTTCGGGCTTCAGATCGAGAACCTGCCCGCCGAGTTCTTCCCCAAGATCGAGGCACTCTGGACCGCGCGCGACACGCTCTCGGGGGCGGCGCTGGCAGTCGGGCTGGGAACGCTGGCGCTGATCCTGATCCTGCGCCGGCTGCTGCCGCGCTTTCCGGGGCTGATCGTCGCTGTCGGCGTGACCTCGGCACTGGCGCTGCTGGCCGGAATGCCGGTCGAGACCATCACCAGCCGCTTCGGCGAATTGCCGCGCGGGCTTCCCATGCCCTCCTTGCCGCAGATGAATCTGGCGCTGGTCTCGGAACTGCTGCCCTCGGCGCTGATCATCGCCTTCCTGGCCGGGATCGAGTCGCTTCTGTCGGCCATGGTCGCCGACCGCATGATCGCCGGCAAACACCGCCCCAATGCCGAGCTAATGGCCCAGGGTTTCGCCAATATCGGCTCGTCGCTTTTCGGCGGGCTGCCGGCAACCGGCGCCATCGCCCGCACCGCGACCAATATCCGCGCCGGCGGCAAGACCCCGGTCGCGGGTCTTGTCCATGCGCTGACCGTGCTGCTGGTGATGCTGATCGCCGCCCCTGTCGCCGGGCGGCTGGCCCTGCCGGCACTGGCGGCGCTGCTGATGCTGACCGCCTGGAACATGGCCGAGCCACATCGCTGGCGCAGCTATCTGGCCGAACGCCGCTCGGACCTGTTCCTGATGATCCTGACCATGGTCCTGACCGTCGTCGCCGACCTGACCATCGCCATCGGCACCGGCGTCGGGGTCGGCCTCGCGCTCAGGCTGCAACGCCGCGACGTGCCCCCGGCCGACTGGACCCCGCCGGATCGCTAGGGCGTGGCAGCGACCGGCATGATGTTCTGACGGGCGCACATGCGGAAACTCATGTTTGCGGATCAGAAGTTTCGCGGCGTTTACCCTTTGGGCAACAATGCGCCCAGAAGCGCACCGTCATGTCCAAGCGCGGCCCGAACGACGGCGACCCTGAAAAGCGGAGGTTCGTCTTCAAGATGCCTGGACAGGCCGGCAAGATAGCCATCGGCCAGTCCGACGCTTCCCCCCAATGCGATCCGGTCAAGGCCGAATATGGCTGTCAGATCAGCGCAAAGGCACGCCACAGCCGCGATGGAGCGGTCGATGGCCGCGTGGCTCTCCTCAGTCCCTTGCGCAAAGGCGGTTCGCGCATCGGGCGTTCCGGCGGCGGATGCAATTGCCCGCCCCGAGGCCACGCTTTCCACGGTTCCGACCCTGCCTGAGCCGCAAGGATCGTGACCGAAGGGCGAGGACATGAACCCGACATGCCCCGCCAATCCGTTCCCGCTTTGCAGGAGCTTTCCGCTCAGGACAATCCCACCGCCAACCCCGGTCGACACGGTCAGGTAAGCGAAATGCTGCGCCCCAAGCCCCGCGCCCAGAACCGCCTCGGCCAATGCCGCGGCAGCCGCATCGTTGATGACAGAAACAGTCCCTTCGAACCTGTCCTGCAATCGCTGGAGCAAGGGCTCGCCACTGATGCCGGGCAGCGTATCGGCATTGACCGCCTGCCAGCGCCCCTCGGAATCAACCCGACCGGCAACCGCCACGCCAAGGCGTTCGCCATTTCGATGACCCAGGCGCTTCAGAAGCGCAGCCATCTCGGCAATCTGGTGGTCCAGCCCGGCCTGCCCGTCTGTCAGGACCTGTTCGCGTGCGATGACACGACCGTTTTCGATCCGGGCGGCGGCCGTCTTCGTGCCGCCGAGATCGACGGCAAAACCTGTGATCATCGCGCGCCCCTGACAGCGTCGGCGAACCAGCCAGTCACGATCTCCATCCGTGTCAATGCGCTGCCGACAGTCACGGCATCCGCACCTGCCCGCATGGCCTCGGCTGCAAGGGCGGGCAGATTGAACCTGCCTTCGGCCATGACGAAGCCACCCAGGTCCCGGAACCGGCCGAGCAGCGCGAGATCGGGCCCGTCATCGTCCGAGGCGGTTTCCGCCGTATAGCCTGAAAGCGTCGTGCCGATGACAGTCGCACCTGCAGCGAGGGCGGCCCGAGCATCTTCTTCGGTCGCGCAATCCGCCATCGCGATCGCGCCGTGGGCAAGAATGGCTGCGAGTATATCTTCGCGTTTGTCGGTTCGGGGGCGCGGGGTCGCGTCATAAGCGACGATATCGGCCCCGGCCTCGATCAGTGCGATCACATCGGCGACGGTCACCGTAATGCGCACCGGGCTGTCGTCAAGATTCCGTTTGACGATCCCGATGATCGGAACATCGACCAGCCGTCGGGTCGCGCGCAGGTTCGCCATACCCTCGATCCGCAGCCCGACCGCACCGCCAGCGACAGCGGCCTGCGCCATTGCCGCAACGATGTCGGGTCGGTCCATCGGCCCGTTGTCAACAGGCTGGCAGGACGCCACCAGACCGCCCCGCAATCTTTCAACAACGCTCATTCCATCAGGCTCGGAAGGCCGGTCGCCAGGATCGGGAAGATGCAGACCAGCAGCAGCACCACCAGCGGCGGGATCAGCCAGGGCAGAATGGCCCGGGCGAGTTTCTGGAACGGAATCCCGCCGACCTGCGCCACCACGAACAGCGCCATTCCCATTGGCGGCGTCAGGATCGAAATCATCAGGTTCAGCACGACGATAATGCCGAAATGGACCGGATCGATTCCGAAGCCCAATGCGATTGGCACCAGAATCGGCACGACGATCAGCAGGATCACCAGCGATTCAATGAACATCCCGAGCACGAAGATCATCAGGTTCACGGCGATCAGAAAGCTGATCGGCCCGTCCGCAATGCTGAGAAACAACGAGGCGATCTGCTGCGGCGCCTGCTCTCGTGCCAGCACATAGCCGAGCAGAGAGACGCCCGCGATGATCGTGGCGATGCTGGCCGAGGTCGCCGTCGTTTCATAGATCGCGTCCCACAGCCGCCGCCAGGTCAGCTCTCGATAGAAGGCCAGGTCGATCAGGACCGCATAGACCACGGTGACCGCAGCGGCCTCGGTTGGCGAAAACAACCCGCTGAAGATGCCCCCGACAATGACCGCCGGCGTCAGCAGCGCCGGAAAAGAGCGGACGAACAGCCCACCGACAGCCTGAAGGCCCGGCCAGGAATCGCGCGGATAATCGCGCCTGGATGCGATGACATAGACCATGACCATCAGCGCGACCGCGCAGAGCACGCCCGGCACGACACCGCCCAGAAACAGCTTGCCGATGGAGGTGTTCGAAATCACGCCGTAGAGCACCATGGTGATCGACGGCGGCACCAGCGGGCCGATCATCGACGAGGCCGCTGTCACGGAACCGGAAAACTCATCGTCATAGCCGGCCTTGCGCATGGCCTCGATTTCCATCTTTCCAAGCCCGCCCGCATCTGCGAGCGCCGAGCCCGACATACCGGAAAAGAACAGGCTGGCCATGATGTTGACATGACCGAGGCCGCCACGGATGTGACCGACCAGCGCACGGGCGAACCCGAACAGCAGGTTGGTGATGCCGGCCCCGTTCAGGATCGCGGCGGCAAGGATGAAAAGCGGCACCGCCAGCATCGGAAAGCTGTTCAGCCCATCCACCATCCGCGACAGGGCAAAAGCCAGCCCGAGACCGGACCAGTAGAAATAGCCCATGGACACAAGGATCATCGAAATTCCGATCGGCACACCGACAAGAACCATGGCCAGCCATGAAATGGCGATAATCGACAGGATCACAGCGGCACCTCCAACTCGTCGGGACTATGGCGATAGCCGATACCCAACAGGCGTCTGATCACCCTGTTGGCGATCAGGATCATGGCGACGAAGCCGGAGGCATAGAGCACCGCATTGGTGACCGGCAGGGTGACCGCCTCGTTGGACCAGGTGCGCTGCATGGTCTTCCAGCCGATCCAGATCAGATGCAGGACCACCCCCAGATAGACGAGATCGATGAGCGTCAGCACGGCAATCCTTGCGCGCCGCTGCAATTGTTCAACAAGAAAACCCATGCGGAGTTGACTGTCGGTGCGCTCCACTTCGGGAATGGCGATCAACGCCATCCAGACCCAGAGCCAGCGCGCCGCCTCCTCGGTCCAGACCGGACCGGTGAACAGAGGCGTGCGCCCAAGGATCTGGATCATCAGCACGACAATCAACACGATGAAAAGGATCGACGCGGCGATTCCTTCCGGACTGTATCTTCTCAGCGGTCTCACGCAGCCAACCTCCCGTAAATCCACCCGATAGGAGCGGGGGTGCCGACACTTATAGTCCCGGCACCTTGCACGCTTACTTTGCGGTCACCGCGGCGATGGAGCCTTCTCCGAACTCCTGTTCAAGCTCATCGTAATAGGATTGCATCGCGGCCTTGAACGGCTCCAGATCCGGGTGCGTTACGGTCAGGCCTTTCCCTTCGAATTCCGCGACCAGTTCCGCTTCACCGGTCTGAAGCAGCTCGTCATTCAGGTCACCGCCAGCCGCGACTGCCGTTGCGACCCACTCCTTCTCCTGATCCGACAGCCCGTCCCAGGTCGGCTTCCCGACCAGAACCGCCGATGAGGCGACAAAATGATTGGTCATGGCAACCGAGCTTTGCACTTCATAGAACTTCTGCGCGTCGATTGTGGTCAGCGGGTTTTCCTGCGCATCGACCTGATTGGTCTGCAGCGCCAGATAAACCTCGGGGAAAGCCACGGGTGCCGGGGTCGCGCCCACAGCCTCGGCATAGGCAATCAGGAAGGGAACGTTCGGGGTGCGCAGCCGCAAACCCTTCATGTCCTCAATCGAGTTGATCGGCTTGTTCGCGGTCGTCTGGCGGGTGCCATAATACCAGACGTCGAGGACATGAATGCCCTTTTCCTCGAACTTTCCGGCCATGCCCTGACCCCACGGCCCGGCCACGATCTCTTTCAACTGGGCGTAGTCGCTGACGACATAGGGTGCCCCGATCAGCTTCAATTCGGGGATGGTATAGGACATGTCCGGGTAGCCGGTGATGACGATGTCCAGCTCACCCGCCTGGGCTTGCTGAACCATGGCCTTGAAATCGCCAAGCGTGGCCGAAGGGAACAGGTTGATCGAGAGTTCACCCCCCGACACCTCGGCCAGTTTGTTGGCGAACTCTTCCGCACCCTTGTAAACGGGCGTCGCTTCATTGTCCTGCAATCCCAGCGTCAGTTCGCGGGCATCAGCAGCGGCTGCGAGGCCAAGGAATGCCGCACCGGCCATTACGAATTTATTCATCTTCTCATCCTCCAGGTTATCTTGATTGCTGTGGGGTGCCGCCCGATCTGGCGGCCAACAGCCGCGCCCGATACGAACGCTCCAGATGGCGCCCCATCACATCGGTTGCCGTCATCATGTCACCGTTCAGGACAGCCACATAAATGGCGCGATGTTCCTCGTGGGCCGTTGCATCGTGCCGCGCCGGATCGTCGACCGGTGGTCGCTGTGCAAGCAGATCCGAGACGAACATGTCGTGCAGCGTCAGGATCACCGGATTGCCGACGATCGAGACCAATGCACGATGAAAGGCGATGTCGGTTTCCGCAAATCGTGAGGTCCCGATGGCGGCCTCATTCTGATCCAAAGCGTCCTGAAGCCGAGCGATCTGAACCCGGTCACCGCGGATCGCAGCCTCTCTGGCTGCACCGATCTCGATGAACTGGCGCATCTGCTCAAGATGCGCGCCGCCTTCGGCATCGCCCATGACTTCGCGGATATTTCCGGCGGCTGACTGCAGGATCGCCTGCAGCGACGGGCGACTGGCACGAGGGCGACGCCCGCCGCCGGCATCCAGAAAGCCGCGCATCTGCATCTGTGACAGTGCCTCGCGCACGGTCGGACGCGACGCATCGAACCGGTCGCACAGCTCGCGCTCGGGCGGCAACGCCTGGCCCTGCGCGATATCACCACGCCGGATCTCTTCGATCAACTCACAGGCGATCAGGTCTGGCAAGCGAATCACATTGACTGAATCCCCCATGCCCCCTCCTGCATTGGTTGATGGTATTTTGGTATTACCATAAAATATATATTGTCAAACAGAAAAAGAAAATTATGCTTACATTACGAATTTTGGGGGATCACCATGACCAGAAAACTCGCGGGCATGTATGCGGCGCTGATGACCGGACTCGATGACAATGGGGCGTTCAGCCCCGACCGCCAGCGGGGCCTTGACGAATATGTGCTGCGACAGGGGCTGACCGGGCTTTATGTCGGCGGCAGCAGCGGCGAATCCGGCCTGCTCGACACGGAGGAACTGCTCGCGCAGCAGGAAATCGTTGCACAGGATGCACCGGACACTGTGTTGATCGCCCATGTCGGGGCGCCCAGCCTGCGCGATTCCATCCGGTTGGCGAAAAATGCCGCGAAGCTGGGCTATCATGGCCTGTCGGCCCTGCCACCGCATTCCTATCCCTTCACGGATGCCGAGATCTGTGCCTATTACCGCGACCTTCAGGCAGCGACTGACCTGCCGCTGATCGTCTATGAGGTGCCGGTTCGAACCGGACGCCCCATCGCCATCGAGGTTCTGACCGAGATCCTTGCCATGCCCAATGTCACGGGGCTGAAATTCACGTCGACGGACATGTTCAAGCTCTCCATGCTTCGCCGCGCCTGCCCCGATTCGACGCTGTTTTTCGGGTTTGACGAGATCTATCTGTCGGGCGCGGTGATCGGGGCCGATGGCGGTATCGGCACCACCTACAATCTTCTGGGCAAACTCTATGTCGCGCTGGATCGGTCGATCCGCAACGGCGACATGACAGAGGCACAACGGCTTCAGGATATTTCCGCCCGCTTTGTCGAGGCGTTGCTGGCAACAGGCGTCCTGCCCGGCATGAAGGCCGCCTTGCGTGCCATCGGCATTGACGCAGGCCCCACCCGCGCACCGATGGCCATGCGCGTCGACGATGGCGAAGCGCGTATGGCCGCGCTGATGGCGAAGCCCGACTTTGCCGAATGGATCGCCTGACAAACGGCTTCAATTCTACGAAGGGGGCTGTGCCGGGGGGCGGTGGGCACGATCCCGGCATGGATCAACCGCCCCGAGGCGTCGTGACGATCTCGGTCGATGCAGAAGCCAGGGCGGATTCACCAACCGAGCCCTAGCGCAGCGGGATCGCGTTCTCAGCCTTGGCCCCCTGATAAGCCTCTGACAGTGCCGCATATTCCGCCCGGATCGCATCGACCCGCGCCCGCAATGCGCCCTGCGCCGCAGGATCCGCACCGCCAATGACCTCATCGACCGAGCGCGCCACCCAATAGGCATTCTCGCGACGGTAGCCACCGGGATCGAGCGTGAATACCTCTTTCAGGATCTTCAGGTCATGCGGGATGGCAAAGCTGTCGCGGCTGTCCTCATGGGTGAAGAAATCGAAGAAATTGTCGAACCCGGCCCAGGTGATCGCCGAAAGACACATCGAGCAGGGCTCGTGCGTGCTGAGAAAGATCAACTCGTCGGGTGGCGGCAGGCCCTCGACCTCGTGATAGCGCTTCAGCAGATGCACCTCGCCATGCCAGAGCGGGTTCTCGGTCTCGTTATTGGTTTCCGCCAGAACCACCGCGCCATCGGATTTGCGCAGAAGCGCCGCCCCGAAGATCTTGTTGCCCTGCGCCACGCCCTGCCGGGTCAGGGGCAGGACATGATCTTCCAGCGCGCCCAGAAACGCGCCGGCAAGATCGGTATCGGTCAAGTGGATCGGCTTGTTCATGCTTCTTGCTAGGCCGCCGAGACAGCGGGTGCAAGCCGTCGCCCCCCCTAGCTCGACAGGTGAAAGCCACGGAATTCCTTCACCGTCGACAGGCTCAGCAGGGTCTTCATCTGCGCGACGGAAGGAATGAGCGTCAGGCGCTCGCGATAGAGCTTCTCGTAATCCTCCGTATTCCTTGCCGCAACCCGCATCAGATAGTCGAACTCCCCCGAGATGAGATGGCATTCGAGTACCTCGGGCATGTCGCGGATGGCGGCTTCGAACCCCTCGATATCCTCGCGGCGCTGACCGGTCAGCTTGGCCTCGATGAAAACCTGGATATGCAGCCCGACCAGCTTGCGGTTCAGCCGGGCGGCGTAGTGAGAGATTTTCCCATCCGCCTCCAGCAGCTTCACCCTTCGGTGGCAGGCCGAAAGCGACAGCCCCACCTGTTCGGACAGCCGCGCCATGGAGGTTTGGCCATCCCGCTGCAGAATGGAAAGAATACGGATATCCAACCTGTCCATCGGAAATTTTCTCACTCACATCACAATTTTCGTAATTATTCTATAATTTTTCTCGAATGAAAAGAAATAAGAGAACCTTTTCAACATCAAAACTTCTACCTTGAGGGCTCTAGCGAACAAGAAAAAACACACAGGAAGGTTAATGATGGCTCACAAGATCGTCGTCGGATACGACGGCAGCGACAGCGCCAAGGCGGCGCTCAGTTTCGCTGTGAACGTGGCGCGTTTGCAGGGCGGCAGCATCGTCGTGGCGCATGTCCTGGAATGGTCGCCCTATTCGTTCCTCACCCCAAACGAGTTGGAAGAACGTCACAAGCGTCGAGGAGAGGAATTGGCCCGGGCAGAGGATGCGATCCTGTTGCCAGCGCTCAAGAAGCTCACGGAAAGCGGGGTCCCGATCAGCACCGCGCTGAAATATGGCCATATCGCCTCGACCCTTGCCCAGATCGCCAAGGACGAGGGCGCCGATCAGATCGTGATCGGCCGCAATGGAGAGCCGGGCCTGGCATCGCGCGTGTTCGGGTCGGTCGCCATCAGCCTGGCGCAAGGCGCGCCGGTGCCGGTCACCATCGTACCCTGAGTCCAACAATTACAAGCCCAACAGGAAAACCAATGAAAAATCACCTCAAGGCGGCCGCATTGGCTGCCCCCGCCATGCTGGCCGCATCTGCGCCAGCCATGGCCCAAACGCTTGACGAGAAGATCAACGGGATCTTCGCCAGCTCGACCGGCTGGTTCGTCAACTTCATCTTCGCCTCGTTCCCCGGCACCAACTTTCCCTGGATCGTGCTGTGGCTGGTCGTGGGCGCAACGGTTTTCACGCTCTATTTCGGCTTCATCCAGTTCCGCGCCTTTCCGCACTCGATCTCGCTGGTGAAGGGCGACTATTCCGATCCGAACGACGCCGGAGAGGTCAGCCACTTCCAGGCCCTGGCCACCGCATTGTCTGGCACGATCGGGCTGGGCAATATCGCCGGTGTGGCCGTTGCCGTCGGAATTGGCGGGCCGGGCGCGACCTTCTGGATGATCCTGGCCGGGCTGATGGGCATGGCCTCGAAATTCACCGAATGCACGCTGGCGGTGAAATACCGCAACGAATATGCCGACGGCGCAGTATCGGGCGGCCCGATGTATTACATGACCAAGGGCTTTGCCGAACGCGGCCTGCGCGGAGGTGGCATCATGGCCATTCTCTTTTCCGTCTTCTGCATTCTGGCCACACTCGGCGCCGGCAACATGTTCCAGGCCAATCAGGCACATGCCCAGATCGCCAATATCGCCGGCGACTTCCCCGGCTGGATCACCGGCATCATCTTTGCCGGGATCGTGTTCGCGGTGATTATCGGCGGGCTGCAATCCATCGCCAAGGTGACCGAGAAGATCGTGCCCTTCATGGGCATCATGTATGTCACGACCGCGCTGATCATCATCCTGATGAACTATGACAAGATCGGCTGGGCCTTCGGTCAGATCTTCGCCGGGGCGTTCACGGGCCTTGGTGTCGCCGGCGGCATCGTCGGCGCCCTGATCCAGGGCTTCAAGCGCGCCGCCTTCTCGAACGAGGCCGGCGTCGGCTCTGCCGCCATTGCCCATTCGGCGGTGCGGACCAAGGAGCCGATCACCGAAGGCTTCGTGTCGCTGCTTGAGCCCTTCATCGACACCGTCGTGATCTGCACCATGACCGCATTGGTTATCGTCATTTCCGGCCAGTTGGTCAGCGACCCGGCAACCGGCATGTATCTGCTGGATGACGGCGCCGCCACGATCCAGACCATCGGCGACAACAAGGGCGTGGCGCTCACCTCGGCCGCCTTCTCCTCGACCTTCGGCTGGTTCAAATATGTGCTGGCGATCGCGGTCATCCTGTTCGCCTTCTCGACCATGATCAGCTGGTCCTATTACGGGCTGAAGGCCTGGACCTACCTGTTCGGCGAAGGCAAGAACAAGGAAATCGCCTTCAAGGTCATCTTCTGCATCTTCGTGGTGATCGGCGCTTCGGCCAATCTCGGCCCGGTGCTCGACTTCTCGGACGCGGCGCTGTTTGCCATGGCCGTGGTCAATATCATCGCGCTCTACCTGCTGATGCCACTCGTGAGACGAGAGCTGAACAGCTATATGTCGCGCCTCAAGTCGGGTGAGATCACGAAGTTCCACTGACCGCCAGGATGAAGGGCGTCCCCGGCAGGATAGCTGCCGGGGGCGTTCCAGCTGCGGCAGCCTCACCCCATCATCGACGACAGAACCCGGCGCCAGCAGATTGCGGGCGCCGGGTTCACCGTTTCAAGGCAAGGCTCAGCCGATGGTGGCGCCGTCCTCGCGCCAGACGGCGATCACCGAGGAACGCGGCTTGCCGGTGCCATCGGGCCATGACCCGCCCGGATGCTGGATGCCGACAAAGGCCACCTTGCGGTCGGGCGACCAGGTCAGGCCGGTCACCTCGGCCCCGTTCGGCGCGGTCAGGAAGCGCGCGATCTCGCCGGTATCGGGATTGCCGATCAGCATCTGGTTATTGCCCATGCCGGCAAAGTCGCCCTCGTTGCTGTCATCGCCATCGGTCTGGATCCACAGCATCCCGTCGGACGAGAACGCCATCCCGTCGGGAGAGTTGAACAAATTGCCGGCGGTCACGTTTTCGGACCCGCCATAGATGTTGTCATAGACCTCCGGGTTGCCAGCCATCACATAGAGATCCCAGGTGAAGCTATCGGCACCGTGATCCTCATCCGCAGGCCGCCAGCGAATGATCTGGCCGTATTCGTTGGTCTCGCGCGGGTTGGCGGCATTGACCGGCATCCCATCGCCGCCGCGCTTGGAGTTGTTGGTCAGCGCGCAATAGGCCTCGACCCGGTGCGGATGGGCGGCGATCCATTCCGGGCGATCCATGGTCGTCGCACCCACCGCCGAGCCGGCAAGGCGGGCGAAGACCAGCACGTCCTCGATGCTCATGCCGGTGGTTTCGGGCGTCAGCGCCAGCCATTCGCCGGTCATGTCATCGTTGAACCGGGCAACATAGAGCGTGCCGTCAGACAACAGCCCATCGGTCGGCTGACCCTCGGCCCAGGTGCCGTTCGAGACGTAGCGATACATGAACTCGCCGCGCTCGTCGTCACCCATATAGACCACGATCCGGCCATCGGCGGCCTGCACCATTTCGGCATTCTCATGCTTGAAACGCCCAAGCGCGGTGTGCTTGACCGGGGTGCTTTCCGGGTCGGCGGGGTCGATCTCGGTCACCCAGCCATGCCGGTTCGGCTCATTCGGTTCCTGCGAAAGATCATAGCGCGGATCGAATTTCTCATAGGCATAGCGCCCCTCGCCGCCGATGCCATAGCGAACCAGGCCGTCGGTTTCCTCGAAGCTGCCGGTGGCGCCGAAATAGCCGTTGAAGTTTTCCTCGCAGGTCAGATAGGTGCCCCAGAGCGTCTTGCCCGAACCGCAATTGTTCATCGTGCCCTTGGGCGACAAACCCTCGGGGTCGGCATTCGTCTTCACCAGATCGGACCCGGCGGCCGGGCCGTCCATGGTCATCTGCGTTTCATGGGTGATGCGGCGGTTATAGGGGCTGTCCAGCACGACCTGCCAGCCATTGCCGGCATCGGCGATTTCCATGACGGTGACGCCCTGCATGTTCTTCAGCAAGGTCACTTCGTCGGCGGTCTGCGGCACCCCTTCCGAGGCCGCCGGCAGGTTGATCTCGGGGTTCACATATTCCGAATTGATGGCCAGCAGCACATGGCCGTCATGCTCGAAGGTCTCCATCCCGTCGGTATTCTCGCCGAAGACCTTGTCGGACATCTCCACCGGCACGCCGGTCTCGGGCGACCAGGCGCCCTCGGCATCCGAGAACAGCGCCTGCCCCCATTTCACCAGCGGCTGCCAGTGATAGCCTTGCGGCACATGAATATCGAAATCGGTCGCAATTCCGATTGGCTCGAAGGCGAAAGCGGCAGCCTGCGCGCGCGCCGACGTGGCCTGAGCCAGAACACCCGAGCCGAACACCATCGCGCCCGACCCGAAAGCCAGTGCCCCGCCCAGGAAGCCGCGCCGCGAAACGGCAGCCTCGACCACCCGGTCGAAATCGCTTTCTGCGGGCCGCGGGTTGCGCAGTTCGTCAAACTCGTCCCAGGACAGGTGCACTGTCGATCTGATATCCATTGTCGGTTTCCTCGTTCTCGTGAATCGTCATGATGCCGCAACCGGCATGTCACCACGCAGACCGATACACGCTTCGTCTTTCAGTTTTGTGACGGCGCCCAACTCTCGCATAGATGGATAATCCGCCGGCCAGAACGGCATTGGGCCACCCCTCCTCAGGGAAGGACTGCGCATGTCATGGCAGGACGGTTCTTCTCAGCTCAGGTCGCTGCGCGCGCGACCGGCGGCGCGTCAGGATTGCGCGTCCCTCATCGACGCCGCACCTTCGCGGAGCAGGTCCAGGAATTCGCGCTGCGCCGCCGTCGGCTCCCATCCGGCGCGGGTGGTGATGCCGATGGGGCGCAGCGATTCGGGCAGCTCCAGCGGCAGCACACCGAACGCCGAGGCCTCGCCCTCGGGCAGGGCCTGCACCCGCGACAGCGCGCCGAGGTAATCCGACTTGCGCAGGATCTCGCGCAGCAGGATCACCGAGGAGGTGACGATGGCGCCGCGAATGCTGTCCTCGGGCAGAAGCGCCTCCAGCGCCGCGCGGATCGGTGTGCCGGGGCGGGCGACCACCCAAGGATAGGCGGAAAGATCGGCGGGCGACACCTTGTCCTGCGCCAGCAGCGGGTGGTCGCGCCCGGCGACGATGACCACGGAATCGTCGAAAAGCGGCTCCTGATGGATATCCTCGATCGGGCTCGGGATGCGCAGCGCACCGATCATCATGTCGATCTCGCCCCGGCGCAGCCCGGCCAGAAGCTCGTCATAGCGGCCGTCGATGACCTCGAAAGGGATACCCGGATGGGCCTGACGGAAGGCCAGCATCGCGCCGGGCAGCAGGGTCGAGCGCGACAGCGGCAAGGCGGCGATGGTGATGCGCCCGACCTCTCGCCCGGCCAGGGCGGCCAGTTCGGCCTCGGCCTGTTCCATCTCGGCGAATGCCAGCCGCGCCGCCTGCGCCAGTTGCCGTGCCACACGGGTGGCGATCAGCCCATGGGCGGTGCGTTCGAAGAAGCGCAGGCCCGCCGCCTGTTCCAGCATCGAGGCCGAGCGATGCACGGTCGGCTGCGCCAGCCCGAGCTGGCGCGCGGCAAGGGTGAAATTCTCGGTCTCGGTGACCGCGATCAGCGCCTGAAGCTGGGGCCGCGTCGCCTGAAAGCGGATCGCGCGGGCCATGTCGGCCATGGCCGCATCGAGGAAAGCCAGCGCCCGCCTTGTCCGATGCGCCATCGCCTGCCCGGCCTCGTTCGGAAAGATCCCCTGCGGGCTGCGCTGGAACAAGGGCTGGCCGGCATCGCGTTCCAGCTTGTTCATGGCCTGAGTCACCGCCGGTTGCGAGACATGACAGATCTCGGCCGTGCGGGTTACCGAATGGGTTTCGGCCAATGTCTGAAACATGCGCATATGGCGAATGCTGGGCTGCATGGTCTCCTCCGCGCCGGTCAGAGGGACCGGCGCGGCCATCATAACCCTATGAATGTCATAATGTTAACTAGTGCTTTCAGTCAGAACGGCACGGCGATCCGGTGAGCCGCCGCACCACTCTTGGGTTAGTCGGCGAAGGCATAAGGTGCGAACAGGTCGGCCCCCGGCCAGTCGCGCAGGCGGACGATCTCGGCCGCGGGCCCCTCGGACCAGGTGGCGGCGTCATGCACATCGCCCTCGCCCGACCAGCCGGCCAGATGCGGATAGGGATAGACGGGCCGCGTCATCTCGGGCAGCGGCGCCACGCCCAGATCGAGCGGTGCCGGACGTCCGCCGCCACCGCCCACCCCGTCCGGCTGGCCGAAGCTGGACGCCTCGCCCGCCGTTGCGGTCATGATCGCACCCGGTGCGGCGCCGTCCTCGACCCAGGCCATCATCGGGCTGAGCAGGTCCAGATGGCTCGGCCCCTCGCCGCCGCCGCAATGATCGACGCCGGGCAACAGATAGAGACGTTCGAAACCGGCCATCGCCTCGGCCCCCAGAATCGCCTCGATCCCCGTGTGCAGGGCCAGCGTATTGGCCGGCGAGATATGCGGATCGGCCAGGCCATGCCACATGATCAGCTTGCCGCCGGCGGCATTGAAACCCGAAAGATCGGGGCTGGTGGCATCGAACAGCGGGTGGCGCGGGCGCAAATCGTCCAGCACCGCCTCGGTGAAGTCCAGATCGGCCAGTGTCATCTCGGGCCGGGCCGGATCGAAGGCCAGATATTTCAGAACCGGATCGACAATCATCTGCGAAAACAATTCGCTGTCGGCATTATCTGCGACATAGACGCCCTGCCAGTTCAGCTCGGAGCCGTAAAGCGGCTGGCCGGCGGTCAGATAGGCCCCGGTCGCGGCATCCTGCGGTCCGGCATAGAATTTCCGCACCACCTCGACCTGCGCGCCGGTCAGGCACCGGTCCGTTTCCGGCGCATCGGCCGGGCAACTGATCCGGTGCGGATCGAATTCGCACAGTGCCGGCTGGGCGATCAGCCCGTCCTTTACGCCATCGGTCTCGTCACAGGCGGCGACCACCGCCGCATGCAGTGCCGGCAGCTTCTTCGAGGTCAGGATCACCTCGCCCCGCTCATTGTAATTCGAGGCCGCCATCCAGCCGTGATAGAGCGTATTCTGCACCTGAAACAGCATCGCCGGCGCGCCGGCAATGACGCCGTCGAAATCCTCGGGGAAGCGCATCGCCGCCATCAGCCCCTCGCGCCCGCCATCCGAGCAACCGTTGAAATAGCTGTATTGCTGCGGCTGGCCGTAATAGGCCGCGATCAGCGCCTTCGCCGCCTCGACGGTCAGATGCTGGGCGCGATAGGCGAAATCGGCCCGCTGGGTCGCATCGAGGCCCCATCTGCCGTCATTGCCGCCATGCCCCATATCGGTCGCGGCCATGACGAAACCGCCATCGTTCAGCACCTTGCACCCGGTCGAGGCACCCGAGCGCAGGGTGATATTCCCGCACAGCCCGCCGCAGCCGAGTTGCAGATAGCGCTGCGTCCAGCTTTCCATGGGCAGGATCACCTGAAAGTTCACCTGCGGCGCCAGCCTGCCGGTGACGCTGCACACGGGGATGCCATCGCTGGTGGTTTCCTCGGCGCCGGTGATCTCGCTGCCTTCGCCGCCGATGGCGCCCATATCGGTGCCGATCAGACTGGCACAGGTGACCGCAGGCTTGACCACATCCAGCACCGCAGCCCTGCCAGGTGCGGCCCCCAACCAGATCACGCAGGAAATAGCAATAAACTTCAATACATTCATGGACGCATCTCCTGTAAATCAGGCGCGCGGAAAGACACGCCCGTCAAAGAGCTTCCGTGCCGTGCGCAGGGTGCCTGCGGCAACCATCCTGCCTGCGCCATCCGTCTCGATCAACACCTCGGCCGCGCCGCCCGGATGCTCGACCAGATAGCGGCCATCCGCCGGGATCGAGGCCAGTTCCGCCGCCGGAGAGCCCTTCAAGGTGCAGGCCGTGGCCACGCTGACGGCGGCAAAAACGCCGATGGTGGCATGGGCGCGATGCGGAATGAAGCTGCGGGTATTGATCGCGCCCCCATGCGCGGGGCTTGAAACCAGCGTCATCTTCGGCACCGATTTCTCGGTCACATCGCCCAGATTCATCATCGGCCCGACCGCCAGCCGGATCTTCTCGATCCGCGCCTTCAGATCGGCATCGGCGTCCAGATCCTCGCGGCTTTCCTGCCCGGTCAGCCCGAAATCGGCGGCCCGCATGACCACGATGGGCATGCCGTTGTCAATCAGCGTGCAGTCCACGCCCTCGACGACATCGACGGCATTCCCGGTCGGCAGCAGCGCCCCGGTCATGGAGCCGGCGATGTTCTGAAACATCAGCGGAATCGGCGCGGCGGTCCCCGGCACCCCGTCAATCGCGGCCTCGCCATCGTAACGCACCCGCCCGCCCGGCGTATTGACCCGCGCCACGGCGATCTCTCCGGTGTTCAGCATATGGATGCGCACCACCGTTTCGCCATCCTCGGCCACGACCAGCCCGCGCTCGATGGCTGCCGGGCCGACGCCGGCCAGAATATTCCCGCAGCCCTGCGCGCCGGAGACAAGCGGCCGGTCGACGAAAACCTGCAGGAACAGGTAATCCACATCCGCATCCGTGCGAGAAGGCGGCCCGAGGATCGCCACTTTCGAGGTCAGCGGATCCGCCCCCCCGATCCCGTCGATCTGCGCCGCATCCGGGCTGCCCATGACGCGCAGCAGCAGATCGTCCCGCGCCGCCTCATCCGCCGGCAGGTCCGAGGCCAGGAAATACGCCCCTTTCGAGGTTCCGCCCCGCATCCACAGGCAGGGCACGCCGTCATCATGGATCATCCGCCGCTTCCTTCTTCGGTGGCCAAATACCTCGGGGGTGAATTACCCGGGAACCGGACAAGAGGGGGCAGCGCCCCCTTCCCGCCTAAAGATATTTCAACCCCTTCTCCTCCAACCGGGGCCGCATATTGTAGATATCGAGCCCCAATTCGCCCGCGGCCAGCCGCTTGCGCTTCGCCTCCTCGGCCTCCAGCCGCTTCGTTGCTGCGGCCAGCACCGCCTCGGCATCGGCGCGTTTGACCACACAAACCCCGTCATCGTCGGCCACGATCACATCGCCCGCCTCGATCGCCTGCCCGGCGCAGGTGATGGGGACGTTCACCGAACCCAGCGTCTCCTTCACCGTCCCCTGCGCGCTGACGGCCTTCGACCAGACCGGGAAACCCATCTCGGTCAGGTCGCGCACGTCGCGGACGCCGGCGTCGATCACCAGCCCCCGGCAGCCCCGCGCCATGGCCGAGGTCGCCAGCAGATCGCCGAAATAGCCGTTATCGCAGGGCGAGGTCGGGGCGAGAACCAGCACATCGCCATCCTGCAACTGCTCGATGGCAACATGGACCATCCAGTTATCGCCGGGCGGCGCGCTGATCGTCACCGCCGATCCGGCGATGCGGGCGCCTGCATAGATCGGGCGCATGTAGGATTGCAGGCAGCCGATTCGGCCCTGCGCCTCGTGAACGGTGGCGACGCCGGCCTCTGCCAGCGCGTCGATGACCGCCGCCGGGGCGCGGGTGATATTCCGGACAACCTTTGTCATGGTTCAGCCTTTCTTGACCGGCGGGGTGCCGTGAGTATGGAAGGATTCGATGGTTTTCAGCCCCCAGGCCTGCCCCTTCATGCGGTCGGCCTGGGTCCATTTCACCGGCTGCCAGTCCGGCGCCAGGATCAGCCGCGCCCCGGCATTGGCCAGTTCGACCCGGTTGCCCGCCGGTTCCCAGACATAAAGGAAGAACGTCCCCTGCACCGCGTGCTTGTGCGGGCCGGTCTCGATATGGACGCCGTTCTGAAGGAAGATATCGGCGGCGCGCAGGATGTCCTCGCGCTGATCGGTGGCATAGGTGACGTGATGCAGCCGCCCCATGCCGCCGCCATGTTCCTCGGTGCAGGCAAGGTCATAGGTCTTGTTGTTCACCGTGAACCAGCAGCCGCCAAGCCTGCCATTGTCGAGCTGGATATATTCCGTCACCCGGCTGCCGAGACAGGTTTCCATGAAACGCCGGAACTCGGTCACGTCGTCCGACAACAGGTTCAGGTGGTCGATCCGCCGGGGTGCCGCGCCGGTGAAGGCGCTGGCGGTGTTCTTCAGCGCCGCACGCTCGGTCTCCTCCTGCGGCTCGAACCAGACGGTGTCGTAATAGATCTCGAAGACATGGCCGAACGGATCCTCGAAACGGAAGGCGCGGCCATGGCTCTGGTCGCCCTCGATCCAGCCATGGGTCTTGTAGCCCGAGGCCTCGATGGCGGCGACCCGGCGTTCCAGCGCCTCGGGCGAGGCGGCGCGATAGGCGATATGCCCGACCCCGGTGGTGCCGGCCCGGGTCAGTTTCAGCGTGCAATGTTCGTAATCGTCCCAGGCCCGCAGATAGGCACTGTCCGCGTCGAGCCCCGACAGCTTCAGCCCATAGACGCGGGTGAAGAAATCAAGGCTCTCGTCGAACCTGTCGGTCAGCATCTCGACATGGCCGAGATGGGCGAGGTCGAAACCGGGATTGGTGGGCGCGGACATGGCATTTCCTTCACTGGGATGAGAACCGGCCCTTCGCGCATTGCCGGTCGAAAGGCCGCGCCGGATCGACCGGCGCGGCAGGACGGATCAAAGCTCGTCGACGGTGCGCGGGAAGATCGACTGGAAGCCCTCGGCATATTTCGCCTTGCGACCGCCGCCCTGCCCGCCGGAATTGCGCATGAAGTGATTGGCGCGGTTCTCGGCGACGCGGGTGTAATATTCCCACAGATGTTCCTGCCCTTCCATGCATTCGATGGCGGCACGTTTCTTGTCCCAGACCGGAGTGATGTCGAGGAAGGTATCGGGCTTCCAGCCCATCTGCTCGGTCTGGTGCGGCTCGAACAGGTAAAGCTGCGGCGCGCCCAGCACCTTCTCGCCCGGGTTATGGCCCCAGGCCTGGGCGATCATCCGGCATTCCAGCGCCACCTGGGTCGCATACATGTGGTCGGTGTTATAGGGATCGTATTGGCTGTGGCTCAGCATGAAGCTGGGCTGGACCTTGCGGATCACCTCGACCAGCCGGAACTTGTCCTCCTGCGTCAGGTGCAGGGGATAATCGCCAAGGTCGAACTCGATCAGGTCATGCACGCCAAGCGCCTTGGCCGCCTTCTCGGATTCGGCGCGGCGGGCGGCCTTGACCCGGTCCATGGTCATGCCGTCCAGCTTCCACAGCTTTGCGCTTTCGCCGCGCTCGCCGAAAGACAGGCAGACGACGGTGACATCATAGCCCTTCTCGGCATGAAGCGCGATGGCCCCGCCGCAGCGCCAGACGAAATCGGCGGCATGGGCTGAAATCGCGAGGGCGGTTTTCTTGGTCATGGTTTTCCTCCGTAGGGCCGGCAAGACGGGCTGATGGCAGGATTGCACCCGCGGGTCCCTCTGCGCAAATTTGAAGCACGGCAAGTTTCATAATTTTTTGCTAGTCAAATTCCTGAAAGATATTCCAAGCCCAAATAATGAAGGTGTTCCTATAGCAAAATTTTATCCCCAATTGACCGCTTTCTATTTTTCAAGCCGCACCGTCGCCCTTAAGCTGCATGTACGCTGAATCTTTTGCGGCCCGCGCCCGACGCGGGCCCGATCAGCCAGGAGGATAAGCAGTGTTGATTTCCGATGGCGTGGCATTTGCCCGCGCACCCGATGGGAGGACCAGTTCATGCAGGCCGTAACCGATGCACGCCGGACCCGGCTTCTCGACCGGGTCACGCTCTGGCTGGCCTGGCTGGCCGGGCTGGCGCTGATCTTCATGGTCGTCATCATCTCGACCGGCGTGATGTTGCGCTATGTCTTCGGCACGCCGCTTCTGGGGCTGAACGAGATCAACCAGCTGACCGCCGTGGTGCTGGTCATGGCGGCGCTGCCCTATTGCACGCTGCATAACGGTCATGTCGGTGTCGATGTCTTCGACAATGCCATCGGCGCGGTGGGCCGTCTGCTTGGCGACGTGGTCTCTCGGCTGCTCTCGGGTTTCGTGCTGTCGGTGCTGGTCTGGCGGGCGGCGCTGAAGGCGCTGGATGCCTGGGAATACGAGGATGCGACCAATATGCTCGACCTGCCGGTCTGGCCCTTCTATGCCGTGCTGGGCATCGGCGCGGCGCTTTGCGTGCTGATCTTCGCCGTGCAGCTGATCGACATCCTCAAGCGCGGAGGCCGGGCATGAGCGGCACGACAGTCGGCCTTCTGGGCATCGCCCTTCTGTTCATCCTGATGGTCTTCCGCACCCCGGTCGCCTTCGCCATGCTGCTGGCGGGCTTCTTCGGCATGTGGGCGCTGGAAGGGTTCCGCACCGCCGGCGCCCTGATCCTGACCGAAAGCTATGGCGCCGTCGCCAGCGAGACGCTGATCGTGGTGCCGATGTTCGTGCTGCTGGGCAATATCGCCTCGGCGGCGGGCTTCTCGCGCGGGCTCTATGACGCCGCCTATGCCTGGGTCGGGCATTTCCGGGGCGGGCTGGCCTCGGCCTCGGTGCTGGGTTGCGCGGCGTTTTCCGCTGTCTCCGGCTCCTCCGTCGCCACCGCCGTCACCATCGGCAAGGTCGCCCTGCCCGAGATGAAGCGGCTGGGTTATGCCGACAGCCTCGCCACCGGCTCGGTCGCGGCGGGCGGCACATTGGGGTTCCTGATCCCGCCCTCGACCGGCTTCGTGATCTACGCCATCCTGACCGAGCAATCCATCGGCCGGCTGTTCATGGCCGGCATCCTGCCCGGTGCGCTGCTGATGATCCTGTTCATCGCCACCGTCTGGCTGATGGCCCTGCGCAATCCCACCGAGGCCCCCGCCGGCCCGAATGTCCCGATGGGCGAACGCTTCCGCATTCTCGGCCATGCCGCGCCGCTTCTGGGCGTCATGGTGCTGACCATCGGCGGCATCTATGTCGGCGCCTTCACCCCGGTCGAGGCCTCGGGCATCGGTGCCGGTCTGGTCATCCTGATCGCGCTTCTGACCCGCAAGCTGAACTGGCAGGGTTTCTACGAGGCACTGCTGGACACGCTGAAAACCTCGGCCATGCTCTATATGATCGTGATCGGCGCCAATGTGCTGAACCCGTTCTTCGCCGTGACCCAGATCCCGGCCACGCTTGGCGAGGGGCTGCAATCGCTGGGGCTCGGGCCTTACGGGACGCTTCTGGTCATCATCCTCGCCTATGTGGCGATGGGGATGTTCATGGACGGGCTGTCGATGCTGGTGATCTCGATCCCGGTGGTCTTCCCGGTGATCGTCGCCATGGGCTTCGACCCGATCTGGTTCGGCGTCGTCGCGGTGATCGTGATCGAGATGGGGATGATCACCCCGCCGGTGGGGCTGAACGTCTTCGTCGTGCGCGGCGTGGCCGGCGACGTGCCGCTGACCACGGTCTTCCGCGGCGTGGCGCCCTTCCTGCTGGCGATGATCGTCGGACTGATTCTCATCATCCTGATCCCGCAGATCGCGCTGCTGATCCCGAATTCGATGTTCGGATAGGCCAAGACGGGCCGGATCTTGTGGTCCGGCCCGCAACCTTCCACCAGATGCGGAAAGACGGCGGCCAAGGGGTCGCCGAATTTGACTCGGGCATGGCAAAGGGGATAGAACAAAAGAAGAACTTTCAGCCATCTGAACATGTATGACCCTCGCCGATATCCCCGCGAATGCTGTCTCTGTCCCGCCCCATCCGGCCCGCAGCGCCGAGGTTTTCGCGGCAGCGGACGGGGCATTCGCGGGCTTCCTGTCGGCGCATCTGACCGGGCCGGTCCTGTGGCTTCAGGACCGGCAGAGCGCGCGGCTGACCGGGCGCCCCTGGCTGAGATCGGGCGCGGCGCTACTGATGCGACCGGCCCATCCCCGCGACGTTCTGGCCGCCGCCGAAGAAGGGCTGACCTGCCCCGCGCTTGCGGCGGTGGTGGCGGAAATCCACGGCAATCCCACGGCACTCAGCTTCACCGCCACGCGCCGCCTCGCCCTGCGGGCCGAGGCGCATGGCGTCACCCTCTGGCTGATCCGCCATGCTGCGCGGGCCGAACCGAGCGCGCTGCGCGACCGCTGGCGGATCGGCGCCCTGCCCTCGGCGCTGAACCCGGAGGATCCGGCCGCCCCGGGCGCGGCGCTCTGGCGTGTGGAACTGCTGCGCTCGCGCGACAAGCGGCCCGGCATCTGGGTGGTCGGCCATGACCCCGCCACGCCGGATCGCCTGCATTTCGCTGCCGAGTTTCGCGATGGAACGCCATCTGCGCCGGACGACACACAGCCAGCCGCAGACCGGGGCCGCGCCGCCGGCTGACCCCCCTGTCGCGCTCTGGATCGAGGGCGGGCACGGACCGGTCATCCATGCCGCGAATGCCGCTGCCCAAACCGCCGGCATCGCCCCCGGCGCGCGGCTGACCGATATGCGCGCGCTCTGCCCGGCCCTGCACGCTGCCCCCGCCGATCCCCAAGGCGATGCGGCGGCACTGGCGCAACTGGCGCTCTGGTCGCGGCGCTTCTGCCCCTGGACCGCCATGGATGCCAGCGGCCCCGGCCCTGCCGGGCTGGTCATGGACATCACCGGCAGCGCCCATCTGTGGGGGGGAGAGGTCGGGATGATGGCGGCGATGGTGGCCGAATTCGGCAGGCTCGGCCATCTGGCGCAGGCCGCCTTCGCCCCGACATGGGGCGCGGCCTGGGCGCTGGCACGGCTGGACCCCGGACGCATCGCGACCAAGACCGAGGCCGCGCATCCGCTGCCGGCCTCAGCCCTGCGGCTTTCAGGCGATACGGTCCTGCTGCTGCGCCGGCTCGGGCTGAAGACGGTGGGCGATCTGGCCGCCATGCCGCGCATCACCCTGGCTCGGCGCTTCAATCGCCACGATGCCGCCGATAACCCACTGATCCGGCTGGACCAGTTGAGCGGCCGCCTGGCCGAGCCGATCAACCCGCCCCATCCCCCGGCCCGCTTCCGGATCGAGGCGCGGCTGCCCGAGCCGGTACAGGACCCGACCCATCACCTGCCCGATCTCTCAGCCGCGCTTTGCCGCGCGCTTGCGGCGGCGGCGCAGGGCGCGCGGCGGCTGCGGCTGTCAGTCTGGCGCACCGATGGCGAGATGCGCTGGATCGAGGCCGGCGCCGCCACCCCCACCCGCGACCCCGACCATATCGCCTTCCTGTTCCGCGAGCGGCTGGAGAAGATCGACCCCGGTTTCGGCTTCGACCTGATCGAACTGGCCGCGCCGGAGACCGAAACCTTCGCCCCCAGCCAGCGCGACCTGACCGGCCGCCGCGATGACAGCCGCGACCTGCCGCGCCTGATCGACCGGCTGGCCGCGCGTTTCGGGCCGGACCGGTTGCTGCGGCCTGTCGTGCTGAACAGCCATATCCCCGAACGCAGCCGGGGAGAGGTCGCGGCCACCGCCCCGGCCCCGAACGCGCAGGACCAGCCCGAAGACCGCCCCCTGCGCATCTTCGATCCCGCCGAGGAGGTTCGTGTCCTCTATGCCGTTCCCAAAGGCCCGCCGGCGCAATTCCAGTGGCGCGGCCACCCGACCCGCATTGCCCGCTGGCAGGGGCCGGAACGGATCGCGCCGGAATGGTGGCTCGACCGGCCCGGCACGAGGCTGCGCGATTACTACAAGGTCGAGGATGAGACCGGTCAGCGTCTGTGGCTCTATCGCGAGGGGCTGGCCGGCGACGGGCGCGGCGGGCCGCCCCGCTGGTTCGTGCAGGGGGTCTTCGCCTGATGCCCGACCATGACCGCCCGCGCCGCGCACCCCTGACCGGGGATTTCGCCCCCAACCCCCGCGCCGCTTTCATTGAGCTTGGCGTGACCACGCCGTTTTCCTTCCTGCGCGGCGCCAGCCCGGCCGAGGATCTGGTCGCGACCGCCCATGCGCTCGGCTATGACGCGATCGGGGTGGCCGACCTGAACAGCCTCGCCGGCGTGGTGCGGCTGCATGTGGCGGCGCTGAAGGCGCGGATGCGGCCAGTGATCGGGGCGCGGATCGTGCTGGCCGATGGCACCGCGTTTCTGGCCTATCCGAAGGACCGGGCGGCTTACGGGCGGCTCTCGACGCTGATCGCCAAGGGGCGGCGGCACGATCTGGACGGCAACTGGCAGGCCAAGGGGCAATGCGACCTGAGCCTGGACGATCTGGCGGGTCACGCCGAGGGGCTGCAACTGATCTGGACCCCGCCCGAGCATTGCGACAAGGCGGAACTGGCCGCCCTGCCCGCTCTGGCCGCGCGGCTGCCGGGGCTGGGCCATGTCGCGGCCTCTTATCTTTATCGCGGCGATGACGTGGCCCGGATCAACCGGCTGGAACGGGCGGCGCGGGCTTCGGGGCTGGCGCTTCTCGCCACCAATGACGTGCATTACCACGCGCCCGAATGCCGCCCCCTGCAGGACGTGATGACCTGTATCCGCGAGGGCGTGACCATCGACCGCGCCGGTCGCCTGCTGAACTCCAATGCCGAACGGCACCTGAAATCGCCGGCGGAAATGGCGCGGCTTTTCGCCCGCTGGCCCGATGCGCTGGCACAATCGCGCCGCATCGCCGATGCCTGCGATTTCCGGCTGACGGATCTCGCCTATGAATATCCGCGCGAAACCGTGCCCGCAGGCCAGACGCCCGAGGATCATCTGGCCACCCTGACCTGGCAGGGCGCCGCCGAACGCTATCCCTCTGGCATCCCCGACAAGGTCCGCGCCCAGTTGCGGCACGAATTGACCCTGATCGCGAAGAAACGCATCGCCCAGTATTTCCTGACCGTGCATGAAATCGTCCGCTTCGCCCGCAGCCAGGACATCCTCTGCCAGGGGCGCGGTTCCGCCGCGAACAGCGCGGTCTGCTATGTCTTGGGCATCACCCCGGTCGATCCGGCCACCAGCGAGTTGCTGTTCGAGCGTTTCATCAGCGAATCCCGCGACGAGCCGCCCGATATCGACGTCGATTTCGAACATGAACGCCGCGAGGAGGTGATCCAGCATATCTATGCCAAATACGGTCGCGACCGGGCCGGGCTTTGCGCGACGGTGATCCATTACCGCCCGCGCAGCGCCATCCGCGAAGTCGGCCGCGCCATGGGCCTGTCCGAGGACGTGACCGGGGCACTGGCGAATACCGTCTGGGGCAGTTGGGGCGAAGATCTGGAACATGCGGATCAGGCCGGGCTGCCCCTGTGCGACAGGCGCATGGCGATGACCATCCGCCTGGCCGAGCAGATGATCGGCATGCCGCGCCACCTGTCCCAGCATGTCGGCGGCTTCATCCTGACCGAGGGACCGCTGACCGAAACCGTCCCCATCGGCAATGGCGCCATGCCCGAACGCAGCTTCATCGAATGGGACAAGGACGATATCGACGCTTTGGGGATCCTCAAGGTCGATGTGCTGGCGCTTGGGATGTTGACCTGCATCCGCAAATGTTTCGACATGATCTCAGCGCATTACGGAAAGGATTTCACGCTCGCCAACCTGCCTCCCGAAGACCCCGAGGTTTACGCCATGCTGTCGAAGGGCGACAGCGTCGGCGTCTTTCAGGTCGAAAGCCGGGCACAGATGAACATGCTGCCGCGCCTGCGCCCGCAATGTTTCTATGATCTGGTGATCGAGGTCGCCATCGTCCGCCCCGGCCCGATCCAGGGCGACATGGTCCATCCCTATCTGCGCCGCCGCAATGGCAAGGAGGCCGAGGAATACCCCTCGCCCGCCGCGCCCCATGACCCGGATGAATTGCGTGGGATCCTCGGTCGCACCAAGGGCGTGCCGATCTTCCAGGAACAGGCAATGAAGATCGCCATGGTCGCGGCCGAGTTCTCGGATGCCGAGGCGAACGAGCTGCGCCGTGCCATGGCCACCTTCCGCTCGCGCGGGACCATCGGCGAGTTGCAGGACAAGATGGTCGGGCGCATGGTCGGGCGCGGCTATGACCCCGATTTCGCCCGGCGCTGCTTCGACCAGATCAAGGGTTTTGGCGATTACGGCTTTCCCGAAAGTCATGCGGCGGCCTTCGCGCATCTGGTCTATGTCTCGTCCTGGCTGAAGCTGCGCTATCCGGCCGCCTTCGCAGCCGCGCTTCTGAACAGTCAGCCGATGGGGTTTTATGCCCCGGCCCAGATCGTGCGCGATGCGCGCGAACATGGTGTCACCGTGCTGCCGGCGGATGTGAATTACTCGGATTGGGACAACCTGCTGGAGCCCTGCGACAGCGGTTTCGCGCTGCGGCTGGGTCTGCGCCAGATCGACGGCACCCGGGCCGAGGAGGTCGCACGGCTGATTGCGTCCCGCGACGTGCCCTATGCTTCCCCCGAAGACCTGCAACGCCGCGCCCGCCTGGGTGCCGCCGCGATCCGACGCCTGGCGGAAGGCGACGCTTTCGGTTCGACCGGGCGCGACCGGCGGGCGGCGATGTGGGACGCCCGGGCGCTGAAGGACGCGCCGGCGCTGCCGCTTTTCGCGCAGGACGAGGGCGAGGAACCCGCAGCCCCCCTGCCCGCCATGCCGGTCTGCGAGCAGGTCGTCGCCGATTACCAGACCCTGCGGCTGTCGCTGAAGGCCCATCCGATGCGCTTCCTGCGCGCCAGCCTGCGCGCGCAGGGCTATGTCACCACCGGCGATCTGGCCGGGCTGCGCAATGGCGCGCCGGTCCGGCTGGCCGGGCTGGTGCTGATCCGGCAGCGCCCCGGCTCGGCCAAGGGGGTCTGCTTCATCACGCTGGAGGATGAGGCCGGCAGCGCCAATCTGGTGCTCTGGCCGACGGTGTTCGAGGCGTTCCGCAAACCCGCCATGACCGCCCGCGTTCTGGCCGTTTCCGGTCAGGTCCAGCGGGCCGAAGGGGTGACGCATGTCGTTGTCGGCAAACTGACCGACCGCAGCGACGTGCTGGCCCGGCTGGCAGGCATGACCGGCCCGGCACCGAAACCGGGCACGCAGGGGCGTCACCACCCGCGCAATCTGCGGGTGCTGCCGAATTCACGGGATTTCCACTGATCGCGCTTCGTCAGTTCACCTGAATGCGGATCGGCAGATCGAAGGAGGCCGCCCTGCCATTCGGCGGTGCCGGCATGTTCGGCATCCCCGAGGCAAGACCCGCAAGCGTCGAATCGACCCGGGCATCGCCGGTCGCCCCGACCAACCGGGCCGAGGTCGCGCCGCTGGCCGCGATCGAGACCCGCACCGTCACCGTCATCTGCCCCCGGTGCCCGCTGCCGCGTATCCGGCGGCTGGACATCTGGCGCACGATCCGCGACCGGACCTGCGATTGCCAGCCTGCCTGCTGGCGCGCCGTAGCCGCCGGGTTGCCCTGCCGCTGGCCCTCGCCGCCCCCGGCCTTGCGCTGCACCTGGCCCGGCTGCTGCACCTGCCGGCTTTGCCGCGCCGGTTCGGCCTGCCGTTGCGGTTCCTGCTGTTGCGGTTCCTGCCGGGTCTGCTGGCGTTGCGGTTCAGGCGTGCGGCGTGGCGGGCGGGCCATGGGCCGCTCGGAGGCGGACAGAAGCAGCGCGGACTCCGGCAGAAGTGCTGCGAAATCGGTGATCGGGGGCAGTTCCGTCAGCGGCGGCGGCTGGAAATCCGGGGCGGAAACGGGGTCCGGGATCAGATCCGCAAAATCCTCGACCGGCGGCAGTTCCTGAAAATCGGGCGGGGTGAAATCCGGCACAGGCTCAGCCTCGCCCGCCACGGCCTCCGGGCTTTCGGCGGCAGCCGGGGCCTCCTCCGGGGCGGGTGCCGGCGCCAGATCTATCGCAATGGCGTCGGGAAGACCGGCGATCTCGCCCCGCTCAGCCGCCTGGACCAGCCAGAAGCCGGCCCCGACATGCGCGGCCAGCACAAGCGCGCCGCCAAGCCCCCAGCGGGCGAATTCGCCGCCCCAACCTGTCATGGGCCGGCATTCCCCGCCGGCCCGCTTTCCAGCCCGACAAGCGCGATCCGGTTATAGGAAATGTCGCGCAGAAGGTTCATCACCTCCATCACCTCGCCATAGCTGACCGATTTGTCGGCGCGCAGGAAGACCCGCGTCTCGCGGTCGCCCTCGGTCGCGGCATCGAGCGCTGCGGGCAAGCCATCCACGGTCACCGCCTCCTGTCCCAGCGTCAGGCTCAGGTCGGGCGCGATGGTCAGCCAGACCGGCTGATCGGGCCGTTCCGAGGCGACCCCGCGCGAGGGCGGCAGATCGACATTGATATCCACCGTCGCCAGCGGTGCGGCGACCATGAAGATGATCAGCAGCACCAGCATCACGTCGATGAAGGGGGTGACATTGATCTCGTGGTTTTCCTCAAGCGTATCGCCTTCCTGAAAGCGGCCAGCCATGTCAGCCCCCCTGCCGGCTGCGGAAATCGAGGTCGCGGCTGACCAGTCGCTCGATCCCGGCGGCGGCCTCGTTCAGGCGCATCCGGTAGCCGGCGATCTCGCGGGCGAAATAGTTGTAGATGACCACCGCCGGAATCGCCGCGACCAGACCCAGGGCCGTGGCCAGCAGCGCCTCGGCAATGCCCGGCGCCACGACGGCAAGGTTGGTGGTCTGCGCTTCGGAAATGCCGATGAAGCTGTTCATGATCCCCCAGACGGTGCCGAACAGCCCGACAAAGGGCGCGGTCGAGCCGATGGTGGCGAGCACGCCGGTGCCGATCCCGGCCCGACGCCCGGCAAAGGCAACGATGCTGGACAGATAGGAACCGATACGCTCCTTCAGCCCCGCCGCGCCCGCCGCATCCAGTGCCGGGGCGGAGCGGTTCATCTCACTCTCGACCGCGCGCAGCATCTGCGCGGCCGGAGAGTTGCGCCCATGCGTGGCCGCCACCGCTTCGGGCAGGTCGGCGGCGCGGGCGATGATGCCGGCAACCTCGCGCGCGTTGCGATTGGCGCCCCGGATCTCGACCAGTTTTACCACCAGCACCGTCCAGGTCACGACCGAGGCGAAGGCAAGGCCGATCATCACCGCCTTCACCACGATATCGGCCGCCATGAACATCCCCCAGGGGGACAGGTCATGCGGCAGGACAGCGCCCGCGAAGGCGATCACCTCGCCGACGGTTTGCGCCCCTGCCGGGGTCGCGGCGGAAAGGGCAAGGGCGGCAATCGGAAGAAAGCTGCGGAAGGGGCGCTGAAACATGGGTCGGCTCGGCAGTTGAAAAGCGGATATCCGGCGGGGCCGGTGCGCAGCGGATATTTCAAATCCGAGTATTATTGTCAACATACGCCCTTCCTTCCCGGCCCAGCCCTTGCTGCCGGCATCCATTACACGCGTTCTTTACCAAGGATCATCTGGCATATGCGCATGAATCCGCCGATTTATCCGCTGTCAAACCAACCTGCGTGAATTTCCGCCAATTCGATGCCGCACCCTTCCGTGTTTCTTGCCGTTGTCATCGCGATGACATAATGGGCGATTGAAGCCTCTGTTTGGATATTACCAGAGTGAAACGCCGTTTTTTCCTTGGATCTATCTCTGCCGCGATGACGCTCGGTCACGCAGCGAAGCCCTTCGCGCAAGAGGCCGCACCGCCCGATGCAGCACCCGCCGCCCCTTTCGGATTCGAAAGCGTCGCCGCGATTGCGGCGGGGGTTTCCGCGCGCGCCTGGGAAAACCCCTCGCGGCCACTGACCGGGCCTTACGCGGATATCAACTACGACGCCTATCGCGGCATCCGCTTCCGCCGCGACGCCGATCCGTGGAAGGATATCGGCGGATTCGGGCTGGACCTGCTGTCGCCGGGGATGATCTTCCACGAGCCGGTGCGGATCAATTTCGTCACCGGCGGCGTGCCGCGCGCGATGCCCTTCGATCCTTCGGTCTTCGATTTCGATCCGGCCTTCTTCCCCGAGGATGCCAGCCAGGCCAGCCCCGATGAAATGGGCTGGTCGGGCTTTCGCATCCGCCACGCGCTGAACCGGCCCGACGTGCTGGACGAGCTGGCGGTGTTTCAGGGCGCCTCCTATTTCCGCATCCTCGGCCGGGGCAGCCATTACGGGCTTTCGGCGCGCGGGCTGGCCATCGGCACCGGCAGCGCCGAGGGCGAGGAGTTTCCGGTCTTCAACGAGTTCTGGATCCACGATCCGAACCCGGAAACCGGCACCATCACCATTCAGGCGCTGCTCGACAGCCGCTCGGTCGCGGGGGCCTATGAATTCGTCATCGCACCCGGCGCGGCCACGGTGCTGACCACGCGCGTGGCCCTGTTCCCGCGCAAGGACATGAGCAATGTGGGCATCGCACCCCTGACCTCGATGTTCTGGTTCGGGCCGGCCGATGGCGCCGGTCAGGACGATTATCGCCCCGCCGTTCACGACAGCGACGGGTTGCAGATGTGGACCGGCAGCGGCCAGCAGTTGTGGCGCGTCCTCAGCAACCCGGCGAAGCTGCAGATCTCGGCCTTCGTCGATCAGGACCCGCGCGGCTTCGGGCTGATCCAGCGCCCGCGCGCCTTCGCCGATTACGAGGATGCCGAGGCCCGCTATGAGAAACGCCCCTCGGCCTGGATCGAGCCGACCGGCGATTGGGGACGCGGCAATGTCACCCTGATCGAGATCCCGGTCGACAGCGAGTTTCATGACAATATCGTCAGCTACTGGCAGCCGGCTGAACCGCTGAAGGCCGGCAACCGCACCGATTTCGGCTATCGGCTGGGCTTCGGCAACGAGGTCGTGGCCCCGACCACGCTGGCGCAGGTCGTCTCGACCCGTTCGGGCCTGTCGATCAACCGCAAGAATGTCCGCAGCTTCTTCGTCGATTTCGAACTGGCCCCCTTCGAGGGCCGCGACGATCCCGAGATCGAGCTGAGCGCGGCGCGCGGCACGCTGGAACATCCCTATATCCTGCGCCTGCCCGCCGAAAACATCCTGCGCCTGTCCTTCGAATATGTCCCCGACGGCTCGGGCGCCTCGGATCTGAGCGCGGTGCTGCGCGGCCCGGAGGGAAATCTGACGGAAACCTGGCTGTACCGCTGGTCCGGGGGCTGAGCCTTGATGACGACAATGGAAAACGCCCCCGGAGACGCCGGCACGACGACGCGCGCCGGGGCGCGGCAGGGCCGGTTGATCCCCGACCCCGCCGTGCCGCCCGAATCCCCGCTGGAGATGCCGGCGCAGGATTTCTCGGCCCCGCCGCCGCAGGGTCCGGCCTTTGTCGCCCCCTCGGTCGAGGTGCTGGCGGCGCGGCTGATCTCTTTCGGGGGGGCGCTGCTGATCGCGGGGCTTGGCGCCTGGCAGATGTGGGCGGCCTTCGGGACCAATATCCAGCTCATGCAATATGTGCTGCTGACGCTGTTCACGATCACCTTCGCCTGGATCGGGTTCAGCTTCTGCTCGATGCTGGCCGGGCTTCTGGCGCGTCAGCAGGAAACGCCGGGCGATGACGGCAAGGCCCGCATCGCCGTGGTCATGCCGGTCTATCACGAGGACCCGGCCGAAAGCCTGGGCCTTCTGGCCGCCCTTGCCGACGAGCTGGCCGCCCTCGGCATGGCGGATCGCTGCGAGATCTTCGTGCTTTCGGACAGCCGCGACCCCGACGTTCTGGCCGCCGAGGCGCTGACGGCGGCCAGGCTGCGAGAGCGCGCGGCCCTGCCGGTCTGGTATCGCCGCCGCACCGACAATGCCGGGCGCAAATCCGGAAATATCGCCGAATTCGTCCGCCGCTGGGGCGGGCGCTATGACCAGATGGTGGTGCTCGACGCCGACAGCGTGGTCTCGGGCGAGGTGATCCGGCAGATGTCGGCGCGGATGTCGGCCGATCCGGCGCTGGCACTGATCCAGACCATGCCGATTCTGGTGAACGGCCAGACCATCTTCGCCCGCGTGATCCAGTTCGCCGGCCGCATCTATGGCCCGCCCATCGCCCGCGGCGTCGCCGCCTGGTCGGGCGATAACGGCAATTTCTGGGGCCATAACGCGATGATCCGGGTCGCCGCCTTCGCGCAATGCTGCGGGCTGCCGGAGCTGCCGGGCCGCCCGCCCTGGGGCGGCACCGTCCTGTCGCATGATTTCGTCGAAGCGGCACTGCTGCGCCGCGCCGGCTGGAAGGTCCGGCTGGACTGGGACCTGCGCGCCAGTTTCGAGGGCAGCCCGCCCACGCTTCTGGACATGGCCGTGCGCGAGCGGCGTTGGGCGCAGGGCAACCTGCAACATTTGCGCCTGATCGGCGGGCGCGGATTTACCGCCATCACCCGGGCGCATTTCATGATCGGCGTGCTCAGCTTCCTGATGAGCCCGATCTGGCTGCTGCTGATCCTCGCCGGGCTGATCCTGACCGCCAATGTGATCCTGTCGAGCCCGGTCTATTTCCCGAACACCTATCAGCTGTTCCCGGACTGGCCGACCTTCGATGCGCGGCGGATGATCTGGCTGCTGGCAGCCTCGGCGGCGCTGCTGCTGGTGCCGAAGATCTTCTCGATCGTCCGGGCGTGGCGCCGACCGCTGGCGGCAAGCGCCGGCGGCAAGTCGCGCATCCTGCTGAGTGCGGCCTTCGAGATCGTCATGTCGGCGCTGATCGCGCCGGTGCAGATGCTGATCCAGACCCGGCAGATCTGCGAGATCCTGATCGGGCGCAATTCCGGCTGGGAAAGCCAGGTCCGCAAGGGCTCCATGCCCGGCTGGGGCGTGGTCCTGCACCGGCACTGGATCCATGTCGCCGCCGGTCTGGTGACCGGGGTGACCATCGCCTATCTGGCACCGGGCCAGCTGATCTGGCTGTCGCCGATCCTGGCCGGGCTGATTCTCGCACCGCTGACCTCGCGCTGGAGCGCATCGCCCGTGCTGGGCCGTTGGGCCCGGGCGGCGGGCCTGCTGGTCACGCCCGAGGAACGCACAACCCCGCCGATCATGGCCGGATCGGTCAATCATGCCCGCCATCTGCGCGTCTCCGGCGATGCCACGGCGCTTCTCGGGCGCGATACCGGGGCAAGGGCGGATTATGTCGCCCTGATCCCCGAACAGCCGCCGCGCTCGGTCCCCGAGCGGCTGCCGGCGATCTCGGCCGCAGCCAAGATCGCGGTGGCCGAGGATCAGGGCCAGGCGCTGAGCTTCCTCGACCGCGACGAGCGGCAGGCGCTGCTGAACAGCCCCGCCCTGATCGACGACTGGGCCAGACTGCCGCAATGAAACGGATCGCAGCGCTGGATATGCTGCGCGGTTACGCGCTGGCGGCCATCATGGTCGATCACATGCCCGATGGCGTGCTGCGCCATGTCACCCTGGCGAATTTCGCCGTCTTCGACGCGGCAGAGCTGTTCGTGCTGCTCTCGGGCTTTCTGGTCGGGCTGGTCTGGCTGACGGTCGAACGCAAGGACGGCCGCCGCGCCGCCCAGAGGCGCTTCCTGCGCCGGGCCTTTCAGGTCTGGCTGGCTCTGGTGATCGGCGGCATCCTGCTGGCGCTCGTCTCGCGGTTCCTGTTCGCGGCCGGGATGCCGCATACCGCCGTCTGGTCGGAATATGCCCGCTGGATCGTCGATTTCCCGGTCGGCTATGTGGTCACGCTCGGCGTGTTGTGGATGCAGCCGAACCTGCTCGATGTGCTGGCGCTTTATGTGATCGTGCTGGCCTTCACCCCGATCACCGTGCCGCTGATGCTGCGCTGGCCCTGGGCCTTCGCGGCGGGCGCCATCGCCCTCTGGGCGGTGTCGCTGCCGCTGAACCAGATGCTGCCCAATCAGCGCGGCGGCTCGGGCGGGATGCTGTTCAACCCCTTCGCCTGGCAATTGCTGTTTCATACCGGCGTGGCCATGGGCCTGTTCCGTGAACGCTTCATGCCGGTCCTGCGCCGTCATGCCACGGCGCTGAACATCTTCGCGGCAATCTATGTGATCTTCGGCCTCGCCATGGCGCAGCTCTGGCGCTATGGGCCGGAGTTGAAGCAGGTCTTCTACATGCTGCGCGACCTCGTCGGCTCGGTCGACAAATGGTCGCTGGACTGGGTGCGCTATGTCGGCATCCTGGTCGCCGCCTGGCTGGTCGCGGCGCCGCTGGCCCGCCCCATGGCCTGGCTGGCCGATACGGTGATCGGGCGCGCATTGGCGGTGATCGGGCGCGGCGGGCTGGTGACCTTTGTTGCCTGCGTCATGCTGTCGGTCATCGGCGATGCGCTGATGACACGACCAGGCGGCGCCGGCACCGGGTTCCGCATCGCGGTCGAGCTGTGGACGCTTGGCGTCCTGTGGCTGGTCGGAATGATCGAGGCCCGGCGCAGCGCCGGGCGCAAGCAGGCCGCCCGATTGAAGGCGGGCTGAACCTCGCCCGCGTGGCAAGGCTGCATCGGCAGGAACAACTTTGCGCCAATCCTGAACTGAAAGGTTGAATTCTGGTCCCGCAATCCCCTATCTGAGGGGCAGTCGCGCGCCTTCGCGCCGACTTGCAGTGGTGACCGGGCCCCTCTGGCGGATGTGGCGGCACATTCGTGATGTCGGCACTGAAACATGGCCTGCCGCACCGGAAAAACACCATGCAAACCCCGACAGGCGCTGCCGCTGGCAGCGGAGTCCTTCACTATTTCAAATGGGCCTTCATCGTCACCGTGATCGGGCTGGCGCTTGGTGCAGCCCTCGGCTGGCAGATGACCGGCAGCCTTGCCGGCATGGCCAGCGTCTTCTTCATCTGCGCCGTGCTGGCGGTGCTGGAAATCTCGCTGTCCTTCGACAATGCCATCGTCAATGCCAACAAGCTGAAGGACATGACGCCGAAATGGCAGCATCGCTTCCTGACCTGGGGCATCGTCATCGCCGTCTTCGGGATGCGAATCGTCTTTCCGCTGATGATCGTCGTGATCGCCGCCAGGATCGGCCCCTGGCAGGCCATGGTCCTGGCCGCCACCCGCCCCGAGGAATACGCCCATATCATGCATGAGGCGCATCTTCCCATCGCGGCTTTCGGCGGCACCTTCCTGATGATGGTCGGCCTCAGCTTCTTCTTCGACCACGAGAAGGACGTGCACTGGCTGCGCTGGCTGGAAGGCAAGATGCAGAAATATTCCACGATCCGCGGCGTCGAGGTCGCCATCGTGCTGGTCACGGTGCTGGGCTTCGCCCATTTCCTCGATCCGGTCTCCTCCGAGATCTTCTTCAAATCGGCGATCTGGGGGCTTCTGACCTTCCTGCTGGTCGAGGTGCTGGGCGGTTTCCTCGACAGCCATCAGCAGGTGCTGGAGGCCGGCGCCAAGGGCGGGCTGGGGGCGTTTCTCTATCTCGAAGTGCTCGACGCCTCGTTCAGCTTCGACGGGGTGATCGGGGCCTTCGCGCTGACCCAGAACCTGTTCGTCATCGCCATCGGGCTGGGCATCGGGGCGATGTATGTGCGCTCCATGACCATCATGCTGGTCGAGAAGGGCACGCTGACGCAATACCGCTTCCTCGAACATGGGGCCTTCTATGCCATCGTGGCGCTGTCGATCATCATGTTCATGCAGAGCTTCGTCGAGATCCCCGAGGTGGTGACCGGCCTTGGCGGCGCGGCGCTGATCGGGTTCTCGCTCTGGTCCTCGATCCGCTGGAACCGGGTCTTCGGTCAGGATGAAGGCCAATTGACCGATGAATCCGCTGAACCGGCGCCTGCTGAGACCGCGCATGGCGCGGACATGCATCGCTGAACCCTCGCGGATCGGCGTCCGGGTCTGAAATGCCGGTTGCCGGGGTTTCAGACTGTCCGGCTAGCGCTCCGCCACCTCGCCCGGGCGCAGGGGCTGGCCGCCGGTCGCTGCGCCGGGCGGGCCGGCCTCGGTATAAAGCGCCGCGGCGGCGGGCTGCGCCTCGGGCGGGCGTTCAGGCGCGATCTGCATGTCATGCTCGCTGCGCCAATTGCCGAAACGATAGAGCAGGATCGCCATCGCCATGGTGGCGACCATGGCGACAGGGAAGCTCAGCCAGATGGCATCGGTGCCGAAGGCCCCCTGCATCCCATAGGCAAAGCCGAGCCGCACCGGGAACAGCGAGACGATCAGGATCATCAGCGGCCAGATCACCTGCCCATTGGCGCGGATGGTGGCAAAGAGCACCATGGTGACGCCGAAGGGCACGAAACCCCATGTCGCCAGAAGCGCGATATGGCGGCCGATCTCGACCGCAGCAGAGCCCCGGCCCAGAAAGACCTCCATCGCCTGACGGTCGGCGGCGATCAGCAGCGCGACCAGCCCGCCGGTCAGCAGGATGTTGTAAAGGATGCCGACCCGGGTGATCTGGCCGACCCGGTCCCAGCGACCGGCGCCGATATTCTGCGCCGCCATGGCGCTGACCGCAGCGCCAAGCGCCATGGCCGGCATCTGCACATAGGTCCAAAGCTGCTGCGTCGCCCCGAAAGCCGCCGTGGTATCGACGCCCTGCCGGTTCACCAGCCTCATCATCGCCAGCATCGAGCCCGAGACGACGACCATCTGCACCCCCATCGGCAGCCCCTTGCGCAGCATCAGCATCAGGATCGAGGGATCGGGGCGCAGATAGGACAGCTCGGCCCCGCGCAGGCGAAGGGGCAGGTCGCGAGCATAGATATAGGCCAGCATGGCGATCAGCGCGGTGTAATTCGCGATTGCCATGGCGAAGGCGGACCCGCCGATCCCCATCGCCGGCGCCGGCCCGAGGCCAAGGATGAAGACCGGGTTCAGCACCACATCCAGCACCACGGCAAGGATCATGAAGATCAGGGGCGTGATCGCGTCGCCGCTGCCGCGCAGCGTCATCATCAGCATGGTCATCATCAGGATCGCCGGCAGGGCCAGGAAGGTGACCTTCAGAAAGGCCCGCGCCAGCGGCGTGATCGCCGGGTCCGTCCCCAGCAGCGCCAGCACATGCGGGGCCACAAACCAGCCCACCACCGCCAACGTCAGCGCCACCGGCACGAAAGTGCCCACGGCCGTGCCGACGACGCGGCGCGCGCCCTCGATATCGCCGCGCCCGAAGGATTGCCCGACCAGAATCGTCGCCGCCATGCCGAAGCCGAAGACGAAGGCGGTCATCAGGAACATGACCAAATTGCCATTGGTCGTGGCCGCCACCGCATCCTCGCCGATCAGCTGCCCGACCCAGACCGTGTCGATGGAGCCATTGGCCGATTGCAGCACCGAAGAAGCCAGCGTCGGCAGCGCGAAAGCCAGCAGCGTCGAGGCTATCGGGGCGGAAACGAGGTTGTTCTGACGCGCCATGACATGAACCCCTGAAAATACCGCATGCCCCGGGGTTTCGCCGGGACCTTCGGCCTGCATAGTCCATGCCCGGCGGGAAGTCAGCGCCCCTTCGCGCCGGGCCGGCCTTGCGCCGGCGGAATGCCGCGCCCGTTTTTCGCGCGCAACCGCCCCCGGGGGCTGCTAGCAGGGGCGAAAAGGGAAAGGGCAGGACGATGGCGGAAACCACCGCGAACCGGCAGATGGGGGCCGGCGAATGGGGAATGCTGCTGGCGCTTTCGGCGCTCTGGGGCGGGTCCTTCTTCTTCAACGAGATCGCGGTGCGGCAATTGCCGGTCTTCACCGTGGTTGTCGCCCGCGTCGCCCTTGCCGCGCTGATCCTTTGGGCGGTGATGCGGCTTGGCGGTCAGTCCATGCCGAAGGACCGCCGCGTCTGGGCCGCCTTCTTCGCCATGGGGCTGTTGAACAATGTCATCCCCTTCTCGCTGATCGTCGCCGGCCAGCAGAGCCTCGCCTCGGGCGTGGCCTCGATCCTGAACGCCGCGACGCCGCTTTTCACGGTGATCTTCGCGCATTTCCTGACCGTGGATGAGCGGATGACGCCTGCCCGGCTGGCCGGCGTGCTGACGGGCTTTCTGGGTGTCGCGGTGATGATCGGGCCGGCGGCCTTGCGCGGCATGGGCGGCAATCTGGGGGCGCAGCTGATGTGCCTAGGCGGTGCGGTCTCCTATGCGCTTGCCGGGATCTACGGGCGCCGCTTCCGGGCCATGGGGGTGACGCCGATCCAGACCGCGACCGGGCAGGTCACGGCGTCGAGCGCGATCCTGCTGCCCCTGATGCTGATCGTCGACCGGCCCTGGACCTTGCCCATGCCCGGCATGGACGCCGTGGCGGCACTGATCGCGGTGGCGGCTTTGTCGACCGCGCTCGCCTATCTTCTCTATTTCCGCATCCTCGCCACGGCGGGTGCGACCAACCTGCTGCTCGTCACCTTCCTGATCCCGGTCAGCGCCATTCTTCTGGGCACCCTTGTCCTGAACGAGGTTCTGCTGCCCCGCCACATCGCCGGCATGGCGCTGATCGGGCTGGGCCTTGCCGCCATCGACGGGCGCGCGGCCCGGCTATTCGCCCGGGGCGGTTGAACTTTCGCCCGCGCGGGCACAGGTTCACTCCATAACCCTTCAGGAACAGGACAGGTCATGAGTGACGACTATACCCCGCCGAAAGTCTGGACATGGGAAAAAGGCAATGGCGGCGAGTTCGCCAGCATCAACCGCCCCATCGCCGGCCCCACGCATGAAAAAGAGCTTCCCATCGGCAAGCACCCGCTGCAGCTTTACTCGCTGGCGACGCCGAACGGCCAGAAGGTCACCATCCTGCTGGAGGAGTTGCTGGCCGCCGGCCATACGGGCGCAGAATACGACGCCTGGCTGATCCAGATCGGCGATGGCGACCAGTTCGGCAGCGGCTTTGTCGGGGTGAACCCGAACTCCAAGATCCCGGCGCTGATGGACCATTCCGTAAGCCCGGCGCTGAGGGTGTTCGAATCCGGCTCGATCCTGCTCTATCTGGCCGAGAAATTCGGGGCCTTCCTGCCCAATGACCTGCCCGCGCGCACGCAGGCGCTGAACTGGCTGTTCTGGCAGATGGGCTCGGCGCCCTTCCTCGGCGGCGGTTTCGGACATTTCTTCCATTACGCGCCGGTCAAGATCAAATACGCCATCGACCGCTACACGATGGAGGTGAAGCGCCAGATGGACGTGCTGGACCGCCACCTTGCGGATAACCGGTTCATGGCCGGCACGGAATATTCCATCGCCGACATGGCCATCTTCCCCTGGTATGGCCGCATCACGCAGGGCGGGGCTTACGGCGATGCCGTGACCTTCCTCGATGCGAAAACCTATAAGAACGTCGTCCGCTGGACCGAGGAAATCGCCGCCCGCCCCGCCGTGCAGCGCGGGCTGATGGTCAACCGCAGCTCAGGCGAGTTGTCAGGCCAGTTGCGCGAGCGTCACGACGCCTCGGATTTCGAGACGATGACGCAAGATAAGCTGGAGCGGCTCACCCGCAAAGATGTCGTAGATATGCTGAGTTACCTGGAGCAACACGGCCTAGACGAAGAACTTTATGCTCAACTCCACCATTTTTCTCTGAAGGGTGAAAAGGAAAAATTCAGTCGAACGCGGCAATATTGGTCCAAAGATGGCGAAATAGGTTCCGAAACAAACCGCGACTTCGCAGCGCGCCTCTATTGCGTTGTAGCCGGTCACAAGCGGGGCGAGGAATGGGATGACATCGCAGCCGCAGCTCTCCGGCTTTACCCTCTGAAGGCGGATTAACGAGATAAAGCCCGGCATTGCCGGGCTTTTCAATGTTTTGACGCGTTCAGTTACGCGCCTTGTCCCCCATCTTGCGCTTGGAGATTTAGGGCATCATCTCGCGCAGCTTGGCGCCGACCTGTTCCATTGTTTACGCGCCAATGACCCCTTCCGCCGCCGCGAAGGCCGCATCCGCCGCATCCAGCGAGGGCGCGCCGCCCTGTGCGCGATCCGGCCTGCCGCCGCCGCCCTTGCCGCCGAGTGCAGCCGTAGCCGCCTGAACCAGTGCCACGGCGCTGATCCGGTCGGTCAGATCGCCGGTCACGCCCGCCGCGACCGTGGCCTTGCCATCGGCCTCGGCCAGAACCAGCACCGCACCGCTGCCAAGCTGCTGCTTCATCTCGTCGACAAGCGCGCCGAGATCCTTGCCGGACACGCCCTCGACCTTGCGGCCGATGAACTTGACCCCGGCGATCTCCTTGGCTTCCGACGCCCCGCCGCCGCCCATGGCAAGCTGGCGTTTCAGCTGCGCGACCTCGTTCGCCAGTGCCTTGCGCTCATCCGACAGCGCACGCACCTTGCCGACGACATCGCCCGCCTGCGCCTTCAGGATGCCGGCGATTTCCGACAGTTCGCGGTCGACCCGGCGCAGCTCGGCCATGGCCGCCTGCCCGGTCAGCGCCTCGATCCGGCGGATCCCGGCGGCCGAAGCGGTTTCCGTGGTCAGCGCGAACATGCCGATATCGCCGGTGCGCGCGACATGGGTGCCGCCGCAGAGTTCCAGCGAATAGGTCTGCTTGTCCGCGCCCTTGCCGGACCCGTCCAGCTTGCCCATGGAGACCACGCGCACCTCGTCGCCGTATTTCTCGCCAAACAGCGCCTGCGCGCCAAGATCGCGGGCATCGTCGGGGGTCATGATGCGGGTCTCGACCGGCGTATTCTGGCGGATGAAATCGTTCACCTCGGCTTCGACCTGCGCGATTTCCTCGGACGTCATCGCCTTGTTATGGCTGAAATCGAAGCGCAGCCGGTCATGCGCGTTCAGCGAGCCGCGCTGTGCCACGTGATCGCCAAGCGCGCGGCGCAGCGCCTCGTGCAGCAGGTGGGTGGCCGAGTGGTTGGCGCGGATCGTCCCGCGCCTTGCATGCTCGACCTCCAGCTTCGCCGCCTGCCCGCGCGCGATCTGGCCCATGGTCACTTCGCCGACATGGATGAAGACGCCGCCGGATTTCTTCGTATCCGAGACCCGCACCAGACCGCTTTCGGTCCTGATCGTGCCGGTATCGCCGACCTGACCGCCGGATTCGGCATAGAACGGCGTCTGGTTGACGACGAGTTGCACCGCCTCGCCTTCCTTGGCCGTCTCGATCTCGGCCCCGTCGCGGACCAGCGACAGGACCTGCCCTTCGGCGCTTTCGGTGTCATAGCCCAGAAATTCGGTCGCGCCGTGTTTTTCGCCCAGTTCGAACCAGATCGCGGCATCCTTGGTCTCGCCCGAACCGGCCCATGCAGCCCGCGCCTGACGCTTCTGTTCGGCCATGGCGGCGTCGAAACCGGCAATATCGACCGCACGCCCCTGTTCGCGCAGCGCATCCTGCGTCAGGTCGAGCGGGAAGCCGTAAGTGTCGTAAAGCTTGAACGCCGCCTCGCCCGGCAGGTCGGCACCTTCGGGCAGCCTGGCAAGCTCATCGTCCAGCAGCCGCAGGCCACGGTCCAGCGTCTTGCGGAAGCGGGTTTCCTCGGACAGAAGCGATTCCTCGATCATCGACTGGGCCCGGCCAAGCTCGGGGTAAGCCGCGCCCATCTGGCGGACAAGCGAGGGCACCAGCTTGTGCATGACCGGGTCCTGCGCCCCCAGCATATGCGCGTGACGCATGGCGCGGCGCATGATCCGGCGCAGCACATAGCCGCGCCCCTCGTTCGAGGGCATCACCCCATCCGCCAGCAGGAACGAGGTCGAACGCAGGTGATCCGCGATCACCCGGTGATGGACCTTGCCCGGCCCGTCGGGATCGGAACTGGTCGCGTGCGCCGAAGCCTCGATCAGCGCCCGCATCAGGTCGGTGTCGTAATTGTCATGCTTGCCCTGCAGAAGCGCGCCGATCCGTTCCAGCCCCATGCCGGTATCGATCGACTGCATGTCGAGATCGCGCATGGTGCCGTCCTCGAACTGCTCGTTCTGCATGAAGACGAGGTTCCAGATCTCGATGAAACGGTCGCCGTCTTCCTCGGCAGAGCCGGGCGGGCCGCCCCAGATCTTGTCGCCATGGTCGAAGAAGATCTCGGTGCAGGGGCCGCAGGGGCCGGTCGGGCCCATGCGCCAGAAATTGTCGTCGGTCGGGATGCGGATGATGCGGTCGTCGGTGAGGCCCGCGACCTTCTTCCAGATCTCCGCCGCCTCGTCATCGGTGTGATAGACGGTGACCAGCAGCTTGTCCTTGGGGATACCGAAATCCCTGGTCAGCAGCTCCCATGCGAAGGGGATGGCATCGGATTTGAAGTAATCGCCGAAGCTGAAATTCCCCAGCATCTCGAAGAATGTATGATGGCGCGCCGTATAGCCGACATTGTCCAGATCGTTATGCTTGCCGCCCGCGCGCACGCATTTCTGCGACGAGGTGGCGCGCTGATAATCGCCCTTCTCGACCCCGGTGAAGCGGTTCTTGAACTGAACCATGCCGGAATTGGTGAACATCAGCGTCGGATCGTTGCGCGGCACCAGCGGCGAGGAGGCCACGACCTCGTGCCCGTTGCGCTTGAAGAAATCGAGATAGGTCGAGCGGATATCGTTAAGGCTTGGCATGGTTTCCCTCGGGGGCTGGTCGCCCTGATTTAGTGCTGCGCGGCGGCCATGTCCACATGGGCCGATGCTTGATTGGTTTTCAGGTCGTGACGCAGCCGTGCCAGCGCCGGACCGGGGGCTGGCGCAGCAAGAGATGTGCGGCGCGCTTTATGGCGGCAACTGCCGGACGATATATATACGGCGCACCGGCGGCGACAAAGCGCCAGACCGTGGGGCCGGTCCGGCGCTGGCGCGGCGGCCTGCGGCCTTGATTCCGCGCCGGGGCTTACCCTTCGACCTTGGTGAAATCGGCGATCTGGCGGCCTGCTTCGCGGATGCGGCTGAGCAGGTTCAGCCGGTTGCGGCGCACGATCTGGTTGTCGGTGTTCACCTGAACCGCCTCGAAAAAGGCGTCGATGGGGGCGCGCAGCCCGGCGATGGCGGACATGGCGGCCGGGAAGTCCTCGGACGCGGTGGCGGCCTTGATCGCCGGCTCGGCGCTGTCGAGCGCCGCGAACAGGGCGCGCTCCGCGTCCGTCTCGGCGAATTTCGGATCGGCGCCGAAGGAGTATTCGACCCCGTCCTTTTCCTCGGCCTGACCGAGGATATTGCCGGCCCGCTTGAGGCCCTGCGTCAGGTTCTGCCCGTCCTCGGTCGCCAGCATGTCGTTCAGCGCCTTGGCCCGGTTCACCACCAGCACCAGATCGTCATTGCCCGGCTGCGCCAGCACGGCGTCGATGATGTCATGCCGGATACCCTGATCGCGGAGATAGACTTTCAGGCGGTCGTGGAGGAAGGAGAGGAGGTCGATAGCGGACCCGTTGATTTCGAGATGTCGCTGCACCACCATGTAGAAAAGCATCTCGTCAACACGCGTTGAAGGATCTTCCTGCTGCGACGCTATTGTTTTTTCCCAATCGTTGGTTTGCGTGATGTTTGGATCGAAATCGCCAGTGAGAATTCTTCTTACCGCCTTTTCTACCCGTTTTGCATAGGTAGAAGATCGCTGCCCTAGTGCCTCCTGATACGCCACGGTATCTTTAAAACTATCTGCGCTAGCTTTGATGACTAGGCTAGCGGAAGTTATCCGTTGGAGTTCCAGTTTTAGGTTGTTTTGTAGAACCAGACGAATAACCCCCAACGCCGCCCTACGCAGCGCAAACGGATCCTTCGAACCCGTGGGCTTCTCGTCAATCGCCCAGAAGCCGGTCAGCGTGTCGATCTTGTCGGCAAGCGCCACGGCCACCGAAACCGGAGCAGTCGGCACATCGTCCGACGGACCCAACGGCGAGTAGTGATCGCGGGCGGCGTCGGCCACGGCCTCCGGCTCGCCGGCCTCAAGCGCATAGTAACGCCCCATCACGCCCTGCAATTCCGGGAATTCGCCGACCATCGACGACCGCAGGTCCAGCTTGGCCAGTTCCGCCGCCCGCGCCGCCTGATCCGGGTCAGCCCCGACCATCGGCGCGATCTCGCGCGCAAGCGCCGCGATGCGGGCGACGCGGTCGGCCTGGCTACCCAGCTTGTTGTGGAAGGTCACGGATTTCAGCCCCTCGGCCCAATCCGTCATGCCCGCTTTCGCCTCGCGCAGGTCGTTTTCCCAGAAGAACAGCCCGTCCGAGAGCCGCGCCGCCAGCACCCGCTGGTTGCCGGCAAGGATCGTCTCGCCATCGTCCGTGGCCTCGATATTGGCGACAGTGACAAAACCCTCGATCCGGCCGGTCTTGGGATTGCGGGCGGAAAAGAACTTCTGGTGCTCCTTCATCGAGGTCTGCAGCACCTCGGGCGGCAGGGTCAGGAAGCGCGCCTCGATGGCGCCCATCAGCGGCACCGGCCATTCGACAAGGCCCGCGACCTCGGCCAGCAGCCCCGTGTCCTCGACGATCTCAAGACCGCGCGCAAAGGCCAGGTTCGCGGCCTCCTGTTCAATCGCCGCCTCGCGCTCGCCGGTGTCGAGCATCACCTTGGCGCGGCGCAGCTTTGCGGCGTAATCCTCGAAATTCGTGACGGAAAACGCGTCGGGGGCCATGAAGCGATGGCCGCGCGTCGTATCGCCCGAGACGATGCCGTCCACCTCCAGCGGCACCACCTCTGCCCCGGCCTCGTCCGAGAGAATGCACAGGATCGAATGCAGCGGGCGGACCCAGCGCAGCGTGCCCGAGCCCCACCGCATCGACTTCGGCCAGGGGAAATCGCGGATGGTCTTTTCCAGCACCTCGGCCACGATCTCGGCTGCCGGGCGACCGGGGCGTTCGATCACGGCGAAATAGACCTGCCCCTTCTTCTCGTCGCGCAGTTCAAGCTGGTCCTTCGTCAACCCGGTCGAGCGCAGGAAGCCTTCCAGCGCCTTTTCCGGCGCATCGGCGCGCGGACCCTTGCGTTCCTCGCGCACGGGTTTCGAGGCCGCATCCAGCCCCTCGACCGACAGCGCCAGCCGGCGCGGGGTCGAAAACGCACCCGCACCGGCATAGGTCAGCCCGGCCTCGACCAGCCCGTCGGTGACCAGCTTCTTCAGGTCCGCACGGGCCTTCGGCTGCATCCGCGCCGGGATTTCTTCCGAAAAGAGTTCGATCAGCAGGTCGGGCATGGGGGCATCCTCAGGGTCGCCGCGTCAGATCCATTCAAGATTGACATGAGTAGGTTTGTAATTTTCAGCGACCGTCTTGCGCAGGGCCGCGAATGCATCCGCGAGGTGGCGGAACTTCTTCTCGTGGGTTTCCACGACCGTGAGCGATATCCGGTCCAGAAGCCCGTCTGAATGAAGCTTGTTCACCAGATCTATCTCGGCCCCTTCGATGTCGATCTTCACGAAAGCAACGCGTTCCCCCTTGCCGAGAAGGTCAGAGATGAAGGCCGGCAGGTCGATGACATCGACCAGAACGCTGTTCTCTTCATCGACGCCGCGACCGCCACTGATCAGCGTATTCTTGACCGACGAGGCCTCAAGCGTCCCGGCGCCGCTTACTCCACGGAACAGAAGAAGCTGGTCGGCGCGGGCGCCAACGGCGGAGTTGTGCAGGACGACATTCGGCTTCCCGGCAAAACGATCGCAAAGATGGGCAAAACAGTCCGGATCAGGCTCAAACGCGTGCGCCGTCGCCGGCGTTTCAGCAAGCTTCGCCGTGATCTCGCCCATATTCGCGCCGCAATCCAGAACCACATCGCCCGGACGCAACATGGCGACCACGCCATCGAGAACGCCATAGGCCCGCGCTGCGCGTTGCAGCTTGGCGCTGCGGCGACGCAGTTTGCCGATCTTCTTTTCAAGCTCGGAAATCTGGAGATCTTCGTCGGACATCAATCCATCACTCCCCGCTCGTCCAGTTCGTCGTTCATCTGGTGCCAGGCAAAGGCGCGGCCATCGGGATAGACGGCGATCACGCGGTCGACTCCGGGGTGGACATTCGGCTGGCCAAGATAGGCCACGGCCGCGCCGCTTTCCAGATCGCCCGTCAATGCCTTGGCCGAGAAGCAGGAGAACCAGCGGGGACCGACAAGCGGCGTCGCCCCGTCATAGGGTCGTGCGGTCGCAAGCGCGGCGGCATCGTCCAGCCGGAAGCAGGAACGATAGCGCAGCGGAGAGCTGTCGGCATCGATGCCACGGAACTCGCTGACGGCAAGCGGAACCGGCTCCATGTCGGCGGCGGTGGCATGAATTTCCGCCGCGCCGGCCTGTTCGTCCAGCGGCGCGTAGAAGCCATAGACCTGCAGGTAATAGACCGCGAGCCCCGTCAGCAGCGCCGACAGCACGATCATCGAGGCAAGGATCTTGCCCGTGCTCATGGCGCGATCTCGGCCAGCGGCGTCTGCATGAACAGGTCGGCGCATTTCTTGGTCAGCGCGCGCACCCGGCGGATGTAATCGGCGCGCTCAGTGACCGAGATCACGCCGCGCGCATCCAGCAGGTTGAACAGATGGCTGGCCTTGATCGCCTGATCATAGGCCGGCTGCGCCATCAGGATGGCCCGCCCGGCGGCATCTTCAGGGGCGGCGCTGACAATGCGTTCGCATTCGGCCTCGGCATCGGCGAAATGCTGGAACAGCATCGCGGTATCGGCGGTGTCGAAATTCCAGCGGCTGTATTCCTGCTCGGCCTGGCGGAAGATGTCGCCATAGGTCAGCGGGATCGGGCTGTCGGGGTCGTTGAAGGGCATGTCCATCACATGCTCGACCCCCAGCACATACATGGCCAGCCGCTCCAGCCCATAGGTCAGCTCGCCCGAGACCGGATGGCAGTCATAGCCGGCGACCTGCTGGAAATAGGTGAACTGGCTGACCTCCATCCCGTCGCACCAGACCTCCCATCCCAGGCCCCAGGCGCCGAGCGTCGGGCTTTCCCAGTCGTCCTCGACGAAGCGCACGTCATGGGCCAGAGGGTCCAGCCCGATGGCGCGCAGGCTGTCGAGATAGAGATCTTGCAGGTTCGGCGGCGAGGGTTTGATGATGACCTGATACTGATAATAATGCTGCAGCCGGTTCGGGTTCTCGCCATAGCGCCCGTCGGTCGGGCGGCGCGAGGGCTGAACATAGGCCGCAGCCCAGGGACGCGGCCCGAGCGAGCGCAGCGTGGTGGCCGGATGAAAGGTTCCCGCGCCGACCTCCATGTCATAGGGTTGCAGGATGGCACAGCCCGATTTCGCCCAATGATCCTGAAGCCGCAGGATCACATCCTGAAAACAACGCGGCTTTGCGTCATTGCGGGGGCTGGTCATGGGGGCATCCTTTTTCGTATGTCTGCCAGAACTCGCGCGTGTTCTAGGCGCGACGCGGGGCGTGGTCAATCGGACCGGCACTGTGCAGACGAAGAAACCGGGCAAGACAAGAAACAGGGCAGGACAGAAAGATGACAGGGAACATGATGAAACCACTTGCCGTTCTGCTGCTGACGGCGGCGTTTCCGGGGTTGGCACTGGCCGAGGATGTCTTCATCCGGGTCGAGGCCAAGCGCGGCAACGAGGCCGCCCTGACCGCCGCCGCCGAATGGCAGACGCGCGTCGGCGATATTCCGGCGGTGATCTTCCCGGTCGGTGCGACCTGGACGGCAATAGGCCTTGGCCCCTTGCCCCGCGAGGAGGCCGAGGCGCGCATGTCCGCGCTGAAAGCCGCGCGCAGCATCCCCGCCGACAGCCTGCTGACGCCAGCAGCCGGCGTGAACGCCACGACCCTGACCGGGCAGGCCATGAACCAGGCTGACGCGGGCAGCAACGCCGCGACCTCGCCGGACGCCCCCGCCGAGCCTGTCGTGGCCGAACCGCCCGCACCCCCTGCCCCCGACCGCTTCATCCGGTTGGAGGCCTTTCAGGACCGCGCAACAGCCGATGCGGCCCTGGACCAATGGCGAGAGAACATCCCCGAGGCCGGCCTCTGGTCCCTGCCGAATGGCTGGTTCGCCATCGCCGCAGGTCCGCTGTCCGAAGCCGCTGCCGGTCAATGGCTGGCTGCGCTGAAAGAGGGCAAGGCCATCCCCGACGATGCCCTGATCACGCCCGAGGCCGAAATGGGCAGTAACGCCACCCCCGGCACGACGCCCGACTGGCCCGAGAATCCTGAAACCCTGCCCGAGATGCCCGATCTCACCGAGGTGCAGGAATTGCTGGGCTGGGCCGGCTTCTACGATGGCGAGATCGACGGGCAGAGCGGCCCGATGACCCGCGCCGCGATTGCCTCGGCTGTGGCCGCGCAGCGACGGACGGCATCGGCGGCGCAGGCCATGCTCGATCTCGGCCAGGCCCGCGACGCCTGGCGGCAGGAAATGGGGCTGGAGGTTCTGCAGGACGATTATACCGGCCTCTCACTGATCGCGCCGACCCGGATGATCCAGCACGACCGCAACGAGCGGGCGCTGTCGATCTATGGCCCCAAAGACGAATCCGGCGCGGCGCTGATCCTGTTCTCGACCCCCGGCGGGGCGCAGGAGATGCAGGACATGACCGGGCTCGTCACCGCGCTTGGCTGGGTGCCGGCACCGACGCGCGAGATTGGCCGGACAAGCGCCGTGCTCAGCGGTCGCAACGAGACCCATATCGGACGCTCGGAAGCGCGGGTCGCCGATGGGCATGTTGAGGGCTGGGTGCTGATCTGGCCGGTGGCGGACGGCCAGAACGCGCCGCGCATCGCCGCCGAAATCGCCAAGAGCTTCGCCCGCAGCCAGCCGAGCGCCGCCGAGCGCGCGGCAACCGAGGCCGAAGCGCAGCCGCCGGCCGAAGCGCAGCCCGCACCCGCCGCCAACTGAGCGATGCGGTGAAGAACAGCGGTGGCCGGGCGATCCGGCCGCCGCTCAGTTGCGCCAGAAGCGCGGCAGCAGCAGCACGAAGACGCTGACCAGTTCCAGCCGGCCCAGATACATGCCGAAGGTCATCAGCCATTTGGCCAGTTCGGGGAAGCGCTGGATGCTGCCATTGCCGGTCACCTCCGGCCCCCAGACCGGCCCGACATTGGCAATCGCCGTCCAGGCCCCGGTCAGCGCCGTCTTCGGATGCAGCCCGGTCAGCGCCAGCCCGACGATCAGCAGCCCGAAGGTCAGCACGAACATGGTGAAGAAGGCCATGACCGAATTGACCACCTCGGCATCCAGCCGCTTGCCGGCCAGCCGCAGCGGATAAAGCCGGTGCGGCGACTGCATCCGCTTGATCTGCGCCCGCACCGCCTGAAACAGCACCTGATAGCGGAAGATCTTGACCGAACAGCCGGTCGAGCCGGTGCAGCCCCCGATCAGCGCCACGCAGAACAGCAGCGCGAAGGGCAGATGCCCCCAGAGCAGCACATTGGTGGAGGCATAGCCGGTGCCCGAGAAGATGGTGATGACGTTGAAGGTGGTCTCGCGCAGCACCTCCCAGGGGTGGCTGGTCTGGTGGATATAGGCCAGCCGGTAAAGCACGATCACCGCCACCGCATAGAAGATGTAACGCAGATAGGCGCGGATCTGGGTATCGCGCCAGAATGGCCGGAAATCGCCGCGCGCGGCCTGGATCATGCGCACGAAGGGGATCGAGGCCAGCACCATGAAGACCGAGGACACCCATTCCGCCGGCCCGATGAAGGTGCCGAAACTGGCGTCGTAATTGGAAAACCCGCCGGTCGAACAGGTGGTCAGCGCATGCAGCATGGCGTCGTAAGGGCTCATCCCGGTGACGATGTAAAGCAGCGCGCAGGCCACGGTGATGCCCAGATAGGTCCAGGTCATCTCGGCCGCGATCTGGCCGGCGCGCGGCAGCACCTTGCCAAGCGTGTCGAACCCTTCCGAGCGGAAGAACTGCATCCCCCCCACCTTCATCACCGGCAGGAAGACCATCGCCACGACGACGATCCCCAGCCCGCCCGACCATTGCAGGATGCCGCGCCACATGTTCGCGCCCGGCGGCAGGTTGTCGAGCGCGGGGATCACGGTGGTCCCGGTCGTGGTCAGGCCGGACATGGATTCGAAGAAGGCATCGGTAAAGCTCAAGCCCGGCGCGCCGATCATCAGGGGCAGCGCCCCGGCCAAGGGCAGCACCAGCCAGAGGCCCGAGGTCAAAAGAAAGCTCTGTTCGATATTCAGCCCGCGCGGCGCGGAATGGGTGGCGGCGACGACCAGCCCCGAGAGCACCATGACGATCAGCATGGATTGCGCCATGCGCAGCCAGTTCGGATCGCCGGCGGCATAGTCGATCAGCGCAGGGAAGATCATCATCGCCCCGAGCGCGAAGGTGATGCGGCCGATGATATGGACGACGGGACGAAAATCTATCATCGCCACTGATTGCCGCGCCCGGTCCTGCCGGTCAAGCCGGGTTCTGGAACCGGGCGCGGCCATGGCTCAGGCCGCTTCGGTTTCGTCGAGCGGGATCGGGTTGTGGCAGGCGAAGCAATGTCCCTGCCCCTGCAACTCCGGCTCGACTTTGGTGCAGACATCCTGCCGCCGCCAGCAGCGCGGGTTGAAGGAACAGCCCTGCGGCTTGTTCATGGGCGAGGGCAATTCGCCTTCCAGCTTGATGCGTTCCTTCCTCAGCGCCGGATCGGCCACCGGCGTCGCCGACAGCAGCGCCTTGGTATAGGGATGGCGCGGGGCCTCGAAGATCGCCTGTTTCGGGCCGATCTCGACCGGCTGACCGAGATAGAGCACCAGCACCTCGTCGGCGATGTGGCGCACCACCGACAGGTCGTGGCTGATGAACAGATAGGCCAGATCCATCCGCTCCTGCAGGTCCATCAGCAGGTTCAGCACCTGGCTTTGGATGGACAGATCCAGCGCCGAGACGGGTTCGTCCAGCACCAGGATCTTGGGTTCCAGCATCAGTGCCCGGGCGACGGCGACGCGCTGACGCTGCCCGCCCGAGAACATATGCGGGTAACGCTCGAAATGTTCGGGGCGCAGGCCGACCATGGCCAGCATGTCGCGGGCGCGGGTCTCGCGCTCGGCGGCCGAAACCTCGGGGCGGTTCAGCAGCAGCGGCTCCATCAGGGTCTGGCCGATGGTCTGGCGCGGGTTCAGGCTGCCGTAAGGGTCCTGAAAGACGATCTGGACCATGGCCCGCAGGTCGCGGTCGCCCGAGGCGCCTTCAGGGCCGATCTTGCGCCCGCCGATGATCAGATCGCCCTCGGTCGGCGGCTCGATCATGGTCACGACGCGGGCCAGCGTCGATTTGCCCGACCCCGATTCGCCGACCACGGCCAGCGTCTTGCCCGGTGTCAGGGTGAAGCTGGCCCCGTCGAGCGCGCGCACCGTGGCATCGGGCTTCAGGAAGCCGCCCTTCACCTCGTAATGGCGTTTCAGGTTCTTCGCGGTGAGGATCGCTTCGCTCATGCGGCGGACTCCTTGCCGGTGGGCTGACCGTCGATCAGCGGGTAATGACACAGCGCGCGGCCCAGTTCGGGGCCGGCAGGGCTCGGACGCTGGGCGATGCAGCGCGCATCGGCGAAGCTGCAGCGGGGCGAGAACAGACAACCGGCGGGCCGGTCGAACTGGCCCGGCACGACGCCGGGAATGGTTGGCAGGCGCTTTTCGGTCGCGCGTTCCGGCAGCGCCGCCAGCAGCGCCGCCGTATAGGGGTGATGCGGGTTCTGAAACAGCCCGCCCACCTCCTGCAACTCGACCCGCTGGCCGGCATATTGCACCTGCACACGCTGCACGGTTTCCGCCACCACGCCCATGTCATGAGTAATCAGCACCAGGGCCATGCCGGTTTCCTGCTGCAAGCCGGTCAGCAGTTCCAGAATCTGCGCCTGAATGGTCACGTCGAGCGCCGTGGTGGGTTCGTCCGCGATCAGCAGTTTCGGCTTGTTCGCCAGTGCCATGGCGATCATGGCGCGCTGGCTCATCCCGCCGGAAAGCTGGTGCGGATAGGCCTGCAACCGCTTTTCCGGGGCCGGGATGCCGACCTGACGCATCAGTTCCACCGCGCGGTCCTGACGCTGGCTGCGCGTCATGTCGGTATGCTTGCGCAAGGATTCCTTGATCTGCCAGCCGATGGTGAAGGCCGGGTTCAGGGACGACATCGGCTCCTGAAAGATCATCGAGATGTCCTTGCCGACGATCCTGCGCCGGGCCCGCGCCGAGATGGTGCGCAGATCCTGACCGTCGAATTCCAGCTTGTCGGCGGTGACGGTGGCGGTCCAGGGCAGAAGGCCCATCAGCGCCAGCATCGAGACCGACTTGCCGGACCCGGATTCGCCGACAATCGCCAGCAGATCGCCTTCGTCCACGGTGACATCGACCCCGTCCACGGCCCGGAACTGGCCGGAATGGGTGGCGAAATCGACGCTGAGGTTACGGATTTCCAACAGGGCCATGGCTCAGCTCCGCTTCAGTTTCGGGTCGAGCGCGTCGCGCAGACCGTCGCCCATCAGGTTGATGGCCAGAACGGTGACAAGGATGCACAGGCCCGGGAAGGTCACCACCCACCAGGCGCTGAGGATGAACTCGCGCGCCTCGGCCAGCATGGTGCCCCATTCGGGCGTCGGCGGCTGCGCGCCCATGCCGAGAAAGCCCAGGGCCGCCGTATCCAGCACCGCGGTCGAGAAGGACAGCGCCGCCTGCACTATGATCGGTGCCAGGCAATTCGGTAGCACGGTGCGGAACATGATCCTGATCGGCCGGCCCCCGGCGACGCGGGCGGCGATGACGTAATCCTTGGACCGCTCGGTCAGGACGGCGGCGCGGGTCAGGCGGACGAAATGCGGCTGCAGCACGATGGCGATGGCGATCATCGCATTGAGCAGGCTCGGCCCGAGGATGGCGACCAGAACGAGCGCCAGCAGCAGGCTGGGGAAGGACAGCACGATATCCATCAGCCGCATGATCAGCGTGTCCAGCCAGCGCGGCGCAAAGCCCGCGATCACCCCCAGCAGCACGCCGAGCGAGGTCGCCAGCGTCACCACCAGCAACCCGATGAAGAAGCTGAACCGCGCGCCATAGATCAGCCGCGACAACAGATCGCGCCCGACCGCATCGGTGCCCAGAAGGAAGCGGGTCGATCCCCCTTCCTGCCAGAAGGGCGGCACCAGTTGGGCGTCGCGATATTGCGTGTCGGGGGCATAGGGGGCCAGCAGCGGCGCCAGAATGGCGACGAACAGAAAGCCCAGGAAGACGATCAGGCCGATGACCGCGCCCCGGTTCTCCTTGAACGAGGACCAGAATTCGCGCAGCCGCGAGGGCGGCGCCTTCTGGGTGCTGGCGGGGCTGGCCGGGTGGCTGGCGCTGTCGGTCATGTCTCAGCCCTTCCGTATCTTGGGATTGATGAAGCCGTAAAGCACATCGACAATGAGATTGACGATCATCACCACGAGCGCGATCAGCAGCAGACCGCCCTGCACGACCTGATAATCGCGCCGGAAGATCGAATCGACCATCCATTTGCCGATGCCGGGCCATGAGAAGATCGTCTCGGTCAGGATCGCCCCGGCCAGCAGCGTGCCGACCGACAGCCCGATCACCGTGACCACCGGGATCAGCGCATTGCGCAGCGCATGAACCCCGTTGACGCGCAAAGGCGACATGCCCTTGGCGCGGGCGGTGCGAACGTAATCCTCGCCCAGCACCTCCAGCATGGCGGACCGGGTCTGGCGCGCGATCACCGCGAGCGGGATCGTCGCGAGTGCTATGGTCGGCAGGATCAGATGCGAGACCGCCGAACGGAAGGCCCCGGACTGGCCCGACAGCAGACTGTCGATCAGCATGAAGCCGGTCGGCGTGTCGAAGTAATATTGCAGCCCCATCCGCCCCGAAACCGGCGTCCAGCCGAGCGTGCCGGAAAACACGATGATCAGCAGCAGCGCCCACCAGAAGATCGGCATCGAATAACCGACAAGGGCCGAAGACATCAGCGCCTGATCGAAGAACTTGCCCCGGTTCACCGCAGCGATGACCCCCGCAGGAATACCGATCAGCGTCGCCAGGACGATGGCGCAAAGCCCAAGCTCCACCGTTGCCGGGAAGAGTTGCATGAACTCGTCCAGCACCGGCCGCTTGGTCGAGAAGGAGGTGCCGAGATCGCCGTGGAAGATGCCGATCACATAGTCGATATATTGCCGCCAGACCGGCTGGTCGAAGCCGAACTGGTGCTGCAATTCGGCATAACGCTCGGCGCTGACGCCACGTTCGCCGGCCAGAAGCAGGATCGGGTCGCCCGGCAACAGGCGAATGAAGGCGAAAGCGATGACAGTCACGCCGATGAAGGTCGGAATGAAGGTCGCCAACCGGCGGATCAGAAAGCTCAGCATCGGCATATCCCGGGCATGGCAATAACGGAAACGGCCGGGCAGCGTCACGCCGCCCGGCCGCATAGCTTCGGGAAAAGCTTACTCGGTCAGGCTGACGCCATAGAAGACGTGGCCGCCGAACGGGTCGATCTTGTAGCCTTCGACCTTGTTGCTCAGCGGTTCGTTCACGACCGAATGGGCGATGGTGGCCCAGGGCGCCTGCGCCTTGAAGACGACCTGCGCCTGTTCATAGAGCTTGGTGCGCTCGGCCTGATCGGATTCGACCTTGGCCTTCTGGATCAGGTCCTCGAACTCCTCGTTGCACCATTGCGCGCGGTTGGCATTGCCGACGCCGTCGCAACCCAGCAGCACGGCCAGGAAGTTGTCCGGGTCGCCATTGTCGCCGGTCCAGCCCAGCAGAACCGCACCGTCGCGATCCACGGCCTTCGACTTGTCCAGATACTCGCCCCATTCGTAGGAGACGATCTCGACCTTGACCCCGACCTTGTCGAAATCGGCCTGGATCATCTCGGCCATGCGGCGGGCATTGGGGTTATAGGGACGCTGCACCGGCATCGCCCAGACCTTCATCGACAGATCGCTGACGCCGGCCGCTTCCAGCGCCGCCTTGGCGGCTTCCGGGTCATAGGCATCGTCGACCACGGCATCGTTATAGGACCACATGGTCGGCGGGATCGGGTTCTTGGCCACCGCACCGGCGCCCTGGAAGATACCGTCGACGATGGCCTGCTTGTCGATGGCCATGTTCAGCGCCTTGCGCACCTCGGGCTTGTCGAAGGGCGGCTGCTGGGTGTTATAGGCCAGATAGCCCACGTTCAGGCCTTCGCGGCTGACGACATTGATGTTCGGATCGGACTTCATCGCCTCAAGATCCGCCGGGTTCGGATAGGGCATGACATGGCATTCGCCGGCCTTCAGCTTCTGATAGCGGACCGAAGCGTCGGGGGTGATGGCGAAGATCAGGTTCTCGATCGCCGCCGGTTCCTGCCAGTATTCGTCGTTGCGGGCATAGCGGATCACCGCGTCCTTCTGGTAATCGACGAATTTGAACGGGCCGGTGCCGATGGGCTTCTGGTTGAACATCTCAGCCGTGCCGGCGGCGATCAGCTGATCGGCATATTCCTTCGACACGATCGAGGCGAAGGGCATGGCCAGGTTCGCGATCATCGGCGCCTCGGGGCGGTTCAGCACGAACTTGACGGTCATGTCGTCGACCTTCTCGATCGACTTGATCAGGTCGGGCATCGACATCGAGTTGTAATATTCATAGGTCGCCGCCGGGGTCATGGCGAAATAGGGGCTGTCTTCCTTGCCCTGACGCTCGAAGCTGAAGATCACGTCATCGGCGTTGAAATCGCGGGTCGGCGTGAAGAAGTCGGTGGTGTGGAACCTCACCCCCGGACGCAGGTGGAAGGTGTATTCCAGCCCGTCCTCGCTGACCTCCCAGCTTTCGGCCAGACCCGGCTCGGTCGCGGTCTCGCCGCGGGTGAATTCGACCAGCCCGTTCATGACGCTGCGGGCCGAGGCGTCGAAGGTCGTGCCAGAGGTATAGAGCGCCGGGTCGAAACCCTCGGGCGAGCCTTCCGAGCAATAGACCAGGTTGGCGGCCGATGCGGCCGAACCCATCAGCATGGCGGCCAGGCTGAGTGCGACAAGCTTTTTCATTATATCAATCTCCTGTTGGACTTGGGGTGCAGTCCCGCACCCTCTGGTCATTGCACCAAGCTGCCCCATAATGAACCGTTTATGCAAGCGGCTTTGCTGCCCGAAGCACGGGCATTCAGCACCCGAAGACAGGCGTTCCGGGCAGGTTGACGACATGACGTTGCGTCACCGACCCCAGTGCTGACCCTGCGACCTTTTGAGCGAATTTGTGCTGATAGATTGGCGGTCAGGATTGACGAAACCTGATACAACATAGCTAGTGGTCCGCAGTTTTTTCGCCGTTCGTGGCATGGGCATTTAAAGCGCCGATTTCAGATCCAAAGGGTTAAGAGAAGGTTTTTCTTATATGACTGCTCGTGACGGTATCGCCGTTCTTTCCGACCGAATCGTACTCGGCTACCTGTCGCGTGACCTGACTTTCATGACCCGCGTGCTGCGTGCCCATGTCCGTTGGGCAAATACGAATGGCGGCGATGAAAACTCTGCCCTTGGCAGCGATGCTGCGGTGCTCAGCGTGATCGGCCTCAATCCCGGCATTTCGCAGAACGATCTGGCAAGCGCGGTGGTGCTGAAAAAATCCGCCGTCACCAAGCTGGTCAGCGACATGGAGGTCGAGGGTTTCGTGATCCGCCAAAAGCCCGAGACGGATCGCCGTTACAACGCGCTGCGTCTAACCGCCGCAGGCCATGCCAAATGGCAACTCCTGCAAAGAGAGATGCACGCCCGTCAGGAGGCGCTTCTGGCGCCGCTCGACGGGCGCGAGCGCGACAAGCTGTTCGAGCTTCTCGGCAGGTTGGTCATCCATTATTCCGATCAACTGTCCGCCGACGGCCAGCCGCAGACCGATCAGCCCACCTGATCCGCCCCGAACGATCCGAGGCACTCGGCTAGCCCCCCGCGATTAGCGGAAGGGCATCGCGTAAAGCAGCCCGCCCTGCGTCCATTGCGCGTTCAGTCCGCGCGCCAGCCCGATCGGGGTCTGTTCGCCGATGGTGGCGGCGAAGATCTCGCCGTAATTGCCCGAAGCCGCGATGGCGCGCTTGGCCCAGTCGTTGCTCAGGCCCAGCATGGCGCCAAGCTCGCCCTCCGATCCCAGCAGACGCTGCACTTCGGGGTTCTTCGAGGATTTCGACAATTCCTCGATATTGGCCGAGGTCACGCCATATTCCTCGGCAGCGATCAGCGCGTAAAGCGTCCAGCGGACGATATCGCCCCAATTGTCGTCGCCATGGCGCACCACCGGGCCGAGCGGCTCTTTCGAGATGATCTCGGGCAGGATGATGTGATCGGCCGGATTGGCGAAGGTCGCGCGCGTGGCGGCCAGCCCCGAGGCATCCGTCGTATAGGCATCGCAGGCGCCTGCCAGATATTGCTGCTCGCCCTCGGCATTGCTGTCGACGTTGACCGGCTGGAAGTTCATGTTGTTGGCGCGGAAGTAATCCGCAAGGTTCAGCGCCGTGGTGGTGCCGGTCTGAATACAGATCGAAGCGCCGTCCAACTCCTTGGCAGAGCTGACGCCAAGCGTGCGCGACACCATGAAGCCCTGACCGTCATAGTAGTTCACACCGGCGAATTCGATCTGCAACTCGGCATCGCGAGAGAAGGTCCAGGTGGTATTGCGCGACAGCAGATCGACCTCGCCCCCCGCCAGGTTGGAGAAGCGATCCTCTCCGCTCATGGCGCGGAACTCCACCTTGCGGGGGTCGCCCAGGACTGCCGCCGCGATGGCCTTGCAGAACGAGACATCGAAGCCGGTCCAGTTGCCGTTCGCATCGGGCGAGGCGAAGCCGATCAGCCCGGGATTGACGCCACAGATCACCTTGTCCCGGCCCTTCACCGCGGCAAGTGTATCACCATCGGCGGCCCGGCCCTCTGCGACAAAACCTAACACCGCCGCCATGCCGAGAATGACCGCTGTCTTCATCTATTATCCTTCCCGTTGAGGCGGCCTTTCCGCCAAGCGCTCACGGTGCGCCACACGAACCAATGCGCGACATTGTGCCGATCAACGCGGTTGCGTCAAGCGGCGGTCCGCCGATACGAATTCACGAAGCCAACAGCTTCAGCAGCCTCTCGGCATTTTCCATCGCCACGAGCCGGTTCGCGGCCGCGGTCTCGGCCTCGTCGTCGCGCCCCCAGCCCTCGGCCTGAAACTCGTCGTCGACGCGCGACAGCGCATGTGCCTCGGCCGCCGTCAGCCTGCCGTCCAGCACCGCCAGCCCCAGCACCAGCGAACCGGGCAGCGTCACCAGATCGTGCAGCGCCGTCAGCCGGAAGGCATCGAGCCCGTCCAGCGGCGCGCGCAACCGTGCCAGTGCCTCGGCGTCCTGCGCCACCGGCATCAGCCCTCGGGTGGTGGTCAGCCGCGCCCCGTGGCGGGCCTCGGCCCAGTCGAGAATCGGGTCCCAGGCGGCGCATTGACGTTCATGCAGGCGCTCCGGCTCGGTCGCGCGATAGGACAGAAGATCGGTGCCGCCATATGCCGCCAGCATCTCGGCCACGGCATCGAATTGCGGTGTCACCTTCTCGATGGCGGAATTGGCGGCCCGGGTCAGCGGCATCGAGAGCGGGTCGATCACATCCTGCTGCGCCTCCCATTCTGCGGCAATGGCGCGGGCAAACGCCTCGGTCGGCAGGATCAGGGGCAGCTTGCCGGGGGTCATGACCGGCTTGCCGTCCAGCGTGACGCACCAGCCGCCCGTCGCCGGCTCGGCCGCGGCGGCTTTCCAGAACCGGCGGGCTTTCCATTCGCTCATTGCGCCCATTCCCCGATCATCCGGGCCAGATCGGCGAAATCCTTCGCCACCGGCACATCCATCCGTTCCAGCGCCTCGGCCGGGTGATAACCCCAGCCGACGCCAATCGCGGCTGTGCCGGCGGCGCGGGCCATGTCCATGTCGAATTCGGTATCGCCGATCATCACCGCCTCGGACGGGTCAACCCCGGCATCGGCGCAGGCCGCCAGCAGCATTTCGGGATGCGGCTTCGAGGGATGGGTATCGGCGGTGCGCAGGCTGACGAAATAGCCGCGCAACCCGTGATGCTCGATCATCGCATCGAGCCCCCGGCGCGACTTGCCGGTGGCCACGCCAAGCAGCAGGTCGTCGCGCGGCCTGAGCGCGTCGAGGCAATCGCGCGCGCCGGGATAAAGCGGGGCCTCATTGGCGATGCGGCGGGTCATGAAGGCCTGACGGTAAGCCTCGACAGCGGCCCCGCGCTGCGCCTGCGGCGCATCCGGCACCAGCCGCTCGACCGCCACATCGAGCGACAGCCCGACGATGGACAGCACCTTCTCGCGCCCGAGCGGCGCGAGGCCGACGCTGTCGAAGGCCATGTCCATGGCCCCCACGATCAACGCCTGGCTGTCGATCAGCGTGCCGTCGACATCGAAGACGACCAGTTTCATGCCTGCTCCTCGAACGGGTCGGCGGGCACGTCGTTCTCATACCAGCCGAGGGTCTTCCAGGTCCGCTTCATGTGATCCGGCAGGGGCGCGGTCAGGGTGATCCGCTCCTTGGTGATCGGATGGGTAAAGGACAGGCTGCGGGCATGAAGATGCAGCTTGCGGCTGATGTCGCCGCCAAGCTGCGCGCCCCAGCCATCGCCCAGATTTTCCTGCCCCGAGCCGCCATATTTGCCGTCCCCGACGATGGGATGGCCGAGTTCCGCCATATGCGCGCGCAGTTGATGGGTGCGCCCGGTGATCGGAACGAGCGCGCACCAGCTGGCCCGCTGCGCGAGATTGTCGAGCACGGCATAATCGGTGGTTGCGCGCTTGGCACCTTCCACCTTGTCGATGTCGCGGGGATGGACGGCCATCATCTTCTCGCCCTCGCCGCCGCGCCCGTGGCCGGGTGCCTTGACCAGCCCGTAACGGATCGTGCCCATCTTCGGGCTGGGCACACCGGCGACGGCGGCCCAGTAGATCTTGCGGGTGTCGCGGTGCCGGAAGGCCTCGGACAGGGCGCGGGCCACCCGGTCGGTGCGCGCCAGAAGCAGGATGCCAGAGGTATCCTTGTCCAGCCGGTGCACCAGCTTGGGCTTGTCCTTGTAGCCGAATTTCAGCGCCTCGCTGAGGCCATCGACATGCCGGTCCCCCTGCCCCGAACCGCCCTGGCTGGGCAGCCCCGGCGGCTTGTTCAGTGCGATGATATGCTGGTCCTTCCAGATCACCGCTTTCTGGATCATCTCGGCATCGGCATCGCTGATCCGGGTTTCGGCCTTCTGCACGGGGGCGGCATCGGGCAAGGGCGGAATGCGCACCTCCTGCCCCGCTTCGACCCGGGTATTCGCCTTGACCCGGCCGCCATCGACGCGGATCTGGCCGGTCCGGCACATCTTTTCGACCGCGCCATGCGTCACCTGCGGGAATTTCTTCCGTAGCCAGCGATCCAGCCGCTGATCGCCCTCATCCGCGCCCACGCGGACGGTCTGCACGCCGCTCATGCCCAGAGCCCCCTGCCGATGGCCATGCCAGCCAGAACCGCCGCGATCGACAGCGCGACCGAGACAAGGACATAGATCAGCGCAGCACCACCCTGCCCGCGCTCCCACAGCGTCAGCGCATCCAGCGAGAAGGCCGAAAACGTGGTGAAGCCGCCCAGCACCCCGGTCAGCAGCAGCGGCGCGTAATGGTTGTTCCAGCGATGCGCCATCAGCGCCGCCAGAAGCCCCATGGCCAGGCTGCCCAGCACATTGACCACACCGGTCGCGACCGGAAAGCCGGTCACCGGAATGGCGCGATAGACGCCATAGCGGGCAGTCGCGCCGATTGCGCCACCAAGGGCGACCTGAAGGAACGGGTTCATCATCGGCCTTCCATCTGTCCCGGCGCCGGCAAAGTCAACCGCGCTTGGCGCGCTGCTGCACGAACCAGTCGAGGCGCTTCTTCAACTCGCGCTCGAACCCGCGCTCGACCGGGGTGTAAAGAACCGGGCGCTTCATGCCCTCGGGGAAATAGTTCTGGCCGCTGAAGGCGCCCTCGGCATCGTGGTCGTATTCGTAACCGGCACCGTAGCCCTGTTCCTTCATCATCTTCGTCGGCGCGTTCAGGATATGGGCGGGCGGCATCAGGCTGCCGGTGCGTTTGGCCTCGGATCGCGCCGCCTTATAGGCGACATAACCGGCATTCGACTTCGGCGCGAGCGCCAGATAGATCACCGCCTGCGCCAGTGCCAGTTCACCCTCGGGGCTGCCGAGACGTTCATAGAGCGCCCAGGCATCGAGGCAATGGCGCTGCGCCGCCGGATCGGCCAGGCCGATATCCTCGACGGCCATGCGGGTGATGCGCCGGGCGAGGTAGCGCGGGTCCTCGCCCCCTTCCAGCATCCGCGCCAGCCAGTAAAGCGCCGCATCCGGGTCGGAGCCGCGCACCGATTTGTGCAGCGCCGAGATCAGGTTGTAATGTTCGTCCCCCGACTTGTCGTAAAGCGTCGCCCGCTTCATCAGCCGTTGCGACAGCTGTTCGGTGCTCAGCCTGCCGTCCAGCTTCCAGGCCATGACCTGCTCGATCAGGTTCAGGGCCGCGCGCCCGTCGCCATCGGCCATTTCCAGCAGCGCCTCGCGCGCCGGGCCGTCCAGCGGCAGTGCCCGGTCCAACTCATGCTCGGCGCGTTGCGCCAGAAGCTCCAGATCGGCCAGATCGAGGCGCTTCAGCACCACGACCTGGGCGCGCGACAGAAGTGCTGCATTCAGCTCGAAACTCGGATTCTCGGTGGTGGCCCCGACCAGAAGGATGGTGCCGTCTTCCATATGCGGCAGGAAACTGTCCTGCTGGGCGCGGTTGAAGCGGTGGATTTCATCGACGAACAGCAATGTGCCGCCGCCGGTCTGGCGGCGCAGCTTCGCGGCCTCGAACACCTTGCGCAGTTCCGGCACCCCGGAAAAGATCGCGCTGATCTGGACGAAATGCAGGTCGGTCTCATCCGCCAGCAGCCGCGCGATGGTGGTCTTGCCGACACCCGGGGGCCCCCAGAGGATCAGCGAGGACAGGCTGCCCGCCCCCAGCATCGCACCGAGCGGGCCGTCGGCATCCAGCACCTTCTGCTGGCCGATCACCTCGGACAGCGCGCGCGGTCGGATGCGGTCGGCAAGGGGTGCGGCCCGAAGCGCGGTCGCATCGGGCGAAGATGAACCCTTTCCGGGCAGGCTGTCGAACAGATCGGCCATGACGGGCGGAAGATACGCCGCCCGCCCAGCAAGCAAAAGGGTCAGTGCAGCTTCTGGACCAGATTCGTCGCCACCACCTGGAAGGCGCCATCATCGAAGTTCAGCACCGGCCCCAGGGCCTCGCCTTCCATCCCGCAGCGGCGATACCACCGCGGCCAGTTGGAATCGATCAACCCGATATGGCGCACCGCGCCAAGCTCGCGCGCCGCCTGGTTCAGGCCCGAGATCAGCTCGGCATGAACCTTGCGGCGGACGCCCATCGGCACGCTGTGGCTGACGAAGACACGGCTGGATTCCCAGATATGGTCATCGACCGGCGCCTCCTCGAACAGCAGGTCCTTCGGAATCGAACCGCCGAGAATGCCCTTCTGCGCGTCCCGGATCATATAGGAATAGATCCCGCAGCGCGCCGTGGTCGGCGTCAGCCGGATCCCCGCCAGCACCTCGCCACGCTCGTGCACCGCCACCCAACGCGAGGCCGGAGTGTCATACTGGTCAAACTCCATCCCTTCGGCCTGCGGCAGGTCCCAGTTATTCTGAACGATGAAACTCTGACGGCGGGCGCGAAGGATATTGGCAAAAAGCTCACCATGAACGTGCATATTGGTGAAGGAAATCGTTGTCGTCTGCATTTACTTACTCCTGGGATGAGGGGGGCCCCAGGGGCATACGATTTGGCGAACTTCGCCCTACAACAGACGGTATTCCTTGGCTCTTTGAAGCGCCTCGGCCGTAGTCCGGGCCATCAGCCTCTCTCGTGCCGAGATGAGTCTGGCCTTGAAGGCGCTTTCCGTAATGCCAAGTTTGGCAGCCGCTGCGGCATGACGATCACCCTGCGCAATGCACCGAAGGGCCTCGATCTGAGCCTTTGTCAGGCTATCCGGGGGCTCCGTAATGTCATGGAGCTGTCGGATGATTTTCGAGATCTCGTCGATCTCGGAATCGGTGAATTCACGATCCCCACGGGTTACACCGCCAATGGTCCGTGAACTGATCGGCCCAATGGAGAAGGCGACACCATATTTCATTCCGAAGGAGGCTGCATCATCAAGGATGCCAAAGGTGTCGGGCACGGGAAGCGCGGACCAACGGACGGTGCCATTGGTCGAAAAGCCCCAAGCGATCATCGGGTCGCGGAGGGCGTAAGCCTTTTCCGAATAATGTTCCGACCATTCACGCGAGTAGGTCTGGAACTGCATGATGGGTGCGGCAAAACGAATATGCAGACCAATAAAATAGCCCGTCGGCGTCAGCGGATTAAGCTTGGCAAGAAGCGATGTAATTTCAGCTCTGGACGACATTTGGGTAATTTTCGTTCATCTCAAGGTTATCCTTTTCGACAATGGCCGGTTTCCTCCGTCAAGTGAAGTGCTATTCGGCCCCTCAATCGCAAGATGTAGCGGGGCTGCCATAGGTACATCCAGAGCTTGCCCAACAGCCCGTCGTGCCGGGTTGTTTGCGCAAACCTCAACACGGTTCGGTTAAGAAATCCTTGCCATCCGCCGGCCCGAAACGAAAAAGCCCCGCTGCGGAACCGCAGGCGGGGCTTTCGGATGGTTCGGGGACCGAATCACTCTTCGGCGGCGTCCTCGGCTTCCAGGCGCGCACGGTCGGCGGCGCCCTTGGCGTCGGTGTCGCGGTCGACCAGTTCGATGATCGCCATCGGCGCCATGTCGCCATAGCGGAAACCGGCTTTCAGGACGCGGACATAACCGCCCTGACGGTCCTTGTAACGTTCGCCCAGCACCTCGAAGAGCTTGGCAACGTGCTGGTCCTGCTTGAGCTGCGCGGCCGCCTGGCGGCGGGCATGCAGATCGCCGCGCTTGGACAGCGTGATCAGCTTTTCGACGATCGGGCGCAGTTCCTTGGCCTTCGGCAGGGTGGTCTTGATCTGCTCGTGCTCGATCAGCGAGCCGGCCATGTTGGCGAAGAGCGCCTTGCGGTGCTCATGGGTGCGGTTGAGGCGGCGATAGCCGCGTGCGTGACGCATGATGTTTCTCCGTTTACGTCTTTTGCTTTGTCTGGCGGCCCTTGCGTGAAAGCCGCTCTCCTTGGGGCGGGATGCCCGGGTTGGCGGGGGGCCGAAGCCCCCTGCCGAAACTCAGAACTGGTCGTCGAAACGCTTGGCCAGATCCTCGATATTCTCCGGCGGCCAGTCGACGACATCCATGCCGAGATGCAGGCCCATGCCCGAAAGCACTTCCTTGATCTCGTTCAGCGACTTGCGGCCGAAGTTCGGGGTGCGCAGCATCTCGGCTTCGGTTTTCTGGATCAGATCGCCGATATAGACGATATTGTCGTTCTTCAGGCAGTTGGCCGAACGCACCGACAGTTCCAGCTCGTCCACCTTCTTCAGCAGACGCGGATCGAATTCCAGACCGTCATCGTCGCTTTGCGCGCGGGCCGCTTCCGGCTCGTCGAAGTTGACGAAGACCGAAAGCTGATCCTGAAGAATGCGCGCGGCATAGGCCACGGCGTCTTCCGGGGTCAGCGAACCGTCGGTCTCGACCTTCATGGTCAGCTTGTCGTAGTCCAGAACCTGGCCCTCGCGGGTCGGGGTGACCTCGTAGCTGACGCGCTTGACCGGCGAGAAGATGGCGTCGATCGGGATCAGGCCGATGGGCGCATCTTCGGGACGGTTCTTGTCGGCGGCGACGTAACCCTTGCCCGGGGCAACGGTCAGTTCCATGTTCAGATCGGCCCCGTCATCCAGGTGGCAGATGACATGGTCGCGGTTCAGCACGGTGATGCCGGCGGTTTCCTGAATGTCGCTGGCCTTCACCTCGCCCGGGCCCTTGGCCGAGAGGGTCAGGCGCTTGGTGCCGTCGACATCCATCTTCAGCGTCACGCCCTTGAGGTTCAGCACGATATCGGTCACGTCCTCGCGGACGCCGGGAACCGACGAGAATTCATGCAGCACATTGTCGATCTGCACGGAGGTGATCGCGGCGCCCTGCAACGAGGACAGCAGCACCCGGCGCAGCGCGTTGCCGAGCGTCAGGCCGAAGCCACGCTCCAGCGGTTCAGCGACAACGGTGGCGGTGCGGGTCGCATCAGCGCCGACCTTGACCTCCAGCTGCGCGGGCTTGATCAGTTCGGCCCAGTTCTTGTGGATCATGCGTTTGCCTCCATTCCTGTTCCGACACCATGACCAGTGGTCGGAACGCCCGAGGTGAAATGCGAAAAGCCCCGCGCGCGCAGCCGTAAAGCCGCGCGCGCGGGATAATAGGGTCCGATCAGACGCGGCGGCGCTTGGGCGGACGGCAACCGTTATGCGCGATCGGGGTAACGTCGCGGATCGCGGTGATGTTGAAGCCGACAGCGGCGAGGGCGCGCAGCGCCGATTCGCGGCCAGAGCCGGGGCCCTGCACTTCGACTTCCAGCGTGCGAACGCCGTGTTCCTGCGCCTTCTTGCCGGCGTCTTCAGCGGCCATCTGGGCGGCATAGGGGGTCGATTTGCGCGAACCCTTGAAGCCCATGGTGCCGGCCGAGGACCAGGCAATCGCGTTGCCCTGCACATCGGAGATCAGGATCTTGGTGTTGTTGAACGAGCTGTTCACATGCGCCACACCAGTGGCGATGTTCTTGCGTTCCTTGCGCTTGGTGCGCGTCTTGTCACGTGCCATCTGCCTGCCTCCTTACTTCTTCTTGCCGGCGATCGGTTTCGCCGGGCCCTTGCGGGTGCGGGCATTGGTGTGGGTGCGCTGACCGCGGACCGGCAGGCCGCGACGGTGACGCAGGCCGCGATAGGAACCGAGGTCCATCATGCGCTTGATGTTCATCTGCGTCTCACGGCGCAGGTCGCCTTCGACGGTCAGGTTCGCGTCGATATATTCGCGGATCTGCAGCACTTCGGCATCGGTCAGATCGTTCACGCGGCGGGTCGGGTCGATGCCGACGGCGGTGACGATCTGTTCGGCGAAATGCGGGCCGATCCCGTGGATATAGGTCAGGGCGATGGGGACACGTTTCCCCGTCGGAATATTGACGCCAGCAATACGAGCCACGCGTTTTCCTTCTCATGTTGCGGTTCCGTAGCACCGGAACCTTTTTTCACAACCAAAGGCCCGAAATTCGATTTCGGGCCTCAGCCTTTCACCGGAATGGTGATTCCCCTTGCGGGATGCCGTGACCTAAGGGGGATTTATCCCATTGTCAACAGCATTGCCGGGATTTGTCGCCGGAAGGCCGGAAGCCCCCCGGATCGGTGTCCCGCGCGACCTTACAGCCGGCCCATGACCGAGGCCATCTGGTCGGCGACCTCCTCGACCGTGGCCATGCCATCGACCGCGTGAAGATTGCCCTTGGCATAGTAATAGCCGATCAGCGGCGAGGTCTTCTTGTAATATTCCAGAAGCCGGGTGCGCAGGCTGTCGGCATTGTCGTCCGAGCGGCGGCGCAGGTCGGTCGAGCCGCAGACATCGCAGGTGCCCGCGACCTTGGTCGGCTTGGTGCGGTCGTGATAGACCTCGCCGCAATTGCCGCAGGTATAGCGCCCCGAGATCCGGTCGACGAGCGCCTCGTCATCGACCTGCATCTCGATCACGCCATCGACCTTCTGACCGAGCCCGTCGAGCAGCTTGCCAAGCGCATCGGCCTGGGCCAGCGTGCGCGGGAAACCGTCGAAGATGAAACCCGCCGCGTCCGAGCCTTCCAGCTTTTCGCGGATCAGCCCGATGACGATCTCGTCGGTGACCAGTTGGCCCTTGTCCATGACCTCGGCCACGACCTTGCCCATCTCGGTCCCGGAGGAGCGCGCCTCGCGCAGCATGTCGCCGGTGGAAAGCTGGACCAGCCCCCGCTCCTCGACCAGGCGGCGCGCCTGCGTTCCCTTGCCCGCACCGGGCGGCCCCAACAGGATGATGTTCACGGTCATGGGGTCCCTCTTCCCTATGTCTTCAGATTGGTCCGGCGCGCATCAGCGGCGCGACGGTGCCTTGCGTTTACGCGGCTTGTCGCCGGGCTTGCGCTTGCCGCGCAGCTGCGACTTCTCGATCAGACCTTCATATTGATGCGCAAGCAAGTGGCTTTGCACCTGATTGATCGTATCCATGGTCACCGAAACGATGATCAGCACCGACGTGCCGCCGAAATAGAAGGGCACGGCGAACTGGCTGCGGATCACCTCGGGCAGAAGACAGACCGCGGCGAGATAGGTCGAGCCGATCACCAGCACCCGGTTCACGACATATTCCAGATATTGCTCGGTCTTCTTGCCGGGGCGGATGCCCGGAACGAAACCGCCCTGGTTCTTCAGGTTCTCGGCCACATCGTCGGCCTTGAAGGCGACGTTATGGGTGTAGAAATAGGCGAAGAAGATGATCATGCCGGCGAAGAACAGCAGGTAGAGCGGCTGTCCGGGGCCGAAATAGGCCAGGATCGTCGACATGACCGGGCCGGTCTGATTGCCCGAGAAGGTCGAGATGGTGATCGGCAGCAGCAGCAGCGAACTGGCGAAGATCGCCGGGATCACCCCCGACGGGTTGACCTTGATCGGCAGATGCGAGGATTGCCCGTCATAGACCTTCATCCCGACCTGACGGCGCGGATACTGAATGGTGATCTTGCGCAGCGCGCGTTCCATGAACACCACGAAGGTGATGACCGCGATCACCATCACGATGATGCCGATGATGACCGGGGTCGAGATCGCGCCCGAGCGGCCCTGGCTGAAGAACTGCGCCAAGGCACCGGGGATCTCGGCGACGATGCCGACGAAGATGATCAGCGAAATGCCGTTGCCGATGCCGCGCGCGGTGATCTGCTCGCCCAGCCACATCAGGAACA
>NZ_CALMYP010000058.1 GCF_937873615.1 uncultured Paracoccus sp.
ATCAACGCTTCAGCGGAACCCAAAACGATTCAGGGTTGCGGCGAAATGCTTTAGCGCCCCGCCTGCCCCATGCGCCGCGCGCCCTGGTTTTCCAGCGCCTGAAACCCTTCATAGATCAGGATCGCCAGCAGGCCCACGACCAGCCCGCCCTGCACCACGAAAGCGGTGTTCGAGGACAGCAGGCCAGCGATGATCACCTCTCCCAGCGTCCTCGCGGCGACGGTGGACCCGATCGTCGCCGTCGCCAGCGAGATCACCGCCGACAGCCGGATGCCGGCAAGGATCAGCGGCAGCGCCAGCGGCAGTTCCACCTGCCAGAGACGCTGGCGCCGGGTCAGGCCCATGCCACGCGCGGCCTCGGCCACATCGGGGGGCTGGTTGGTCAGCCCGGTCAGGGTGTTCTCGAAGATCGGCAGAAGCCCGTAAAGAAACAGCGCCACCAGCGTCGGCCCGGCCCCGAAGCCCATGACCGGCACTGCCAGCGCCAGCACCGCGACCGGCGGGAAGGTCTGCCCGACCGAGGTGACGGTGCGCGCCAGCGGCAGGAACTCGCGCCCCGCCGGTCGGGTGACGAGGATCCCCAGACCCACCGCCACAATGGTCGAGGCCAGCACCGCCAGCCCCACCAGCCCCAGATGCGACAGCGTCAGGCTGAGCAGGCTGGTCTGGGTATAGATCGCCGGCGCGCCGTTTCTGGTCAGCGGCTGGAACAGCCAGGCGAAACCTTCGGGGCGCAGCAGGAAAGCCAGCAGGAACAGCGCCGCCAGCGACATCAGCAGACGCCCGATCATGATGCACCCGCGCCCGTCGCACGTTCACGCAGGCGGGCCAGCGTCACCACGCCGCCGCCCTCGACCGGCAGCAGGTCGCGGCCCGACCACAGGCATTCCGCCAGCGCATCGCGCAGGCTGGCGTCGGGCGCGATGGCGGGGCCGGGGACATCGCCCGGCTGGACCAGTTCCGAGACCGGGGCCAGCGACAGCAGGCGGAAGGGACGCTCGCCCTCGCCGATCAGGGCCTGCACGAAGGGGGTGGCGGGCCGGGACAGGATCTCGGTCGGGGGGCAGTATTGCAGCAGTTTCCCCTTGTCCATGACCGCGATCCGGTCGCCAAGGGCCACGGCTTCCTCCATGTCATGGGTCACGATCACCAGCGTCGTGCCAAGGCGGCGCTGCAGGGCGCGCAGGTCTTCCTGCGCCTTGGCCCGGATCACCGGGTCGAGCGCGCCGAAGGGTTCGTCCATCAGCAGCAGTTCGGGCCGGGCGGCAAGGGCGCGGGCGACGCCGACGCGCTGCTGCTGGCCGCCGGACAGTTCATGCGGCATCCGCGCGCGGAATTGCGCGGGATCGAGCTGGAACAGCTCCAGCAACTCATCGACGCGGGCGCGGATCTCGGCCTCGGACCATTTCAGCAGCATGGGCACGGTGGCGATGTTCTGGCCGACGGTGCGATGCGGAAACAGCCCGTGCCCCTGGATCGCATAGCCGATGCGGCGGCGCAGCAGATGCGGCTCCAGCGTGGCGGTATCGCTGCCGTCGATCAGGACGCTGCCCGATGTCGGCTCGACCAGCCGGTTGATCATCCGCAGCAAGGTGGTCTTGCCCGAACCCGAAGTGCCGACAAGCGCCGCGATCTGGCCCTTTTCGACCGTCAGGCTGACGCTGTCGACGACGGTATTGGCATCATAGCGTTTGGTCAGGTTGCGGATCTCGATCATGGGCCGCTCCTTTCGGTCTTGCGGTGATCCAGCGCCTCGACCAGCAGATCGAGCGCGATCCCGGCGCTCAGCGCCAGCGCGATGGTCGGAAGCGCGCCCAGAAGGACAAGGTCCATCGCCGTCTGGTTCAGCCCCTGAAAGACGAAGGTGCCGAAGCCGCCGCCGCCGATCAGCCCGGCGATGACGGCAAGGCCGATATTCTGCACCAGAACGATGCGCACGGCGGCAAGAATGACCGGCAGGGCCAGTGGAAACAGCACGCCGCGCAGCACCTGGCCCCGGGTCATGCCCAGCCCGAAGGCCGCGTCGCGGGCGGCGGGCGAGACCCCGTTCAACCCGACCAGCGTGTTCGAAACGACTGGCAGCAGCGAATAGAGAAACAGCGCCACCAGCGCCGGAAAGATGCCGATCCCGGCAATGCCCATGGCGGCGGCGCCGGGCACATTGAGCGCGATCCAGCCGAAGATCGGGATCATGATCCCGAACAGCGCCAACGAGGGGATGGTCTGCAGGACGTTCAGCACCCCCAGCACCGGCCGGCGCAGGCGCGCCGACAGGTAGATGCCGGTGCCGATGGGCAGCCCGACCAGCAGCGCCGCCCCCAGCGAGCCGAAGGCCAGCACCAGATGCCGCCCGGCCTCGCGCCAGAAGATATCCTTGCGGGCCTCGTATTCGCGCATGACCGACACCCCGTCGAGCCAGCCCGACCACAGGATCGCACCGATCACCACGACAGCGCCGGCCAGCATCAGCCAGCGTTGCGCCAGGCCAAGGCGCATCCGCGACAGCGCATCGGCGGCCATCAGCGCGAAGGCCAGCAGCAGCAGCCAGAAGCCCGAGGCCGGGGCGACGCGGGCCATGGTGTTGTCGGGCGGGGCCAATGCCCGCGCCGTCGCCCCAAGCGCCAGCAGCACCGCCACCACGCCGGCGCAACCGATCAGCAGGCGCAACCGCAGCGGCAGCCGGGCCGAAACCCCGGCCAGCAGCGCCACAGCCAGCGCCGCCCCCAGAAGCCAGCCTGCGAGGCCAAGCCCGCCGGGCAGCAGGATGCCATTGCCCAGCACGATCCGGTTGGCCTTGAACTGCACCAGCGGCACGGCCAGACCGATCAGGCCGAGAACCGCGAACAGCAGACCCGGCCGGCTGAGGGCCGGGCGGGGATCGGTTGCGGAAATGGAAAGATCGGTCATGCGCCTCCGCCCGGCCGATGCGAGGGCCGGCGCGGGTCACGCGCCGGCGCCACGCTCATTTCAGGATGCCGGCCTGGGTCAGGTAATCCCTGGCCACGGCATTCGCGGGCTCGCCGCCGACCTGGATGCGGCCGTTGAGTTCCTGCAGGGTCTCCAGCGACAGGCCCTCGAAGATCGGGTTCAGAACCTCGGCGATCTCGGGATGGGCCTCCAGCGTGGCGGCACGGACGACCGGGGCCGGCTGATAGACCGGCTCGACCGACTTGTCGTCTTCCATCACCACCAGCCCGGCCGGGGCGATGCCGCCATCGGTGCCATAGACCATGGCCGCGTTCACGCCCGAGGTCTGCTGCGCCGCCGCCGCAATCGTCGCCGCCGTGTCGCCGCCCGAAAGCTGGACCAGCTGATCCGGGGTCAATTCGAACCCGTAGGTGGTCTGGAAGGCAGGAAGCGCTGCGGGCGAGGTCACGAATTCGGTCGATGCCGCCAGCTTCACCTCGCCGCCATCGGCCACGTATCTGCCGAAATCCGACATCGTCTTCAGGTTGCCATCGGCCAGATCCTGCCGCACGGCAATGGCCCAGGTATTGTTGGCGGGCGAGGGCGTCAGCCAGATCAGACCGGCCTCCCTGTCCAGTTCCGCCGCGCGGGCATAACCTTCGGCGGCCTTCTTCCAGACCGGACTGTCGGCCTCGTTATGGAAGAAGGCGGCATTGCCGGTATATTCCGGGTAGATGTCGATCTGCCCGGCCACGAGCGCATCGCGCACGATCGGCGTGCCGCCCAGTTGCAGCCTGTCCTGCACCGGCAGCCCGGCATTCTGCAGGGCCATGAAGATCATGTTCCCCAGCAGCCCACCCTCGGTGTCGATCTTCGAGGAGACGACGATATCCTGAGCCGAGGCAGCCCCGCCGGCCAGCCCTATCAGGGCCGCCGCAGCCAGAGTGGTGACGCGTTTCATCCGCTTCTCTCCTGTTGCACTCGCTTGCGGGCATCGCGGCCGGTCTTGCGTGCCGGCGCAATTCCCAAGACTCATCGAAAGGCGAAAACGACGATATTGCAAGCAAGTCGGCCGGAAAGCCGGGATGGCGTGTCAGCCGGGGTCGCGCAGGAACTCGATCACCATCGCTGCCGTCCAGGTGAAGCGACCGCCGCCGCAGGGTGTGCCGTCCTGCGGGCCATAATATTCGGCGAACCCTCCGGCATCGATCAGGCGCAGCGAATCGCGGCGGATGCGTTCCGCCGTGGCCTTGTGTCCGGCGGCCAGAAGCCCGTCGGCGATCATGTAATTCACCACCAGCCAGACCGGCCCGCGCCAGTAACGCAGCGCGTCGAAGCGCGGATCGGCGGGGTCGTGGCTGGGCACGACATATTCGGCGTGCTCAGCGATATGTTCGATCCGCTTGGCCAGCCCGGCGCTGCGTCTGGCCGGAAGTGCGGCAAAGGCGGGCAGGATGCCGCCGACCGAGGCGCTGTCGACCAGCTTATCTGCGGCGCGGTCGAAGCACAGATATTGGCCGTGATCCTCGCTCCACAGGCTATCGAGCGCCTCGGTCGCGCGTTCGGCCCAGGCGCGGTTGCGGGCGGCGATCTCGGGCAGGTCCAGCACCTCGGCCAGCCGCGCAAGATCGGCGCAGGACCGGATCAGGATGGCGTTGAAGCCCGGATCGACGACCCGGAAGGGCGAGGCGTCGTGCAGTTTCGCATTGTCCCAGCCGAGGCTGCGGAAATGTTCGACCAGCCACAGATAGCGGTCATATTGCGCCTTGGTCGGGCGATGCGCCGGATTGGCATGTTGGGTGTCGCGGCGGGTATAGGGGGCGATGCCATCGGTCGGGACGCGCTCGAACGCCTCGTCCCAGTCGATGGAATTGTCGCGCCCCGATTCCCAGGGGTGCAGGATCGCGACCAGCCCCTGACCCTGCGGATCGCGGGCGCGGAAGAACCAGTCGTGCCAACGGTCGATGGCGGCGGCCAGCGCCCGCGCCCGGTCGGCCATGTGCGCCGGATCGGGACTGCGATCCATCAGCCGCGCCAGCGCAAAGCCCGCAACCGGCGGCTGGGTGATGCCCGAGGTCGGCGTCTCGAACCCGAGGATCGCGGCGGTGTTCCACACGTCCGGCCCCGGGAAATAGCCGTCATCCATGACGTGAAAGACGATATGGGGCACCATCCCGTCGGGCCATTGATGGGCGAAAAGCGTTTCGATCTCGGTAAAGGCGCGGTCCTCGTCCAGGGCGGCAAGGCCAAGCGCGGTCAGGCAGGAATCCCAGTTCCACTGGAACGGGTAAAGCCCCTTGGTCGGCACGGTGTAAGCGCCACGGTCGTTTTCCCGCAGAATGGCGATGGCGGCGTCGAAATCGGGATTGGTCATCTCGGTCATGGAAGACACTCGGAAATAGGGGCCGCGCTCAGGCAGCCGTGGTGACGGGGGCGGCGGTTTCGGTTTCCGGGTCGAACCAGCGGGCGCGACCGGGCAGGGGGGCAAGGTGCAACTGATCGCCGGGAACGACGCGCAACTCGCTTTCCAGAACCGCGCGGAACTGCTGGCCGCCGACATCGGCAGTGACCAGCAGATGCGGCCCCAAGGGTTCGACGATGCGGGCTGTGGCGGGAATGCCGTCCTCGGCCGGGACCAGATCCTCGGGGCGGATGGCGAATTCCAGCACTCGGTCCGTGGCCGGCCCGTCGATCTGGAAGCCGGCGATGTTCCAGCGCCCGTCGCCGGCGCGCGCGGCGGGCAGGAAGTTCATCGGCGGATTGCCGATGAAGCCGCCGACGAAGCGGGTGGCGGGGTTGCGATAGACCTCGATCGGGGTCGCCGCCTGCACGATCTTGCCCTTGTGCATGACCGCGATCCGGTCGGCGAGGCTCATCGCCTCGACCTGATCGTGGGTGACATAGATCGCGGTCGACTTGGCCTCGGCCAGTACGCCCTTCAACTCGGCCCGCATCTCAAGACGCAACAGCGCGTCGAGATTCGACAGGGGCTCGTCCATCAGGATCACCTCCGGCTCCATCGCCAGCGCCCGGGCCACGGCGACACGCTGGCGCTGACCGCCGGAAAGCTGGCCGGAATAGCGCTTCAGCAATTGCTCGATATGCATCAGCTCGGCATTGCGGTTGACCCGGCGCTCGACCTCGGCCTGGGGCAGTTTCTGCATCCGAAGACCGAAGGCGATATTCTCGAACACGGTCAGATGCGGGAAAACGGCGTAGTTCTGGAACACCATGGCGATGCCGCGCTGGCGCGGCGGCAGGTTGTCCACGCGCCGCCCGCCGATCCAGACCTCGCCCTGCGACGGGGTTTCAAGGCCCGCGATGATACGCAGAAGCGTGGTCTTGCCGCAGCCCGAGGCGCCCAGAAGCACCATGAATTCCTTGTCGGCGATGGTCATGTCGACATTGTGCAGCGCGGTGAAGTCGCCGAAGCGCTTCGCGACATTCTTGATTTCGATGACGGCCATGTGCCCCCCTTAACGATTGGCAATGCCCCACATGGCAAACAGGTATTTGCGCACGAGGAAGATGAAGATGAGCGCCGGCAGCACCAGCACGAAGCCGCCGGCGAATTTCAGCGGCATGGGCGAGACATCCAGCGATTGCAGCAGGAACGCGGTCAGCGTCCGGTTCTGGATGGTCAGGACCGAGGCCGCGAAGACCTCGTTCCACGAGATCACGAAGGCGAAGACGGCACTGGCGGCGATGCCCGGCATGATGAGCGGCCAGACCACCTTGCGAAACGCGCCAAGGCGGGTGCAGCCAAGCGTCCAGGCGGCTTCCTCCAGCTCGATCGGGATGCCCGAGAAAAGCGAGAAGGTGATCAGCACCGCGAAGGGCAGCGCCAGCGTGGTATGGACAAGCGCCAGTCCGAACAGGCTGTCATCGAGCCCGGTGCGGATGAACATCACCGCCAAGGGCAGCGCCAGCAGCGGCAGCGGAAAGGCGCGGGTCATCAAGACCAGCAGGCGGAAGGTTTCCTTGCCCTTGAAGTCGAAGCGCGACAGGGCATAGCCGGCGGGCGCGCCCAGACCGATGGACATGATCATAGTCAGTACCGCGACGATGATCGAATTCAGCAAGGCACCCGTCACCCCCTGAAAGCTCAGGAAGAAATTCAGGCTGCCCATGTCCCCTTCCGGCCAGAGAGATTTCGGAAAGCCGTTCACCGCATCGGGCGAACTGAAGGCATTCACCGCCAGAAGCCAGAGCGGGAACAGCACCCAGAGGATCAGCACCACCACGGCGGCGCGCATCCAGAACTGGCCGCGCTTGCGATGGGCCGGGGTGGCGTCGGTGGCGTTGGTGGTCACGGCGCTCATATCCGGGCCTCCTTCGGGACGCGCAGGGCGCGCATGATGACAAGCGTGGCCGCGATGGAGATGGCGAGGATGACGATGGCATAGGCCGCCGCCACGCCGCGATCCTGCAGCGCGAACTGCCATTGATAGACCTCGCCCATCAGCACCGGCAGGGTGGTGCCGCCAAGGGTGGCGACGACGGCGAAGACCTCGAAGGCCAGGATCACCCGCAGGATCAGCGCCGTCTGCAGGCTGGGCCGCAGAAGCGGCAGCGTGACCCGGGTGAAGCGTTTCCAGGGCGAGGCGCCGAAAACCTCGGCCGCTTCGTTATATTCCTTGGGGATCAGCCCGATCCCGGCCACCAGAATGACCAGCATGATCGCGGTGGCGCGCCAGACTTCGGCCAGCACCACGGCCAGGAAGATCACCCATTTCGACTGATAGCCCAGCCAGATCGTCGGCTGCTCCGAGACGCCGAGGTGATAAAGCATCGAATTGAGGAAGCCCGACTGTTCGAAGATCGCCAGCCAGATGATCCCGGCGGCCAGATCGGAAATGCCGAGCGGGATGGTGAAGACATAGAGCGCCATGTCGCGACCGCGCGTCATCTTGGTGACCAGCACCGCCATGGCCAGTGCCAGCACCGTCTGGATCGGCACGATGACAAGCGCCAGAAGCAGCGTGTTGGTCATCGCGGCGGGGAATTTCCAATGGCCGAAGACGGTCTGGAAATTCGCGGCGGTGAAGCTGCCGTCACGGCTGAAGGCCTCGATTGCGACCAGCCCGAAGGGATAGACGAAGAAGACCAGCAGGAACAGCGTCGCCGGCAACAGCAACAGATAGGGTATCCGGGCGGGGGACATCGCCACCTCCTCATGCGGGATCGGTTGGGGGCCCGGCGAAACTGGCCGGGCCCTCCGGGTCGTGGGGCTCAGTTGACCGGGCAGGGACCTTCCGAGGCCGCATCCGGGGCCCAGCAGGGCGCGCCGGTTTCCTGCATGATCGCCTCAAGCGCCTTGGCCTGATCGTCCAGTGCCGCGCGCACCGGCTGGCCGCCCAGCACGCTGCGCTCGAACATGTCGGTATAGACCTGGTTGAACTTGCCGCCGGCATCGCCCAGCCCCATCGGCAGAAGCGCGGTGATCGAATCCGGCGAGGTCGAGGTATAGCTGATCACCTCTCCCGCCGCCTTGACCGAGGGCGGCATGTCGTCGGGCAGGGTGACATCGACGACCGGGAAGAAGTTCGTCGCCTTCAGTGTCGCGATCTGGGTTTCCGGCTTCAGCATATAGTCGATCAGCGCGGCCGAGGCGGCGGCGTCGGGTGCATTGGTCGGGATCGCCATGCCGGCGATGACCGGCATGTAACCGCGCCCCTTCGGCCCTTTCGGCGTGGCGAAGGCCACGAAATCGTCAGGCTTCTGGTTGAAGGCATCGGCCAGCCGCGCGGTATGGTCGAAGGCGACCCAGACTTCGCCGGTCAGCAGCGGTTCCTGCATGAAGCCGTAATTCGTCGAAGCCGGGTTCATGTATTGCCACAGCTCCTTGAACTTGTTCCAGCCCTCCTCGGCCTCGGCCGTTTTGAAGGTGCTGACCATGCCGCCGGTATAGGACGGCACCAGGTAGCCCTGGAAGAAGCGGTGCTTCAGCCCTTTCGGACCGGCAGGCAGGCCGCATTTCGGGCCGCCGGTGCCTTCGGCAATGGCCTTGCACCAGTCGATCAACTGGTCATAGGTCAGGTCGTTCAATTCCGCCCCTTCGGGCAGGTATTCCAGCGCCTGTTTGTTCGCGGCCATCATATAGGTGGCCTGCATCCACGGCACATATTTCTGGCTGTCACCGCCGAGCTTGCCCAACTCGACATAGCCCGGCACCACGCCTGCCGCCGCCAGATCGGTCGGCACATCGGCAAGGCTGTCCTCGACCGAGGTGAAATCGCCATGCAGCCCTCCCAGAAGCCCGATGGAGCCGCTGCCGGCCTGGGTCTCGGCGTCGATCCGGGTGATCCAGGGGCCTTCGTCGCTGGCCTGATAATCGACCGCCGCGCCGAAGCCCGCCAGCACCTCGTCGCGCATCTTCTGGGTTTCCTCGACCGGCTTGGCCTGGGTCGACCAGAACAGCAGTCCTTCGGCATGGGCCGCACCCGCGCCAAGCGCGAGGGTCGTGCCCAGCAGGGCTGCGGTGAGTTTCAGTTTGGTCATGTTAGTCCTCCCTTTCGGATTTTCATTTGGTGTCCGGCGCCCGCGCATGAGAGCCGCGGGTGACGAATTCGGCTTTTTCAAGGATCTGGATCGGCGCCTTGCCGGTGCCGGCCAGCAGGTCGGCCAGCACATGCGCGGCCCGGCGGCCAAGACGCTGGTTATAGGGCTCGAAGGTCGAGAGGGGCGGCGTCGAATGGCCGCTGCCGGCGATGTCGTCGAAGCCGATCACCGACAGATCGGCGGGAACCGACAGGCCCATATCCGCCGCGATGTTCAGCACATCCAGCGCGATCCCGTCGACCAGACCCAGCACCGCCGTCGGCCGGTCGGGCGCGGTCAGCAGGTCCCTGATCCCCTGCCGCCGCGCCTCGCGATCCGCGCGCGGCGCGGCGATCCGGCTGATGCGCAGCCCCAGCCGCGCGGCGGCCAGCGCGGTGTCGGCATCGCGATGGCGTGCGAAGGAAAAATCGTCGGTGATCGAGACCAGCCCGATATGGCGATGGCCCAGTGCGGCCAGCCGTTCCACCGCCTCGGCGAAGGCGGCGCCGCTGTCCACGTCCAGCCAGCTGTGATCGCCCGGCCCGTCCAACTGCCGGCCAAGCGCCACGAAAGGCACCTCGGCCTCGCGCAGCAGCGCGATGCGCGGGTCCTGCGGCGCGATCCGCGCCAGGATCAGCCCATCCACCCGGCGCGAGCCGATCAGCTTGCGGATCGTGTCCAGCGGCGTTTCGGTGGCCGGAACCGTGGCGATCATCAGATCGAGGCCGCGTTCGCTGAACCCTTCCGACAGGCCGGCGACAATCGCGCCCAGATAGGCATCGACGAATTGCTGTGCGCCCACCGGCAGGACCAGCCCGACAAAGCCCGACTTGCCCGAGGCCAGCATCCTGCCCGCCGCATTGGGCGCATATCCCAGCCGCTTCGCGGTTTCGGCAACACGCTTGCGTGTGGCCTCGGCAATGTCGGTATAGCCGCCAAGCGCGCGCGAGACGGTCGGGACCGAAAGCCCCAATTCGTCCGCGATTTCACGCAATGATCCGCGACGTGCCAGTGCCCAAGCCTCCCCACTCAAGCTAGAATCAGTCTTCTAAAGCGCTTTAGATAATTCCCCAACTTAACCGATCTGTCAATGATCTTCCTGCTCGCTCACATGGAGAGAAAAGAAATCATGAATGTTTACAGGGAACTGCAAAGCCGTGCCGGGCCGAATCTGCCCTGACGGCAAGCGCCCCGCCGTTCAGCCGAGGAAATCCGACGCCAGTGCCGCTTCCTGCGCGGCCATCAGGTGACGGGCGCGGGTCATATGCTCGGCCATGATCCGCCGCGCCTCGGCACCATCGCCGCACTCCATCGCCGCCAGCAGGCGCAGCTGGCTGTCGCGCCCGCTTTGCCACAGATCGCGATTGGCCGGGGCATAAAGCGCGCGCCAGACGGTCAGGTCCGACAGCATCGTCGCCAGGAAATCCAGCATGAAGCCCAGCACCGGGTTCGCCGCCTCGCGCGCCAGCACCTTGTGGAACTCCAGCGAGGCGACATGCTGATCCCGCTCCTCCTCGGGCGAGGTCGAGGGGGCGTCATAGCGGCGGGTGATGGCGCGCAACTCCTCCAGCACCTCGGGCGAAAGCCGACCGGCCAGATCGGCGGCCAGTTCCGGCTCCAACAGGCAGCGCAACTGATAGATATCGTCGACGCGCAGATCGTGGAAATAGAAGTAATTCCCCAGCAGCCGCTTGGCCCTGTCGCGCCCGACCTCGGCCACGAAGCTGCCGCCGCCGGGGCCGGTGCGGGTGCGGATCAGCCCTTGGGTTTCCAGAATCCGCATCGCCTCGCGAATGGTGCCCTTGGCCATGGCGAAATGCTCGATCAACTCGGCCTCGCCCGGCAGGCGGTCGCCGGGGCGCAAGCCCTGACGGACCATCAGCGATTTCAGCTCCTCCGCGACGGCCTCGGGTCGGGACCGGCGGCGGTCAGAGCGGGTGGTGACAGGCGGCGTATTGTCCATGGCCCATATCGCTTAGCGGCGGGTCCAGCTTGCGGCAAGTCTCGGATGCGCGCGGGCAGCGCGCGGCAAAGGCGCAACCCGGCGGCGGGTTCAGCGGATCGGGCAGTTCGGTGCCCTTCTGTTCGGGTGCGCTCAGCGGGCGGCCCACCACCGGCGCGCTTTCGGCCAGCAGCCGCGTATAGGGATGGCGCGGCCGGGCGAAGACCTGATCCGCCGGGCCGATTTCGACCACCGCGCCGAAATACAGCACCATGATCCGGGTCGAGACCGCCTCGACCACGGCAAGGTCATGGCTGATGAACAGATAGGTCAGCCCGAATTCATCCTTCAACTGCGCCAGCAGGTTCAGCACCTGCGCCTGCACGCTGACATCCAGCGCCGAGACCGGCTCGTCCAGCACGATGATCTCGGGGCTGGCGGCAAGGGCGCGGGCGATGCCGATGCGCTGCGCCTGCCCGCCCGAGAATTCATGCGGATAGCGGCTCAGGAATTCCGGCCGCAGGTTCACGGCGTCGAAGATCTCTGCAATCCGCGCATCGCAGGCGGCCCGGTTCATGCCATGCAGCAGACGCAGCGGCGCTTCCATGATCTGACGGATGGTCTTGCGCGGGTTCAGGCTGCTGAGCGGGTCCTGAAACACATATTGGATCAGCCGCCCGAACGCCGCCGGATCGGCGCGGTCCTGCGCCCGTCCCGCGATCTCGATCCGCCCGGTCGAGGGCGGGGCGAGGCCCACGAGCATCCGCGCCAAAGTCGATTTCCCGCAACCGGATTCGCCGACGATGCCCATGGTCTCGCCGCGTTCGACGGTGAAGGACATGGGCCGGACGGCGCGGACATGGCCGCGCGCGCCGCCGAGCAGGGTCTTGCCGACATCGAATGTCTTGGAAAGGTCCTCGACCTGAAGCGCAGGGTCGCTCATGCGATGGCCTCCTCGGGGAAGATGCAGCGGACGCGGCGGGGGCTGGCGCCTTCGAGTGCGATATCGCCCGCGCGGCAGGCCTCCTGCGCCTTGTCGCAGCGCGGCGCGAAGGCGCAGCCCGGCGGCAGGGCGTCGACGGCGGGGGGAAGGCCGGGAATGGCGGCAAGTTCGCGCCGCCCACCGCCCAGTTCCGGCACGCAGGCGATCAGCCGCCGGGTATAGGGATGGGCGGGGGCCTCCAGCACCGCCATGGTCGGCCCTTCCTCGACGATGCGGCCCGCATACATCACCGCCACCCGGTCGCAAAGCTGGGCCACGACGCCGAAATCATGGGTGATGAAGACGATGGCAAGGCCGCGTTCGCGCCGCAGATCGTCCAGAAGCGACAGGATCTGCGCCTGCACGGTCACATCGAGCGCGGTCGTCGGCTCATCCGCGATGATCACATCGGGATCGTTCGCGAGCGCCATGGCGATGCCGACGCGCTGACGCATCCCGCCCGAGAGTTCGTGCGGATAACTGTCCAGCCGGCTTTCCGGGTTGGGGATGCGAACCTGCCGGAACAGGTCCAGTGCGCGGGCGCGGGCCTCGGCATTGCCGATCTGGTGATGAACCTGGATCGCCTCGGCCATCTGCCGCCCGACCTTGTAAAGCGGATGCAGCGTCGCCAGCGGGTCCTGGAAGATATAGGCGATGCGGTCGCCGCGCAGCCGGCGCAGGGTCTCGAAATCGGCGCCGATCATGTCCTGACCCTTGAAGCGTGCCGCGCCCCCGGTAATTACCCCGGGCGGAGAGGCGACGAGCCCCATGACCGACAGCGCCGTCACCGATTTGCCGCTGCCGCTTTCGCCGATCACGCCCAGACATTCGCCCGGCTTTACCGCCAGCGACACGCCGCTGACCGCGCGCAGCACGCGCTTGCCGGCATGGAATTCCGTATGCAGGTCCTGCAACGCCAGCAGGTCGTCGCTGGCCTCTGGCACCGGCCCGTTGCGGCGCACCAGCGCCGCCGCCATCGGCCGTGACAGCGCGCCCGAACGCAGGCGCGGGTCAAGCGCGTCGCGCACACCGTCGCCCAGAAGGTTGATCGACATCACGATCAGGAAGATCATCGCGCCCGGCACCAGTGCCGTATGCGGTGCGGTGATCAGCGCCGCCCGCGCCTCGCCCAACATGGAACCCAGATCCGCCGTCGGCGGCTGAGAACCGAGGCCGAGAAAGCTCAGCCCTGCCGTTTCAAGGATCATCCAGCCGACCGTTGTCGACATGGCGATGACGATCACCGGCACGACATTGGGCAGGATCTCGGACAGCATGATGCGGATATGGCTCATCCCCGACAGCCGCGCCGCCTCGACGAATTCGCGATGGGCCAGACCCACGACGATGCCGCGGATATTGCGGGCGAAGAAGGGGATATTGACCACCGCCACCGCGATCAGCGCGTTCAGAAGGCCGGGGCCAAGCGCCGCGACGATGGCCAAGGCCAGCAGGATATAGGGGAAGGCCATCAGCATATCGACGCCGCGCATGATGATATTGTCGGTGCGCCCGCCGACATAGCCGGCGATCAGCCCGACGGCAGAGCCGCCGAGCGCCGCCATCACCGCCGCAGCCACCCCCACGGCCAGCGACAGGCGCGTGCCCCAAAGCAGCCGGCTCAGCAGATCGCGGCCCAGATGATCGGTGCCCAGCAGATGCCCCGCCGTGCCGGGACGCAGGAATTTCTGCGCCGTATCGGTCGCATTCGGGTCCGGCAGCGGCAGGAAGGGCGTTGCCAGCACGGCCAGCACGACGATGCCCAGCACCACCGCGCCGAAGCCCGCCAGCCGGTTGCGGAACAGCAGGCTCAGGAACAGCTTCATGTCTTGATCCTCGGGTCCAGCATGGATTGAGCGACATCGACTGCGATGTTGAACAGCACATAGATCGCGGCCACGAAGACCACGCCGCCCTGCACCAGGAGCAGGTCGCGCTTCAGGATCGCGTCGACCAGCATCCGTCCGATGCCGGGCCATTGGAACACGGTCTCGATATAGACCGCGCCCGACAGCACGAAGCCCGCCTGCAGGCCCAGAACCGGGATGATCGAGACCATCGCCGCGCGCAGCGCATGGCCCATCAGCACCCGGCGCTCCGGCACTCCCTTGGCGCGGGCGGTGCGGATATAGTCCTGCCGCAGCACCTCCAGCATGGCGCCGCGCGACAGCCACGCGACCACGCCGGTGGCGACCACGGCCAGCGCAAAGGCCGGCATGATCAGGTGAGTGAGCAGATCGCCAAGCCCCCCGCCGCCATAGATCGCATACATGCCGCTGACCGGCAGCCATTTCAGCCGGACCGCGAAGATCAGGATCATCAGCATCCCGAGGAAGAAGGAGGGGATCGAAATCCCGATGATGACCGCGAAGGTGATCGCCTTGTCGGCCCAGCCATATTGCCGCGAGGCCGAGATGACGCCCGCCAGCACGCCCAGCACCGCGCACAGAACGAACGCCGTCCCGGCCAGGATCAGCGTGGCCCCGAACCGGTCGAGGATCTCGTCCAGCACCGGCCGGTTCAGCGAGTAGGAGCGCCCGAATTCCCCGGTCAGCATATTGCCGAGCCAGATGAAGTAACGCTGGATCGCCGGCTGATCGAGGCCGAGATCGCGGTTGATCCGCGCCACATTCTCGGGCGTCGCATAGGCGCCGAGGATCGCCGTCGCCGGATCGCCGGGGATCAGCGACATGATCGCAAAGACGATCACCGTGATTCCCAGCAGAACCGGAATGGCCGAGATCAGCCGGCGCAGGATGTAACGTCCCATCGCGTCCCTCCGTGAACGGATCAGGCGGACCGTCCGGCCCGCCACGGGGCTGGCGCGCGGGGGGCAGGCCCCCGCGAGCGGGCTCAGTTCTTGGCGACCTTGTGCAGGTTCAGCAGGAAGGAAGGTTGCAGCGCGAAATTCTCGACCGCCTCGCTGGTCACCGCGTTCTGCTTCCAGTTGGCGACGAACAGCCAGGGCGCGTCGTCATGCACGATCTGCTGCACCTGCTTATAGGCATCCGCCCGCGCCGCCTGATCGGTCGCCACCCGCGCCGCTTCCAGCAGCGCATCCACGTCCGGGTTGGAATAATAGCCCGAGTTGAACCCGCCTTCATCCGGCATCGCCGCCGTGCGCAGGGTCAGGAAGGGCAGGGTGTCGGGGTCCGATGTCATCCAGGCCATCTCGGCCATGTCGCCCTTGCCTTCCAGCCCCGGATTCACCTCGCCCAGGAAGGTATTCCATTCATAGGTCTGGATTTCCGCATCCAGCCCCACGGCGGCCAGATCGGCCTGAATCGCCGTCGCCATCGCCACCGGATCGAGCATCCCCGACCCGCCCTCGGTCACCAGGAATTTCAGCTTGGTGCCTTCGGCCACGCCGGCCTCGGCCAGCAGCGCCCTGGCTTTCTCGGGATCATGGGGATAGGGCGCGACATCGGGATTATAGGCCCAGCCGAAAGCCGCCGGGATCGGGCCTTCGGCGACGGTCGCGGTGCCTTCCAGCACGTTATTGGCAATCGCCTCCTTGTCGACGGCATAGTTCACCGCCTGCCGCACCCTCTGATCGGTGAAGGGGCCTTCCTTCATGTTCAGCATCAGATACCAGACATGCGGGCCCGCCGCCTCGACGATGCGATAGCCGGACTGGAATTGCGACAGGCTGACCGGCGGCACCTCGACCATGACATCGATCCCGCCCGCCAGCATCTCGGCGGTGCGGGTATTGGCATCGGTGATCGGGCGGAAGACCACCGCCTGCAAAGGCGGCGCGCCGTCCCAGTAATCGGGATTGCCCTCGACCACCACGGCCTCGTTCGAGCGCCACTCGGCAAACCTGAACGCGCCCGAACCGACCGGATTGCGCCCGAAATCGGCGCCATGCTGTTCCACCGCGGCGGGCGACACGATGGCCCCGGTCGGCGTCGCCAGGTTCGACAGGAAGGGCGCATAGGCCTCGTTCAGGGTGAAGACCGCCGTGGCCGGGTCCACCGCCTCGACATTCTCGACCGAGGAGAAGAAGAAGGCCAGCGGGAAGGGGCCGGTATTGTAGAAGGGGTGATCCTCCTTCAGCATCCGGTCGAAGGTGAATTTCACCGCCTCGGCATCGACGGGGGTGCCGTCATGGAAACTGACCCCCGGACGCAGCTTGAACGTATAGGTCTTGCCGTCCTCGCTGATCTCCCAGCTTTCGGCCAGGGCCGGCTCGACCTCAAGCGTGCCGTCCTTGAAGCGCACCAGCCCGTCGTAAAGATTGACGAGAATGCGGAAGTCATTCGCCGCGGTCACCGCCTGCGGGTCCAGCGATTTCGGCTCGGCGATCTGGCCGACGATCAGCACGCCGGGCGGGGTCTGCGCCATCGCGGGGCGCAGCAGGGCAGCCGTGGCCAGCGTCGCGGCACTGGCGGTCAGAAGAAAGCGGCGGGTCAGGGAAAACTGGCGCATCTGGTCAAACTCCGTTGTCGGGGATTGCGGCCCTATTCTGGCTCTTCTTGATGTCTATTTATCATGATAATTTGCATCCGTCAATTTTCATGATAAATTACACAAAACACCCGCATGATAATTAGGCAGAGACCCGATGACCTTCTCGATTCTTGCGCAGGACCCGGAGAGCGGCCGGATGGGCGGGGCGGCGGCGACCGGCAGCCTTTGCGTCGGCGGCTGGGTGCTGCGCGGCGATATCCGCGCCGGCATGTCGGCCTGTCAGGGGGCCGCGCCCTCGACCTTCTGGGGCGAGGATGTGCTGGCGGCAATGCGTCGCGGCGCCACCGCCCCCGTGGCCGTGGCCGAGGTGATCGCCCCCGACCGGGGCCGGGAATGGCGCCAACTGACCGCGCTCGACCGAAAGGGCGGCACCGGCGGCCATAGCGGCAGCGACAATACCGACTGGAAGGGCCATCACGGCTTCGATCACGGCATCGTCGCCGGCAATATGCTGGCCGGCCCGGCGGTGCTGAAGGCACTGGCGCGCGGCTTCATGGACAGCACCGGGCCGCTTCATGCGCGGCTGATGGCAGCACTTCTGGCGGCAGAGACGGCGGGCGGCGATATTCGCGGGCTGAAATCGGCGGCGATTCTGGTCGTCGGCCCGGATATGGCGCCGCTCAGCCTGCGGGTGGACCTGTCCGACCGCCCGCTTGCGGCGCTGGAAACGCTGCTGCTTCGCGCCACCTCGGGCGATTACGCGCGCTGGGCGGCGCAGGTGCCCTGCCTCGACGACCCCCACAGGCGGCTGACCGACCACGACCAGTAGAACCCGCGCCGCCCGTCCTTCACGACAATTTACGCCCCGTTCGGCCCGGAAGGGGCGACGAACCTGTCCCGGCCCCTTGCGTCCCGGCGACTCTCAACTATAACCCCGGACGATTTGCCGACAGACATGCGCCAGGGGTCCAATATGCCGAAGAGAACCGACATCCAGTCCATCCTCATTATCGGCGCCGGACCCATCGTCATCGGGCAGGCCTGCGAGTTCGACTATTCCGGCGCCCAGGCCTGCAAGGCCCTGCGCGAGGAAGGCTACCGGGTCATTCTGGTGAACTCGAACCCGGCGACGATCATGACCGACCCGGAAATGGCCGACGCGACCTATATCGAGCCGATCACCCCCGAGGTGGTCGAAAAGATCATCGCCGCCGAACGTCCCGACGCGCTTCTGCCGACCATGGGCGGGCAGACCGCGCTGAACACGGCGCTGGCACTGGCCGATTCCGGGGCGCTGAACCGATACGGGGTGGAGCTGATCGGCGCACAGCGCGCCGCCATCGAAATGGCCGAGGACCGCAAGCTGTTCCGCGAGGCGATGGACCGGATCGGGCTTGAAAACCCCAAGGCCACGATCATCTCCGCCCCCAAGGACCCCAAGGGCCGCTACGATATCAATGCCGGCGTCGCCCAGGCCCTGAGCGCGCTGGAAGAAATCGGCCTGCCCGCCATCATCCGCCCCGCCTTCACCCTTGGCGGCACCGGCGGCGGTGTCGCCTATAACCGCGACGATTACGAAGCCATCGTGCGCTCCGGCCTCGATGCCAGCCCGGTTGCGCAGGTGCTGGTCGATGAAAGCCTGCTCGGCTGGAAGGAATACGAGATGGAGGTGGTGCGCGACCGCGCCGACAATGCCATCATCGTCTGCTCCATCGAAAACGTCGATCCGATGGGCGTCCATACCGGCGATTCGATCACCGTCGCCCCGGCGCTGACCCTGACCGACCGCGAATACCAGCGGATGCGCAACGGCTCGATTGCCGTGCTGCGCGAGATCGGCGTGGAAACCGGCGGCTCCAACGTGCAATGGGCGATCAACCCGGCGGATGGCCGCATGGTGGTGATTGAGATGAACCCGCGGGTCAGCCGCTCCTCGGCGCTGGCGTCCAAGGCCACCGGCTTCCCGATTGCCAAGATCGCCGCGAAACTGGCCGTGGGCTATACGCTGGACGAGCTCGACAACGACATCACCAAGGTCACGCCGGCCAGTTTCGAGCCCAGCATCGACTATGTCGTCACCAAGATCCCGCGCTTCGCGTTTGAGAAATTCCCGGGCAGCAAGCCCGAACTGACCACGGCGATGAAATCCGTGGGCGAGGTCATGGCCATCGGCCGGACCTTCCACGAATCGCTGCAAAAGGCGCTCGCCTCGATGGAGAACGGCCTGACCGGCCTTGACGAGATCGAGATCCCCGGCGCCGCCGAAGAGGGCAAGCCCGCCATCGTCCGCGCCCTGGCGAAGCAGACCCCCGACCGCATCCGCACCATCGCCCAGGCCATGCGCGAAGGCATGAACGATGACGAGATCCACAACGTCACCGCCTTCGAACCCTGGTTCCTCGCCCGCATCCGCGAGATCGTCGATGCCGAAAACGACATTCGCGCGAACGGCTTGCCCGGCGCCGAGGGCCTGCGTGCGCTGAAGATGATGGGCTTTTCGGATGCCCGCCTGTCCATCCTGACCGGCCTGGACGAAGCCGACATCCGCCGCACCCGCCACAACAACGGCCTGCGCCCGGTCTTCAAGCGCATCGACACCTGCGCCGCCGAATTCGAGGCCCAGACCCCCTACATGTATTCGACCTACGAAGCCCCGGCGATGGGCGAGGTGGAAAACGAGGCCCGGCCCTCCGACCGCAAGAAGGTCGTCATCCTCGGCGGCGGCCCGAACCGGATCGGGCAGGGGATCGAGTTCGACTATTGCTGCTGCCACGCCTGTTTCGCGCTGACCGATGCCGGCTATGAGACGATCATGGTCAACTGCAACCCGGAAACCGTCTCGACCGATTACGACACCTCGGACCGGCTTTATTTCGAACCGCTGACGCTGGAACACGTCCTCGAAATCCTCGCCATCGAACAGGAAAACGGCACGCTGCACGGCGTCATCGTCCAGTTCGGCGGCCAGACGCCCCTGAAACTCGCCAATGCGCTGGAGGCCGAGGGCATCCCGATCCTCGGCACCACGCCGGACGCCATCGACCTGGCCGAGGACCGCGAGCGTTTCCAGCAACTGCTCCACGAACTCGACCTGAAACAGCCCGTCAACGGCATCGCCCATAGCGACGAGGAAGCCCGCGACATCGCCGCCCGCGTCGGCTTCCCGCTGGTCATCCGCCCCTCCTACGTCCTTGGCGGCCGCGCGATGGAGATCGTGCGCGACATGGACCACCTCAACCGCTACATCACCCATGCCGTTGACGTGTCGGGGAAAAACCCGGTCCTGCTGGACAGCTACCTGTCCGGCGCGATCGAGGTCGATGTCGACGCGCTCTCCGACGGCCAGACCGTCCACGTCGCCGGCATCATGGAACATATCGAGGAAGCCGGCGTCCATTCCGGCGACTCGGCCTGTTCGCTTCCGCCCCACACGCTCGACCCCGCGACCATCGAGGAACTCAAGCGCCAGACCGTCGCCATGGCCCTGAAACTGGGCGTGGTCGGGCTGATGAACGTGCAATTCGCCATCAAGGACGGCGCGATCTATGTGCTGGAGGTCAACCCCCGCGCCTCGCGCACCGTCCCCTTCGTCGCCAAGGCCACCGACAGCGCCATCGCCTCCATCGCCGCGCGGCTGATGGCCGGGGAACCCATGTCGAACTTCCCCGACCGCGCCCCCTATCCGGAAGGCGCCGGACCCGAAGACCCGCTGCCCTTCGCCGACCCGCTGACGCTGGCCGACCCGATCACGCCGTGGTTTTCCGTGAAAGAGGCCGTGCTGCCCTTCGCCCGCTTCCCCGGCGTCGACACGCTGCTCGGCCCCGAGATGCGCTCGACCGGAGAGGTCATGGGCTGGGATCGCAACTTCCCGCGCGCCTTCCTGAAGGCCCAGCTTGGCGCCGGCACCGTGCTGCCCGATGCCGGCATGGTCTTCATCTCGATCAAGGATGCCGACAAGACCGCCGATCTCGCCGCCGCCGCCCGCGACCTGGTCCAGATGGGCTTCGGCATCATTGCCACCAGCGGCACCGCCGATTTCCTGGCCGCAAACGGCGTCGAGAGCGCCCGCGTCAACAAGGTCTATGAGGGCCGCCCGAACATCGTCGACCGCCTGAAGAACGACGAGATCGCCATGGTCCTGAACACGACCGAGGGCGCCCAGGCCATCGCCGACAGCCGCGAAATCCGCGCCGTCGCGCTCTATGACAAGATCCCTTATTTCACCACGGCGGCCGGGAGCATCGCGGCGGTTGCGGCGATCAGGTCGCGTGGGGAAGGGGAAGTTGGGGTGAGAAGTCTGCAGGCGTGAGGATCAAGAGTGAATCAAGAAAGTCGCCTACTATAATACATTGAATTCGTTTGTTTATATAAAAGTTCGCTTGCGAAAGCTAGCTCTCCATCAAGAATGGATCAAGAGTTCCTACGCCCAGATGGGCACGTATCCTGCTCTGGGATGCTGGGGATCTGCTACGCGTATCAACTCTTGGTCGAGCGCCCTCTTGATCACCTGAGAGGCCTGCGCAGCATTGCGCGGATCAATCCCGAATCGCTCACATAGACTGACGTTTCGCATGCGATCACCTGCTAGAAACCGCAACACGGCGTGAAAATAGCAGGCTCTGACTCGCTCCTCTGGGGTCATATCCGCAAAGGTTCGCGGGCCATATAAGCAGACTTGCATCGAACTTTCGCTATCTCGCAGCAGTGGTGGCGGAAGTTGTGACAACTCCACCTCCGTGAGAACCTTATCCAAGCCGCTTCCCTGCTCCTCACAAAAGCCCATGCGGCGCATCAACGATGCCAAGGCCTCATTGCGCGAGCGCGGCGCCAAATCAATCATCCTTTGTGGGTCGACAAGAGGTTTGCCGGGATTGGTAATCTCCAGCCTGTCTTCAAACAACTCTACGAGGGGGCCCGCGCCGCTGATGGTCATATCCTGATGAATCAGTGCGTTCGCAACGAGCTCTCTTACGGCAAGTTCCGGATATAACGGTTCAGCTGCTCGAAGCGCCCTTCCAATGTGCTCATTCCTCGGAATTTGCGAGTCAATATAGTCCATAAGTCCTTGAAAACCGGCTGCGTAACCCCGTTTGCCATCCCTGCGATGTTGAACTGCCGATGCACGAGTCCGTCCTGCATAGGAAATGAACCTCACGGCTTTGCGCGCGAGCGACGGTGGGAAATCCTCCAGATTGGATGCAAAGAGTATCGCGCCGAGGTTGCTGATATTCCATCTGTTACCCACATCGCGGGCGATCAGCCGATCTGCCGACATACGATCCAAGATGGCTGCTGAGCTATCTGGCAATTGCTGGCCGGTGAGCTTGAAGTAGCTCGTGAAGTCGAGCAACTGCAAGATGTCCCCTGCTTCGACGAACGAAACCGCAACCCCCGATTCCCAGTGATATGGCCGAAGTCGGTCGATCAGCTTTTGATATCTCTCGGGATAGTCTGACAACTTTGGCGTGGCGGGACCGATTCTGATATACGGGACTCCGCCTACGGCCACAGGTGCGTTAAGCGCCGCCGGTATCTCCAATATTACCACCGATCCAGCTTGATGGTTCAGGGTTCTAAACTCGAAGGCGGGGCTGGGTTGAAGCTGGTTAGCCAGCCACAAGCTGAGGACCTGATTTCCGACTGTTGCCTTGTCAGGAATAAACGTCGTGCCTACCACATCTCGGCTAGCGTCACGCACACCCCAAATGATAAACGCCGCATCCTTGCCGGCTAGTCGAGCTTCGTTGGATAGAGCCGAGCAAAGCTTTGCGATTAGTTGAGGATCAGCGTTATTTTCCTTAAACTCCAGCCATGACGTTTCGGCCGGAAGGCTAAGCAAATCCTCCAGCAAAGCACTATCTCGTTCTTCCGACATTTGGCCCCACAGAAACTTCGAGTGCCGCCAATTTTTCATCAGAACTGTAGTTGGTCAACTCGCGGCGGTTCTATGCTCACGCACCCTTCGCCGCCCCCTACCCATCCCGCACCTTCATCCAGGCCATCAGATCCTCCCGCTGCCCCCGTGTCTCCTCGCCCATCGGCACGCCCGGCTCCTCGCTCATCTCCCGGGCGAGGTCTTCGCCCAGAAGATCCTCATATTCCGCCTGCACCCCGCCCCAGCCGGGTTTCCGGCCGTCGAGCCCTTCTTCCGCGCGGCGTTTCAGGTAATCCATCGTCTCGGCCCCGCGCAGCAGCCCGGCCAGACGCGCATGCATGAAGCTGCGCAGGACCGCGTTCAGGCGCGGCTGCCAGCCCGGCCCCATGTCGCGGAAGAATTTCACCACGTCGCCATCCAGCCGGATCGAGATGCGTTCCTTCTTCGGCACCGAGCCCTCGGCCGCGATCTCGTGCCAGGCGTCGGGGATGCGCCCCTCGGTCAGGACGCGCTGATGCAGGTCCCATTCCAGCCGCCGCATCGCATCGGCCATGTAGTGGTAATTCGCCCGCCGCGCCGTCTCTGCCCGTGTCATGCCGGTCCCTTTCCGCTGATCGGGCCATCATGGCAGGGTCGGATGAAAAAGGGGTAAACGCGGCGCGCGTTCTGTCCGGGCGGGATATGGACGGGGTATGTACGCGTTATGGACGCGATATTACCCCTCCGAAAACGGGTCGGGATCGTAACCCACCCCGGTCAGCGACAACCCCATGGGCGGGCAGACCGGCCCGCAGGCCGCCCGGTCCCGCGCCGCCAGCGCCGCCCCGACACGGGCCGGCGCCCAGGCCCCGGCGCCCACGCGTTCCAGCGTGCCGACAATGCTACGCACTTGATTATGCAGGAAACTTCTGGCCCGCAGGTGAAAGCGGATCTCCTGCCCGGCAGGGTAATCCAGCGCCTCGATGCGGATCTCGTCCAGCGTCTTCACCGGGCTGGCCGACTGGCACATGGTGCTGCGGAAGGTGGTAAAGTCATGCCGACCCACAAGATATTGCGCACCCTCGTGCATCGCATCAATATCCAGTGGTTTCAGCACCTGCCAGACCCGCCCCCGATCCGCCACCACCGGCGCGCGGCGGGCGACCAGCCGGAAGCTATAGCGCCGCTCCAGCGCCGAAAACCGGGCATGGAAATCCGCCGGCACCTGCGCCACCGCCGTCACAGCAACCGGCGCCGGCTTGAGGTGCCAGTTCAGCGCTTCTGCCAGCTTAAACCCTTGCCATTCCTTGACTAAATCGGCGTGAAACACCTGGCCAGAGGCATGAACCCCGGCATCCGTCCGCCCCGCCGCCGCGATCCGCGCACCCGTCCCGAAGCCCGGATCGAGCTTCGCCAGCGCCGCCTCGATCGCGCCCTGCACGCTGGGATGCTCGGCCTGCGCCTGCCAGCCGGCAAAGGGCGCGCCATCATATTCGACCCGAAAAGCGTAACGCGGCATCAGTCCGGCTTCCGCCCCGCCTTCACGGTTTCCCGTATGAGATCAGTCAGTTCCATGCCCCGCCGATCCTCCAGCACCGCCTCGGTCGGGCGCACGCCTTCGCGCGCCAGCCGCTCGCGCAGGACCTGCATCTCGATATCGAAATCGGTTCGTCCTTCCTCGATCAGAGAGCGCGTCCTTGCCGCGAAATTCCCCTCCAGATCGCTCAGCAGCGCCTCGTAATCCGCCCGTGCCGCAGCATCCCGGGTCTGCGCATAAAGGTCGGCGAACTTCACCGTCGCATCGCGCGCACCCATCAGGTAGACGCCCAGATAACGCCGCGCGGCAGCCAGATCGCCGGGGTCTTCCTCGACCCGGCGGAACAACTCGCGCGCGGTTTCGGCGAAGACAGCGACGCGGGCCTGAAGCCGGGCATCGCCGCTGCGCAGGATCGCATCCTGCGTCCCCTTCAGATAGCCTTCGCCCTCGGCCACGAAGCGGGCCACGCGGTCCTGCTGGAAGCTGTCGATGCCCTCCATCCCCTTGTCGCGCATCGGATCGGGACCGAAGGCCAGATAATGCAGCGCCAGCCCGGCCATGCCGATCAGTGCCGCACCCGCCACAGCCCCCGGAGCCCAGGCCCCGATGGCAAGGCCGAGCCCGGTCAGCACACCGCCCGCCAGCTTGCGCGGCCAGGCCGGGCGGCGGGCCACGCGCCGCGCGTCATAGGCGGCCTCGGCCTGCAGCCCTTCGCGGGTCAGCACCCCGCCAAGCGCCACGATGCCGAAGGCGGCAAGATTGGTGACCAGCCCCAGCGGGCCCTGCCAGAAAGCGCCGATCAGAAAGGGGATCGCGGCGACCGTGATCCATTTCACCCGCGATTCCAGCGGATGCGCCGGCGCGCCCTTCGGCTGCGGCATGTCCTGCGCCCCCGGCGAATAGCGCCCGCCAAACCGTTGAGCCATGACCCGCCCTTATGCCGCGCCGGCCAGCGACGCATAAAGCGTCAGCAGGATCAGCAGGTAGAATGACAGCCTTTGCGTGGCTTTTCGGGACATCGCTTTCTCCGTTTCACCGGTCAAGGAACAGATGGGCCGCGCGGTCCCGGATTGCAACCGGCAGCTCAGAAGCTGCGGGTGCGGCGGTCGAAGACCTTCTGGCCCATCATCGAACCGACGAGGTCCACCATCAGCTTTGCCGTGCGTCCGCGCTCGTCGAGGAAGGGGTTCAACTCGACAAGATCGAGCGAGGTGACGAGGCCGGATTCGTGCAGGATCTCGCAGACCAGATGCGCCTCGCGGAAGGTGGTGCCGCCGGGGACCGTGGTGCCGACCGCCGGCGCAATCCCGGGATCGAGGAAATCCACGTCGAGCGAGACATGCAGAAGCCCGTTTGCGGCCCGGACCCGTTCGAGGAATTCGCGCAGGGGGGCGACGATGCCGCGCTCGTCCAGCACGCGCATGTCGTTCACGGTGATCTCGGTTTCCTGAAGCATGGCATGTTCGGCAGGATCGACGCTGCGGATGCCGAACATGCAGATGTTTTCGGCCGGGACCGGGGCGGGAAAATCGGGGAAGGGGGCGAAGCCGGGACGGCCGGCGGCATAGGCCATGGGCGTGCCATGCAGGTTGCCCGAGGTCGTCGTCTGCGGCGTATGAAAATCGCTGTGGGCGTCCAGCCAGATCACGAAAAGCGGGCGACCGGCCGCCTTGGCATGGGCCGCGACGCCCGCCACGGTGCCAAGCGCCAGCGAGTGATCGCCGCCCATGAAGATCGGCATCCCGTCCGGCATGGCCGTCTGCGCCGCTGATGACAATGCCTCGGTCCAGGCGATGACCTCGGGCAGGTGGTGGATGGCGGCGTTGGTATGAGTATGGGCAGCGGCGGGCGCGGGGGCGACATCGCCGCGATCCTCGAGCGTATGGCCGAGCGATTGCAGCACCGGGCCAAGCCCCGCCACGCGATAGGCCGATGGCCCCATCATGCAGCCGGGCACGCGCTGCCCCTCGTCCACCGGGGCGCCGATCAGGATGCAATGGGTCATGGCTGGCCTTTCCTTTTGCGTTGTCAGCAAGATAGGCGCCCGGCCTTGGCGACGCCAGTCCCGCCTTAGCCGAGCTTGCCGATGGCCGAGGCGATCAGCGAAACGCCGGACAGGAACAGCAGAGCCAGAGCCGCCTTGCGGATCGTGGCCGGCTGGACCGGCGGCGGGAAGCGGCGGGCAAGCCATGTGCCCAGCACGACAGCAGGTGCGGCCCCGGCGGCGCTGATCAGCAATGCCTGGGTGATGCCGCCGCTGGCGATCACCAGCCCGGTGCGCAGGATCTGGGTCAGGAAGAAGACCGAAACCAGCGTCACGCGCACCGCCGCCAGCGGCATCGGCTGGCGGTAAAGGTGCCAGATCACCGGCGGGCCGGTGGTGGCGAACAGCCCGCCCATGGTGCCGCCGATCAGGCCGGACAGGAAGAAGGTGACAGGGGGCGAGCGTGTCTCTCGCAGCGTCGGGCGTGCCGCCAGTTGCGCCGCCGATCCGGCGATCACCAGCCCGAGCAGCAGTTGCAGCAGGCCAAGCGCCGTCCCCGCCAGCCAGTTGAGCAGGAAAAACCCCGCGATCAGCGCCGGGAATGCACCCAGCAGGATCAGCCGCAAAGCCGGGCGGTCCACATCGCGCCAGCCGCGCGACAGCACCAGCATCGCATTGACCAGCACCAGAAGCGAGGTGATCGCCGCCGCCTGCGGCACCGGCATCAGCCCAAGCGCGCCCGTCGCCCCCATCAGGATCAGCCCGAGCGCGAAGCCGGTCAGCGTCTGCACCCAGGCGGCAAGTGCGGCGATGGCCCAGAAGATCAGGATCCCGGGCTCAAACGTCATGCAGGGTCAGGCCCGTATGCCCTTGAAGCGCTCGGTCCATTCCTCGCGCTCATCGTCGGCGATCTTGGCGAAGAGGTTGTCGGGCACCGTGAAGGCATGGCCGGGGGGCAGGGCGCTCAGGGCCGTGTCGATGTCATCGGGCCAGCTGTCGCCGCTGTTCATCGCCTCGCGCAGCGCAGCAGCGGTGAAGGGGATGAACGGGGCCGAGAGGCTGGCATAAAGCGCGATCAGGTTCAGGCCGAGACGGACCTGCATCGCGGCCTCGACCGGGTCTTCCTTGAAGGTGGACCAGGGCGCGGCGGCCTGCAGGTATTCGTTGCCCAGAACCCAGATGGCGCGCAATTCGCCGGCGGCCTTGCGGACCTCCATCCCGTCCATGAAGCCTTCATAGGCGCGGATGCGCGCGGTCAGCGCGGCAGCGAGATCGCGCTCTGCCTCGCCCCATGCGCCGCCCTCGGGGACGGCTTCGCCGAATTTCGAGCGGCAGAACTTGGTGATCCGGCTGACGAAATTGCCCAGCACATCGGCCAGGTCCTTGTTCACCGATTGCTGGAAATTCTCCCAGGTGAACTCGCTGTCGCCGGATTCGGGCGCGTGGCTGAGAAGCCACCACCGCCAGTAATCCGCCGGCAGCAGCGACAGCGCGTCATCCATGAACACGCCGCGCCCCTGAGAGGTGCTGAACTGCCCGCCGTCATAGGTCAGGTAGTTGAAGCTTTTTATGTAATCGACCAGCTTCCACGGCTCGCCCGAGCCCATGATCGTGGTCGGAAAACCGAGCGTGTGGAAGGGCACGTTATCCTTGCCCATGAACTGGGTATAGGTCACGTCCCCGGCGCCCTTGTCGGTGCGCCACCAGCGTTCCCAGTCGCCGCCATTCGCATCGGCCCATTCGGCGGTCGCGCCGATATATTCGATGGGCGCGTCGAACCAGACATAGAAGACCTTTCCCTCCATCCCCGGCCAGGGTTGGTCGCCCTTCTGCACCGGCACCCCCCAGTCGAGATCGCGGGTGATGCCGCGATCCTGCAGCCCGTCGCCGTCGAACAGCCATTTTTTCGCGATCGAGGTGGTCAGCACCGGCCAGTCGGTCTTGCTGTCGATCCAGGCGGCGATCTGGTCCTTCATCGCCGATTGGCGCAGGTAAAGATGCTTGGTCTCGCGCACTTCAAGGTTGGTGCTGCCGGAAATGGTGCTGTGCGGGTTGATCAGGTCGGTCGGATCGAGCTGCTTGGTGCAGTTCTCGCATTGATCGCCGCGCGCCTTTTCATAGCCGCAATTCGGGCAGGTGCCCTCGATATAGCGGTCGGGCAGGAAGCGGCCGTCGTCGATGGAATAGACCTGCTTTTCGCTGATTTCGTTGATCAGCCCGGCCTCGTCCAGCTTGCCGGCGAGATGCTGGGTCAGCCAGCGGTTCTGGGCGCTTGAAGACCGCCCGTAATGATCGAAGCTGAGCCCGAAACCCGCCGCCAGTTTCGACTGTTCGGCATGCATCCGGGCGCAATATTCGGCCACCGGCTCGCCGGTCTTGGCGGCGGCGAGTTCAGCCGGCGTGCCGTGTTCGTCGGTGGCGCAGATGAACATCACCTCATGGCCGCGACCGCGCAGGTAACGCGCGTAAAGATCCGCCGGCAACTGGCTGCCGACGAGATTGCCCAGATGCTTGATGCCGTTGATATAAGGCAGGGCGGAGGTGATGAGATGGCGTGCCATTTGCGTCCCCGGAGATATGTCGCGCGTATGTAACCCCTGCCGGGCGGGTTGGAAAGGGTTCGGGCGCTTCCATGGCGCCGCAGGATGAGCGCCGCGCATGTAGATCATGCGCAACATGAATTTGTCGACGGGTTGCGAGGCTGCTACAAGCGCCTCTTGTATCCGAGACAGGGGTTTTCCGTGGCCGCACTTCCGCTTTCGCCCGTATTCGATCAGCTCAAGACGCTGGCCCGGGACCGTATCCTGATCCTCGACGGGGCGATGGGCACGCAGATCCAGGATCTCGGCCTATCCGAGGACGACTATACCGGCCATGGCGCGGGCTGCGCCTGCCATATCCACTCGGACCATCCGCAGAAGGGCAATAACGACCTTCTGAACCTGACCCGCCCCGAGGCGATCGAGGAAATCCATTACCGCTATGCCAAGGCCGGCGCGGATATCGTGGAAACCAACACCTTCTCCTCGACCACCATCGCGCAGGCCGATTACGGGCTGCAGGACAAGGTCTATGACCTGAACGTCGAAGGCGCGCGGCTGGCCCGTGCGGCGCTGGATCGGGCGACGGCGGAAGACGGGCGGCCGCGTTTCGTGGCCGGCGCGCTTGGGCCGACGAACCGCACCGCCTCGATCAGCCCGGATGTGAACAATCCCGGCTTCCGGGCGGTCACCTTCGATCAGCTGGCGACGGCTTATGCGGAGCAGATCCGGGGGTTGATGGATGGCGGCGCCGACCTGATCCTGATCGAGACGATCTTCGACACGCTGAATGCCAAGGCTGCCGTCTTCGCCTGCGAACAGGTCTTCGTCGAAAAGAACCTGCGCCTGCCGGTGATGATCTCGGGCACGATCACCGACCTGTCGGGGCGCACGCTGTCGGGCCAGACGCCCACCGCCTTCTGGCATTCGATCCGCCACGCCCAACCCCTGACCATCGGGCTGAACTGCGCCCTTGGCGCCGAAGCCATGCGCCCACATCTGGCCGAGATCTCGGACGTGGCCGACACGCTGGTCTGCGCCTATCCCAATGCCGGCCTGCCGAACGAGATGGGCGCTTACGACGAAACCCCCGCCCAGATGGCCGCGCAGGTGGCCGAATTCGCGCGCGAGGGTCTGGTCAATATCGTCGGCGGCTGCTGCGGCTCGACCCCCGAACATATCCGCGCCATTGCCGAGGCCGTGGCGGGCATCGCGCCCCGCGAAATCCCCGAGATCGCGCCGGCCCTGCGCCTTTCGGGGCTGGAGCCGTTTACGAAGACCGCCGACATTCCCTTTGTGAACGTGGGCGAACGCACCAACGTCACCGGCTCGGCCCGTTTCCGCAAGCTGATCACCAATGGCGATTTCGCGGCGGCGCTGGATGTGGCCCGCGATCAGGTCGAGAACGGCGCCCAGATCATCGACATCAACATGGATGAGGGCCTGATCGACAGCGAAAAGGCCATGGTCGATTACCTGAACCTGATCGCCTCGGAACCCGATATCGCCCGGGTGCCGATCATGGTCGATTCCTCGAAATGGGAGGTGATCGAGGCCGGGCTGAAATGCATTCAGGGCAAGCCGGTGGTGAACTCGATTTCCCTGAAAGAGGGCGAGGAAGCCTTCCTGCATCACGCGCGCCTGTGCCGTGCCTACGGGGCGGCGGTGGTGGTCATGGCTTTTGATGAGACCGGGCAGGCCGATACCGAAAACCGCAAGGTCGAGATCTGCACCCGCGCCTATGAGATCCTGACGCAGGAGGTCGGCTTCCCGCCCGAGGATATCATCTTCGACCCGAACATCTTCGCCGTGGCGACGGGAATCGAGGAACACGACAATTACGGCGTCGATTTCATCAACGCCACCCGCCGGATCGTCCAGACCCTGCCGCATGTCCATATCTCGGGCGGGGTCTCGAACCTTTCCTTCAGCTTCCGCGGCAACGAACCGGTGCGCGAGGCGATGCATGCGGTCTTCCTTTACCACGCCATTCAGGCGGGGATGGATATGGGCATCGTCAATGCCGGCCAACTGGCCGTCTATGACCAGATCGACGAGGAACTGCGCGAGGCCTGCGAGGATGTGGTCCTGAACCGCCGCGCCGATTCGACCGAGCGGATGCTGGAACTGGCCGAGAAATATCGCGGCGAGGGCGGGGCCAAGGCGCGCGAAAAGGACATGAGCTGGCGCGAATGGCCGGTCGAGAAGCGGCTGGAACATGCGCTGGTGAACGGCATCACCGAATTCATCGAGGGCGATACCGAGGAAGCCCGCGCCAAGGCCGACCGCCCGCTGCATGTCATCGAAGGCCCGCTGATGGCGGGGATGAACGTGGTCGGCGACCTGTTCGGGGCCGGCAAGATGTTCCTGCCGCAGGTGGTGAAATCGGCCCGCGTGATGAAGCAGGCCGTGGCCTACCTGCTACCCTATATGGAGGCCGAGAAGGCCGCGAGCGGAGAGGCCAATACCAACGGCAAGATCCTGATGGCGACGGTGAAGGGCGATGTGCATGACATCGGCAAGAACATCGTCGGCGTCGTGCTGGCCTGCAACAATTACGAGATCATCGACCTTGGCGTGATGGTCCCGGCGACCAAGATCCTTGAGGTTGCAAAGACCGAGAAGGTCGATGTGATCGGGCTGTCCGGGCTGATCACGCCCTCGCTCGACGAGATGGTGCATGTGGCCTCCGAGATGGAGCGCGAGGGCTTCCATATCCCGCTTCTGATCGGCGGCGCGACCACCAGCCGCGTGCATACGGCAGTCAAGATCAACCCGCGCTATCACAAGGGCCAGACGGTCTATGTCACCGATGCCAGCCGCGCGGTCGGCGTGGTCTCGAACCTGCTGTCGGATCAGAAGGCCGATTATGTCGCGAATATCCGCAGCGAATACGAGGACGTGGCCGAGAAATACAATCGCGGCGACAAGAACAAGCGCCGCCTGCCTTTGGCCGATGCCCGCGGCAATGCGGTGAAGGTCGATTTTGCCAACTGGCAGGCAACCGCGCCGCAATTCTTCGGCCCCCGTGTGATCGAGGATTTCGATCTGGCCGAGATCGCCCGCTATATCGACTGGACCCCGTTCTTCCAGACATGGGAAATGAAGGGCGTCTATCCGCGCATCCTCGACGATGCAAAGCAGGGCGAGGCGGCGCGAGCGCTCTTTGCCGATGCGCAGGCGATGCTGGAAAAGATCGTCCGCGAAGGCTGGTTCAAACCGCGCGCGGTGGTGGGTTTCTGGCCCGCGAACCGGATCGGCGACGATATCCGGCTTTATACCGATGAAAGCCGCAGTCAGGACCTCGCCACCTTCCACACCCTGCGCCAGCAGGTCGAGAAGCGCGAGGGTCGACCGAATGTCGCGCTGTCGGATTTCGTGGCCCCCGTCGGTCAGCCGGATTATGTCGGCGGCTTCGTGGTGACCTCAGGCCCGCAGGATCACGAGATCGCAGCCCGCTTCAAGGCCGAGGCCGACGATTATTCCGCGATCATGGTGCAGGCGCTGTCGGATCGTTTCGCCGAGGCGCTTGCCGAGATGATGCATGAACGCGTCCGCCGCACGCATTGGGGCTATGCCGCGGGCGAGGATTTCAGCAATGAGGAACTGGTCGCCGAAAGCTATGCCGGCATTCGCCCCGCGCCCGGCTATCCGGCGCAGCCCGATCATACCGAAAAGCGGACCCTGTTCGATCTGCTGAAGGCGACCGAAGCGACCGGGGTCGAACTGACGGAATCCATGGCGATGTGGCCGGGATCCTCGGTCTCGGGTCTCTATATCGGGCACCCGGAGGCCTATTATTTCGGCGTCGCCAAGGTCGAGGCCGATCAGGTCGCGGACTACGCCGCCCGCAAGGGCATGGACCTGGCCGAGGCCGAACGCTGGCTGGCCCCTATCCTGAATTATGTGCCGGGTCAGATGGTGGCGGCGGAATAGACGGTATCAGCGAGCTGACCGTGCGCGTTGTGGGACTTGGTGCGACAATTGCCGCAACTGCCCGCCGGCCCGCTGTCCAGAAGCCCTGACCTAGACCGGCAGGAAGGTGGTGGATTTCAGCTCTTCCATGGACAGAAGTGCTGTTACGTTGAAGATCTTCACCTCGGCAATCAGCGCCTGATAGAAGGCGTCATAGGCGCGCGCATCCGATACCCGCAGCTTGACGATATAGTCGATCTCGCCGGCCAGGCGATGCGCCTCCAGCACTTCGGGGCGCGATTGCAGCGCGGCTAGGAACTTCTTCTGCCAGCCGGCCTCGTGCTCGCTGGTGCGGATCAGCACGAAGAAACAGGTGCCCCGCCCGACCGAATCCGGGTCCAGAATCACCGTCTGCCGGGTAATGACGCCAGCATCCTTCAGCTTGCGGATGCGGTTCCAGACCGGCGTCTTCGACGAGCCGATCTTGCGGGCGATATCGTCCAGCGACTGGCTGGCATCTTCCTGCAATTCGGTAAGGATTTTCCGGTCCAGTGCATCAAGCCGGAGTTTCTTTTCGCTGAGATCGTCCATGGCGGGGTTTTGTCCTGTATCGCGGCGTCAGGGGAACAATATTCCTTATTTCCCGCAGATACTAGCGCGAACATGGAAAAATATTCCATATTATCGCCAGCACAAACGGAGATTCGCCATGGCACGCGCATTTGAGCCTGTCGTCATATCGGCCAACGACCTGTTCGACGGTCGCACCATCTATCTGACCGGCAAGGATGAGTGGGTTCCCCATCTGCGCCAGGCCGAGCTGATCACCGACGAGGAACATGCCCGTCATCGCATGGCCCATGCGCTGGCGCTGTCGGATCACGCTGTCGGCGTCTTTCTGGCACCCGCCAAGGCCGGCCCCGACGGGCCAGAGCCGGGTCATCCGCGCGAGGCGTTCCGGGCTTATGGCCCCTCGAACTATTTCCACGGCAAGCAGGCAGAGGACGCGTAATGTATCAGCATTCCGAATTCGACCGGGCCTTCGTCGTCGACCGCGCCGCGCGGTTCCGCGATCAGGTACATCGCCGCATCTCCGGCGCGCTGACCGAGGATGAGTTTCGCCCGCTCAGGCTGATGAACGGCGTCTATCTGCAGCTTCACGCCTATATGTTCCGCATCGCCATTCCCTATGGTACGATCAGCCCCGACCAGTTGCGCCAGCTGGCCCATATCGCGGATCGCTGGGACAAGGGTTACGGGCATTTCACCACCCGCACGAATATCCAGTTCAACTGGCCGAAGCTGGTCGATATTCCCGACATGATGGACAGCCTGGCCGAGGTCGGGATGCACGCCATCCAGACCTCGGGCAATACCATCCGCAACGTGACCGCCGACCATTTCGCCGGCGCTGCGGCTGACGAGATCGCCGATCCGCGCCCCTATGCGGAACTGATCCGGCAATGGTCCACCGATCACCCGGAATTCCAGTTCCTGCCGCGCAAGTTCAAGATCGCCATTTCCGGCAGCCCGAACGACCGCGCGGTGGTGAAATCCCACGATATCGGCTTGCGGATGCTGTCTCGGGACGGCGTGACCGGGTTCGAGGTCTCGGTCGGCGGTGGCCTCGGCCGGACGCCGCTGGTCGGCAAGGTGGTGCGCGATTTCGTGCCCGCCGTCGATCTGCTGCCCTATCTGGAAGCGATCCTCTCGGCCTATAACACCGTCGGGCGGCGCGACAACAAGTTCAAGGCCCGGCTCAAGATCGCCGTGCTGGAACTGGGGATCGAGCATATCCGCGAACTGGTCGAGGCCCGCTTCAAGGAAATCCGCCCGCAATTCGACGGCTCGGACCAGCAGGTCCTGGCCGAGATCGCCACGCAGTTCCGCGCCCCCGATCTGGTCTCGGGCCGCGGCACCGAAGTTTACGACGCGGCGCGCAAGGCCGATCCGATCTTCCGCGCCTGGAGCGATACCAACCTGCATGGCCACAAGCACCCGGATTACGCGATTGCCACCATCTCGCTGAAAAAGCATGGCGAGACCCCCGGCGATGCGAGTTCCGACCAGATGCGCCTGATCGCCGATCTGGCCGAGAAGCTGGGTCATGGCGATATCCGCATCAGCCATGAACAGAATGTGGTCCTGCCGCATGTCCACAAGGCCGATCTTCCGGTGCTGCACGCGGCGCTGCGCGAGGCCGGGCTGGGTACCGCCAATCTGGGGCTGATCAGCGACATCATCGCCTGCCCGGGGCTGGATTACTGCGCATTGGCGACGGCGCGCTCGATCCCGATCGCCCAGCAGATCGCCACCCGCTTCGACGAGCTGAAGCTGGAACACGAGATCGGCGAATTGAAGATCAAGATTTCCGGCTGCATCAATGCTTGCGGGCATCACCATGTCGGCCATATCGGCATTCTCGGTCTCGACCGCGCGGGCGTTGAAAACTATCAGGTCACGCTTGGCGGCGACGGGACCGAGACCATGGCGGTCGGCGAACGCGCCGGCCCCGGCTTTTCGAAGGACGAGATCATTCCGGCTATCGAGCGTCTCGTTCAGGGCTATCTGGCCGTGCGCGAGGATGCATCGGAAACCTTCCTGCAGGCCTATCGCCGGCTTGGCCCGGAACCGTTCAAGGCTGCGCTTTATCCCGCCAAGGAGGCCGCATGATGGCGAATGTCGTGGCCATTCCGACGCGGGCGGCGCGGATCGCGGCGCTGAACACCCGCTATCGCCATCATGCGGCGATCAAGGTGCTGGGCGATGCCCTGCAGGACAAGGAACTGGGCCGCGTCGCCATGGTGTCCTCCTTCGGGGCGGATTCGGTGGTGCTCTTGCACATGCTGTCGCTGGTTGAGCGTAACACCCCGGTCCTGTTCATCGACACGCAGATGCTGTTTCCCGAGACGCTGATCTACCAGTCGCAGGTGGCCTCGAAGCTTGGCCTGACCGACCTGCGCACGATCCGGGCCAATCCGACCGCGATCAACGCTGCCGACCCGGACGGGGACCTGCATGGCCGCGATCCCGATGCCTGCTGCGACCTGCGCAAGACCGTGCCGCTGAACCGCGCGCTCGCGGATTTCGACAGCTGGATCACCGGCCGCAAGCGCTTTCAGGGTGCCGACCGCGCGGCGCTGGAATTCTTCGAGGAAGACCCGGCTGGCCCGCGCATCAAGATCAACCCGCTGGCCCATTGGGATGCCCGCGACGTGGCCGATTACATCGCCAACAACCACTTGCCGCGCCACCCGCTGGTGGCTAAAGGCTATCCCTCGATCGGCTGCCAGCCCTGCACCAGCCCGGTGCTGGAAGGCGAGGATCCCCGTGCCGGGCGTTGGCGCGGGCTGGACAAGACCGAATGCGGGATCCATTTCGTGAACGGAAAAATGCAACGTATCGCCCCGGCCGAACCTGTCGTCTTCACCCCCGAAGAAGGCCGTCCGGTCATCGTGCGCGATGCGGGCTTCGGACCCGAGGACTGGACCGGCCCGATCCTCGAACTGGCGCCTGAGGCCGATCTGGATGATCCGAACCTGCATTACATGGACGCGCCGATGATCCGCATCGCCTTCCCGAGCTTCTCGGACGGGCGCGGCTTTACGCTGGCGCGGCGCCTTCGCGTCGCCGGCTACAAGGGCCGGCTGCGGGCGCAGGGCCATGTCATCGCCGACCAGTTCCCGATGGCGCGCCGCTCGGGCTTCGACGAGGTCGAGATCGACTTCGCCCTGGCCAAGCGCCAGCCGTGGGAATTGTGGAAGCGCTCGGCCGAGGTCGCGCCGTCCTATCTGAACCGGCTCGGCCGCAGCGCCTGACGCCGCCACGTCACGCTTGCCCCCGGACGGATGGCGGGGATGATGGGCAAAACTCCAAGGAGGTTTCCCATGTCCCTGCCGCCCATCCTGTCGCATCTGCGCATTCCGGTCATCGCCTCGCCGATGTTCATCGTCTCGGGGCCGGAACTGGTCATCGCGCAATGCAAGGCCGGGATCGTCGGCAGCTTCCCGGCGCTGAATGCGCGCGAGAAAGAGGGCGAGCCGATCCAGCTCGACGCCTGGCTGACCCGGATCGGCGAGGAACTGGACCGCCACAATCAGGCCAATCCCGACCGGCCTGCAGCGCCCTTCGCCGTCAACCAGATCGTGCACCGCTCGAACGCCCGGCTGGAACGCGATATCGAGATCTGCGTGCGTCACAAGGTGCCGCTCTGGATCACCTCGCTCGGTGCCCGGCCCGAGGTGAACGAGGCCGCGCATTCGGTCGGCGGCGTGGTCCTGCACGATATCATCAACAACACCTTCGCCCGCAAGGCCATCGAGAAGGGTGCCGACGGGCTGATCGCGGTGGCGGCGGGGGCGGGCGGTCATGCCGGGATGCAGTCACCCTTCGCGCTGATCCAGGAGATCCGGCAGTGGTTCGACGGTCCGCTGGCGCTGTCGGGTGCCATCGCCACCGGTCGCGCGGTGCTGGCTGCGCAGGCGATGGGCGCCGATCTGGGCTATATCGGCAGTCCCTTCATCGCCACCGAGGAGGCCAATGCCGTCCCCGACTACAAGCGGATGATCGTCGAATCGGGGGCCGAGGACATCGTCTATTCCTCGCTTTTCACCGGGGTGCACGGGAATTATCTGAAACCCTCGATCCGGGCCGCCGGGCTGGACCCGGACGATCTGGAACATGCCGACCCGAGCAGCATGAATTTCGGTCAGGGCTCCTCCAAGCCCAAGGCATGGAGCGCGATCTGGGGCGCCGGTCAGGGCATCGGTGCCATTGGCGAGGTGCAGCCCGCCGGCGCCTATATCGACCGTCTGGCGCGGGAATATGCCGAGGCACGGGCGGCGCTTGCCCTGTGACGGCCTTTGGCTGCGCCGAAGCGCAGGTCAGGGGGTGCCGAACAGTTCCACCGCCGCATCGCTGATCTCGGCCAGGGGACCGTAGAAGATCAGGGCGGGCGCGGCGCTTGGGCCTTCGCGGACAAGCGCCTCTGCCAGCGCGCCGATGGTCCCGCGCCGGATTTTTTGGGCGGGCTGGGTCACGGCCTCGGCGATCAGGGCCGGGGTGTCGGGCGACATGCCATGGGCGATCAGCCCCCGGGCGAGGTCGGGAAAGCTGCGCTGCCCCATGAAGACCACCGTCACCGCATGGGAATCGGCAAGCGCGGCCCAGTTCAGGTCGGTGGGCAGCTTGCCGGTCACATCGGCGCCGGTCACATATTGCACCCGCCGCGCCGTCAGCCGCCGGGTCAGCGGCAGGGCAGCCGCCGCCGCCGCCGCATTGACCGAGGATACGCCCGGCACGATCTCGAAGGGCAGGCCGGCACCGCGCACGGCGGCCAGTTCTTCCTCCAGCCGACCGAACATGCCGGAATCGCCGGATTTCAGCCGCACGACGCGGCGACCTGCCCGGGCATGTTCCAGGATCAGGGCATTCACCGCCTCTTGCTTGGCACTTGGCCGCCCGGCGCGCTTGCCGACCGGGATCAGTTCCGCCTGGGCAGCCAGCGCCAGGATCGGACCCGAGGACAGGTCGTCGTAAAGGACCACCTCGGCACGGGCCAACCTGTCGGCCGCACGCCGGGTCAGAAGCTCCGGATCGCCGGGGCCAGAGGAAACGAAGGATACATAGCCGTTCATGAATCTTCCGTTACCCGTTTCAGCCGCATTGGCAAGAGGCCGCTGCCTGTGCGACAGTCCGGAAAGCACGACTCCCGAGACCCCTGGACCCGAGATGCCGGACTTTCAGCTGGACGATTTCCTGCCCTATCTTCTGACCAACGCGGCCGAGGCGACCGGACGGGCCTTCTCGGCGCATTACCGCGACGCTTACGGCATGTCGCGCGCGCAATGGCGGATCATGGCCCATCTGGGGCGCGGCACGCCCTTGACCGCGACCGATATCTGCACCCGCGCCCATCTGGAAAAGTCGAAGGTTTCGCGCGCCGTTTCGGGGCTGGAAGAGGCCGGATATCTGGCGCGCAGCCCGTCCAGCAAGGACAGACGGGCCGAGCTTCTGTCCCTGACCGAGGCGGGCCGGCGCGTCCATGCCGACCTTGCCACCCATGCGCGGCGCTTTCAGGCCGCGCTGACGGATCGGCTCGGCGTCGAGGAGGTGGACGGTCTGGCGAAGCTGCTGCGCGCGCTTGGCGAGGGCTGAGAGCGGCGACTTGCGCCAAAACCGCCTCTGTGTTAGTTGCGTTTGCAACCGATAACGCGAGGATGGGGAAGATGACAAAGGTCAACAGAAGCTGGGTGGATGCGGCAAATGCGCGCGGTTGCGACTTTCCGATCCAGAATCTGCCTTACGGGGTTTTCTCGACCGGGGGCGGGGCGCCGCGCTGCGGGGTGGCAATCGGCGATCGCATCGTCGATCTGGCGGCCTGCGAAGCCGCCGGGCTGCTGGATGCGGGCGGCACCTTCGCGGCCCCGCAGCTGAACGACTTCATCGCCCTTGGCCGCGACAGATGGGCGGCGATCCGTGCGGCGCTGAGCGCGCTTCTGGCCGAGGACGGCAATCGTGACACCCCCACCGTCGCCATGGCCGATGCGACCCTTCACCTGCCGATCCGGGTTACCGAATACACCGATTTCTATGCCTCGAAGAATCACGCCTTCAACGTGGGTGTGCTGTTCCGCGGCCCCGAAAACGCCCTGCCGGCGCAATGGACGCATATGCCCATCGGTTATAACGGGCGGGCGTCTTCCGTCGTGGTCTCGGGCACCGATGTGATCCGCCCGATGGGGCAGTTGAAGACCGATGCCGGACCCGTCTGGGCACCCTGTCAACGCCTTGATCTGGAACTGGAAATGGGTGCCATCGTCGGTGCGGATTCGACCATGGGCGAGCGTATCGGTGTCGATCAGGCCGAACAGATGATCTTCGGCTATGTGCTGCTGAACGACTGGTCGGCGCGCGACATCCAGGCCTGGGAATACCAGCCGCTCGGCCCGTTCCAGTCCAAGGCCTTCGCCACCACGATCAGCCCCTGGGTGGTGACCACCGCCGCGCTCGAACCCTTCCGCAGCGAGGGTCCCGAGCGCGTGAACCCGCTGCTGCCCTATCTGCACGAATCCCGCCCCGGGCTTTACGACATCAACCTGTCATGGAGCCTGAACGACGAGGTGCTGAGCCGGACGAATTACAACGTCATGTATTATTCCTCGGCGCAGCAGTTGGCGCATCACGCCTCGTCGGGGTGCCCGATGCGGGTCGGCGATCTGCTGGGATCGGGAACGATTTCGGGCCCGACGCCGGATTCGACCGGCGCGCTTCTGGAAATGACCGAGGGCGGGAAGAAACCGGTGAAAACCGGCTCGGGCGAACGGAAATTCATTCAGGACGGCGACAGGATCACCCTGAGCGGTTATGCTGAGGGCGATGGCTATCGCATCGGATTCGGGTCCTGCACCGGCAAAGTGCTGCCCGCGAAGGAGTAAGCGATGAGCAAGAAATTCGCCTCTGCCGGCGATATGGCGGAAAAGAAGATCAGCTTCACCGAAATCGGCGAGGGGCTTTGGGCCTTCACCGCCGAGGGCGACCCGAATACCGGCGTCATCATCGGCGACGAAAGCGTGATGATCGTCGAGGCGCAGGCGACGCCGCGCCTTGCCCGCAAGGTGATCGAGAAGGTCCGCGAGGTCACCGACAAACCGATCAGCCATCTGGTCATGACCCATTACCACGCGGTGCGGGTGCTCGGTGCCTCGGCCTATGGCGCGCCGACCGTCGTCATGGGCGAGAAGGCGCGCTCGATGGTCGCCGAACGCGGGCAGGAGGATTGGGACAGCGAATTCGAACGCTTCCCGCGCCTGTTCCAGGCGCATGAGGAAATCCCCGGCCTGACCTGGCCGAATGTCACCTTCAACGACCGCATGACCGTTTATCTCGGTAAGCGCCGCATCGACCTGATGCATCTGGGTCGTGCCCATACGGCGGGCGATATCGTCGCCTATGTGCCCGATCAGAATGTCATGTTCACCGGCGATATCGTCGAATACCACTCGGCCTGCTATTGCGGGGACGGTCATTTCGCCGACTGGCCGGCAACGCTGGAAGAAATCCGGAAATTCGAGCTTGCCGCCATCGCGCCGGGGCGCGGCGATGCGCTTGTCGGGGCCGACATGGTCAATGCGGCGCTCGATAACACCGCCGATTTCGTCCGCTCGACCTTTCAGCCGGCGGCGCGTGTGGCGTGCGGCGGGGGCACGTTGAAGGAAGCCTGGGACGCCGTGCGCGCCGCCTGCGACCCGAAATTCGGCAGCTATGCGATCTATGAGCATTGCCTGCCCTTCAACGTCGCCCGCGCCTATGACGAGGCGCTTGGCATCGACACGCCGCGCGTCTGGACGGCGGCGCGCGACAAGCAGATGTGGGATCTGCTGCAAGGCTGAGCAAGGCAGGGAGGGGAGGCCCATGGCAGACGCGAAAATCTTCGAAACCCCGCTTTATCCCTATAAGCGGCACGCCGATCAGGACGCACATATGCCGGTGCGCCACCCGGTCATCGTCATCGGTGCCGGCCCGGTCGGGCTGGCCGCGGCGATAGATCTGGGGATGCAGGGCGTGCCGGTGGTGGTGCTGGACGATAACGACCGCGTGTCCACCGGCAGCCGCGCCATCTGCTTCGCCAAGCGCCCGCTGGAGATCTTTGACAGGCTGGGTTGCGGCGATGCGATGGTGGACATGGGCGTCGTCTGGAACCGCGGCCGCGTCTTCATGGGCGAGCGCGAGGTCTATGATTTCAACCTTCTGCCCGAGGCAGGCCACCGCCGCCCCGCCTTCATCAACCTGCAGCAATATCACCTCGAACATATCCTGCTGAACCGCTTGCGCGACCTGCAGGAGACAGGTGCGCCGATCCAGTTGCGCGGCAAGTCCCGCGTCTCGGCCATCGGCCAACATGACGACCATGCCCGGATCGAGATCGACACGCCGGAAGGCCCCTATGATCTGGAAGCCGACTGGCTGATCGCCTGCGACGGGGCCGGTTCGGCCACGCGGCGGATGCTGGGAATCGACTTTCAGGGCCGCGTCTTCGAGGACAATTTCCTGATCGCCGATGTGATCATGCAGGCGGATTTCCCGACCGAACGCTGGTTCTGGTTCGATCCGCCCTTCAATCCCGGTCAGTCGGCGCTTCTGCACAAGCAACCCGACGGCGTCTGGCGCATCGACCTGCAACTGGGCTGGGACATCGACAAGGAAAAGGAAAAGCGCCCGGAAAACGTCATCCCCCGCATCAAGGCGATGCTGGGCGAGGATGTGCCGTTCGAGTTGGAATGGGTCAGCGTCTACACCTTCCAGTGCCGCCGGATGGAAAGCTTCCGCCACGGTCGGGTGATCTTTGCTGGTGACGCCGCCCATCAGGTCAGCCCCTTCGGCGCGCGCGGTGCCAATAGTGGCTTTCAGGACACCGACAATCTGTGCTGGAAGCTGAAACTGGTGCTGGATGGCGCAGCCCCCGAGACCCTGCTGGACAGCTATGACACTGAGCGCGTTCACGGGGCCGAGGAAAACATCCTGAACTCCACCCGTTCGACCGATTTCATCACCCCGAAATCGGAAATCAGCCGGCTGTTCCGCGACGCGGCGCTGCATCTGTCGGAACGCCACGCCTTCGCGCGGCCCTTCGTCAACTCGGGCCGGCTGTCGGTGCCCTGCACCTATGACGGATCGGCCCTGAACACGCTCGATGCTATCCCGGACGGCCCCGCCCGCACCCGCCCCGGCAGCCCTTGCCCGGATGCGCCCATTGAGGGTGGCTTCCTGCTGGACCGCCTCGGCAATCGTTTCACGCTGCTGGCCATCGGGGTCGAGGGTGAAGCCATCGAGGGCGCCGACCTCCTCTCGCTGCCCGCAACCGGCGAACTGGCCGAGCGTTATGGCAGCGGCATCTACCTGATCCGCCCCGATCAGCACATCGCCGCCCGCTGGCCAGCCTTTGACGCCAAAGCCGTCTGCGCCGCCCTTCACCGCGCCACGGGGACCACGCCATGAACCTGAACCTGCAACCGAACCTGAAATCCCCCGACGACGCCTATGCCCTGCTGCTGGAGGCGCATGAGGGGCTGACCAAGGCGCAATCAGACGCGCTGAACGCGCGGCTGATCCTGGTGCTGATGAACCATGTCGGGGATATGGATGTGCTGCGGGCAGCGCTCGCGGCAGCGGCGGAAGGGGCGCGTGGAAGCGCTTAGCCTGCGCGCGCTAATAGTGATAGCGACACTGAGCGATCTCCAGCGCCTGATCCCGTCCGCTGCCGGATACCCGATACACCAGCCGGTCGCGTTGTGTGATCCTGCGTGACCACCAACCGCTCAGATCGCCTTTCAGCGGCTCGGGCTTTCCGGTGCCCCTGAAAGGGGTGCGCATCGCTGCCCTGATCAACTCGTTCAGCCTTTCGAACACCTTGCTGTCGCTGTTGCGCCAGTGGTGATAATCCTGCCAGGCATTATCCGAGAATATCAGCTTCATCGTCCAGAACCCGCTCGGTCCCGTGCCCGCTGTTCAATTGGGCAACGGATTCCCGCAAACGGCTCGCATTGGCCGGCGAGGTCAGAAGATAGAGCGTTTCCTGAATCGCATCCCATTCTTCCTTGCCGACGACCACCACCGCTTCCTTGCCGGGGCGGGTGATGACGGTTTCGGTCTTGTTGTGGATGGCGTGATCCATCACGTCCTTCAGGTGCTTGCGCGCGTCGGTATAGGTCAGAATGTCCATGGGATTGGCCGCTTTTTCGCCCGTATCGAGACGATACCGCGCCAATATGGTACAAAATTCTGTACAAATCAAGCGCGCACCATGAAAAAGGCCCGCCGATCGCGGCGGGCCTTCCTGATTACGGTCCGAAACGTCGCTTACAGCGTCCGTTCGACCTCTTCGCGTTCGAAGATCTCGATGACATCGCCGGGGCGGATGTCGTCGTAATTCTCGAAGGCCATGCCGCATTCCTGGCCCGACTGGACCTCTTTCACCTCGTCCTTGAAGCGCTTCAGCGTCTTCAGCGTGCCCTCGTGGATCACCACGTTGTCGCGCAGCAGGCGGACGCCGGCGGAACGACGTGCCACGCCTTCGGTGACCAGACAGCCGGCGACCTTGCCGACGCCGGTGACCTTGAAGACCTCGCGGATCTCGGCATAGCCGATGAAGTTTTCGCGGACTTCGGCGGACAGAAGGCCCGAGGCGGCGGCTTTGATGTCATCGACCAGGTCATAGATGATCGAGTAATAGCGGATCTCGACACCTTTCTGGTTGGCGGCGTTGCGGGCCGGGGCGTTGGCACGGACGTTGAAACCGATGACCGGCGCGCCCGAGGCTTCGGCCAGGCCGATATCGCTTTCGGTGATGGCGCCAACACCGTAATGCAGCACGCGGACGCGGACCTCGTCATTGCCGACCTTTTCCAGCGCCTGAACGATGGCCTCGGCAGAGCCCTGCACATCGGCCTTCAGCACCACCGGCAGTTCGGCCACGCTTTCATCGGCCTTGGCCTTGGCCATCAGCTGATCCAGCGTGATCGCGGCACCGGCGGCGGCGCGTTTGTCCTTGGCCGCCTGCTCGCGGTAATCGGCGATCTCGCGGGCCTGGGCCTCGGTCTCGACGACGTTCAGAACGTCGCCGGCTTCGGGTGTGCCGTTCAGGCCCAGTACCTCGACCGGGACCGAGGGACCGGCCTCCTCGACGCGCTCGCCCTGATCGTTGATCAGTGCGCGGACCTTGCCCCATTGCTCGCCGACGACGAAGATATCGCCGCGGCGCAGGGTGCCGTTCTGGACCAGCACGGTGGCGACCGGGCCGCGCCCGACATCCAGCTTGGCCTCGATCACCGCACCTTGCGCGGCGCGGCCGGGATTGGCCTTGAGTTCGAGGATCTCGGCCTGCAGCGCGATGGCTTCCAGAAGGTTGTCGAGCCCCTGGCCGGTCTTGGCCGAAACTTCGACATCCTGCACGTCGCCGGACATTTCCTCGACGATGACCTCGTGCTGCAGAAGCGCGGTGCGCACCTTATGCGGGTCGGCATCGGGCTTGTCGATCTTGTTGATCGCCACGATCATCGGCACCTTGGCGGCCTTGGCGTGGTTGATCGCCTCGATGGTCTGCGGCATGACCGCGTCATCGGCGGCGACGACCAGCACGACGATATCCGTCACATTGGCACCGCGCGCGCGCATCGAGGTGAAGGCCGCGTGGCCGGGCGTGTCGAGGAAGCTCAGCACCGCGCCGCTATCGGTGGTCACCTGATAGGCGCCGATATGCTGGGTGATGCCGCCGGCCTCGCCCGAGACCACGTTGGCATGACGGATCGCGTCCAGAAGCGAGGTCTTGCCGTGGTCGACATGGCCCATGATGGTGATGATCGGCGGGCGCGACTGCAGGTCTTCGGGCTTGTCCTCGACCTGGTCAATGACCTGTTCCACATCGGCATCCGAGACGCGAACCGCGCGGTGGCCGAATTCCTCGATCACCAGCTCGGCGGTATCGGCGTCGATGGACTGGTTCATGGTGACCATCATGCCCATCTTCATCAGCGCCTTGACCACATCGGCGGCGCGCTCGGCCATGCGGTTGGCGAGTTCGCTGACCACGATGGCTTCGGGCAGCTGCACGTCGCGCACCTGCTTCTCGGCGCGGGTCGACTGGCCCATCGCCTTCTGCTTGGCGCGTTCCTGCTTGCGCTTCATGGCTGCGAGACTGCGCTGCCGGCCGCCTTCGCCGGCAAGTGCGGCGGTCACCGACAGCTTGCCAGTGCGCCGACCGTCGCGGTCGCCGGCCTTGTTGCGCGAATCACGGTCCTCGGTGCGCGCGCCGCGTTGCTCGCGATCGGGGCGAGAGGGGCGTGCCGCGACGCCTTTGGTCTCGGCGCGCGCAGCGGCGGCCTGGGCGGCGGCGGCATCGACCGGACCCGCTTCCTTGGCGGCGGGCTTGCGCACCTCTTCCTTCTTCTGGGCGCGCAGCCTGGCCTCTTCGGCCTTGCGGGCGTCCTCTTCTTCCTTGGCCTTCAGCGCTTCCTCGCGCTCGCGGTCCTCGCGCTCCTTGGCCTCGATCTCGGCCCGGCGGCGTTCGCGTTCTTCCTCGCGGGCCTTTTCCTCGGCGGCGCGGGCTTCGGCTTCCTCGGCCTCACGCGCTTTCGCAGCGGCCAAGGCCTTGAGACGACGCTCCATTTCCGCATCCGAGATACCCGCCGGGCGCTTGGACGAGGAGGCGACGGCGCGCGCCGCGTTTTCCGGCGTGACCGTGGGGCGCGGCTTGTCGCCCGTCGCGCCCGGCTTGGGCACGACGACACGCTTGCGCTTGGTTTCCACCACCACGCTCTTGGTGCGGCCGTGGCTGAAGCTCTGTTTCACCTGACCCGGGCGGTTGCCGCCGAGGCCGAGAGGTTTCTTGCCGTCTGTATCGCTCATCTGCGTCTTATTCCTTCCCGGCCCGGATGGCCGATTGCCCTCGCAGGCCATTCAGCCTGCCAGCGTCCCGGATAACCTTGTCTGCGAGTCCGCCCTTCGAAAGCGCGCTGTGTATGACATGATCGCGTCCGAAAGCCAAACCCAATTCTGATGCGGTGAGACAGCCGAACCAGCGTGCCCCTTCCGGTGTCCAGAGCTTGCCTTTGCCGCGTTCGGACCCGTCCGACGCCTGCAGCAGCACCTTCACCCGACCGGCCGCAAGCCAGTCCTTCACCTTTTCAAACCCGGCGACCGCTACGCCGGATTTGCGCCCCAGCGAGACCAGCTCGATCACGCGTCTTGCAAGTCCCGTCTCGATCAGCTCGATCAGCCCCTCGGGCGGGGTCGCCTGTGCCTTGGCCCCGCGCGAGAAGGCGCCCTTGGCCACGGCCTTTTCGATCACCGTACGATCCGCCGTCAGCCAGAAACCGCGACCCGGCAGCTTTTCGGCCAGATCGGGCACGACCATGCCGTCGGGGCCCAACACGAAGCGGATCAGCCCCGCCTTCGGTTGCACCTCGCCGGTGACCAGGCAACGGCGTTCCGTGCCCTCGTCCGTCTTATCGCGCCCGCCTCGCGTCATGCCACCGGATCCGGGGCATCAGGCCCCGGCCTCCTCGGTTTCGGCATCTTCTTCGCCGGCTTCGTCCTCGGGCTGTTCAAGCTCGGTCGGGTCGACCCAGCCCAGCATGACCCGTGCGGTCATCACCATGTCCTGCGCATCTTCAAGGCTGATGCCGAAAGGCTCCAGCAGGCCGTCATCCTTGACCCGCTGCCCGTCGACCGTGGTCCAGCCGCCGGCCAGTTCCCAGTCGGCGCAGGTGGCGAAGTCTTCCAGCGTCTTCACGCCGTCATTCGCCAGGGCTTCGACCATCTGGGGGGTGAGGCCTTCGAATTCAATGAGGCTGTCCTCGGCACCGAGCGCGCGGGCATTTTCCAGCGCCGCCTTGTTGGCGGCTTCGATCACGTCGCGGGCACGGGCCTGCAATTCGTCGGCGGTGCCTTCGTCCACGCCGTCGATGGACAGAAGCTCGTCCTGATCGACATAGGCGACCTCTTCCAGATTGGTGAAGCCTTCGGCGACCAGAAGCTGGGCGAAGAACTCGTCCAGATCCAGCTTGTCCATGAACAGTTGAGTGCGGGCGTTGAACTCGGCCTGACGGCGCTTCGATTCCTCTTCCTCGGTGAGGATGTCGATATCGAGCCCGGTCAGCTGGCTGGCCAGACGCACGTTCTGGCCGCGACGGCCGATGGCCAGCGACAGCTGTTCTTCCGGCACCACGACCTCGATCCGGGGCGCGTCCTCGTCGACGACGACCTTCGAGACCTCGGCCGGTTGCAGCGCGTTCACCAGGAAGGTGGCCTGATCTTCGGACCACGGGATGATGTCGATTTTCTCGCCCTGCAACTCGCCGACCACGGCCTGCACACGAGAGCCGCGCATACCGACGCAGGCGCCGACCGGGTCGATGCTGCCATCATAGGAGATCACGGCGATCTTGGCGCGGCTGCCCGGGTCGCGGGCCACGGCCTTGATCTCGATCACGCCGTCATAGATTTCCGGCACTTCCATCTTGAACAGTTCCGCCATGAATTGCGGATCGGTGCGCGACAGGAAGATCTGCGGGCCGCGGGTCTCGCGGCGGACATCCTTGACATAGGCGCGGATGCGGTCGTTCGGGCGATAGCTTTCGCGGCCGATCTTCTCGTTGCGGCGCAGGATGGCTTCGCCACGGCCGACATCGACGATGATATTGCCGTATTCCTCGCGCTTGACGATGCCGTTGATGATGGTGCCGGCGCGGTCCTTGAATTCGTCATACTGGCGGTCGCGCTCGGCCTCGCGGACGCGCTGCAGGATGACCTGCTTGGCCGATTGCGCGGCGATCCGGCCCAGTTCGACCGGCGGCACCTGTTCCTGGAAGACATCGCCGATCTGCGGGCCGCCGGCGAAATCCTCGACCACGGCACCTTCGCGGATCCAGGCATTGGCCGGGTCGCGCTGCTTTTCGAAATAGGGCTTGGCCTGTTCGGCGGTGAACTCGGCCTGATAGTTTTCCAGCACCTCCTCGTCGACGACGGTGCGCACGCGGGTAAAGGTGGCATTGCCGGTCTTGCGGTCGATGGACACGCGGATGTCCATCTCGGCCCCATAGCGCGACTTGGCGGCGCGGGCGAGGCTGTCTTCCATCGCTTCGATGACCAGTTCGGGCTCGATCATCTTCTCGCGGGCCACGGCCTCGGCGGTTTGCAGCAGCTCAAGCTGGTTGGCAGAGGTGATTGCCATCACTTACTCCTTCGTTGCGGCGTCGTCCTCGTCGCCGTCTTCGGTTTGCACTTCGTCGAAAATCGATTCGTCGAGATTGTCGATCTCGACCCCGGCTTCCTTCTTCTGGCGCAGCATCTCGGCGATGAGTTCGTCGGTCAGCATCAGCTTGGCATCGGCCAGCCAGTCGAAATTCAGCCCGATGGTCTGGGTCTCGCCCCCGACCTCGATATTGATCAGGACATCCTCGCCCTCGACCCCGGCCAGCACGCCGGTAAAGCGCTTGCGGCCGTCGATCTGCTGGTCGGTTTCCAGCTTGGCGTCATAGCCTTCATAGGTCGCGAAATCCTTCAGCCGGGTCAGCGGCCGGTCGATCCCGGGCGAGGAGACCTCAAGATTGTATTTGTCTTCAATGGGATCTTCCACATCCAGCGTGGCGCTGACCATGGTCGAGATCTCGGCGCAGTCATCGACATTGATGCCGCCATCGGGCCGGTCGGCCATGATCTGCAGGGTTGCGGTCTTGCCGCCCTGAAGCCGGACACGCACCAGTTCGAACCCCATATCCTCGATGACAGGGGTGATGATTTCCGCCAGGCGGCGGTCGATGGCGGTCTTGGCGATCAGGTCGTTCGACATGAGCATCCCCGGAAATGAAAAACGGGCCCGCAGCGGCCCGTTGTGCGTTCGGTGGCGCAGGGGGTGGAGGCCTGCACCGCTGTTGAGCGTGATATAGAGGGAATCGGCGCCCGTTACAAGCCTGCACGTTGCGCGTCCGAAGGCCGCTATGGCGCGGGGGCTCAGCGCATGTCGTTCATGACCTCGACCAGCTCGGCGGCGATGCGCGGCTCGCTCAATGCATGGCCCGAGGCCGGGACCATGCGCAGCCGGCAATTCTGCCAGTCTTGCGCCACTGTCCAGGCGCTGATCGGCGGGCAGACCATGTCATAGCGGCCCTGGACGATCTGGCAGGGGATATGTTCGATCCGGGCGCGGTCGCGCAGAAGCTGGCCCTCGTCCAGAAAGCAGCGATTGCGGAAATAATGGTTCTCCAGCCGGGCGAAGGCGCGGGCATAGGCGGGCGAGGCCGCGCCGGGATTGGCGATATCCATGCCGGCCAGCCCGTTTTCCCACATGATCCAGTGGCGGGCGAAGCGCTGCTCCTCGGCCTCGTCGCCCGAAAACAGGCGCCGGTGATAGGCGGCGATCATGTCGCCCCGCTCCTCCTCGGGGATGGGGGCGCAGAAATCCTGCCAGCGTTCGGGCCAGAACCGCCCCGCGCCGCCGCCATAGAACCAGTCCAGTTCGGCCTGGGTTCCAAGAAAGACCCCGCGCAGGATCAGCGCCGTCACCGCCTGCGGATGGGCCTCGGCATAGGCAAGCGCCAGTGTCGCGCCCCAGCTGCCGCCGAACAGCGCCCATTGCCCGATGCCGAGCGCCTGCCGGATCGCCTCGATATCGGCGACGAGATGGGGGGTGGTGTTCGCCTCGACGCTGGCATGGGGCGTGGACAGCCCGCAGCCGCGCTGATCGAACAGGATGGCACGGTAATGCGCCGGGTCGAAGAAGCGGCGCATGAACGGGCTGCAACCGCCGCCGGGGCCGCCATGCAGCACAATGACCGGCTGGCCCTCGGGATTGCCGGATTGCTCAACGTAAAGCACATGGCCGTCGCCGACCTCGATCCTGCGGCGATCGAAGGGTTCGAGATGGGGATAAAGGCGCGCTGCGCCGATTTGCCCTGACGTGCGATCCATGTTTTCCCTATATACCCCGCCGAAGGGACGCGAAAGGACCGACCATGACTGACAGCAGAGACCCGTCCGAGATCGCCAAGTTCGAGGCCATGGCCGCCGAATGGTGGGATCCGAAGGGCAAGTTCAAGCCGCTGCACATGATGAACCCGGTCCGGCTGGGATATATCACCACGCAGATCGCCGCCGAATTCGGCCGCGACCTGAAGGCGCCCCTCCCGTTTGAGGGGCTGCGGCTGCTGGATATCGGCTGCGGCGGCGGCCTGCTGTCCGAACCGATGGCGCGGCTGGGGGCGCAGGTGGTCGGTGCCGATGCGGCGGCGAAGAATATCGAGGTGGCCCGCATTCACGCCGATCAGGTCGGGCTTCAGATCGACTATCGCGCCGAAACCGCCGAGGCCCTGCTGGCGGCGGGCGAAAGCTTCGACGCGGTGCTGGCGATGGAGATCGTCGAGCATGTCGCCGATCCGCCCGGCTTCGTCGCCAGTTGCCACGATCTGCTGCGTCCGGGCGGCGTGCTGGTCATGTCGACGCTGAACCGGACGCTGCGCAGCTATGGCGCGGCGATCATCGGGGCGGAATGGGTGATGCGCTGGCTGCCCAGGGGCACGCATGAGTGGCAGCGCTTTGTCACCCCGGACGAGCTTGCCGAGATGATGCAGAAAGCCGGGCTGCGCGTCGCCGACCGGCGCGGCATGGTCTTCAACCCGATAAGCTGGGGCTGGTCGCTGTCGGATCGCGACCTGTCGGTGAATTACGCCATGACCGGGTTGCGGGCCGGCTGACAGGCGCGGGTCAGCGATCCGAGGGGTGGTTGACCCCGTCGTTCCAGGGCACCGGGTCGAGATCGCGGGGGTTCACACCTTCCAGCGCGCCGGCATTGACGCCGTATTCGTTCGGGTTCGAACGCCGCTGGTGATGGGTATAGATGCCGCAATGCCGGCAGAAGTAGTGTTTCGCCGATCCGGTGTTGAACTGATAGAGGCTGAGCGCATCCTCGCCCCGGACGATGCGGATGCCGTCCAAGCGGGCGCTGACCGCGACCGCGCCCCGGCGGCGGCAGAAGGAACAGTCGCAGCGGCGCTTGCTGTTCAGCCCGTCGGACAGGGTGACGGCCAGCTCGACCGCGCCGCAATGGCAGGTCAGGCGGTGCGGGCTCTGGATCTCGGGCAGGCTCATCGACGGACCTCCGGTATGCGCGAGCGGTGATAGTCGATCGGCGGGTGTGGCGGGTGGCCATGGGTGCGATCCCAGAACACCGTGCCGCCGCGCCGGAAGAACAGGGGCAGGGCAAGCACGACCCCGGCGACGAAACCGCCGGCATGGGCCCAATAAGCGACGCCGTCCCCGCCCATCAGCGAAAAGCCCCCGAAAAGCTGCAGGACGAACCAGACCCCCAGCATGACCCAGGCCGGGATGGTGAAGATCTTGATGATAACGATGATGATCGCCAGCACATCGACCCGCGCTTTCGGGAACAGCAGCAGATAGCCGCCCATCACCCCGGCGATGGCGCCCGAGGCGCCGACCATGGGCACCCCCTCGGACGGGTTGACGGCGATCTGCGCGCCCGCCGCCGCCAGCCCGCAGGCCAGATAGAAGACCAGGAAGCCCAGATGTCCCATCTGATCCTCCAGATTGTCGCCGAAGATCCACAGGAACAGCATATTGCCGGCGATATGCATGAGCCCGGCATGAAGGAACATATGGGTGATCAGCCCCCACAGATATTGTCCGTGCACGACCGCGACCGGATAAAGCGCCAGCCGGTCCCAGAGGCCGGTCATCCCAAGCGCCCAGGGCATGGTCAGCAGGAACATCACCACATTGAGGAAGATCAGCCCGGTGGTGACATAGGGCGTCCGCTCGGACGGGTTGTGATCTCGGATCGGAAACATGGCGGTCCTGTGCAACTGGTCCCGCGACGATGCCCGAGCATGGCCCTGCGTGCAAGCATGGCCCTTGTCCGGGCCGATCCGGCGGCGCTAGGATCGCGCGACAGAATCGAGAGGATGCCATGTCCACGCTGACCGACCGCAAGAATGCCGCCATTTCGCGCGGGGTGGGCATGACCACCCAGATCTATGCCGACCGGGCCGAGAATGCCGAGATCTGGGACAAGGACGGCAACCGCTATATCGACTTCGCCGCCGGCATTGCCGTGGTCAATACCGGCCATCGCCATCCGAAGGTGATGGCGGCGGTGAAGGACCAGCTGGACCGCTTCACCCATACCTGCCATCAGGTCGTGCCTTACGAAAACTATGTCGAACTGGCCGAACGCCTGAACGCCCTGGTGCCCGGCAAGGGACCGAAGAAGACCATCTTCGCCACCACCGGCGCCGAGGCGGTCGAGAATGCGATCAAGATCGCCCGCCATTATACCGGCCGCCCCGCCGTCGTGGCCTTTGCCGGCGGCTTTCACGGGCGCACCTTCATGGGCATGGCGCTGACCGGCAAGGTCCAGCCCTACAAGGCCGGTTTCGGGCCGATGATGAACGATGTCTGGCATCTGCCCTTCCCCAATCCGCTGCATGGCGTGAGCGAGGCAGAGGCGCTGGCAGGCCTCGACCGGCTGTTCAAGGCCGATCTGGAGCCGGAGCGCATTGCCGCCATCATCATCGAACCGGTGCAGGGCGAGGGCGGCTTCTACGAGGCCCCGGCCAGTTTCCTGAAGAAGCTGCGCGAGATCTGCGACGCCCATTCCATCCTGCTGATCGCCGACGAGGTCCAGACCGGCTTTGCCCGCACCGGCAAGCTGTTCGCGATGGAGCATTCCGGTGTCGCCGCCGATATCACCACCATGGCCAAGGGTCTGGGCGGCGGCCTGCCGATTTCCGCTGTCACCGGCCGGGCCGAGGTCATGGACAGCCCCGGCCCCGGTGGGTTGGGCGGCACCTATGCCGGTAATCCGCTTGGCGTGGCCGCCGCCCATGCCGTGCTGGACGTGATCGAGGAAGAACAGCTCTGCGACCGGGCCGAGCGGCTGGGCCAGCGGCTGAAACAGCGCCTGTCCGGCCTGCGCGATCAGGTGCCCGAGATCGTCGATATTCGCGGCCCGGGTTTCATGAACGCGGTCGAGTTCAATATCGCCGGCAGCGACCGGCCCAACCCCGAAATGGCCAACCGCGTCCGCGAGGAGGCGCTGAAGCGCAACCTCATCCTGCTGACCTGCGGGGTTTACGGCAATGTCATCCGCTTTCTCGCACCGCTGACCATCCCGTACGAGGTCTTCGGCGAGGCGCTGGATATCCTCGAAGACAGCGTCAAGGCGGCGCGGGGCTGAGGCTCCGCGACCGGCGCGGCACCTTGACGCGGGCGGACATATGACCGACATAAGAGGCACGGCGGCCAATCAGGCCGCCGCATCCTTTTCAGGGACCGTCGGCAATTTGTGGCCACGTTTCGGTTGCGTCATGCGCGGTCCTGTCTGATCAGAAGGCGATATCATGGACCGGATCCTGCTCGACCCGCGTGCGTGGGGCGTGATGCTTGCGGCAATGCTGACGATCATGTCGAACGCGACGATCACCCCGGCTTTGCCCGGCCTGCAGCAGATGTTTTCGGACAACCCCCGGGCCGAGCTTCTGACCCGGCTGCTGATCACCGCGCCCTCGCTGGCGGTGGCCATCATCGCGCCATTCGCCGGTGTGCTGACCGACCGGCTGGGGCGCCGCAAGCCGCTGTTCACCGGGATGGTCATCTATGCGCTGGCCGGCACGGCGGGTCTTTATCTGAACTCGTTGGAGGCGATTTTGGCCAGCCGCGTTGTCCTGGGCATCGGTGTGGCCGCGATCATGACCGCGCAGGCGGCGCTGATCGGCGACTATTTCACCGGGCCAGAGCGGGGCCGGCTGATGGGTTACCAGCTGGCAGCGGTGAACATGGGCGGGCTGGTCTTCGTCATGACGGCGGGCTTTCTGGCGCAGCGCGATCCGAAGCTGCCCTTCCTGATCTATGCCTTCTCGCTGGCGCTGCTTCCAATCCTGTGGCGCATCCTGCCGGAGCCGCCGCGCATCGATTACAGCGCCCCCGGCGCCAGAACCGCCGATCCGGGGGAAACGGGCTGGCCGATTACCGTGGCCATCATGGCGACGGCGGCGGCGCTGACCTTCGTCATCTTCTACTCGGTCCCGACGCAGGTGCCCTATCACCTGACCGAGATCGGGTTGACCGATCCGCATTATGCCGGCGAGGTGATGGGCGCGATGATGTTCTCGGCCGCGCTGATGGCGGTGTTGTCGGGCTGGATCCGGCCCTGGCTGGGTCGGATCGGCACGCCGGTTTCGGGTTACATGCTGCTGGCGGCGGGCTTTTCCGCCCTGGCCACCGGGCAAACGCTGGTCATGGCGATGCTGGGCACGGCGCTGATCGGGGCCGGCCTTGGGCTTTGCGTGCCGACCTTTGTCATCACCGCGCTGAACGCGACGCCGGCGCATCGGCGCGGGCTGGTCTCGGGCTTCGTGACCTCGGCCTTCTTCCTCGGCCAGTTCCTGTCGCCCATCGTCAGCACGCCGCTGGTGGCCAGCTACGGCTATCAGGGGACGTTCCGCATCGCGGCGGTCGGCTGCATCGTGCTGGCGCTGCTTCTGGCCCTTGTGGTCCGGCGTCGCCCGGTCCCGATGGACAGGCCCGGCCGCGCGCATTAGCTTTCGCCGCCGAACAGGAAGGACGAAACCATGGCCGCCATTATCGAGGTCGATCACCTCAGCAAGCAATATGCCGACGGTCCGAAGGCGCTGGACGATGTCTCGCTGTCCATCGACGAGGGCGAGATCGTGGCCCTTCTGGGGCCGAACGGGGCCGGCAAGACGACGATGATCTCGATCGTCTGCGGGCTGGTGGTGCCGACCGGCGGCACCGTGCGTGTCGGCGGGCATGACATCCGCAGCGACTGGCGCGCGGCGCGCAAGCTGATCGGGCTGGTGCCGCAGGAAATCACGCTGGAACCTTTCGAGACGGTGATGAACTGTGCCCGTTTCACCCGTGGCCTTTACGGCGCCCCGCCCGACGATGCCTATCTGGAAAAGGTGCTGCGTAGCCTCTCGCTCTGGGACAAGCGCGATGCGCAGACGCGCGCGCTTTCCGGCGGCATGAAGCGCCGGGTGCTGATCGCCAAGGCGCTGTCGCACAATCCGCAGGTGCTGTTCCTGGACGAGCCCACCGCCGGCGTCGACGTGGCGCTGCGCCGCGAGATGTGGCAGGTCGTCGATCAGCTGCGCCGCGACGGGGTGACCATCATCCTGACCACCCATTATCTTGAGGAAGCCGAGGAAATGGCCGACCGCATCGGCGTCATCAATCGCGGCAAGCTGCTGCTGATGAAACCCACGGCCGAGCTGATGGGCGAATTCGGCAAGAAGCACCTGACCGTCGAGCTGTCCGAGCGCATGGCCATCTGCCCGCCCGAACTGTCCGAACGCGGCATTACCCTGTCCGAGGACGGGCTGCGGCTGGGTTACGATTACGACACCCGTTCCGACCGGACCGGCATCGCCCATCTTCTGGCCGAGCTTGCCCGGCTGGGCATCGCGGTGCGCGACGTGTCGACCAAGCAATCCAGCCTGGAAGAGGTCTTCATGTCGCTCGTCAGCAATGAAGAGGAGGGCGCGGCATGATCAATACCGGCGCGATCCGGGCCATCTTCCACCACGAGATGAGCCGCTTTTTCCGCACCATCTGGCAGTCCATCGCCTCGCCGGTGCTGTCCACGGTTCTGTATTTCGTCGTCTTCGGCGCCGCCATCGGCGGGCGCATCCAGTCGGTCGAAGGTATTTCCTACGGTGCTTTCATCGTGCCCGGCCTGATGATGCTGACGGTGTTGCAGCAATCGGTCTCGAACGGGTCTTTCGGCATCTATTTCCCGAAATTCTCGGGCACGATCTACGAATATCTTGTCGCCCCCGCCGGCTGGATCGAGGTGACGGTGGGATTTGTCGGCGCCGCCGCCTCGAAAGCGATCCTGATCGCTTTCCTGATCCTGATCACCAGCTTCTTCTTCGTCGGCGTGCATATCGCCCATCCGTTCTGGATGCTGGCCTTCCTGTTCCTGACCGCCTTCGCGTTTTCGCTTCTGGGCTTCATCATCGGGCTTTGGGCGAAGAATTTCGAACAGCTTCAGATCGTGCCGATGATGGTCATCACGCCACTGGTTTTCCTCGGCGGGGCCTTCTATTCGGCCTCGATGCTGCCCCCCTTCTGGGAGGCGGTGGCCAAGCTGAATCCGGTGCTTTATCTGATCTCGGGCTTCCGCTGGGCCTTCTTCGACATGGCCGATGTGCCGGTGGGACTGTCGCTTTTCGCAGTGGCGCTGATGATCGCGGTCTGCATGTTCACGATCCGCTGGATTTTCCTGACCGGCTGGCGGCTGCGCGAATAGGCGCCGCCTGACCGAGGAACGGGCACCAACCGTGCAGCTGCATTGATCTGGGCAGCACGAAATCCCGCCTGACATTGTGCGGACAGCATAAAATGCTGATCTGTCGCAATATTCGACCGATGATGATAACCGGCTTCCATAGGATGAGTGATTGACGAACGAGCGGATGGCGACATTCGACACCCTGCCGAACCGGAAAGGTTGACACATGAAACTGAGCGATTACAAGGCGCTGACCTTCGATGTCTATGGAACGCTGATCGACTGGGAAAGCGGCATGGTCACGGCATTGAAGCCGCTGACCGACCGCGTCGCACGCGAGACGGGGCGCGAACTGACCCGCGACCAGATCCTTGAGGCCCATGCCCATCACGAATCCACCACCCAACGCTGGACCCCGGCGAAGAAGTATTACGAGCTTCTGCCTGTGGTCTATCGTCGCCTGGCCGAGGAATGGGGCACCGCCGTGACCTGGGAGGAATGCGTGGCCTACGGGCTGTCTGTCCGCCAATGGCCCGCCTTTCCCGACAGCGCCGAGGCGCTGGCTTACCTGAAGCAGCATTACAAGCTGGTGGTGCTGACCAATACCGACAATCTCAGCTTCTCGGGCTCGAATGCGCGGCTGGGGGTGAATTTCGATGGCGTCTATACCGCCGAGGATATCGGCAGCTACAAGCCCTCGGACCGCAATTTCGACTATATGATCGAAACGCTGGCCCGGCAGGGGATCAACAGGTCCGAGATCCTGCACACCGCCGAAAGCATGTTCCACGACCATGCGCCGGCGAACCGGCACGGGCTGGCGAATTGCTGGATCTATCGCCGCCATGACAAGGAGGGCTTCGGCGCCACGATGAATCCGGGCGAGATGCCGAAATACGATTTCCGCTTCAACTCCATGGCGGATATGGTCGAGGCCCATCGGGCCGAAACGGCCTGACCGCACGGGGACAGGATATGGCAGCAGCGCCGAAGCTCGACCGGATCGACATCAATATCCTGTCCACCATCCAGCGCCACGGCGACATCACCAATGTCAAGCTGGCCGAGACCGTCGGGCTGTCCACCAGCCCTTGCCTGCAAAGGCTGAAACGGCTGGAACAGGCCGGCTATATCGAAAGTTATCGCGCCATCATCAACCTGCGCAAGCTGGCCGACCACATCATCGTCTTCACCGAAATCACCCTGCGCGACCACGGACCCAAGGATTTCCAGAAATTCGAGGCCGAGATCCGCAAGCATCGCAATGTGCTGGAATGCCACCTGCTCAGCGGCGGCTATGACTATCTGGTCAAGTTCGTCGCCCGCAACATCATGCAATACCAGTCGATCATGGAAGATATGCTGGAGCGCGGTCTCAGCATCGACAAGTATTTCAGCTATGTCGCGATCAAGCCCGTCGTGACCGGAAACGCGGTCCCGATCGAGGATCTGCTGGATCGCCGATAGCAGCGGCAGCCACAGGGAAACAATGCGACGGCCCGGGACGCGGATCGGCAGCGAACTGCCCTAATTCGCCCCCCGGCCCGCTTACTTGGTTGAAAGCTCTGCCTTCAAAAGCTGCGCGATAGCGCCGAGCGGGGCGAGATCGTCGGGCCGGTAAGCCCCTTTCTCGCCGTTCAGTGACAGCACCGCAATGGTTCGTCCATCGGCCAGCACCGGCGCACAAAGGCAGCTGCCAAGGCCGAGTTTCAGCATCAGATCGGCATCCGGAAAGGCCCAACGGATTGCTGCCTCGCCCTCGCCCCACCAGCCCTGGCCACCGGCCAGAACGACCTTGGCCCAGGCCGTCCGCTCCATCGGTTTGCGGGTGCTGCACGGATATTCGGTCGGGTTGGAACTGTGGACGCGCAGCACGTCCCGGGTCTCGCCAGGGATGCGGCGCAGGACCGTCAACAGGCGAAAACCGAAGCTGCGGCGGCAGATTTCCTCGACCATCTGGAATGTCGCCGGCTCGACCTCGCGGGCGATCCAATTGGCAAGCTCGGTCATGTCTTATCCGTAAAGCAGGTTTGGCAGGAACAGCGCGATACCGGGGAACAGTGCCAAGAGCACCACACCCACCAGCATGAGCAGGAAGAAGGGAAAGGCCGCCCTGGCGACATAACCGATGGAGCGCCCGGAAATGCCCTGCAGCACGAACAGGTTGAACCCGACCGGGGGTGTGACCTGCGCCATCTCGACCATCAGCACCAGATAGACGCCGAACCAGATCGGATCGAATCCAGCCTGCACCGCCAGCGGCAGGGCGATGGGCAGGCTCATCACCACGATGGAATTGCCATCCAGGAAGAAGCCCAGCCCAAGATAGAACAGCGACAGCACGACCAGCAGACCCCAGGGCGGCAGGTCGAGGGCACCGATCCCGGCGGCGACATCGGCTGGAATATGCAGATAACCCATCGCCGTGGACATCAGCGCCGCCGTGATCAGGATGGAACAGACCATGGTCGAGGTTCTCAGCGCCGACATCAGCGTGTCACGCATCAGCCCGAACGAAAACTGCCGTGTCGCAAGCGTAATGCCGATGGCGGTGAGCACGCCGACGGCCGCAGCCTCGGACGGCGTGGCGATGCCGGTATAGATCGAGCCGAGCACGATCCCCATCAGCACCCCCAGCGGCAGCAGGTCGACAAGCGCCCGTCCGAAATCCGCAAGCTTGTGATCGGGCTTGTCATGGGGCGCGATCTCGGGCGTCAGCTTCGCCCGCAGGATGATATAGGCCGAATACAGGCCGGCGATCATGATCCCCGGCAGCACGCCTGCAGCGAAAAGTCGGCTGACCGATTGTTCGGCCAGGATGCCATAGACGATCATCACGATGGACGGCGGAATCAACAGCCCAAGACTGCCCGCCCCGGCCAAGGAGCCGAGCGCGACGCGAGGGTCATAGCCACGCTTGTCCAACTCTCCGATTGAGATCTTGCCAACCGTCGCCGTCGTCGCCGGCGACGACCCGGATACCGCCGCGAACAGCGTGCAACCCAGCACATTGGTATGAAGCAACCGCCCGGGAATATAATCGACGAAGGGCGACAACCCCCGGAACAGCCGCGAGGAAATATCGGTGCGGAAGATGATCTCGCCCATCCAGATGAACATCGGGATCGCCGACAGTTCCCATCCCGAGGAGTAGCGATAGATGATGCTGGATGCGATGGAGCCGATGCGTGCCGGGCTCATCCCTTGCAGGAAGAACAGCGACAGGACCGCCACAAGCGCAATCGAGGCAAAGACCCAGACCCCGGTGCCAAGCATCCCGAAAAGCAGCACCAGGATGACGCCGACAGAAAACAAGGTATCCATGATAAGGCTCCGCCTATTCGGTCAGCGCGTTGGGATCGTGATGCGCGGGGGAGGGGTGGCCGGTCAGGTGCCGAAGCCCATGCGCCAGAAGCTGGATCGCGAACAGCACCATGCCGACCATCATGATCCCTTCCGGGATCCAGGTGGGAACGGCGGCAATCGAGGAAGACACGGTCCCGCGCTGGAAGGCGCGTTCCGTCCGCACCCAGTAAAGCCAGGCCAGTCCGGAGACACCGGCGCAGACCACGAAAGCTGCAATCGCCGTCAGCAGGTCCTGGGCGCGGGGCGACAGGTGCTGCATGATCACGTTCACCCGGATAAGCTGGCTGTGCTCCAGCACATAGCCAAGCGACCAGATCACGCAAATCATCATGGCGTAGCCGACGAATTCGCTGGTGACGAAAGTCGATGTGGAAAAGATCGTTCTCAGCACGATCTCAAGCGCAATGATCCCGACCATGAACAGCAGCGCTGCCGCAGCCAGAACCGCGGCCACGCGTGAGAGGCCGAAAATGAGTGCATAGAACTGGGGCATCGGAAACCGCCTTCGGATGGGGGTGCCGGGCGTCGCAAACGCCCGGCCTGCGACAGTTCAGTTCGCGCTTTCCGCGACATAGGCGTCATAAATCGCCTTCAGGTCGTCATTGGCGGTTTCAAGCCATTTTTCCGCAAAGGGCCGACCGGCCTCTTTCAGGAAATCGGCAAATTCGGGCGAGATCGCTTCCGTCACGGTGACGCCATTGCTGCGCAGCTTCTCGTAATCGACCTGCAGGCTATCGACCGCCAGTTGCCAGCCGAATGCCTCGGCCTCGGTCGCGGCTTCCTGCACGGCGGCCTGCTCTTCCGGGGTCAGCGCCTCGAAAGCGTCGCGGTTGATATGGATGCCCTGAAGTCCGGCGGTATAGTTCACATCGGTGAAATGCGACTGCAACTCCCAGAATTGCGCACCCGCCCCACCATTGGCCGAGGTCAGAACCGCGCTGATCGCATTGGTCGACAATTGTGCCGGAACATCGGACCAGGCGATCTGCACCGGGAAAGCACCGGCATTGCGCAGTGTTTCGGTCGAGCCGACGTCATAGGTCCGAACCTTGACCTCCTTCAGGTCCTCGGCCGAGGTAAAGGCCTTGTTGCCCCACAGGCCCGAGGCCGGCCAGGGCGTCGCGAGAAGCAGAATCTGGTCTGCGTTTTCAAAGAACGCGTCATAGGCAGGCCGCGACATGTCATAAAGCTTGCGCGTTTCGGCCATGTCCGACGCGATGAAGGGTAGCGAGCCGATCTGGAAGACCGGATCGAAACCCGCCAGGAACACGAAAGAGGACGATGCCGCCTGCAGCGCCCCATCGCCGACGGCATCGAACTGGTCGACGCTCTTGTAACCCAGGGCCGCGCCGTGATGCACGGTGATGGTCAAGGACCCGCCGGTCTTCTCGTCCACGGCATTGGCGAAAAAGTCTGCCGTCTGGCCCTGCAGCGAGGTCGGCGGGTATTCGTTGGACAGATCCCAGTTCTCGGCCATGGCGCCGCTGGCGATGACGGCCAGAACGGCTGTGGTGAAGGTCAGCTTGGTCATGAATATCGTTTCCCTGTCGTTTCGTGGCAGAAAGCCGTTGGCGCTGCCGTTTTTCATTTTTGCGGCGCCGGCACCGACGGAAAGACTTTACGGAACTTCCAGACTGTGCTGTTCTTAAGTTACATACAGATCTGTTCGTAAATCAAGAATTAGTTTTCTCTACGTCAGCCGGTCAGAAGCAAAGGACCCGAATCGCCATGACTACCATGCTCATCCGCAATGCCAGAATCGTCGACGGAACCTCGCCCGAGGCCACGGATCCCGTTGATATCCATATTGAAAGCGGGCGTTTCACGGAAGTCGGCAAGGGGCTCAAGCTTACGGCGGACGAAGAGCTGGACCTGAAGGGCGGCATCGTCATGCCGGGGCTGATCGACTGCCATGTTCATGTCATCGCGACCTCGGCGAATCTCGGTTTGAACGCTGAATTGCCTGATTCGCTGGTCGCGCTACGCTCGGCCCAGCTGATGCGCAACATGCTGATGCGGGGTTTCACCACCGTTCGCGATCTGGGCGGGGCGACGCGCGGTCTGCAAATGGCGGTCGAGGAAAAGCTGGTCGAGGCGCCGCGCCTAGTGATCTGCGGCAAGGCGCTCAGCCAGACGGGCGGGCATACCGACTATCGCGGCCCCTTCCACAATCGCGATGTCAGCTATTACGCGGAAAAGCTGGGCACGCTTGGCCGGGTCTGCGACGGCGTGCCCGAAGTGCTGCGCGCCGCGCGCGAAGAACTGAAAGGCGGCGCACAATATATCAAGATCATGGCCGATGGCGGCGTTTCCTCGCCCTCCGACCCGATCGGCTATCTGGTCTTTTCGGAAGAGGAGATCCGGGCCGCTGTCATGGTGGCGAAGAATTTCGGCACCTATGTCTCTGCTCATCTCTATGACGACCGCGCCATTGTCCGGGCGCTGGATTGTGGCGTCGAATGCATCGAACACGGCAACCTGATCAGCGACGATAGCATTGCCCGCATCGCACGAGAGGGGCAGGTGATCGTGCCAACCAATATCGCCTATGAGGCGCTGGCTCGCGATGGGGCGAAATACGGGCTGCCGCCGGAATCCGTCGCCAAGATCGAGGATGTCCGCGAAGCCGGTCTGGAAAAGCTGGAAAAGCTCTACAAGGCCGGGGCCACGGTCGGTTACGGCTCGGACCTGCTGGGCGGGCTGCACAAGTACCAGTCCGAGGAATTCGCCATTCGTGGTCGCTACCTACCCGCAGATGCGGTGATCCGCTCTGCCACCGTCGATGCCGCCAAGGTCCTGCGGATGGAAGGCGAGATCGGCGTGATCGCACCGGGCGCCCATGCCGATCTGGTGGTGGTGGACGGCAACCCGCTGGACGATCTTGGCCTGCTCGCCTCGGGTGGGGATCATCTGTCGCTGATCCTTCAGGGCGGCAAGGTCGTGAAACAGTCGACCGGCGTTTAGGGCAGATCAGCGCGCCGGGCGTTTCGCATCGACCTGGCGCGCAATATCCTTCCACATCTCCAGAAGTCGATCGGTGACCGACGGATCTTTGTCAAAGCTCTGGTGAACCGCGATGCCGCGAAGCACAGACAGGATCAACTGCACGAACAGCCGGTCTTCTTCGTTTTCGACGCTGCTGCCCAGAAGCGCCACTGCCTTGGTATCGCGACGCTCGATCCAGTCGGAGATGATCACCAGAAGCGACCGGCCCAACTCGTTGTCGATTCGCGCTGCCAGCATCAGCTCCAATGCCGCGATGTAATGTTTGGTCGCGAAGAGATTGTCCCAAAGCGCTTCAATCAGATCAGTGACGCTGATCGAGGTCACACCATAATCGTCACCCAGCGGATAGATCTCAGCCCATTGATCGACGAGATGCTGATATGCCGCCAGGAAAAGGTCGTTTCGCGTCGGATAGTGGTGCGTCAGCGCACCGCGCGAGACATTGGCCTTCTCGGCGATCAGCGTGGTCGAGATCCGCTCATACCCGTATTCGATCAGCGCATCCAATGTCGCCTCGCAGACGGCGGTGCGGGTCGCATTGGATCGCTCGGCCTGGGTGCGGCGGCGTGCGGGCTTTGCTGCGTTCTTCAGCATCGGTTCATCCGTCATACGTCTCTCCTGCGGCCGATGGGCGGTTTTGCGCAGAATTGCCGTGGGCGGCAATAAAACATTTACATACAGACACGTTTGTTTTCTACTTTACCATAATCACAACCGAACCGGCCATGAAAACCGGTCTTCCGAAACTGACAGGAGTGAACATGAACCGCAATCTTATCTCGCTTGCCGGGCTTGTCTTGATGGCAGCGGCCGGCACGAGCGCCAATGCCGAAACCAAGTTTATCGCCAACTCCTTCTATGATGGCGGCCATCCGCTGTCGAAATTCGGCTATGTCGAATGGGCCGATATCGTGAAGGACCTCTCGGGCGGCGATCTTGCCCCCGAGGTCTATACCGGCACCGTGCTTCTGGCCCCGCGCGCGGCACTGCAGGGCGCGCAGGACAATGTCGTGCAGGTTGCCAATATCTCGGCGGTCTATATCCCCTCGGAAATGCCGGTCGCCAATGCGGTTCAGGAACTGGGCTTCAACTATTCCGACCCGAAGGCGATGATCTTCGCGGCGACGGATTTCTCGATGCACAATCCGACGCAACTCAAGGAATGGACGGATAACAAGATCGTCTATCTCGGCGCCTATACAACGCCGCCCTATATCCTGTTCTGCACCTCGCCCGTCACCACCCTTGCCGAGTTCAAGGGCAAGCGCATCCGCACCGCCGGCTCTGCTGTCTCGATGTGGGTCGAGGAAGCCGGTGGTGTTCCGGTCAATGTGCCTTCGTCTGAGATGTATACCGGGTTGGAGCGTGGCTCGCTCGATTGCGCGACAAATGCGGCAAACGACCTGATCGACCGCTCGCTTTGGGAGGTTGCCAAACACACCACCCTGCTGCCGACGGGCATGTATTGGGCCGGGCCGGAATGGGGTTACAACACCGATTTCTGGACCGGGCTGAGCGTGGAACAGCGCAGCGTTCTGATGGAGGCGACTGCGCGCTCGATGGCGCGGATGATCATCAACTACGCGCAGCGGGCCGAAGATGCGCTGACCGAAGCGCAGGAGAAGGGCAATACCGTCGCCGAGCCGGGCGAGGATCTTCTGGCCTCGGTCACCGCCTTCCGCGAAACCTCGCTCGCTGCCGCTATCGCTGCCGCCGACGCCGCCACGGGCGGCGAAGGCCAGGCGCTGATCGACGATTTCCAGGCCACCGTGGCGAAATGGGATGCGCTGCTCGCCGAGGTCGATACCAATGACGAGGACGCCCTGACCGCGCTTGCCATGAAGGAAATCTATGGCACGCTCGATCCCGCCACCTATGGCGTGAACTGATCTGCCTTTGCGGCGCCGGAACCCCGGCGCCGCTTCCTGTTCCGCAAGAAGGTTCCGGGCCATGAACGGATTTCAGCGCGCCGTGAAACTGCTGAATGGCGGCTTTCTGGTGCTGAGCGGCATCTTCATCATCCTGATGATGCTGCATATCACTGTCGACGTGGCGCTGCGCAATTCGGGCGTCGCCGTTCAGGGCACGCTGGAGATCGTGTCCTTCTATTACATGGTCTGTCTGGTCATGCTGCCGATGGGCTATGTCGAGTTGCAGAACGAGCATATCCGTGTCGATCTGTTCGCGCAGATGATGCCGCCGCCGGCCCAGCTTGGCCTCTATGTCATCGCCTGCCTTCTGGGGATGCTGTTCTTCGGAATGCTGTGCTGGCAGAGCTTTCACGACGCCATGCGCGCCACCCGCTCGGCCGAGGAGGCGATGGCCAATTTCCGCTTCTACATCTGGCCAGCCCGTTGGGCCTTGCCGATCGGCTTTGGCGGTCTGTTTCTTGCCGCGCTGTCGAACCTGATTCGCGCCATGTCCGAACGCCGCGCGCTTTAAGGGGAACAGTCGCATGAGCAATATCTCCATCGGCACTGCCGGCATTTTCATCGCCCTGTTCCTGATCGCCTTGCGGGTGCCCATCGGCCTCGCGCTCGGTCTGGTCTCGGTCCTCGGCATTGCCGCCATGACCAGCATGAATGTCGCCTGGGGCATGATCTCGGCCACGCCCTTCGACTATATCGGCCAGTGGGAGCTTTCGGCGGCGCCGATGTTCCTGCTGATGGGCTATCTCTGCTCGACCACCGACATGACACGGGGGCTGTTCGCGGCGCTTCGGCTGGCACTGGCACGACTGCCGGGCGGGCTTGCCATCGCCTCGGTCGGGGCCTGTGCGTTCTTTGCCGCCGCCGCCGGGTCCTCGGTCGCCACCGCTTCGGCCATGTCGCGCATCGCCGTCCCGGAAATGCTGCGCAACGGCTATGACAAGGGGCTGGCCACCGGGACCATCGCTGCCTCGGGCACGCTCGGTTCGCTGATCCCGCCCTCGGTCCTGCTGATCCTTTACGGCGTCTATGCCCAGGTCTCGGTCGGACAGCTGTTCCTGGCCGGCTTCATTCCGGGCATCGTCTCGGCGCTGATCTACATGGCGATGATCGTGGTGCGGGTGAAGCTGAAGCCCAGCCTTGCCGGCCATGCCGTCATCACCGTCGGCGCCGAGGAACGCCGCACCATCCTGCGCGAGATCTGGCCCCTGCCGGTGCTGATCTTTTCGGTCCTGGGCGGCATCTTCTCGGGCGTTTTCTCGCCCACCGAAGCCGGCGCGCTTGGCGCATTCATTGCCGGGTTGATCGCATTCGTCCGTGGTCAGCTGACCCGTGCCGCCTTCTTCGAGGCCGTGCGGCAGGCCATCATTTCCACGGCCTCGATCTTCCTGATCCTGATCGGCTCGCTTTTCTTCACCCGTTTCCTGGCTTTGTCGGGCATGCCCACGGCATTCTCGAACCTGATCCTCTCGGTCAGTTCGGAACCGTGGTGGATTCTGCTGGCGGTGACGGTGATCTATGTCGTGCTGGGGATGCTGATCGACAGTATCGGGCTTCTGCTGCTGACCCTGCCGCTGATCCTGCCGCTGATCGAAACCGCTGGCATGAACCCGATCTGGTTCGGCATCATTGTGGTCAAGCTGCTGGAGATCGGACTGGTCACACCGCCTATCGGGCTGAACGTCTACATGATCAAAAGCGCGCTCGGCAATCTTGTCACCCTGCCAGAGGTCTTTCGCGGCGTCGGCTGGTTCATCGCCATGGATTTCCTGACGCTTCTTCTGCTGATCCTGATCCCGGCCCTGTCGCTCTGGCTGCCGCAACTGGCCTTTGGCTAGGTGCTTGGTCTCATCAAGTGACCTCGCAATGACTATCCGAACGAGGCACTTGGGGCGAATGCTTGACTCGGCACCAAGACCAGGCGTCTAGCCGTCCGCGCAGCCGTGGAATTCGGTTGCGCCACCCTGGCCCATGACGGTCATGACAACGGCCTCGGGGTCGACCGGGAAGGGCTTTCCATGGGGGGCGACCAGATCGACGGTGACTTCGGTCCCGTCAGCGTTGAAAGCGGGTGCCGAGACCCAGATATCCGGGGCACCGCGATATTCCACCGCCAGTTCGGCGCCCGGCTCTGGTGTGCTCAGCGTGATCGTGGTGCCATCCTCGATCTCGCCCATTTCGCAGGCGGGCTTTTCGGTGGAGCGCTGCGGGGTCGCAGCCATCGCTGCCTCGATCACCGGGTCGGGGTCGACTGCCGCCGCCGGCGCGACCAGATCGAGGCTGGCCGGGATGCAGATGTTTTCGCAGAGCCCGAAGCTGACATGGGCCGAGATGCCGATCGGCTTGCCGGCGTCCTCGGGCGTGACCGTGAAGGGCAGCAGCAGCCGGTCGTGATGGCCAAGCGTGCGCACCCCGTCCGAGACGATCACCTCGGGGGCCGGCCAGTGGAATTCGACCGCGCCGATATTGCTGCCCTGCCAGTCGAATTCGGGCGGCAGGCCGGCATCGCCGGGGCTGCGCCAATAGGTCTTCCAGCCGGGTTCCAGCACCAGTTCCAGCGCCGCCACGCGCCGGCCATCGGCATCGGTCCAGCCGGGCAGGATCCGGGCCGAGGTCAGGCCATCGGGCAGGTCTCGGGCCGGATCTTGGGCCAGGCCGGGAAGGGCGGGGACGGTTGCCAGAAAAGTGGCGAGCAGCAGGTGTCTCATGCCGGCAATCTAGCCCTATGGCGGGGCGGCCTGAAATCACCTTTTCGACAGGAAATCCGACAGCCCCTTGCCGATTTCGCGCGAAGCGCCGATCCTTGCCGGCAGGAGGTCCCGTGATGAATTCCGCCATGACCCGTGACAGCGACCTGACCGGCAAGATCCTGATCGCCATGCCCGACATGGGCGACCCGCGTTTCCGGCATTCGGTCGTGCTGGTCTGTGCGCATTCCGACGAGGGGGCCATGGGGATCGTGCTGAACCAGCCCATGCGCGGCATGAACTTCGTCGAGCTTCTGGACATGCTGGGCATCGAGGCCGGCGACGAGGCCATCCGGCTTCCCCTGCGCACCGGCGGCCCGGTCGAACCGGTGCGCGGCTTCGTGCTGCATCGCCAGTCGGGACCGCTTGGCGATGGCTCGATGGATGTGGGCAGCGGGCTGGCGCTGACCACGACGCGCGACATTCTGGTGGAACTAGCCGAGGGGCGCGGTCCGGCGCAGGCGATACTGGCGCTTGGCTATTCCGGCTGGGGCGCGGGGCAGCTCGACCGAGAGATTCGCGCCAATGGCTGGCTGACCGCCGAGATGGACCCCGATTACGCCTTCGGCGAGCCCGTCACGGTCTGGATGCGTGCGCTGCATTCCCTTGGCGTCGATCCGCTGTCGCTGTCGGGGGCGGCAGGTCGTGCCTAGCGAGGCGCGGCCGCCCGGCGCAGACGGTCGTTGATCGCGCGGCCCATGCCGTGATCTGGGACAGGTGCCACGGCGATGGGACGACCGGTCGCGTCGGCCCGATGCAGGGCATCGAAGAGGTTCGCGGCGGCCTCGACCAGATCGCCCGAAGGCGACAGCGTGATCTCGCCCGAGACCGGGCCGAAGCCGATCAGGAACTCGTCCGGCCCGGCGGCGCGGGCGTTCAACCGCACCGGCGCGCCGGGGGCGTAATGGCTGGTGAGCATGCCCGGCGCGGCGGGCTTTTCGGGATCGGCATTGGCGGCGGGCATGGTCAGCCGCTGACCGAGAGCTTCGGCAATCGCCTCGGCCGGGATGCCGCCGGGGCGCAGCAGCGCGGGCAGGCCGCCCTGCCAGCCGATGATGGTCGATTCGACCCCGACCGGGCAGGGGCCGGCATCGATCACCGCCGCCAGCTTGCCATCCAGCCCGGCCATGACATGCGCCGCCGTGGTCGGGCTGATCCGGCCCGAGCGATTGGCCGAGGGTGCGGCCACGACACCGCCGAAAGCGTGCAGCAGATCCTGCGCCGCCTGATGCGCCGGCACCCGTATCGCCACCGTATCGAGCCCCGCCGTCACCAGCGAGGCGATGCCCGAATCCGCGCGCAGGGGCACCACCAGCGTCAGTGCGCCGGGCCAGAAAGCTTCGGCCAGCCGCCGCGCCGGATCGCCGAAGATGCCGATGGTCTCGGCCGTGGCCAGATCGGGGGCGTGGACGATCAGCGGGTTGAAGCTGGGCCGGCCCTTGGCGGCATAGATCGCCGCCACCGCCAGGGGGTTGCGGGCGTCGGCGGCCAGCCCGTATACGGTTTCGGTCGGCATTGCCACCAGCCGGCCCTGTGCCAGCATCATCGCGGCATAGGCGAGTTCTTCCGGTTCGGGCGCGAGCAGGCGGGTTTCGGCTTGCATGAGGGTCCAGGCGGTTCGTTACGCAGGGTTATTCGGGACGGGGCTTGCCGGATAAACCGTGCCAGTTAATCTGTTTTTCCAGATAACCTGCATAGACGCCGAGCGCCTTTCCGGCAACCCGGCGGGGGAGCCAGAATGCCATATCGCGCGCCAGTCGATCAGATCCGTTTCATCCTCAACCACGTCGTTCCCTTCGACAAGGTTGCCACGACCGTAACCTTCGCCGAGGCCAGCGGCGACATGGTCGATGCGATCCTGACCGAAGCCGGGCGCATGGCGACCGAGGTGCTGGCACCGCTGAACATTTCCGGCGACCAGACCCCGGCGCGGCTGGAAAACGGGGTGCTGCGGTCCTCTCCCGGTTTCGACAAGGGCTTTGCGGCGATTGCCGAAGGCGGCTGGATCGGGCTTTCGGCCGATCCCGAACATGGCGGCGCGGGCCTGCCGCAGGCGTTGAACATGTCGGTGGCGGAAATGACCTCGGGGGCCTGTCTTGCCCTGCAACTGAACCCGCTGCTGACCCAGGGCCAGATCGAGGCGCTGGAACATCACGCCGACGAGGCGATGAAGGCGCTTTACTTGCCGAAGCTGATCTCGGGCGAGTGGAACGGGACCATGAACCTGACCGAGCCGGGTGCCGGTTCCGATGTCGGCGCGCTGAAGACCAGGGCAGAGCCGAATGGCGACGGCACCTATGCGATCACCGGGCAGAAGATCTTCATCACCTGGGGCGACAGCGACGTGAATGAGAACACCTGCCATGCGGTGCTGGCGCGGCTGCCCGACGGGGCTCGGGGCACCAAGGGCATCAGCCTGTTCATGGTGCCGAAATACCTGCCCGACGAGGATGGCAGGCCGGGCCGCGCCAACAGCCTCAAGGTCGTCTCGCTGGAGCACAAGATGGGCATCCACGGCTCCCCCACCTGCGTCATGAGCTATGAGGGCGCGACCGGCTGGCTGATCGGGCGCGAACATGGCGGCATGGCGGCGATGTTCACGATGATGAACGCAGCCCGGCTGGGCGTCGGTGTGCAGGGCGTGGGCGTGGCCGAGGCCGCCTTGCAGAAAGCCACCGAATACGCCGCCGAGCGCGAGCAGTTCGGCCCGATCATCCGCCATGCCGATGTGCGCCGGATGCTCGCCACCTCGCGGGCCGAGGTCTTTGCCGCCCGTGCCATCTGCCTCGATTGCGCGACGGCGCTGGATCTGGCGAAGGCGACCGGCGATGCCGACTGGTCGGCGCGCGCGGCCCTGCTGACGCCGATCGCCAAGGCTTACGGCACCGATACCGGCTGCCGTGTCGCCGATGCTGCGGTGCAGGTCCATGGCGGCATGGGTTATATCGAGGAAAGCGGTGCGGCCCAGTATCTGCGCGATGTCCGTATCACCCCGATCTATGAGGGCACCAACGGCATTCAGGCCATGGATCTGGTCGGCCGCAAGATGATGGATGGCGGGGCCGCCGCCCAGGCCCTGCTGGACGAGGTTCAGGACGAGGCCCGCAAGCACAGCCAGCTTTTCCCGGAACGTTCGGAACTGGTCTGGACCGCGGCGCAGACCCTGTCCGAGGCGACCCTGCGCCTGATCGAGATGGAACTGGCCGACCGCAATGCCGGTGCGGTGCCTTACCTGTCGGCCTTCGCCCGGGTGCTCGGTGCGCATTACCACCTGCGCGCGGCGGCGGCTGGCGGCGAGGACGAGAAGATTCTGGCCCGCATCTATATCGACCGCATCCTGCCCCGCTACGAGGCCGATCTGGCCGAGCTGTTTGCCGGCGTGGCCGATCTGGACGCGATCAGCGACAGGGCGCTTGGCCTCGCATGAGTGCCGCCGTCAGCCACCCGTGGGAGGAAGCACCCGCCAGTGGCGCAGCGATAGATGTCGCGCCGGGTGTCAAGTGGATGCGCCTGCCGCTGCCGATGAGACTCGATCATGTGAATGTCTATGCGCTGGATGATGGCGATGGCTGGACCCTGGTCGATACCGGCTTCGACAGCGCCAGAAGCCGGGCGGTCTGGCAGTTGCTGCTGGACGGCCCGCTTGAGGGGCGGCCCGTCAACCGCGTCATCGCCACCCATCATCATCCCGACCATCTGGGTCTGGCCGGCTGGTTCATGGATCACGGCGCGGCATTCTGGACGACGCGCACCGCATGGCTGACAGCGCGGATGCTTGTTCTCGACGAACAGGCAGCACCTTCGCCCGAGAGCATCGCCTTCTGGCGCGAGGCCGGCATGCCGCCCGATCTTCTGGCCACCCGAGCCACGGAGCGGCCCTTCAATTTCTGCGATTGCGTGCATCCGATCCCGCTTGGCTATCGCCGCATCTGCGGCGGCGACGTGCTGCAATTCGGCGGTCGCAGCTGGCGGGTCGAGATCGGCCATGGCCATGCGCCCGAACATGCGACCTTCTGGTCGCTCGACGACGATCTGGTCATCGGCGGCGACCAGCTTCTGCCCGGTATCTCGCCCAATCTCGGCGTCTACCCGACCGAGCCCGAGGCCGATCCGGTCGGCGAATGGCTGGAAAGCTGCGACCGTTTCGCAGGGATGGCCGAGGATCGTCATCTGGTCCTGCCCGGACACAAGCTGCCCTTTACCGGCCTGCCTGCGCGGCTGGCGCAGATGCGCGACAATCACCTGTCAGCGCTCGACCGGGTGGTCGCGGCCATGGGCGAATCGCCCCTGACGGCGGTCGGCTGCTTTCCGTCGCTGTTCAAGCGGCCCATCGGGACGGCGGAATTCGGACTGGCCTTGGTGGAATCGGTGGCGCATGTGAACAATCTCGCCCGGGCCGGGCGGATCGTCCGCACCGGTCACGATGACCGGGGTGGCGCACTTTGGCGTGCAGCGGCGTGACAGCGCCGTCGCGATAGGCTATGGAAGGCCAAAACCTACGGCATTGAGGGACTGGCCATGGCTGATCATAACGTAACCGAGCACGATCACGGCACGATGGATATCCGCGAGCACGAGAAGACTTTCACCGGCTTCGTCCGTTTCTCGACCTGGTTCTGTATCGTTACAGCGGTCGTTCTGGTCTTCATGGCACTCGCGAACGCCTGATGCTGCGCCGGATCCTGCTTGCGCTCGCGCTGCCGCTGTTGCTGGCGGCCTGCGGCGCCGATAACCGATGGGCCAGCGACGAGGCGGTGCGCAATGCCCGCTATACCTCGAACGAGCAGCCCTCGATTGCCCTGATGACCATCATCGGTCTGCCGCGTGGCGAAGGCGGGCATTCGGCGCTTCTGATCAATGGCAGCCAGCAGATCATCTTCGATCCGGCGGGCAGTTTCGTGCATCCCAAGGCACCGGAACGCCATGACGTGCTTTACGGCATCACGCCGCAGATGCGGAACGTCTATATCGACTATCACGCCCGCGATCTCCCGGGCGAGCGCTATTACGTCACCGTCGATACCGTCCCGGTCTCGCGCGAGGTGGCCGATGCGGCGATTCGCGCGGCCGAGGGCAATGGCGCGGTCAGCAAGGCGTTCTGCGCGACCGGCGTCTCGACCGTGCTGCGCTCCACCCCCGGCTTCCAGGGCGCGCCGGGCGGGTTCAGCCCGTTGAGGCTGCGCGAATGGTTCCTGAGCGTGCCCGGCGTGACCACGGCGGAATATCGCGATGGCGATCCGCGGCTGGTGCATGGCGATCTGCTGAAGATGAGCGACGGCTCGCTGCGGACCTACGACAGGTAAAGCCCAAGGCTCAGCGTGGCCGCCCCGGCAAGGATGGCGGCCAATGCGCTGCGGCTGAGAAAGCCGACCAGCACGGTTGCTGCGGCGGCTGCCAGCCGCGCCGGATCGGTCTGCCCGCCGGTTGCCGCCGGCCAGACCACCAGCGGTGCGGCCAGTGCCGGCAGCACCGCGACCGGCGTATAGCGCAGCATTCTCAGCAGCCAGTCCGGCATCGGCCGGTTGCCGAGCGCGCCAAGGAAGCTGTAGCGCATGAAGAATGTGCCGGCGCCGACCACGGCGATGATCAGCCAGATTTCCAGCGTGCTGTAATGGCTCATGCGCCCGCCCTCCGCCGCAGGGTCAGGGTCTCGATCCCGGCCCCGGTCAGCATGGCCAGCAGCGCCGCGATCATCGGCCCGACCCCTGCCGGAAGCGTGCCGAGCGCCAGCGACACCACCACCGCGACCGTTGCCGCCGCGACATGGGCAGGGGTGCGCAGGGCCGGGGCGATCATGGCCAGAAAGGTGATCGGCACGGTGAAATCCAGCGGGATGCTGGCCGGGATGGCCCGGCCCGCCGTCGCGCCGATGAAGCAGAAGACGATCCACGAGCCGCACATCAGAATGGCGGTGCCGGTGAAATAGGCCAGCCGCTGGCCCATGCTCAGCTTCGGGACATTCTGGAAATGCTCGATCGACAGCACATAGGTCTGGTCGATCAGCGAATAGGCGACTGCCGCCCGTGCCGGCTGCGACGCCCCGCCGAGCCAGGGCACCATCGAGGCCGAATACATCGCCATGCGCAGGTTCACCGCCAGCGATGACAGGATCACCAGCCAGACCGGCGCGTGATCGGTCATCAGCTGCACGGCGGTGAATTGCGAGGCCCCGGCCAGAACCAGCACGGTGAAGCCCATGACCTCGGCCAGGTTGAAGCCGGCCTTGGTCGCGACGACGCCGAACAGCAGGCCGAAGGGCACGATCACCAGCAGGAAGGGCGTCGATTGCACGGCACCGTGGATCACGCTCTGCATCGGCGTGCGGGCAAGGGCGCGGGCGCGGGCCGCGTCGATCGCGGCCGCCCGGCGCGAGGGGCGTTGCGTGGTCTGTGTCATCTTGTCAAAGGAGGCAGTTCTTCAGCCCGGTCAACATATCGGCGCGCGGGCCGGGTGCAACCCCTTGCGCGCCGGGGCGGTTATTCCGTCTGTCCGAACAGGCCGGCGGCGCGGGCCAGCAGCATGAAGGCAAGCGCGGACCGGGTCTGCGCCATCCAGATGATCTCGTCATCGCCGAGTTCCGGCATCAGCACCGTCACGCTGCGGTCGAAAAGGCGCAGGAAATGGTGCACGGCATCGCGAAACACCTCGTCGCCACGCATGGCTGCGGTTGCGACGTCCAGCATCTCGGGGTCGCGAACGGCGCCCACGGTGCCGACGGCATTGCCGCGCTGCCCCTCGGCAAAGCGGCGCCAGGCGGCGACATCAGCCGGGCCGGCATCCAGATCGTCGGTATAGATGCCGCGATCTGCCAGCAGCGTGATCACGTCCTGGGCGCTGCGGATCAGCCGCGCATGTTCAGGATCGCGCAGCGCCTCGCGCAGGGCGGCGATGGCGGCGTGGTCCTCGGGGCCTTCGGGGAAATTCAGCGCCCGGATGACGGTGACCGGGGCCAGTTCGACCGGCTCCGGCGCGTCGAGACCCAGCGAGGTCTGGCGCGGATCACTTGCCGCCGCATGGGCGCGTTCATCGGTGCGGCGGGCAGGGGCGGCGGGCCTGGCGATCTGTCGCGTCGTGGTTGATGGGGCGGGCTGATAGGCAGCGGCATGGACAGGCTCGCTCGCCTTTCGCGGATCGGCGCGGCGCATCGCCGCCTGCGCCATCTCGGCGCGCAGGCCCTCGGCCTCGGCCTTCAGCCGGTCGATGGCCTGTGCAAGCCCCACCGCCATCCAGATCAGCACGAGCGGCATCAGCGCCGCCACGACCGAGATCCAGCCCGGCGCGCCCGCCGCGCCGTCGCCGCCCGAGGTCAGCCAGAAGATCAGCAGCATCACCAGCCACAGCACCGTCAGCGCCGCGCCGATGATCAGCGCGCGTCCGCCGCGCGCCATGCCGCCGAGCGGGCTGGCCATCAGGCGAACCGGACCGACAGGATTTCATAGCTGCGCAATCCGCCCGGGGTCTGCACATCGACGGAATCGCCCTCTTCCTTGCCGATCAGCGCCCGGGCCAGCGGCGAGCGCAGGTTCAGCAGCCCCTTTTCAAGGTTGGCCTCGTGCTCGCCGACGATCTGATAGCTTTTTTCCTCGTCGGTATCCTCGTCCAGCAGCAGCACGGTGGCGCCGAACTTGATCCCGCCGGACAGCTTGGCCGGGTCGATCACCTCGGCCCGCGACAGCACCGCTTCCAATTCGGTGATGCGGCCTTCGATGAAGCTCTGCTTCTCGCGCGCCGAGTGGTATTCGGCGTTTTCCGACAGATCGCCATGGGCACGCGCCTCGGCGATGGCGGCGATGATGGCCGGCCGCTCCTTGCCCTTGAGATCGCGCAGCTCGGCATCGAGCGTCTCATAGCCGCCACGGGTCATCGGGATCTTTTCCATCGTCTTTCCTGTCTAACGTCTTGCCGCACGGCCTGTCCGCGCGATGAAATTTGGAGAAAGCCCCCGCCAAGCAAATGGCAGGGGCGCGATTCCGTTCTGCCAAGCGTTCCCCGATCCGGGATCATATTGCAAGAGAAACGCGTGTCCGGCGGCGGCGGACCGCTGACCGGGCGGGCCGGGCCCCGAAAACCCGGCAAAGATTGCGCTAACGATGGTCCTGAGCCACCGCGTAACGATTGCCGCGCGATCCGGCAGCGTCTAGGACTGAGCCAGTTGTTTAAAGCCGGAGGACGCCATGAACGATCAGGACAGCACCGTCGAACGCGAGGCGATGGAATTTGACGTGGTGATCGTGGGCGGCGGACCTGCCGGTCTTTCGGCGGCGATCCGGCTGAAGCAGATAGATGCCGACCTGAACGTGGTGGTGCTGGAAAAAGGCAGCGAGATCGGCGCGCATATCCTCTCGGGTGCGGTGCTGGACACCTCGGGGCTGGATGCGCTGATTCCGGACTGGAAGGAAAAGGGCGCCCCGATCACGCAGGAGGTCACCCACGACAATTTCTATATCCTCGGTGAGGCCGGGCAGGTGCGGGTGCCGAACTGGCCGATGCCGCCGCTGATGTCGAACCACGGCAAATACATCGTCTCCATGGGCAACGTTACCCGCTGGATGGCCGAACAGGCCGAGGCGATGGGCGTCGAGGTCTTTCCCGGCATGGCCTGTTCCGCGCTTGTCATGGAGGGCGAACGTGTGGCCGGTGTCATCGCGGGCGAGATGGGGTTGAACCCCGATGGCACGCCCGGTCCCCAATACGAACCCGGGATGGAGTTGCGCGGCAAGTATGTCCTGCTGGCCGAGGGGGTGCGCGGCTCGCTCTCCAAGGAAGTGATCGCGAAATACGACCTGTCCGCAGGGCATGAGCCGCAGAAATTCGGCCTCGGGATGAAAGAGATCTGGGAGGTCGATCCGGCCAAGTTCAAGCCCGGCACCGTGACCCATACGATGGGCTGGCCGCTTGGCAAGAATGCCGGCGGCGGCAGCTTCATCTATCACATGGACAACAATCAGGTGCTGGTCGGCTTCGTCGTCCACCTGAATTACGCCAACCCCTACCTGTATCCCTATATGGAGTTTCAGCGCGCCAAGCATCACCCGCTGATCGCCGACCTGCTGGAGGGCGGCAAGCGTGTCGCCTACGGCGCCCGCGCCATCACCGAGGGAGGCTGGCAGTCGATCCCGAAACTGACTTTCCCGGGCGGCGCGCTGCTGGGCTGTTCGGCCGGGCTGGTGAACGTGCCGCGGATCAAGGGCAACCACAACGCCATGCTGTCCGGCATTGCCGCCGCCAATGCCGCCGCCGCCGCGATTGCGGAAGGTCGCGAGGGTGACGAGCTGGTGGCTTATGAAGACGACCTGCGCTCTGGCACGATTGCCAAGGACCTGAAGAAGGTGCGCAACGTCAAGCCGCTCTGGTCGAAGCTCGGCCTGACCTCCAGCCTGGCGCTTGGCGGTTTCGACATGTGGGTGGCGAACCTGACCGGCTGGAACCCGCTGGGGACCTGGAAGCACGGAAAGACCGATGCGCAGGCGACCGGAAAGGCCGCGAATTTCAAGGAAATCGCCTATCCGAAGCCGGATGGAAAGCTGTCCTTCGACCGTCTGACCAATGTCAGCTTCAGCTTCACCAATCACGAGGAAAGCCAGCCCTGCCACCTGAAACTGGCCGATCCCTCGATCCCGATTTCGGTCAATCTGCCCGAATATGCGGAACCGGCGCAGCGTTACTGCCCGGCGGGCGTCTACGAGGTGATCGAGGACGCCAATGGCCCGCGCTTCCAGATCAACTTCCAGAACTGCGTCCATTGCAAGACCTGCGATATCAAGGACCCGTCGCAGAACATCAACTGGACCACGCCTCAGGGCGGTGACGGGCCGAACTACCCGAATATGTGATGTCCGCGCGCCATCCCGCTGCCGGGGTGGCGTTGCCACGCAGGCGCGGCGCGGATAGGGTCGCAGCGAAACCGGAAATCGGACGCGCTGATGAAACTTATACCCTCGCTCGCACTCGCCTGCCTGATCTCGCTGCCGGCAATCGGGCCGGGTCATGCGCAGGACGACACGCCGCCGCCGCCCCGTCCCGACCAGTTGGGCACCGAAGGCGCCGCCGCACCCTTGACCCGCGATCTGGCCGGACCCTATCTGGCCGCGCGCACGGCGGTGATCGAGAATGAATTTGCCATTGCCGCCGATTATTTCCTGCGGGCATTGAAGCAGGATCCAGGCTCGGCCTATCTCAGCGACAGCGCGCTGATCGCGCTTCTGTCCGCAGGGCAGATCGACCGGGCCGTCGCGCTTGCGGATGAACGCCCCATGTCGGGGCCGGTGTCATCCCGTCTGGTCGAACTGGTCGAGCGGGCGAAGGCCGCGCAAAGCCAAGACTGGACGGTTCTGCTGGCGCAGCTTGACACAAAGGTCTCGCGCGATGACGGGTCAGAGCAGTTGCTGGACGGGATGCTGCGGGCCTGGGCGCTTCTGGGCGAAGGCAAGGCCGCCGATGCCGATGCCGCTTTCAACCGTGTCCGCCAGATCGGCGGTGCCGATGGGCTGGTCGACTACCATCTGGCACTGGCAAAGGCGCTTGTCGGCGATTTCGAGGCTGCCGCAAAGCTGCTGCACAGCGATACGCCCGAAGGCAATGTCCTGGCCGCCGTCGCCGAGGCGCAGGTCCTGGCCCAGCTTGACCGGCGCGAGGACGCCCTGACGGTGCTGGAAAAGGTCGAGGGGATCGGCATCGACGGCGTTGCCGACGAGTTGGCCCGCAAACTCGCGGCCGGGGAGCCGGTGGAATTCGATCTGGTCAAGGACCCCCGCGACGGGATTGCCCAGGTCTTCCTGACCTTCGCGACGCTTCTGGCCAACGATATCGACCCGAACCCGCTGGCGCTGATCCATGCCCGCGTGGCCAGCTATATCTCGCCCGACATGGCCGATGCCCGGCTGATGGTCGCGCAGATGCTGCAATCCATGGGCCAGTTCGAGGAGGCCGAGGCCGAATTCGACAAGCTGCGCGAACAGGGCCAGTTGCGCCCCACGGCCGAGCTTCTGCGCATCGACGCGCTCGCCCGGGCCGACCGCATGGGCGATGCGGAAAAGGCAGCACTGGCGCTGACTGCCGCCCGGTCCGACTTGCCGCAGGGCTGGATCGCGCTTGGCGACCTGCTGCGCCAACAGGAAAAATGGGCCCAGGCCGTGCCCGCCTATGACAAGGCGCTGGCACTGATCGACGAAGGCGATCCCGACGAACGCTGGTTCCCGCTTTATGCCCGCGCCATCGCGCTGGAACGTCAGAGCCTGTTCGACCGGGCCGAGGCGGATCTGAAGGCGGCGCTGGAAATCCGCCCGGACAATGCGCAACTGCTGAACTATCTCGGCTATTCCTATGTCGATCGCGGTCAGAACATGGACGAGGCCCTGCGCCTGATCGAACGCGCGGTCGAGCTTTCGCCGGATGATGGCTATATCCTCGATTCGCTGGGTTGGGTGCTGTATCGGCTTGGCCGCTATGACGAGGCCGTGGCCCCGCAGGAACGCGCCATCGCCGCCATGGCCAGCGACCCGCTGGTGAACGATCACCTCGGCGATATCTACTGGATGGTCGGTCGCAAGCGCGAGGCGGAAATCCAGTGGAAGCGCGCGCTCAGCTTCAACCCCGAGACCGAGGCCGAGGAGACCCGCATCCGCGCCAAGCTGGATCGCGGTCTCGATGCGGTGCTGGCCGATGAGGCCGCGAATGGCGGCACCCTGCCGGAACCTGTCGATGCGCCCGCCGAGCCGGAACAGCCGGTGGAATAAGCCGCTCCGATGGTGATGACCGAATTCGCCCCCGCGAAGCTGAACCTGGCCCTGCATGTGACCGGGCAGCGCGCCGATGGCTATCACCTGCTGGATTCGCTGGTGGTTTTCGCCGCTGCCGGCGATCAGTTGCGGCTTGAGCCGGGGCCGCTTTCGCTTGGGATCGACGGGCCTTTCGCGGCGGGGCTGTTGCCGGATGAGAACCTTTGCCTCGACGCCGCCCGGCTTGCGGGTATGGAGGCCCGGATCACGCTGACCAAGAATCTGCCCGTGGCCTCGGGCCTCGGCGGCGGTTCGGCGGATGCGGCGGCGGTGCTGCGCGGGCTGGCGCGGATGGGCGCGCCCCTGCCAGCGGCGCCGGAAGGCCTCGGTGCCGATGTGCCGGTCTGCCTTGCCGGACGCCCGGCGCGGATGCGCGGTGTGGGTGAACAGATTTCGCCGCTGCCCGAACTGCCCGATCTGCATCTGGTGCTGATCAATCCGCGCCAGCCGGTTTCGACCCCCGAGGTCTTTCGCGGGCTGGCGCGGAAGGACAATCCGCCGCTGCCCGATCTGCCGGGGCGTTTCGATCTGGCCGGGCTCATTGGCTATCTGGCGCTCTGCCGCAATGACCTTGAGGAACCGGCCATGGCGCTGTGCCCGGCCATCGCCAAGGTGCTGCGCGCGCTTGAGGATGAGGGCGCGCTTCTGGCGCGGATGTCGGGGTCGGGGGCAAGCTGCTTCGGCATTTTCGACAGCGCCCGTGCCGGCGGGCTGGCGGCTTACCGGATCGGGGCGAGCTATGAGGATTGGTGGATCACCGCGACAGGACTCGCGCCGGAACCGGCGGCGGGCTAATCTGGCGGCGATGGAGGTGCCGGAATGCTGAGACTTGGCGTGAATATCGACCATGTGGCGACGATCCGCAACGCGCGCGGCACGCCCTGGCCCGACCCGATGCGGGCCGCGAAACTGGTCGAGGAAGCCGGTGCGGATGGTATTACCGCCCATCTGCGCGAGGATCGGCGCCATATCGCGGATGCCGATATCGACGCGCTGATGGAAGGCTTGCGCCTGCCCCTGAACCTGGAAATGGCGGCCACAGCCGAGATGCAGACCATCGCGCTGCGCCACAAGCCCCATGCCATCTGCCTGGTGCCCGAAAAGCGCGAGGAGCGCACGACCGAAGGGGGCTTGGACGTGGCCGGCAATGACAATGCGCTGGCACATTACATCACGCCCCTGCGCGAGGCCGGCAGCCGGGTGTCGATGTTCATCGGTGCCCAGCCGGACCAGATCCGCGCCTCGGCCCGGATCGGGGCGGCGGTGGTGGAACTCCATACCGGTGCCTATGCGGATTACGATACCGAGGGCCGGATTGCCGAACGCGATGCCGAACTGGCCGCCATCCGCGAGGGCGCGGCACTGGCGGCGAGCCTTGGGCTGGAGGTTCATGCCGGCCACGGACTGACCTTCGACAATGTCGGCCCCATCGCCGCCATCCCCGAGATCCGCGAGCTGAATATCGGCCATTTCCTGATCGCGGAATCGGTCTTCATCGGCTTGCCCGCCGCCATCCGAGAGATGCGCCGGCGCATGGACGAGGCCCGGGGATGAGAAAAATTCTGCCGATATTTCTGATGCTTGCGTTGCCCGCCGGGGCGCAGTCGGTGAACGAATGCGGCGAATGGACCTCGGCCCGGAACCTGCCCGAGCCGTGGGAGCAGCATACCGCCACCTATGCCAAGGGACGCATCCGCCTGGCGGTGCTGGACACGCTGGAACCGGCGGCGGCGGCGATGCATCTGATGGTGCTTTCGCCGCCCCTCGATGAGTTGGGAGAGCGGCAGTGCCGCACCGTGTCCATGGGGCCGGCGGTCACGGCGCAGGGCTGGCCGGTCGGGTTTCTCAGCCTCGATTTCGCGGCGCGAGAGGCGCGTTACGACCCTGAACAGGGCCTTGTCGTGACCATGCTGGGCGGCGTCCATAACCCCGAGACGGGGGCCACGGATATCGGCGAGTTGACCGTGACCATCAACCAATCGACCGGAGAAATCACCGCCGAGGTTGCCGGTTCGTGATCCTGGGCATCGGCAGCGATCTCGCCAATATCGAGCGAATTCAAAAGGTTCTGGACCGGCACGGCGACCGGTTCCGCAACCGCGTCTTCACCCCGACCGAACTGGCCAAGGCCGCCCGCCGCAAGGACGAAGCCGGCACTTTGGCGAAGCGTTGGGCGGCCAAGGAGGCCTGTTCAAAGGCGCTTGGTACCGGGCTGGCGATGGGGATCAGCTGGAAGGACATGGCGGTCTCGAACCTGCGCACGGGACAGCCGGTCATGGCGCTGACCGGCTGGGCGGCGGAGCGGTTGGCGACGATGACACCCCCCGGACAGCGGGCTGTGGTTCATGTCACCCTGACCGATGACCACCCCTGGGCGCAGGCCTTTGTCGTCATCGAGGCACTGCCAGCGGACGGCTGAAACCGGCCTGCATAACCCGTCCATACTGCGTACATACCCTGTGCATATCCCGTCGATACGCGCGGCGGGTCATTCCGGGCGCAGGCTGGTCTCGTTATGCACCGCCCGGCGGCGGCTGCGGGCGGCCTTGATCAGGGTGTAGGAATAGATCACCAGTGCCGCCCAGATCAGCGGGAAGGCGATGCGCTTGGCGCCGTCGAAAGGTTCCCCGAAGACCAGCACGGCGATCAGGAAGACCATGGTCGGGGTAATGTATTGCAGGATGCCGATGGTCGAGAGCTTCAGCAGCTTGGCGGCATTGGCATAGAAGATCAGCGGCACCGCCGTGACCGGCCCGCAGCCGATCAGCAGCAGCGTGTCGCGCCAGTTGCGCCCGAAATGGCCGCCGCCCTGGGCGTGAAGCCAGAACAGATAGGCAAGCGCCGGGATCGACAGGATGGCGACTTCAAGCAGGAAGCCCTGATTCGGGCCAAGCGGCAGACTGCGCTTGAAGAAGGCATAGAACCCCCAGGAGAAGAACAGCCCCACCGCCACAAGCGGCAGGCTGCCGGTTTCCAGCGTCAGGATCACCACAGCCAGCGCCGCCAGCCCGACCGCCACCCATTGCAGCCGACCGAGCCGCTCGCCCAGCAACAGGGCGGCGAGGCAGATGGAAAAGAGCGGGTTGATATAATAGCCAAGCGCCGCCTCCATGGCGCGATCATTGCCGACGGACCAGACATAGATCATCCAGTTCACGGTAATAAGCGTCGCCGTCAGCGCCGCCATGGCCAAGAGCCGGGGGCGGGTCAGCGCGGCGCGGAAATCGGCGCTGCGGCCGGTGACAATCAGAACGCCCGCCGCAATCGGCAGCGACCAGAGAACGCGATGCGCGATCACCTCGGCTGGGGGGATATGTGCCATCGCCTTGAAATAGAGCGGCAGGACACCCCAGAAGAGATAGGTCGTCAGCGCGAAGGCCAGACCTTTCGGCGAATCGGTATATGTGGGCTTGGCACTCATCGCGCGGAGACTAGCTTGCGGTTTCGGGGAAGGGCAGGGGTGATCGGCGGGAATGCTCTCATTGCCGGAGACGGGCGGTTAATCCGTTGCACTTGCAGGTCGCGTCGGTCTGTATGTGCGGGACGGCAGTATGGCCGCAGATTGCAGAGGTAAACGATGTTCAAGACGACAGTTTTTGCATTTGGCATGGCCATGATGGCCGGTGCGGGTTTTGCGCAGGACGCACCCGATGCCGACCTGACCATATCGGCGGCCCGCAACCAGTTGGGCGTGCTGGAATATTGCCAGGCCGAGGGCCATATCGACGGGGCCGCCGTCGAGATTCAGGGCCGGATGATCGGTATGCTGGCACCCGCCGTTGACGAGGAGGCCGTGAACGCCGCCTATGAGAAGGGCAAGGAAGGCACTGTCAGTGCCATGGGCATCGAGCAGACGCTGGCCGATGCCGCCAAGACGCAGGGTGTCGATGAGGCCGCGCTGTGCACCCAACTGGCCCAGCTGGTTCAGCAGGCTGGCGCGCAGTTGCCGCAGTAAGACTCGGCTGAAATGAAGAAGCGCCGGGGCATCTGTCCCGGCGCTTTGCGTTCCGGCTGGCGTGACCGTGGCTGTCAGCCCAGTCCGGGCTGGTCGAGCAGGGTGGTGCCGTCGCGGCTTTCGATCTCGATCAGCCAGAGGTCGGGATCGAAACCGGCTTCGCGGGCGGTGATGGCGTCGATTTCGGGTTCAGGGCCTTCGGCGATCAGCACCCACGGTCTTCGGTCGCTTTCGAAATCCCATTCGCGCCGCCAGAGCGTCGCCTTGCCGTCCAGCGTGGCGCATTTGACCATGATCGCGCCCGCCGTGTCGTCGCCGTGGCGGGTGACATAGGCGGGGATGTCGGACAGCGCGAGCCGGCGCAGATAGGCGCCGACCCAGACATGCGCGGCAAGGCGCGCCTCAGCCATCGTTGAAGTCGAGGCCCATTTCGGTGAAGCGTTCCTTTTCGTCCAGCCATTTTTCGCGGACCTTCACGGTCAGGAACAGGTGGACGGGCCGGCCAAGGAAGTCCGACAGCTCCTCGCGCGAGGCCTTTCCGACGGCGCGGATCGCCTCGCCCTTGTGGCCGAGCACGATGCCCTTGTGGCCGTCGCGGGCGACATAGATGATCTGGTCGATTTTCGCGCTGCCGTCCTTGCGGTCCTCCCAGTTCTCGGTTTCCACGGTCAGCTGGTAGGGCAGTTCCTCGTGGAGCCGCAGGGTCAGCTTTTCGCGGGTGATCTCGGCGGCGATCATGCGCATGGGCAGGTCGGCGATCTGGTCTTCGGGGTAAAGCCAGGGGCCGGCGGGCAGTTCGGCGCCCAGCCATGCCTTCAGGTCGTCGCAGCCATAGCCCTTCTCGGCCGAGATCATGAAGGTGTTGGTGAAGGGATAGGCCTCGTTCATCTGCTGCGAGAGCGCCAGCAGGTGTTCGGCCTTGAGGCGGTCGATCTTGTTGATGGCAAGGGCCACCGGGCGGTCGCCGGCGGTTTCCTTGAGCTGGTCGAGGATCGCCTGCACGCCTTCGGTCAACCCGCGATGGGCCTCGATCAGCAGCACGATGATATCGGCATCCGAGACGCCCCCCCAGGCGGCGGCGACCATGGACCGATCCAGCCGGCGGCGCGGGCGGAAGATGCCGGGCGTGTCGACGAAGACGATCTGGGCCGCGCCCTCCATGGCGATGCCGCGGATGCGGGCGCGGGTGGTCTGGACCTTGTGGGTCACGATCGACACCTTGGCCCCGACCATGCGGTTCAGCAGCGTGGATTTGCCGGCATTCGGTTCGCCGATCAGGGCGACGAAGCCGGCGCTTGTGTGTGGGGTCTCGGTCATGGATGGGGTCCGGTGATAGGGGGCAGGTGGTGGCTCATGCGCCGATCAGTTTCAGCAGTTCCGTGGCGGCGGCCTGTTCGATGCTGCGCTTGGTGCCCTTGCCCGAGGCCACGGCGCTTTGGCCATCGTCCAGCGTCACGGTGATCTCGAATTCGGGGGCGTGGTCGGGGCCCTTGCGGCCCGTGACAGCGTATTTCGGCGGTGTCATGCCCTTGGCCTGCGCCCATTCCTGCAATGCGGTCTTGGCGTCGCGGGCGTCGTCCTCGACATTGTCCAGCCGGTCGGCCCAGAGGTTCAGCACCACCGCCTGCGCGGTGGCGAAGCCGGCATCGAGATAGATCGCGGCCAGCACGGCTTCCATCGCGTCGGCCAGAAGCGCCTCCTTGCGGCGGCCACCGGACATCATTTCCGAGCGGCCGAGTTTCAGCACGTCGCCGAGGCCGATCTCGCGGGCGATCTCGGCGCAGGTCTCGCCACGCACCAGGGTATTGTAGCGCGGCGCGAGCTGGCCTTCGGAGGCGGCGCGGTCGGCGCGGAACAGCGCCTCGGCGATGGTCAGGCCAAGCACCCGGTCGCCGAGGAATTCCAGCCGCTGGTTGTCGGGACGGGTGGGCGAGGCGACGGAGCCGTGGGTCAGCGCCCGGATCAGCAGTTCGGGGCGCGCGAAGTCATGGCCCAGCCGGGCCATGAAGTCGCGCAGTTCCCCGGCCACCTTCAATGGATCGCCTTGAAGAAGCGGTCGCCGCGCCAGGTCCAGAAGTAGAGCAGCGATTTCCCGGCCGAGGAGAAGATGATCCGGTCGGCGCGTCCGATCAGGTATTCCGCCGGCACGAAGCCAAGCCCGCCGCTGGTCGCGGGGAAGCGCGAATCCTGCGAATTGTCGCGGTTGTCACCCATGAAGAAGTAATTGCCTTCCGGCACGGTAAAGACATTGGTCGAATCGACCATCCAGCCATCAATGATGTTGAGCACGTCGTGGCCGGTGCCGCCGGGCAGGGTCTCGGTCATGCGCTGCTTGATGCATTGCCCGCCTTCCGGCACCGGGTCGTTGGCGCAGCGCGGCATCAGCTGCTGGCTGCCCTGCGGGGCCTTCAACTCGACGAAATCGGGCATGTCCTCGTAGGTGGCCGGCTCGCCATTGATGATCAGCTTGCCGTCCTGCATCTGCACGGTATCGCCGGGCAGGCCGATCACGCGCTTGATGAAATCGACGCCTTGGGTCGGGTGGCGGAAGACGACGACATCGCCACGCTCGGGCTCCGATGCGAGGATGCGGCCCGAGATCGGGCAGACCGAAAACGGGCAGGAGACGGCGGCATAGCCGTAAGCCATCTTGTTCACGAACAGGAAATCGCCGATCAGCAGCGTGTCCTTCATGCTGCCCGAGGGGATCCAGAAGGGCTGGAAGAACAGCGTGCGGAAGACGCCCGCGATGATCAGCGCCCAGAACACGGTCTTGACCGTTTCCCAGATGCCTTCCTTCTTGTCCGCCTTGGCTGCCATGATCCGTCCTTCGGGCTTGCTGTATCCCGGCTGAATGGTGCCGGGGGGGCGGAAAGTCAAGCAATGCAAGGCGCAAGGGCCGTGGAACGCGCGGCGGTGATTGATCCGTCGGGCGTTCAGAACGGTGCCCTGGCCGAGAAATTCATCTGCACTCCGCTTTCGGGATGCTTGAAGCGCAGCGATTCGGCGTGGAGCATGAGCCGGGGATGATCCGCCGCAGCCCCCGAGGCGTAAAGCGGATCGCCGAGGATCGGGTGGCCGGTCTCGGCCATGTGGACGCGAAGCTGGTGGCTGCGCCCGGTCAGCGGCATCAGGCGGATGCGGGTCTCGGTATCGTTGGCGCGGACCACGCGCCAGTCGGTTTGCGCGGGGCGGCCAGCCTCGAAATCGACCTTCTGGCGCGGGCGGTTCGGCCAGTCGACGATCAGCGGCAGATCGACGGTGCCGGTCTTCTCGGTCACGCGACCGGCGACGCGGGCGATATAGGTCTTCTTCGTCTTCCGCTCCTCGAACTGTTTCGACAGGTGGCGCTGCGCATGGGGCGTCAGCGCGAAGACCATCACCCCGGAGGTGTCGAGGTCGAGCCGGTGGACCAGAAGCACGGTCGGAAAGGCGCCGCGCAGACGCTCGATCAGGCAGTCGGCCTTGTCCTCGCCCCGGCCGGGGACCGAGAGCAGGCCGGCCTGCTTGTCGACGACCAGAACCTCGTGATCGTGATGCAGGATCACCGGCGGATCGGGCGGGGGCGCATAGGTGAAGGTCATTTCGTGACCAGACGCAGGGCAAGCCCGCCGAGGATCAGCGCCGCGATCCGGTTGAGGACGCCCAGATGCCGGCCAAGGCGCATCCCGAGCAGGCCGGAGAGGACGCCGTATCCGATGGTGATCAGCGTGCCGGTGACGGTGAAGATCAGCCCGAGGCCGAGGATCTGTTGCCAGACCGGGCCGTATTCGGGCCGGGTGAAGGGCGGCAGGAAAGCCAGCAGGAACAGCACCGGCTTGGGGTTGAGGATATTGGACAGCGCACCGCGCCGGATGATCCGCCAGGCGCTTTCGGGGGTGCGGGTTGCGGGGGCATGAGGCTCGGCATGCCAGCTTTGCCAGGCGAGCAGCAGCAGATAGGCGGCACCGAGATATTTGATCGCGGTCAGAAGCTGCGGATAGGCCGCCGCGACGGCACCGAGGCCGATGGTGGCAAGGGTCAGGTGGAAGCTGACGCCGATGCCCACGCCCAGCCCGGCCAATGCGCCGGCGCGCGGGCCGCCCCTCAGCCCGCAGGCGGTGGCGAACATCACGTCCTGCCCCGGCGCCAGGTTGAGAAGCAGGCCGCCGCCGACGAAGGTCAGAAGGCTGGCCTGCGGGATATTGGCGATGGTGTCCCAGATCATGCGCGCCCCCCCTCTCGGGCCGTTTTCGCCTGACTAGCGCAGCCGGGGCGGCTTGACGAGGGGGCCTTGCCATTGCCGGTGCGGTGGTCGAGTTAGTCTGCGGGGAACATCACAGGCAGGGGATATGACATGACCGAGACCGACCGCCTCAGGGCCATCGCCGAAGCGCAACCCGAGTTTTCGCGGATGCTGGGCATTCGCCTGATCGAGGCCAGTCCCGAACGCGTGGTGATGGAATTGCCGGTCACGGCCGAGTTGTCGAATCGCAACGGGGTCATGCATGGCGGTGCCGTGCTGGGACTGACCGACAATACCGGAGGGACCGGCGCGTCGCTGAACCTCAAGGATGGCGAGAACACGACGACGCTGGAATCGAAGGTGAATTTCCTGCGCCCGATCCGTATCGGCGATCTCGCCCGGGCCACCGCGACACCGCTTCATATCGGCAGCACGACGCAGATCTGGGAAATCGTGGTGACGCGCGGCGATGGCAAGGTGGCCGCAAGGGTCACGCAGACGCAGATGACGATCCGCTGGAAAGACCCGGCTGAGGTCGCGAAGGGCTAGGGCTGCGGTCAGTTCGACGCGGGTTCCGGTTCAGCCAGTTCCGGCACCGGGCGGGCATCCTTCAGATGCGGAATGGCCGAGTAATCGCCGGTGCTGATGGCCTGGTAATAGACATCTACCTGGGCCATGCCATTCGCGTTCAGTTCCTGGAAGCGGCGACCGAAGCGCTCTCGTGCCAGTTCCTGCGTTGTCGAATCGCCGCCGGTATCGAGTTCCAGCGCATATTTGTAGAAGGCGACGGCCAGGGTCGAGATCTCGCCATCCGCATTGGGCTCGGCATAGAGCACGGCGAGGTTGACCGCGCAGAAATCCTGCGGGTCATGATCGAGGCAGGCGACGAGATAGTCGCGCGACAGGTCGCGATCATAAAGCGGGCTGTCGGTCTGCTGGTAGATATACCCGATATCTCCGGCGACCCAATCATATCCGCCGGACAGAGCGCGTTTGGCGGCGGCGAGTGCCTGTTCCGGGTCGGGGTCGACCCCGCGACCGCCAAGATACATGCGGAATTCCAGCATGTTTGCCTCTGGTTCGTCGCCGTAGTCGCGATAGCGGGCGACGACCTGCTGCAGGCGGTCCTTCGGGTCGCGGTCCGGCTGATCGAAAATATAGAAGTTCTGCACCAGCGACAGGATGTTCCAGCCGCCGTCATCGGCATTCAGGTCCAGCCCATAGAGCAGATAGGCCTCCAGGTCATCGGGCGGGAAACCGATGCTGTCCTTCACGGCAATCGCGAGATTGATGATCGCCGGCAGGAAATCGCGATCCGCCGCGACGCGATAGGCATCCGGTGCAAAGGGCGCGTCGTTCAACTCGCCGAATTCTTCCAGGTAGCCGCCGAGACGCATGAAGGTGAAGGGCTCGTCGCGCCCGGAACTGGCGGCTTTCAACAGGATATAAAGGCCCTTGCGATGGTCTTCCGGGTCGTCGCTTTCATAGATGAACGGGATCGCGCTGCGCGTCGCGCGATAGAATGTCTGCGTGTCGGTGGCAGATTCTGCCGCCGCCGCGGCCTCCTGCCCGAGGCGCTTGACTTCGGCGTCGTCGATTCCGGTTTCCAGCTTCGCCAGTGTCTTTTCGATCCAGCCGCGCAGCCCGGAATCGTCCCAGGGCGTGATCGGCGTGACCGGCAGCCGGGACAGGTCGGTGGGCGAGCCCTGGGGAATGCGCGCAAGCGTCGGGTCGGGGTGGCGAATGGCGGTGACCGTGGTGCTTGTCGTGTCGGGCCTGGCCTGAACGGCTGCCGGCTCCTGCGCGGGATCGGCCTCGCTGTCGGAACGGTCCAGGCTCAGCAGGACGATGCTGCCGGCAACGGCCAGGGTGCCAACGATGATCGGGGCGGAAAGCTTCATGGCAAAAAGGCTCAACCTGGAAACAATGGCCTGCAAGTTAGGGGAAACGCCGCGCAGGGGCAATGCGCGGCGGCTGAGAGTTGGGCTCAGGCCGCGACGGGCATCCGGGCCGGGGCCTCCTTGATCGGCAAATGAATCAGCGCCGAGAAGGCGCCGACGCCGACGCCGACCCACCAGACCAGCGTGTAATCGCCGAACCGGTCATAAAGCTCTCCGCCCAGCCAGACGCCCATGAACGAGCCGATCTGGTGCGACAGGAAGACGAAGCCGTAAAGCGTGCCCATGTAGCGCAGCCCATACATATAGGCGACCAGGCCCGAGGTCAGCGGCACCGTGGCGAGCCAGAGCGCGCCCATGACCAGGCTGAACAGCAGCACCGTGCCGGGCGTGATCGGGGTCATGATGAAGGCCGCCGAGGCGATGGTGCGCAGCGTATAGATCCCCGCCAGCAGGTATTTCTTGGTATAGCGCTTGCCGAGCCAGCCGGCGAAGATCGAGCCGGCGATATTCGCTGCCCCGATCACCGCGATGGCCCATGCGCCCAGCGCCGAGGTCGAGGTGATGCCCAGTGACGCAAGCAGGCTGCCCGGTGCGATCGGGCCGCACATCTCGGTCACCATGGCCGGGAAATGGGCGGTGATGAAGGCCAGCTGATACCCACAGGAGAAGAAGCCGGCGAAGATCATCAGATAGGACGGATCGCGGAAGGCGCGCTTCAGCACGCTGCCCATGCTTTCCTCCAGTTCGGAGGGCGAAGCGGGCTTGCCGCGCCCGAGCATGGGGATGAAGAGGATCATGGTCAGCGCGATGCCGGCGAAGACCAGGAAGACGCCCTGCCAGCCCATCAGGCTCAGCAGCCCCTCGGCCAGTGGCGCGCCGACGACCTGACCGGCGGACCCGGCGGCGGTGGCGATGCCAAGGGCGAGGCTGCGGTTCTCGTCGCTGGTGGCGCGGCCGACGACGGCCAGAATGACGCCGAAACCGGTGCCGGCGATGCCGAAACCGACCGCGACCTCCCATAGCTGCATCGCTTCGGGGGTTGTGGCCATGGTCGACATGACCAGACCGAAGGCATAGAGGATCGCGCCCAGGATGATCGCCCAGCGATCCCCCCAGCGTTCCGCCAGTGCGCCGAAGATCGGCTGGCCGATCCCCCAGGCGAGGTTCTGGATGGCGATGGCCAGCGAAAATTCCGCCCGCGGCCAGCCAAAGGTCTCCTGCACGGGGATCTGGAATACGCCGAAGCTGGCGCGCAGCGAGAAATTGATCAGCAGGATGATACAGCCCCCGATCAGGATCGGGGTCATAAGCTTCGACGATTGCGACATGACAGAAAACTCCGCTTCCGTGGCGCAGCTTTGGGCAAGCGTGCCGGGAAGGTCAAGCGCCGCCGTTTCGCGGCTTGCGGCTGGGCGCGGGCCGGCCTAGCCTTCCGAGGAAGGGGAGATAACGATGTACAAGGTCATCGGCACGCCGCAGACCCGCGCCTTCCGCGTCATCTGGATGCTGGAGGAGTTGGAACTGCCCTATGAGCTGGTCCCGGCCCCGCCGCGATCCGAGGGGGTGGTGGCGTTCAACCCCTCGGGCAAGGTGCCGGTGCTGATCGACAATGGCACGCCGATCACCGATTCGACGGCGATCCTCCAGTATCTCGCCGACAAGCATGGTCAGCTGACCCATCCGGCGGGGACGCTGGAACGCGCCCGGCAGGACAGTCTGACGCAATTCCTGCTGGATGAATACGATGCCGTGCTGTGGACCGCCGCGCGCCATACATTCGTGCTGCCCAAGGAATTGCGGGTCTCGGGCATCAAGGACACGCTGCGTTGGGAGTTTCAGCGCAGTCAGGAGATCCTGAAGCAGCGGGTCGGCGACGGGCCGTTTCTGATGGGCGAGGCGATGACGGTGCCCGATATTATCCTGACCCATTGCCTCGGCTGGGGTCTGGCGGCGCAATTTCCGATCAAGGAATGCTGGCTGGGCAATTACTGGGAAATCATGCGCAAGCGCCCGGCCTATCAGCGCGCCGAGGCCAGATAGCCCGCCGCCGCACGTCCCGCCCATCGCCCGGTGCCGAGGCTGTGGGTCAGAAGATAGCCGCCGGTCGGTGCCTCCCAGTCCAGCATTTCGCCTGTCGCGAAGATGCCTGGCAGGGCGCGAAGTTCCAGCCCGCCGGTCAGCGCATCCAGCCGGATGCCTCCGGCGGAAGAGATGGCGCGGTCGAGCCCCATCGGGCCAAGATGGCGGATCGGCAGGGACTTGGCGCGGCTGGCCCAGCCCTCGGCGCTGTCGGGCAGGGGCCGGCCCCATTCCAGCAGCAGCGCCACCTTGACCGGATCGTTCAGCACCCGGCGCAGCCAGTTGCCGATGGAGAGCTTGCCCTGCGGGCGGGCGAATCGTTGCGTCAGGATGCTCAGGTCCAGATCGGGGGCGAGGTCGAGCGTCGCTTCCGCCCCGTCGCGAATCGCGGCGGCGAGGGCGTAGATGCCGCCGCCCTCGACCCCGTGGCGCGAGATCACCCATTCGCCCCGGCTGATGCCGCCGGCATGGATCGCCGTGCCCTTCACCGGCTGGCCGAAGTGGCGGCTCATGGCCGGCGACCAGTCCATGCGCAGGCCCATATTGGCGGGCCGGAAGGGGGCGATACCGACGCCTTTGGCGGAAAGCCACGGCACCCATGCGGCGTCCGAGCCGAGCCTTGGCCAGCTTGCCCCGCCAAGCGCCAGAACGGTGGCCTGGGGGTGCAGAAGTCGTTGGCCCAGGGGCGTGTCGAAGATCAGCGCATCGCCGTTGAAACCCTGCCAGCGCCAGCGGCTGTGCAGGCTGACGCCAAGGGTCTGCAGCCGCAACAGCCAGGCACGCAGCAGCGGCGAGGCTTTCATGCCCCTTGGAAACACCCGGCCTGTCGAGCCGGTGAAAAACTCGATCCCCAGCCCTTGCGCCCAACCCATGACCTCTGCCGGGGTCATGGGCGCCGTGAAATATCCGGCTTCGGGCGGGGTGCCGGGGATCAGGTGGCGGGCGAAGGCCTCGGGCGCTTCGTCCTTCGTCAGGTTCAGGCCGGATTTCCCGGCCATCAGGAATTTGCGGGCCGGGGTCGGCATGGCCTCGGCGACGGTCACGGGATGGCCGGCGCGGGCAAGTTCCTCTGCCGCCATCAGCCCGGCGGGACCCGCGCCGATGACCAGTGCGCCGTTCACCGCGATCCGCGCGGCATCATCGCCAGCCGGATCAGCGCGCGTTCGATCAGCGCCATCTGCGGGGCGCGCGAGGAACTGCGCAGTTGCAAGTCGGTATCCAGCAGGTGATGCACGGCCTCTTCCAGATTGCGCATCCCCCAGCTTTGCGCCTGCCGGGCCATGCGGTCGCGGCGCGGCCCGAAGACCGGCGGGCGCTGCCGCGACAGCCCCGCCTGCGGCCCGCCCGGATCGGCGCTGGCCGCGTGGAGGGCGCGGAAATGGCGAAGTGCGGCGATGCAGAGCGTGACCGGGGCGATGCCCTGCGCCTCGATCCGGCGCATGAGCGCGCCGAAATCGTCGGCGCGGCCATCGGCCACCACGTCGATCAGCTGATCCACCTCGGCCTCGATGGTGGCCGGCGCCATGAGCGCGATTTCCGCAGGATTGAGCGGCTCGGGGTCGCCATGCTTGTAAAGCGCGATCTTCTCGACCGTCTGGCGGAAATCGCCGGGATCGAGCGCGCGCGACAGCGCCAGCAGATCGCGCATGGCGGCCTGCGGGACCTCGGTCAGCCCGGCCTCCTTGAGCCAGCGGGTGATCACCTCACCGCGGGGGGGGCGGTGAGGGGGCGGCGGGGTCGGGGGGGTGGCGGGGGGTGGGAAGAGCTTGCGGGGGGGGGAAGATTTCGCCACCCCGCCCGCCGTGACCACGATCACCGCATCGCCATGCGCCCAGTCCTGCAACGCCGCAGCAATGGCCGGGGCGGCGGCGTCGGGCGTGTCCTCGACCAGAACGACACGCTGGCCGGGGAAGAAGCCCACTTCCTTGATCGCATCCAGAACGAGGGCGGCGTCCTTCCGCAGATCGGCGCCGGGGATGCGGGTCAGGCGCATTTCTTCGTCGGCATTGGGGCCGGTCAGCGCCGCCACCGCCTCGGCCCGTTTCAGGGCGACGCGCATGGCGTCCTGGCCATAGATCAGCAGCGCCGGCCGGGTCGGGTCGGGCCTGGCCAGATAGCGGCCGATCTCGGCACCCTTGAGGATCATTGCACCGGCTTCGGCCCGGTCGCCAGCAGCCGGGTCACGACCTGATCGGCCAGCATGACCATCAGGCGTTCATGGGCATCGCGCTCCGCAGTCAGCGTGGCAATGGTGGTGCCGATGGCGGAATAGCTGGTGAAGCTGGACACGCGGCCCTGGGTAATCACCGCGCCCGAGGCGAGATCGGTCAGCGCGAAATCCACGGTGCCGTTCAGCGAATAGCGCGTGGTCACGTCGTCGGGGGTGATTCCCTGCGCGACCGAGGCCGTGGTCAGCCGGTAATTCAGCGCATAGCTGGCCGCCTGTTCGGGGCCGAGCCGTTCCGACAGGTGCCGGTTCAGCGCGAATCCGTCGATATCCTCGGGCTCGCGCAGCTGGACGCGGCCATAAAGCGCGGTGCCGGCGCCATTGGGGCCGAAGGCCGGCGTCATCTCGCAGGCGGCGAGCAGGGCCAGCGTGCCAAGGAATGCCGCGCGGCGGGAGAGGCTATGCCACGACATTGACGATCCGCCCCGGCACCACGATCAGTTTCTTCGGCGCCGCCCCGTCGAGGAAACGCAGCACGGTATCGTCGGCCAGCACCAGCGATTCGATGTCTTCCTTCGACATGGTCTTCGGCACCGAGATCTCGGCCCGGCGCTTGCCGTTGATCTGGATCGGCAGGGTCACCGAATCGTCTTCCAGCAGCGCCGGATCGGCTTTCGGCCATGCCGCGTCCACGACCAGACCCTGACCGCCTGCCTTGGCCCAGATCTCCTCGGCCAGGTGCGGAACCATCGGGGCCAGAAGCTGGGCCATGATCCGCAGCACCTCGGCCCGGGCCGCACCGCCGGCGCTGGATTTGCCGATGGCATTGGCGAGCTCATAGAGTTTCGCCACCGCCTTGTTGAAGGCGAAGCCCTCGATGGCTTTGGTGACATCGGCGATGGCGCGATGGGCGGCGCGCGTCAGGTCCGCGTCTTCGCCCCCCTCCGGGGATTCGTCGGCCAGCCGCCAGACCCGCGACAGGAACTTGTTCGCGGCTTCGGCCCCGGCCGAGGTCCATTCCACGTCGCGTTCGGGCGGGCTGTCCGAGAGCATGAACCAGCGCGCGGTATCGGCCCCGAAATCGGCGATGATATTGACCGGATCGACGACGTTCTTCTTGGATTTCGACATCTTGGCCGAAGGCACGATCTCGACCGGGGTGCCGTTCTTCAGCTTTCCGTCGATGACGTCCTCGGGCAGGTGATAGACCGGGCGATCCCTGTCGTCGCGGGTCATGTAGATCTCATGCGTGACCATGCCCTGCGTGAAAAGCGCGTCGAAGGGCTCGATCGCCTTGGCGGGCAGGTGGCCGGTCTTTTCCATCGCCCGGGCGAAGAAGCGGGAATAGAGCAGGTGGAGAATCGCGTGCTCGATCCCGCCGATATACTGGTCCACGTTCATCCAGTAATCGGCGTCCGCGCGCTCGGTCGGCGTGGCCGCATGGGGGCTGGTGAAGCGGGCGTAATACCAGGACGAATCGACGAAAGTGTCCATCGTGTCGGTCTCGCGCGTGGCCGCGCCGCCGCAGACCGGGCAGGTGGCCTGACGCCATGTCGGGTGCCGGTCGAGCGGGTTGCCGGGCACGTCGAAGGTTACGTCCTGCGGCAGCAGCACCGGCAGGTTCTGCTTGGCTTCCGGCACGGTGCCGCATGTCGCGCAATGCACCACCGGAATCGGGCAGCCCCAGTAACGCTGGCGCGAGATACCCCAGTCGCGGAGGCGGAATTTCGTCACGCCCTCGCCCCAGCCCTGCTGTTCCGCGACGGCAATGGCCTCGGGCACGGCCTGATCGCCGGTCTGGTCAGCGGGGCCGGCAAAGCCGCGCACATAGGTCACGGTCTCGGTCTTGGCCGGAACGTAAGGCGCCTTGGCGACGAGCGCGTCGGCCTGTGCCATGTCCATGCCCTTCTCGCCGAAGGTGGCGCGAATCGGCAGGCCGTATTTGCTGGCGAATTCGTGGTCGCGCTCGTCATGGGCGGGGCTGCCGAAGATCGCGCCGGTGCCGTAATCCATGAGCACGAAATTCGCGATCCAGACCGGTAGTTTCCATGCCGGATCAAGCGGATGCGTGACCGTCAGCCCGGTGTCGAAGCCCATCTTGGGCGCGGTTTCGATGGCTTCCTCGGTGGTGCCGATGCGGCGGCATTCCTCGACGAAAGCGGCAACCTTCGCGTCCGATTCGGCCAGATGCCTGACCAGCGGATGATCGGGCGAAAGGGCCACGAAGCTTGCCCCCATCAGCGTGTCAGGGCGGGTGGTATAGACCTCGATCCGGTCGAACCCTGCGGGCGCGTTCACGGTGGCAAAGCGGAATTGCAGCCCGCGCGACTTGCCGATCCAGTTCTGCTGCATCAGCCGGACCTTCTCCGGCCAGCCTTTCAGGCTGTCGATGGCCTCCAGCAGTTCCTCGGCATAATCCGAGATGCGGAAGAACCATTGCGTCAACTCCTTGCGCTCGACCGGGGCGCCCGAGCGCCAGCCCTTGCCGTCGATCACCTGTTCATTGGCCAGCACGGTCATGTCGACCGGGTCCCAGTTCACCTGCGCCGATTTGCGGGTGATCAGCCCGGCATCGAGCATGTCCAGAAACAGCGCCTGCTGCTGGGCGACGTAATCGTCGTCGCAGGTGGCGAATTCGCGGCTCCAGTCGATGGAGAGACCCAGCGGCTTCAGCTGGTCCTTCATTGTGGCAATATTGCCATAGGTCCAGTCGCGGGGATGGCCGCCCTGTTCCATGGCGGCGTTCTCGGCCGGCATCCCGAAAGCGTCCCAGCCCATCGGATGCAGCACCGAAAAGCCCTGCGCGCGCTTGAACCGCGCCACCACGTCGCCCATCGTGTAATTGCGCACATGGCCCATATGGATGCGCCCCGACGGATAGGGGAACATCTCCAGCACGTAATATTTCGGGCGTTCGTCCCGCACGGCGCGGAAGCTTTCGGCATCGGCCCAGGCCTTCTGCCAATGCGGTTCGCTGGTCGCGGGGGAATAGGTCATGACGGCTCCGGGCGTGTAGGTTGCCCGGAGGGTTTAACGCCGCCGCGCGGCTTGGTCCAGAAGCGCTTACAGCTTGCCGTCGGCCACGCGCAACTGGCGGGCGCGGGTCAGGATCGCATCCTCGACCGCCTGCACGGTGCCGGGCGCCACCGCGCCGCCGCCCGAGCTTTGCAGCGACAGTTTCAGCGAACGCGCATCCAGCGCCGGATCGGTGATATGGACCGTGGCGCGATAGGCGCGACCGCCGCCGGGAGGCGTGCCATAGCCGGTGACGATGACGCCGGTGAACGGGTCGATGGACTGGATCGGCAGGAAGTTCAGCACGTCGAGGCTGGCATTCCACAGGTATTTGTTGACGGCCACCACCTTGTTCGAATCGTTATTGTTGCTGAACAGGTCCCAGATTGTCGATTCGCGGCGTTCCTGAGTGCGGGTCGTCTGCTGGTTGTTCGATCCGCCGAACATGCCGCCACCGCCACAGCCCGCCACCGAAAGGGTCAGCGCGAGTGTCGCGGCGGCACGGAACGCAAAACGGGTCATGGCACTGTCCTTATATAGTACGTTGCCCGCTTGTGGCGCGGGGCCTTGCCGCTCATTAGCGCGGATCGGGCGGGGCGGACAAGCTTTTCCCTAATCCGCTCAAATCCGGGGCGTTCACCGCGGTGTGACCAATGTGCACCACAAATGGGCCAATCCCGCAAAGCCGGCGGCGTTTTAATTGCATTGCCAGGCCGAACGAGCGACACATCGTCCATACCCAACGGCGGATAGTGCCTTTGGGGCCCACCACCGAGAGACAAGAGGGAACATCATGAAAAAGGTTCTGTTTGCGACCACCGCGCTCGTCATGACCGCTGGCTACGCTGCCGCTGAAGTCGCAGTGAGCGGCGACGGCCGCATGGGTCTGCGCTATGAAAGCGACACCGGCTACTACATGGACGACAATGCTAACGGCATCAACGATGCTGACAGCTCCTGGAACGTCATCAACCGTGTCCGCGTCAAGTTCACGCTGAGCGGCGAATCGGACGCTGGCCTGTCCTTCGGCGCGCACCTGCGTTCGGACCAGCATGCCAATGCTGGCGACAACAACTCCGCCACCTCCGGCGACATCTGGATCTCGGGTGCCTATGGCAAGCTGATGATCGGTGATATCGACTCGGCGATGGAAAAAGCTGTTGGCGACCTGCCGGAAGTCGGTCTGTCGGGCCTCGATTACTGGAACGAATTCGCCTATGTCGGTTCGGAAGAAGTCGATGGCGACGGCGGTGTTCTGTATGAATACAGCATCAACAACTTCAACCTGTATGCCTCGTTCTTCGACGGCTACTATGGCAACACCGACAATGATCGCGACACCCAGACCTGGTCGCTTGGCGTCGGCTATGACATGGGCAACTACACCTTCGGTCTCGGCTACACCAAAGCCGATTACACCATCAACCCGTTCACCATCGGCGACGATGGCGAGTTCACCGCTCTGATCGGCCCGCTGGGCTTCGACTCGGACTCGGAAGTCTGGGGTCTGTCGGGTGGCATGGTTTACGGTGGCTTCACCTTCAAAGCCGCTTACATGGACACCGACTCGGATGACGACAATCTGGACTACAGCCAGTATGGTCTGGGCGCCGAGTACGACATGAACAATGGCGTGGCGCTGACCGGCTTCTACCGCAAGAACGACTTCGACAATATCGACCTGGACGGCGATGCCTTCGGTATCGGTGCTTCCTACGACCTGGGCGGCGGCGCCACCCTCAAGGGCGGTATCGTTGACGCTTCGATCGACGCTGGCAGCGAAAGCTTCGACAACACCCTGGCCGACTTCGGTATCTCGTTCAACTTCTGATCCTCTGATCGGATGAACTTCCGGAAAGAGCGGGCCTTGCGCCCGCTCTTTTCTTTTGTGAGTTTCGCGCCATGGGATTGAGTGACATCAGGGCGCGCATGCGCGCGGCAGAACGGGCGGCAGGCCGGCCCGAGGGCGCGGTTACGCTGATCGCGGTCAGCAAGGTGCAGCCGAACGCGCGGGTCGAGGCGGTGTTGGACGAAGGTCAGCGCATCTTCGGCGAGAATTACGTGCAGGAAGCACAGGGCAAATGGCCGGACTGGCGCGCGCGCTTCCCGGATGTGGAACTGCACATGATCGGGCCGCTGCAATCGAACAAGGCGCGGGCGGCGGTGGGGCTGTTCGATGCCATCCACACGCTCGACCGAATGTCGCTGGCGCGCAAGCTGGCCGCCGCGATCGAGGCCGAGGGGCGGGCGCCCGCGCTGTTCGTGCAGGTCAATACTGGGGACGAGCCGCAGAAGGCCGGGATCCTGCCCGATGAACTGCCGGGCTTCCTGGCGCAGGCCCGGGGGCTTGGCCTGACCCCGCAAGGGCTGATGTGCATCCCCCCGGAAGCCGAGCCGGCGCGGCCGCATTTCCGGCTGCTGCGCGAGTTGGCCGAGGCCGAGGGGCTGGGCCAGCTCTCCATGGGGATGAGCGGCGATTTCGAGGATGCGATTGCCGAGGGCGCGACCCATATCCGCGTCGGCAGCGCGATCTTCGGGGCGCGGGATTACGCGCGTTAGACGCGCGTTTCCGGGGCGCTGCCCCGGATGTGCAGGTATTTGGGCACCGAAGACGGAACGATCAGCCTGGTTCCCGGTGCGGCATTCGCGGCCAGCCAGATCAGGTGGCGGCGGCCCATGGCGATACAGCCGGCGGTGGCATAACCGGGGCGGCGCCACTGGTGCAGGAAGATGGCCGATCCCTTGCCGGGCTTGGCCTCGGGCCAGTTCCAGTTAGTGGTCAGGACGATGTCGTAAAGCGGGTCGGCGCGGCGCAGGCGCTCGTGGCTGGCGTCAAGCGGGGCGCGGGCGTGGCGGTTATAGGCCGGGTGGCCGGTCTCGTCGCACCAGAGATCGCCGGGGCCGATGGGCCTCGCCCAAGGCGCGGGTGCGGGCAGGCGGTCGGGGCGATACCAGCATTCGGCAATCAGGTGCTGTCCGGCGGGGGTGGTGCCGTCGCCCTCGCGCTTGGCGCAGGCAACGCCGCCCCGGCCGATGCTGCAGGGGATGTGGCGGCCCCGGAAGTCCAGACCGCGCGGGGTCAGCGAGATGGCATCCCTCACAGCAGATGCCCGGATTTTTCGGCTTTGGTCGCCAGATAGGCGCGGTTGAAGCGGTTGCTGGGCAGGATCAGGGGCACGCGCTCGGCCACCTCGATGCCATGGGATTGCAGCATCGCCACCTTGCGCGGGTTGTTGGTCAGCAGCCGCACCCGCGAGAAACCCATGTCGCGCAGCATCCCGGCACCGATGCGGAAATCGCGCTCGTCATCCTCGAAGCCCAGCCGGTGATTGGCCTCGACCGTGTCGAAGCCCTGATTCTGCAGGGCATAGGCGCGCATCTTGTTGGCCAGCCCGATGCCGCGCCCCTCCTGGTTCAGGTAAAGGAGGACGCCGGCATTCTGCTGGCCCATCGCATCGAGGGCTGCGTGCAGCTGCGGGCCGCAATCGCATTTCAGGCTGCCCAGCACATCGCCGGTGAAGCAGGCCGAATGCAGCCGCACCAGCGGGGTGCCGTCGCGGGGCGGGGTGCCGATCTCGACGGCGTAATGTTCTACCCCGCCATCCTGGGGGCGGAAGATATGCAGGCCGGACTGTTCCGATGCGGCCAGCGGCAGGCGGGCGGCGGCGACCGGGTGCAGCACGGCTTCGGCGGCGAGCGTTTCGATGACGGCGGTGGCGGGCAGCATCGGCAGGGCAGGCTCGCGCGCCTCGATCATCAGCATGGCGGGCAGAAGGCGCGCGGATTTCGCCAGCAGGATGGCCGCCATCTGCGGAGCGGTCCCGCCGCCGCGCAGGGTCTGGAACGGGCCCTTCATCGGCGTCATCAGGTCGGCCGACGGGTCGGCCACGGCGCGCAGCCAGCCGAGATCGGCATCATTGGGGACCTCGATCCGGGCCAGATCGCCGTCATAGGCGCGCGCCTTCAACGTCTCGGCCCGGCGCGCGGTGATCGCCAGTTGCGGACGCCCCAGCGCGCGGATCGCCGCCAGCCGGTCGGGCCGCAGCGTTTCCACCGAGGCGGCGATCCAGCCGTCGATCTGCACCGCGAGGCCCATGCGAAGCTCGGCCCGGGCGCGGAAAATCTGTTCTTCGAGGGTCGGAAGCAGGCTCATCTTGAAACAAACTGAAACATTTCGAGGCTCGGCGACAAGAGCGCGTGAGGATTTCGTAACATGGCTGGACGCAGGCCGGGACGCAAGTCAGCTTGCCATCAAAGAGCATTTCTGGAGGCAAGAACATGGCCGGACTGAAGAAAATTCTGCTGGTGGACGACGAGGAAGACCTGCGTGAGGCCCTGGCCGAGCAACTGGTCGCAACCGAGGATTTCGACGTTTTCGAGGCCGGAAGCGGCGCCGAGGCGGTCGAGCGGACCAAGGGCGCGATCTTCGATCTGGTGGTGCTGGATGTGGGCCTGCCCGATACCGATGGGCGCGAGCTGTGCAAGCGGCTGCGCAAGCAGGGGGTCAAATGTCCCGTGGTCATGCTGACCGGGCACGATACCGATGCCGACACCATCCTCGGGCTCGACAGCGGCGCGAACGATTATATCACCAAGCCGTTCAAGTTCCCGGTGCTGCTGGCCCGGCTGCGCGCGCAGCTGCGCACGCATGAGCAGTCCGAGGACGCGGTCTTCCAGCTTGGCCCCTATACGTTCAAGCCGGCGATGAAGATGCTGATCGACGAGAAGGACCGCAAGATCCGCCTGACCGAGAAGGAAACCAATATCCTGAAGTTCCTTTACCGCGCGCAGGATGGGGTCGTGGCCCGCGACGTGCTGCTGCACGAGGTCTGGGGCTATAATGCCGGGGTGACGACGCATACGCTGGAGACCCACATCTACCGGCTGCGTCAGAAGATCGAGCCGGATCCCTCGAACGCGCGGTTGCTGGTCACCGAAAGCGGCGGATACCGGCTGATCGCCTGAATCTGAGCGAGCCGCCCGGAACCGGGGCGGTGGGCGCGGGTTATGCCGACGAAGCCCAGTGGTTCGGGGATGCGGCCACGCTCTCTGTCTCGATCGACCCCCGGTTATTCGCCGGGGGTCTTTCCTTTTGTGGTCGGCACGCTGTGGCGCGCCTAGCCGATGGCCTGGTCGCGGGTCTCGGTGCGGACCAGCACGAGCGCGAGCGCCGCCAGCACCAGCAGCGCCGCGAAGACGCCGATGGCGAAGCCGAAGCCCTTGGCGAAGGCGAAGGTCAGCAGCGTCGGTGCGAAGATCCCGCCAAGCCGCGCCACCGCCGAGGCCGTGCCCATGCCGGTGCCGCGCAGGTTGGTCGGGTAAAGTTCCGGCGTGAAGGCGTAAAGCGCCCCCCAGCAGCCGAGAAGCGCGAAGCTCATCACGATCAGCGAGGCGGCGACGAGCGCCGGGTTCATCGACAGAGTGAACAGGAAGCAGGCGAGGGCCGACAGCAGCAGGAAGCCCATCAGCGTCGGCCGACGTCCCCAGCGTTCGACGCCGTAAGCCGCAAGCGCATAGCCCGGCACCTGTGCCAGCGCCAGGATGACGAGGAAGCCGTAACCGCGCACCCAGCCCATGCCCTCGTTCGCGAGCCAGCCGGGCACCCAGACGAAGACCCCGTAATAGGACAGCGAGACGAGGAACCAGACCGCGAGGATGCCAAGCGTCGGCATCAGCAGCGAACCGGCGAAGATCGAGTTCGGTGCGCCTTCGGAGGGGGCGCTCAGCACCAGTTCGGTATCGGCGGGCAGGGGCTTTGCGCCATTGGCCTTCAGCACCCGGTTGATCACCGACAGGGCGCGGTCGGGCTGGCCGGATTTCAGCAGATACATCGGCGATTCCGGCACCCAGAGGCGCAGGAAGATGCCGATCACCGCCGGCAGCGCGGCGACGAAGAAGATCCAGCGCCAGGGGGCGGCGGCGCCCTGACTGGCGGCGATCCAGGCGGTCACGGCGACGACGATGGTGCCGATGGCCCAGAAGCCTTCGAGTGCCACCAGCCAGCGGCCCCGGTTCTTCGGCGGCAGGAACTCGGCCATCATGGCGTAATCGACGGGCAATGTGCCGCCCACGGCGACGCCGGTCAGGAAGCGGAAGGCCAGCAGGATCTGGAAGCTGGGCGCGAAGACCGAGGCGAGGCCGAAGACCGCATCCGCCAGCACCGTCAGCAGCAGTACATTGCGCCGCCCGACCCGGTCGGCGACGCGCCCGAAGATGAAGGCACCGACGAACATGCCAAGGAAGAAGAGCGTGCCGATCTGCAGCGCGGTCCCGCGTTCCAGCCCGAAGGTCGCCATGATCGAGGGTGCGGCGAAGCCCACGGCGATGACCTGCATCGCATCGGCGGCCCAGACCAGCCCGAAAATCCCCAGAAGGCGTTTCTGGAATCGACCCGCGCCGCCCTGAGCCAGCGCCTCGTCAATCGTCATTCGCATGGGTCTCTCCCGCTTCGGTTGTGCCCTTCTAGCGGGCATGTCTGGCGGGGCAAAGGCTATTCTCGCCACCCTCGACAGTCAGGGAATGTGTCGCTAGGCTCCGCGCTCCGACAGAAAGGCCGTTCATGTTTACCATTGCCACCTGGAATATTAACTCGGTCCGGCTGCGCGCGGGACTGGTTGAGCGTCTGCTGCGCGAGGAAGCGCCCGATATTCTGTGCCTGCAGGAGATCAAATCGCCGGTCGACAAGGTTCCGCTGGAAGGCTTTGCCGCGCTCGGCTACCGCCACATGGTGGCGCGCGGGCAGAAGGGCTATAACGGCGTGGCGATCCTGTCGCGCCTGCCGCTGGAGGATGCCGGCGACCGCGATTATGCCGGGCTCGGCCATGCCCGCCATGTCGCCGCGCGGCTGGAGAATGGCGTCACCGTTCATAACTTCTATGTTCCGGCAGGCGGCGATATTCCCGACCGCGAGCAGAACGAGAAATTCGGCCAGAAGCTCGATTTCCTGACCGAGATGCGCGACGTGTTCCATGCCGACAGGCCCGCGCGCTCGATCATGGTCGGCGATCTGAACATCGCCCCGCGCGAGGATGACGTGTGGTCGCACAAGCAGCTTCTGAAGATCGTCAGCCATACGCCTGTCGAGGTCGATCATCTGGCCGAGGTGCAGGAGGCCGGAAAATGGGTCGACATCACCCGCAAGGACATCCCCGAGGGGCTGCTTTACAGCTGGTGGTCCTATCGCGCCAAGGATTGGGACGCCGCCGACAAGGGCCGGCGGCTGGATCACGTCTGGGCCACGCCCGACATCGCGGCTGCCGCCCATTCCAGCCGCATCCTGCGTCCGGTGCGCGGGTGGGAACAGCCCTCGGACCATGTTCCGGTCTTCGCGAGCTTCGATCTCTGACCCCTTTCACCGCGCTGCCCGACGCCCCATATTTGCCCCAGACAGGAATTCGAGGATCAGATGGCTGAGATGCTGATAGGACAAGGTGCCGCGCCGGCGCCGGGCGAGATCATCAAGGACGTGACCGAGGCCACATTCATGGCCGATGTCATCGAGAAGTCGATGGAGGTGCCGGTCATCGTCGATTTCTGGGCGCCGTGGTGCGGGCCCTGCAAGACGCTCGGTCCGGCGCTGGAGGCCGAGGTGGTGAAGGCCAAGGGCCGCGTGGTCATGGCCAAGGTCAATGTCGACGAGAACCAGATGATCGCCGGTCAGCTGCGCGTGCAGTCGATCCCGACGGTCTTCGCCTTCTACAAGGGCCAGCCGGTCGATGCCTTCCAGGGCGCGCTGTCGGCCAGCGAGATCAAGAAATTCATCGACAAGCTGACGGCGCTGTCGGGCGACGATGGCGGCTTGGGCGAGGCGCTGGAAGCGGCCGAGGCGATGCTGGCCGAGGGTGCCTTCGACGATGCCGCCGAGACTTTCGAGGCGATCATCGGTGAAGAGGCCGAAAATCCCGAAGCCTGGGGCGGCCTGCTGCGCGCGCTTCTGGCCGGCGGCAAGGCCGATCAGGCGGCAGCTATCTTGGAAACCGTCCCCGCCGCCATCGCCAGATCGGCCCCGGTCGAGGCGGCGCGGGCGCAGTTGCAACTGGCCCGTCAGGCCGAAAACGCCGGTCCGCTGGACGAGTTGCGCACCAGGGTCGAGGCCGACCCGGCCGACAATCAGGCACGTTTCGACTATGCCACCGCGCTTCATGCCGCCGGTCAGGTCGAGGAAGCCGTGGACCAGCTTCTGGAAGCCTTCCGCCGCGACCGCGACTGGAACGAGGGCGCCGCCAAGGCCCAGCTCATCACCATTTTCGATGCGCTGACGCCGACCGATCCGATCGCGCAGAAGGGGCGGCGCCGGCTGTCCAGCCTGATCTTCGCATGAGCGGGCGCGCCGCCTTCGATCTTCCCGATACGCTGCCCCTTTTCGTCTTGCCGGGTGCGGTGCTGATGCCGCGCACCCGGTTGCCGCTGAACATCTTCGAGCCGCGCTATCTGCAGATGATCGACGACGCCCTGCGCACCCCGCACCGGATGATCGGGCTGATCCAGCCGCTCGACGAGGGCGGCGAGATGCTGGCCCATGTCGGCTCGGCCGGACGGATCGTGGGCTTTGCCGAGCAGGATGACGGGCGCTACCTGATCTCTCTGGGGCAGGTCTCGCGGTTTCGGCTGATGGATGCCGAGGAAGGCTTTCACCCCTATCCGACCGGCCATGCCGACTGGACCGGGTTCGAGGCCGATGGCGGCGAGGGCGAGGACGATCCCGACTGGAACCGGGACACGTTCATGGACCTGATGCGGCGCTATATGGACGAGCACTCGCTGTCTACCGACTGGGACGAGGCTGGCGATGCCGGGCCGGAACTGCTGGTCAATTCGCTGTCCATGGCGCTGCCGCTGGAACTGCAGGACAAGCAGGCACTGCTGGAGGCCGAGACCCTGCCGGAACGCCGGGTGTTGCTGGAAGGGCTGATGGAATACGACCTGCGCCACGGCGCCAATGACGAGGTGATGCAATGACCGACGCGAAGGCCCCGGAATTCGACCGCCACATGCTGGAAGCCCTGGTCTGTCCGGTCACCCATGGCACGCTGAGTTACGACGCCGCCCGGCAGGAGCTGGTCTCGAAAACCGCCGGCCTCGCCTTTCCGATCCGCGCCGGCATCCCGATCATGCTGATCGACGAGGCCCGGCAGCTGAAGGCGGATTAAAGCGGCTGTCCCGCCAGCAGGCGCGGCATCGGTTGCTGGGTCAGCCCGGCGGCCTGTCGCATGAAGCGGCGGCGCAGCGCCGGCACCGCGTTGACCGCGCCCATGCCAAGGCCGCGCGCCGCGCGCAGCAGCGGGTTATCATTTGAAAACAACGTGTTGACGCTGTCCATGCCAAGCGCCAGCGCGGTCGAATCGAAGCGTCGCCAGCCCTGATAGCGGTCCAGCGTGGTGGCGAAGCCGATATCCTCGCCATTGCGGGCGGCATCGACCAGGCATTCCGCCAGCGCCCCCACATCGCGCAGCCCGAGGTTCAGCCCCTGTCCGGCAATCGGGTGCACGCCATGGGCGGCATCTCCGATCAGCGCCACCCGCTCGGCCACGTAATCGCGGGCCAGCGTCAGGTTCAGCGGATAGGAAAAGCGCGGGCCGGCCAGCTCGATCCGGCCGGTGATCCCGTGGATATGCGGCGACAGGACCTCAAGAAAGGCCTCGTCCGACAGTGCGGCGATGGCCGTGGCCCGGCTGCGGGTCAGTGACCAGACGATGGAAGAACGGTTCTCGCGCAGCGGCAGCACCGCCAGCGGGCCGGTCGGCAGGAAGATCTGATGGGCCGCGCCTTCATGCGGGATCTCCTGGCTCAGCGCGGCGACTAGCGCGGTCTGGCCGTAATCCCAGCCGGTGCGGGTAATGCCGGCGCGTTCGGCGACACCCGAACGCCGCCCGTCGGCCCCGACCAGCAGCCGCGCCCGCAGGCTACGCCCGTCCGACAGCGCGACGGTGATCCCGCCCGCATCGGCGGCCTGCCCGGTCACCAGCGTCTCGGGGATATGGGTCAGCCGTTCCGGCATGGCGGCAATCAGCGCACGATAAAGGAAGCGATCTTCCAGCATCTGGCCCAGCACGCCTTCCTCGATCTCGGCACTGTCGAAGAACAGCCCGAGCGGCGAGATATCCTCGCCGCGACCCTGCCGGGCGATGACCCTGGTGATGGGCTGGGCGGTCGGTGCCAGCCCCTGCCACAGCCCGATGCCGCGCAGCAGATGCACCGATGACAGCGCCAGCGCATAGGCGCGGCCGTCGAAATTGTCCGAAGCCCGCGCCCGCGCCGGGGCCGCGTCCACGACGGCCACGCGCATCCCCGCATCCGCCAGCGCCAGTCCGAGCGCCGGGCCGTTCAGCCCGCCCCCGGCAATCACCACGTCGAATTCATTATCCATGGCGGCGATCCTACGCCCGGCCCGGCGCCGCGTCCATGCGGCAAAAGCGATAGACGGGGCGGGCGGCTGCGATTAGCTTCGCGGGGAAACAAGGGGGATCACGGGCATGGATTGGCTGACCGGCACGGCAAGCGAACAGGGGCGGGCGATTCTGGCGGGGCTGGTCTCTCCGGTGGATCTGACCGATGCCTGTCTGGAGGCGATTTCGCGCCATCCCGAACGCGACCGGATCTTTGCCCGGCTGACCCCGGAGCGCGCCCGTTCCGAGGCCATCGCCGCCCATGACCGCGCCCGTGCCGGGCTGCGGCGCGGACTTCTGGACGGTGTCCCGCTCAGCTGGAAGGACAATATCGACAGTGCCGGCACCGCGACCGAGGCCGGATCGGCGCTGCTGAAGGGCCGGGTGCCGGATCGCGATGCGGTGGTGCTGGCCAATGCCGATCAAGCCGGGCTCGTGTGCCTCGGCAAGACCCATATGACCGAACTGGCCTTCAGCGGGCTGGGTCTGAACCCGATCACGGCCACCCCGCCCAATGCGCTCGATCCGGCGCTGGCACCGGGCGGGTCGAGTTCCGGTTCTGCCGTTTCGGTGGCGCTCGGGCTGGCTTCGGCCAGTATCGGCTCCGATACCGGCGGCTCGATCCGGCTGCCGGCGGCGTGGAACGGGCTGGTGGGCTTCAAGCCGACGCCGGGGCAGGTGCCGATGACGGGCGTGGTGCCGCTGTGCCCGCGTTTCGACGTGGCCGGCCCGCTGGCCCGCAGCGTCGAGGATTGTGCCGAGCTTTTTGCCGCCATCACCGCCCGGCCCGCGCCCGACCTGACCGATGCGCGACCGGCGGGGCTGCATCTGCTGGTGCTGGACGGGGTGCCCTTCGACGCCGCGCGCGAGGCCCCCGTCGCCGCCTTCGAGGCGGCGGTGGATCGCCTTGGCCGTGCTGGCGTCCGCATCAGCCGCGCCGCGCCGGCCATGCTGGCCGAGGTCATGGCGCTGGCACCGACGCTCTTCGCGCCCGAGGCTTACGGCACCTGGGCCGCCCATATCGAGGATGCGCCCGAGGCGATGTATCCGCCGATCCTGAACCGTTTCCGCGCCGGGCGCGAGGTTTCGGCCCCGGATTACGTCGCCGGCTGGCAGACGCTCGACCGGCTGCGGGGCCTCTGGGCCGAGACGGTGGCGGGTTTCGACGCCGTGATCCTGCCTAGCTGCCCGATCCTGCCCCCCGACCGCGAGGCTTTGCTGGCCGATGCCGATTTCTTCGCCTCGGAAAACCTGCTGACCCTGCGCAATACCCGGATCGGCAATCTTCTGGGCCTGCCGGCGATCAGCCTGCCGACCGCGCGCCCGGCCTGCGGGATCATGGCCATGGGCCCGGCGGGGGGCGATCTGGCGCTTCTGCGTGTCGCCCATGCCATGGAAGCGGCGCTTTCGGCCTAAGCCGACTGGACGGACGGGCAGCGTTTCTGTAATCTCCAGTCATAACGGGGCGATACGACCCCGACTGAGAGGCAGTCATGGCAATACCCGAGCGGTTCTCGAACCTGCCGGAATACGCGTTTCCGCGCCTGCGGGCGCTCCTCGCCGGAATCGAACCCGGTGGCGAGCCGATGGTGATGACCATTGGCGAGCCGCGTCACCCCATGCCCGCTTTTGTCGCCCCGATCATGGCCGAGAGCATTGATCTCTTTGCGAAATATCCTTCGAACGAAGGTACGCCGGCGCTGCTGGAAGCGATCTCGGGCTGGATCCGTCGCCGCCACGGGATCGAGGTCGGGCCCGAGCGGCTGATGGCCCTGAACGGCACCCGCGAGGGGCTGTTCAACGCGGCCCTTGCGCTTGCGCCCGAACACAAGAACGGCGCGCGCCCGGCGGTGCTGGTGCCGAACCCGTTCTATCAGGTCTATGCCGTGGCCGCCGCCGCCGTAGCTGCCGATCCGGTTTTCGTGCCGGCCGGTCCCGAGACCGGCTTTCTGCCCGATTATGCCGGGCTGGACCGGGCCACGCTGGACCGCACGGCGATTGCCTATCTGTGTTCGCCGGCCAATCCGCAGGGCGCGATTGCCGGCGAGGATTATCTGGAAACCCTGATCGCACTGGCTGACAGACACGATTTTCTGGTCTTTGCCGACGAATGCTATTCCGAGATCTATCGCGACGCCCCGCCGCCCGGCGCCCTGGCCGTGGCTACGCGCATGGGTCTGGCGGATCGGGTGGTGATGTTCAACTCGCTGTCGAAGCGGTCGAACCTGCCCGGGCTGCGCTCGGGCTTTGCGGCGGGAAGTGCGGCGAATATCGCCCAGATGCGGCGTCTGCGCAGCTATGCCGGCGCGCCCCTGTCGCTGCCGGCGCAGGCCGTCAGCGCCGCCGCCTGGGCCGACGAGGGGCATGTGCAGGACAGTCTTGCGCTCTACCGGCGCAAATATGCCGTGGCCGACCGGGTCCTGGGCAATGTGCCCGGCTATCGCGGCCCCGAGGGCGGCTTCTTCCTGTGGCTTCCGGTCGAGGATGGCGAGCAGGCGGCCAAGCAATTGTGGCGCGAGGCCGGCATTCAGGTGCTGCCGGGCGCCTATCTGTCGCGCGAAGTGGCGGGCGAAAATCCCGGTCGGGGCTATATCCGCGTCGCCCTGGTGGCGGGCGAAAGTGAAACCGAACAGGCGCTCAGCCGCCTGAAAGACGTGATTTATAAAGAGGGCAGGTGAATGGCGAGCTGGCAGGCGAAGGGGCGCGATCCGCTTTTCGATCAGAATACCCAGGCGGCGCTGGAACGGCGCGGCAAGGAATTGATCGGCGCCGGGCTGGTGGTGCTGGCGGCGGTTCTGGCCATGGTGCTTTACAGCTGGTCGCCCGACGATCCCAGCTTCCTGGCCGCGACCGATCAACCGCCGGTCAACCTGCTGGGCCGTTTCGGGGCCTATCTGGCCGCGCCGCTGATGATGATCGCCGGCTACGGTGCCTGGGGGCTGGCGCTCGGGTCGCTGGTCTGGGGCCTGCGCCTGATGCTGCACAAGGGCGAGGACCGGGTCATGCGCGCGGTTTTCCTGCCCATCGCCGTGGCGCTGGGTTCGGTCTATTGCGCCTCGATGGTGCCGCCCTTCGGCTGGGACGAGAACTTCGGTCTCGGCGGGCATTTCGGCGACATGATGATGGGCGGGCTGATGGCGGTTCTGCCCTTCGGGCCGGCGGCCTCGCTGAAGATCGGCGCGCTCATGATGGTGGTCGGTGCGATTGGCTTCTATGGCTTCGTTCTGGGCTTCGACATGGCCGAGGCGCGGCGGCTGGCGCGCTGGCTGGCGACCGGGCTGGTCACCGCCTATGACGGGCTTCTGCGCCTGCTGGGCAAGGGTGCCGTCGGTGCCATGGGTGCCGCGCAGGGCTTGAAGGCCCGCGCCGCCGAGCGCCGCGCCCAGCCCGAGATTGATGCCGAACCGGGCAACGCGCCGAAGCGCGGCCTGTTCCGTCGCCGTTCCCAGCCCGAAGAATGGGAGGACGAGGGCGAGCTGGTCGAGCCAGAGGCCCATGACGCCACCGCGCCGTCCTCGGATGAGGTGTCGGCCCGGATCACCGATGTGATCTCGAAGCGCGGCGGCAGCCTGCTGAGTTCGGTCACCCAGCGGCTGAATGCCAATCGGCAGGACGTGATGCTGGACGGGCCCGAGGATGAGGACGAGGCCATCGAGCCCGCCGATCCGCATCCTTTCGGTGCCGCCACCGCCCGCCTTGTCACGCCGGTGAAGAAGCCCGCCGCACCGTCGCGTCAGGCCCAGGCCGAGGCCCAGCCCTCGCTGCGCTTCGACGATAGTTTCAGCGATTTCGAATGCCCGCCGCTGTCGCTTCTGACGGCGGAGGCGACGATTCAGCGCCACCAGCTGTCCGATGAGGCTTTGGCGGAAAACGCCCGGATGCTGGAAGCGGTGCTGGACGATTACGGCGTCAAGGGCCAGATCACCGCCGTTCATCCCGGCCCGGTGGTCACGCTTTACGAACTCGAACCCGCGCCCGGTCTGAAGGCCAGCCGGGTGATCGGGCTCTCGGACGATATCGCGCGTTCGATGTCGGCGCTGTCGGCGCGGGTTTCGACCGTGCCGGGCCGCACCGTGATCGGGATCGAACTGCCGAATGCGCGCCGCGAGAAGGTGCTGCTGCGCGAGATCCTGTCGGCGAAATCCTATGGCGATGCCTCCTATCCGCTGCCGCTTGCGCTCGGCAAGGATATCGGCGGCGGCCCGGTGGTCGCGAATCTCGCCAAGATGCCCCACCTGCTGATCGCCGGGACCACGGGTTCGGGTAAGTCGGTGGCGATCAACACCATGATCCTCAGCCTGCTTTACAAGCTGACGCCGGACGAATGCCGGCTGATCATGATCGACCCGAAGATGCTGGAACTGTCGGTCTATGACGGCATCCCGCATCTGCTGTCCCCGGTCGTGACCGACCCGAAGAAGGCGGTTGTCGCCCTGAAATGGGTCGTGGCCGAGATGGAAGAGCGTTATCGCAAGATGTCCAAGATGGGCGTGCGCAATATCGAGGGCTATAACGGCCGCGTCCGCGAGGCGCAGGCCAAGGACGAGATGTTCAAGCGCACCGTCCAGACCGGCTTCGACGAGGACACCGGCGAGCCGATCTTCGAAACCGAGGAATTCCAGCCCGAGACCTTCCCCTATATCGTCGTCATCGTCGACGAGATGGCCGACCTGATGATGGTCGCCGGCAAGGAGATCGAGGCCTGCATCCAGCGTCTCGCACAGATGGCACGGGCCTCGGGCATCCACCTGATCATGGCGACGCAGCGGCCTTCGGTCGATGTCATCACCGGCACGATCAAGGCGAACTTCCCGACCCGGATTTCCTTCCAGGTCACCTCGAAGATCGACAGCCGTACCATCCTGGGCGAACAGGGGGCTGAGCAATTGCTGGGTCAGGGCGACATGCTCTATATGGCCGGCGGATCGAAGATCACCCGCGTCCATGGGCCGTTCGTTTCGGATGAAGAGGTCGAGGAGGTGGTGAACCACCTGAAATCCTTCGGCCCGCCCAGCTACAAGTCCGGCGTGGTCGATGGCCCCGAGGACGAGGTGGCGGGCGATATCGACGCCGTTCTGGGCCTTGGCAATTCGGCCGATGGGGACGACCAGCTTTACGATCAGGCGGTGATGATCGTCGCCAAGGACCGCAAATGCTCGACCTCCTATATCCAGCGCAAGCTGGCCATCGGCTATAACAAGGCCGCCCGCATCGTCGAGATGATGGAGGATCAGGGCGTCGTCAGCAGCGCCAACCATGTCGGCAAGCGCGAGGTGTTGGTGCCCGAGATCTGATCAGTCCGTGAACAGCCTCACATATGGGCTGTACTGGAACACCCTGTTGCGCCTCTGTCCGGTCATCTCGTTGACCAGGCCGAGATCCTCCAGTTGGCGCGTAAGGGTGTTCGCGGCCTGCGGCGATATCTTCAGGAACTCGGCCACGTTCGCGACCGTGAAAATCGGGCGCTGATACAGCGATTCCAGGAAGCGCAGACCGTTCGCGGCACCCTTTCCAAGGCTGTCGATCAGGCTTTCCCGGTGCGTCTCGCGCATATTCACGATCAACCTGGCAGTTTCCGTCGCCTCATTTGCCACTTCGGCAATGCCGGTTAGGAAGAACTTGATCCAGCTTTCCCAGTCGCCTTCGCTGCGTGTGGCCTGCAGGAGGTCATAATATCGCGCCCGATGCTGCTTCAGGTAATGCGACAGATACAGGACCGGCCTTTGCAGCGCCTCTTGCTCGCATAGAATGAAGGTTATCAACAGCCGTCCCATGCGGCCATTTCCGTCAAGAAATGGGTGCAGGGTTTCGAAATGGGCATGAATCAGGCCGATGCGGATCAGCAAGGGGATCCTGTCGTCGGCATGTAGGTATTTCTCAAGCTCACCCAACAGGCGAAGCAGTTCGGACGGGGGCGGGGGCACAAAACTTGCGCTGCGCAGTGTGGCGCCGGCGGGGCCGATCCAGTTCTGCGTCCTGCGAAACTCGCCCGGCGTGGCGTGTTGCCCTCTGACCCCTTGCATGAGCTTGGCGTGGATCTCGCGGATCAACCGCAACGAGACCGGCAACTCGTCAAGCCGCGCCAGCCCGAAGTTAAGCGCGGTGACATAGTTGATGATTTCTTCCGTGTCATTGGGCCGGGTGGGGTCAAATATCTGCGCCTCGACTTCCAGAATGTCCCCCAGCGATGCCTGTGTACCCTCGATCTGGGACGACAGGACCGCCTCCTTGCGCACATACATGAAGACGAACAGATCGGGGTTCGGCAGGGACTGGACCGAGCCATCCAGGCGTCCCAATGCCCGATCGGCACGCGACAGCAGGTGATGCATCTCGTCATCGAAGGTGATGGGCGGATTAGGTGGCAGGTCGAACGGAATAAATGCCGTATAGCCGTCGATCTGTCTTTGGTACTGACCAGCAGTGCGCTTTATATGCTTGGCCATGAAGAATAATCTCACATAAGAAAGCGGACTTGCATTCGATGCCATGCCTGTCGCCTATAATCAACTGGCACTTGATTATAAAATGGGGTCTGGGTGCATTAATCCAGCCAACTGGATTAGCGCGACCGCAGACCCGATGCGGATACGCCCCGGCCTGCACCGTCCGGCCTTCGCATCAATCCGCCGATTGCCCTGCGGCCGCGCCGCTTTATGCTGGAACGGATCGGCAGAACTTGCGAAAGAAACCCCATGACGGTCTGGCAGATCCACTACTTGAACGCCCGCAACGCATTGACCGGCGTGATGCCCGAAACCCGTGCCGCCGCGCGAGAGGCGGTGGCGGCGGTCGGCGCGCTTGTCGATCTGCCGCGCTTCGATCTGGTCATCCGTGTCGGCGACGAGGTCATGCAGGGCTGGGCCGTGGGCGGTTACGCGCCCGGGCCGGGGTATATCCAGATCACGCTGGACCCGTCCCGCTTCAGCCCCGAACCCTTCATCCGCACACTGGTCCACGAGCTTCACCACCTGATCCGCTGGGACGGTCCCGGCTATGGCAAGTCCCTGGGCGAGGCACTGGTCAGCGAGGGCCTTGCCGGGCATTTCGTGCGGCAGGTTCTGGGCGGGCCGCCCGATCCATGGGACGCCGCCGCGCCGTCCGAGGCATTGGTGCGCCAGGCGATGAACGAATGGTCGCGGCTGGATTACGACCATGCCGAATGGTTCTTCGGCAAGGGCAGGATTCGCCGCTGGTCGGGCTATGGGCTCGGGCACCGGCTGGTCGCGGAATACCTGTCGCAGAACCCGCAGGAAAACGCGGTGACGCTGGCCGCAGCCCCCGCCGACCGCTTCCGCAATGCCATGCGCAAGCTGGCCAAGGAAGCGGCCCTCGACCAGCCCGAAGCGGGAGAGGGGACAGCGGACGCCGCCGAACCCGAACCCAAGCCCGCGCCGCCGAAGGGCGACTGATCCCGGGACCTCAGCCCTTCTGCAGGTAATCCCGGCCCAGCAGTTCCGCGATCTGCACCAGGTTCAGCGCCGAGCCCTTGCGCAGGCTGTCGCAGGTGATCCACAGGTTCAGCCCGTTCTCGACGGTGCTGTCCTGGCGGATGCGGCTGACGAAGGTGGCGAAATCGCCCGCCGCCTCGATCGGGGTGACATAGCCGCCATCCTCGCGCTTGTCGATCACCAGCAGGCCCGGCGATTCGCGCAGGATGTCGCGGGCCTCGTCCTCGTCCAGGAAATCCTCGAACTCGACATTGACCGATTCCGCATCGCCGACGAAGACCGGCACCCGCACGCAGGTCACCGAGACCCGGATCGCCGGATCGAGGATCTTCTTCACCTCGGCCTTGATCTGCCATTCGGCGCGGCTGGCGCCGTCCTCCATGAACTCGCCGACCTGCGGGATGACGTTGAAGGCCAGCTGGCGCGGGAAGATCGACGGCTCGACCTCCTGGCCCGGCACATACATGCCCTTGGTCTGGTTCCACAGCTCGTCCATGCCCTTCTTGCCCGCCGTCAGCACCGACTGATAGGTCGAGGCGACGACGCGCCGGATCCGCGCGCGCTCATGCAGCGGGTTCAGCGCCACCATCAGTTCCGAGGTCGTGGTCTCGGGGCTGGCGATGATCATCCGCTCGCGATAGCCCGCGATGGCGCCGGGATTGACCTCGGGCACGACCAGCGGCACCGAAGGCTCCAGCCGGAAGGCGGTGGATGCGTCGATCACCACGCAGCCCTGCCCGGTCGCCAGAGGCGCGTATTTGCGCGCCTCCTCGGCCTCCATGGCAAAGAGCGCGATGTCATAGCCGGTAAAATCGAAATTCTCGATATCGCGGATCTTCAGCGTCTCGTCGCCGAAACTGGTCTCGGTTCCCAGCGACCGGCGCGGGCCGAGTGCGGCGACCTCGTCGGCGGGAAATTCCCGCTCGGCCAGAATATTCAGGATCTCGCGGCCCACATCGGTGGTGGCCCCGGCGACGGCAAGTCTGTAACCCATCGGAAAGCTCCTCTGCTTGCCCGCGATATAGGCGCCCGCCCCCGAAGGCGAAACCCCAATCCCCGCTCTTTGGTGCCCAAATACCTCGGGGGTCCGGGGGCGGCGCCCCCGGCCTATGCCCCCAGATAGCGCGCCCGCGCCTCTGCCCCCTCGAACGCCGCGACCGGTCCCGACCAGACCGCCTGCCCGCGCGAGATCAGCGTCACCTCATCTGCCAGTGCCGTGGCGAAGCCGATATTCTGCTCGACCAGCAGCACCGTCATCCTCTCGGCTTTCAGCGCCGCAAGTGCCGCGCCGAGGCCCCCGAGCATCTGCACCGACAGCCCCTCCGACGGCTCGTCCAGCAGCAGGAGCCGGGGCGAGGTCATCAGTGCCCGGCCGATGGCCAGCATCTGCTGCTCTCCGCCCGACAGTGCGCCGGCGGGTGCCTCCATCCGCGCGGCGAGGTTCGGAAACAGCGCCGAGACGCGCGGCAGGCTCCACTCGCCGCGCCCGATCCGGCCAGCCAGCACAAGGTTTTCGCGAACTGTCAGCGTGGCGAAGACCTCGCGCCCCTCGGGCACATAGCCGATCCCGGCCCGGGCGAGGTGCGGCGTCGGCCAATCGGCGATCTCCTGCCCGGCCAGCAGGATACGCCCCTCTCGATGCGGCAGCAGCCCCATGATCCGGCGCAGCGCGGTGGTCTTGCCGGCGCCGTTCCGGCCCAGAAGCGCATGAACCGTTCCCGCCCCGACACGCAGCGACAGCCCGTGCAGCACCTCGGCCGGGCCGTAGCCGGCGGTCAGGCCCGTCAGCTCAAGCATCGTAGATCGCCTTCAGTGCCGGGCGCGCATCCCCCGGCGCGCCGTCGAAGGCGATCTGCCCGGCATCGAGGATGACGATGCGATCCGCCACCGCGAAGGCCAGATCGAGATCGTGCTCGATCACGATCAGCGTCAGGTCGCGGGGCAGGGCGGCGATCAGCGCATGGATTTCCCCGGTACCGCCCGGACCGAAGCCCGAGGCCGGCTCGTCCAGAAGCAACAGCCGCGCGTCACCGGACAGCGCCAGTGCCAGATCCAGCCGCCGCCTTGCGCCGTGATCCAGCGCCGAAACCGGCAGGGCCGGATCGGTCAGCCCGACCTGTGCGGCCAGGTCACGGGCGCGGCCCTGCAATCCGGGATCCTGCAACGGATCGCGGCCCGGACCGGTGCGGCCCTGCCGCATGGCCTCGGCCAGGATCAGGTTCTCGGCGGCGGTGAAGCCCTCGAACAGGGCGGCGGTCTGAAAGCCGCGCCCCAGCCCGGACCGGGCGCGGGCATCGGGGGGCAGGCGGGCGATGTCGCGTCCGTTCAGCAGGATGCGTCCGGCATCGGGCAGCACCTCGCCCGCGATCAGGCGCAGAAGCGTCGTCTTGCCGGCCCCGTTGGGACCCAGGATCACCAGCCGTTCGCCGGCCCGGACCCGCAGCGACAGGTCGCGGATGACCTGCACGCCGCCGAAATTCTTGCTGAGCCCCTCAAGCCCAAGCACGGCGCCACCAGTCTTCGGCCTGCCCGGCAAGGCCGCGCCCGCCGGCCATGACCACGGCGATCAGCAGGATGCCGATGACCAGATGCCAGTGATCGGTCCAGCCGGCGGCCCAGTATTTCAGCCCGACAAAGACCGCCGCGCCCATGATCGGTCCGGTCAGCGTGCCGATCCCGCCGAGGATCAGCACCACCAGCACCTCGCCCGAGGCGGTCCAGACCATCATCGCGGGCGAGATGAACTGCATGTGCTGTGCCGCCAGAACCCCCGCCACCCCGGCCAGGGCCGAGGAGGCGGCAAAGCCGATGGCCCGGATGCGCAGCGGTGCCACGCCAAGGGCGGCGGCGCGGCTCGGGTTTTCATGCACCGCCTGATAGGCGCGCCCGAAGGGGCTGCGCAGGATGGCGGCGGCCAGCAGGAAGACCAGAAGCAGCAGGCCAACGGCGTAACTGGCAAAGCTCAGCGGGTCGGTCAGCCCGAGGAAGGGCAGGGAAGGGCGGTCGATGCCGCCCAGCCCGTTATCGCCGCCAAGCCAGCCGGCGGTGAAGCTGAGCGCCCAGATCATCTGCCCGAAGGCCAGCGTCGCCATGATGAAGAAGATGCCCTGCATCCGCGCCGCCACCGCCCCGATCAGCCCGCCGCCGAGACCTGCCGCCGCAACCCCAAGGGCGGCGGCGGGCCATGGCGGCAGCCCCGCCTGAGCAGCCAGCGCATAGCCGTAAGCGCCCAATCCCATGATCGCCCCATGCCCCAGCGAGACCATGCCGCCGAACCCCGCCGCGAGGTCGAGCGAGATGGCGAGGATGGCGAGAATGGCGATCTCGGTCACGATCTCGCGCCCGAAGAAGCCGCCGAAGATCGCAGCGGCCTCCAGCCCGACCAGCATCAGCACCATGAGCGCGATCCGCATCGGGTCGAGCCGGAACATCAGCGCCCTTGCCCCGTCGCCAGCAGCCCTTGCGGGCGCCAGATCAGCGCGGCGGCCAGGGCGGCATAGATCAGCACCGCGCCCGCGCGTGGCCAGAGTGCGGCGCCGAAGACCTCGATCCCGGCGACGATCAGCGCCCCCAGGGCTGCGCCGGGGATGCTGCCCATGCCGCCGATCACGGTCACGATCAGCGCCGGGATCAGCACGCTGACCGCCATGCCGGGTGTGGCCGAGGCGATGGGTGCCGCGACCACGCCGCCCAGACCCGCCAGCCCGGCGCCAAGCGCGAAGACCCACAGGAACAGCCGCTCGGTGTCGATGCCGATGGCGCGCGCCATGGCCGGGTTCTCGACCGAGGCGCGCAGGCCCGCGCCCAGCCCGGTGCGCGTCACCGCCAGCCACAGCGCCAGCGCCAGCCCGGCGCCAAGCGCGATGACGAACAGCCGATAGGCCGGATAGACGGTGCCGAGAACCTGCACCCGCCCCGCCAGCAGCGCCGGCGGATCGAGACCGAGCGGCACATCGCCCCAGACGATCCGCGCCAGTTCCACGGCGATGAAGACCAGCCCGAAGCTGACCAGCACCTGGGGCATCGGCCCCTGCCGCGCCACCCGCGCCAGCAGTCCGGCATAAAGCGCGCCGCCGATTGCGCCAACGGCCAGCGGGGCGGCGATCAGCGCCGCCCAGAACCCGGCATGGGCGGCGATGGAGATCCCGATGAAAGCGCCCAGCATATAAAGCGCGCCATGGGCGAGGTTGACGAAACCCATCAGCCCGAAGCTGACCGACAGCCCGGCCGCGATCAGGAACAGCAGCGCCGCATATTGCAGGGTGTTCAGCGCCTGCAGGGTCCAGAACGCCGTCACCTAGCCCATCACGCAGCCATTGGGCGCGTCGCGCACGGCGGGGATGGTCTCCAGCAGCTTATGGGTCATGCCCGCCTCGCCGCCCGGCACGGTCTCGAAGACATAGACGTTCTGGACGATGTTATTGGTGGCCGGGTCTATCTCCAGCGGGCCGCGCGGACCGCTATAGGCGACCTTGGGCAGGGCCGTCGCCAGTGCCTCGCGGCCTTCGGCGCCGGTTTCCAGCGCGCCGAGCAGCAGCCGGCCCGCATCGTAGCCGGCGACGACATATTCCGAGGGCAGCTTGCCCGGATGATCGACCTGATAGGCGGTGACAAAGGCCTCGTTCTCGGGAGTGTCGAGCGAGGGCAGGTAATGCAGCGCGCCGATCACCCCGGTCGCGGCCTCGCCCTGCTCGCGCAGGTAGAGCGGCGCGGTCAGGAAACCGACGGAATAGAGCGGCATGGTCTCCGACAGGCCGAAACTGTCATATTGCTTGACGAAGCTGATCGCATCGGCGCCGCCATAGAAGACGTAAAGCGCCTGCGCACCGGACGCCGCGGCCTTGGCCAGATAGGGGCCGAAATCCTCGGTCTTGCCGAAGGGCGTGAAGGCGCCACCCAGAACCTTGCCGCCGCCGGCCTCGAAGGCCGCCGAAAACGCGCCGATCATCTGCTGGCCGGCAGCGTAATCGGGGGCGAGCGTATAGACCGTCTCGATCCCCTGCGCCGCCATCCATTCGCCCATCGGCCGGTTCAACTGGTCGTTCGAGAAGCTGACCCGGGTGATGAAAGGCGAGCAATCCTTGCCGGTCGCATCGCTGTTGCCGGCATTGGCGACGATCAGCGGCACCCCGGCCTGATGCACGGTATCGCGAACCGCCCCGAGCACGGCGGAAGACACCACGCCGACCAGCACATCGGCGCGGTCCTGCATGATCAGCTTGCGCGCCATGGTCAGGCCGGTCTGGGGGTCGGCCTCGGTATCGGCCTCGATCACCGCGATATCGTCGCGCCCGGCCTCGGTCAGGGCCATGCGGAACCCGTCCTCGATATCCTGGCCGAGGGCGGCGTAATTGCCGGATGCCGGCAGCAGCAGCCCGACTTTGGTTTCCGCCGCAGCGGTCAGGGCCAGCGAGGGCAGGGCGAGGGCGGCCAGCAGGCCGGCGGTCAGGACATGGGTCATCGGGCGCTCCGTCTGCGTCAGATTTCGGTGATATTGGCCCGAACCGGGTCTGTCCATGGGCCTTTCGGTCAGGTTTTCTCGCCGGTCAGGGGCTGGTCGAGCAGCCAGCGCGCCGTGCCTTCGTCGCAGATCAGCCCGTTGACAAAACCGCCGCGCAACGCGCCAAGCGCGCCGGCCCGCTTGGTCGGGCCATGGGCTGCGGCGACGACCAGGGCGCGGTCGGTATCGGGCAGGTCCGCCGAGGCGACCCGGCCGTCGCGGCTGAGGAAGCGCCCTTCGGCATCAAAGGCGATGCCGATCACCTCGGCCACGGCGCCGCGCGCATTCAGCGCCTCGATCTCCTTGCGGGTCAGGAAGCCATCGGCCTGCAGCGGCGCATTCGGGCCCAGATCGCCGATCCCGATAATTGCGATATCGGCATTGGCGGCCATGTCCAGCACCCGGGCATTGCCCGGCTGGCGTCGCAGGGCATCGCATTCCTCGGGCGTGGCGGCGATCACCGGCAGCATCAGCGGATAGCAATGCGCCGTGACCTTTTCCGACAGCGAAAACAGAACGTTGTAATAAGAGGTCGAGCCATCCGGCGCGATATTCCCGGTCAGCGAGACGATACAGTGCTGCGGGCAGTCGATGGATTCCATCTGGGCCACGCTGGCGCGCAGGGTGCGGCCGGTGCCAAGCGCCACCACCACCGGCTCGGCCCGGCAAAGCTGCGATTCCAGCAGTTCCGCCACCTGCATCGCGACCCCGGCCGCGCCGGCATCGGCGGGCGTGACCTCGGCATAGCGAAGGCCGAATCGGTTCTGCAGTTCCGCCGCCAGTTCAAGGGCTTCGGCCAGCGGATGTTCGATCCGGACCTTGACGATCCCGGCGGCCATCGCCTGCGCGGTCAGCCGTTGCGCGGTCTGGCGCGAGATCCCCATCCGGGCCGCGATCTCGTCCTGGGTCAGGCCGCCCACCCAGGACAGCCAGGCAGCGCGGGCCGCCTGATCCAGCTTGGCTCTGTCCTTTGACACTGGCCGATCCTCCTCGCCGCCCGCCCTGCGCCCCGCGGCGGGTCAATCGCGCCGGAGAAAGGTTAATATAGTATTTGACAAGCCTTCTGTAAAATGTGAGCTTTTGCCCATGATGCGAGCAATTGCGCATCCGGAGGAGGACAATATGACCCGTTCAATGCGCGCCCTGGCGGGCGCTTGTGCCGTTATCGCGCTTGCTGCGCCGGCAATGGCCGAAACGCTGACCATCGCCACCGTGAACAACGGCGACATGATCCGCATGCAGAAGATGACGCAGCCGTTCACCGATGCGAATCCCGACATCCAGCTGGAATGGGTGACGCTGGAGGAAAACATCCTGCGCGAGCGCGTGACCACCGACATCGCCACCAAGGGCGGGCAGTATGACGTGCTGACCATCGGCACCTACGAGGTTCCGATCTGGGCCAAGCAGGAATGGCTGACCCCGCTCAGCGATCTGCCGGCGGACTACGATGCCGACGACCTGATCCCGGCCGTGCGCGGCGCGCTTTCGGTCGATGACACGCTTTACGCGGTGCCCTTCTATGCCGAATCGGCGATGGTGATGTATCGCAAGGATCTGGCCGAGGCCGCCGGCGTGACCATTCCGGACAGCCCGACCTGGACCGACATCAAGGCCGCCGCCGAGGCGATGACCAACAAGGACGGCGAAGTCTATGGCATCTGCCTGCGCGGCAAGCCCGGCTGGGGCGAGAACATGGCCTTCATGACCGCCATGGCCAACAGCTATGGCGCGCGCTGGTTCGACATGGACTGGAAACCCCAGTTCGACAGCGCCGAGTGGAAAGAGGCGCTGACCGACTATCTGGCGATGATGACCAATTACGGCCCGCCCGGTGCCTCGTCGAACGGCTTCAACGAGAATCTGTCGCTGTTCCAGCAGGGCAAGTGCGGGATCTGGATCGACGCCACCGTCGCCGCCAGCTTCGTGACCGACCCGGAAAACTCGACCGTCGCCGACAAGGTCGGCTTCGCGCAATTCCCGAACAAGGATGGCGTGGACAACCACGGCAACTGGCTCTGGGCCTGGTCGCTGGCGGTTCCGGCATCGTCGGACGCGCAGGATTCGGCCAAGAAATTCGTCGCCTGGGCAACCAGCAAGGCCTATACCGAACAGGTTGCCGCTGCCGATGGCTGGCGCGCAGCCCCTCCCGGCACCCGCACCTCGCTTTATGAGAATGCGGATTACCAGGCGGCCGCGCCCTTCGCGGCGATGACCCTGACCTCGATCGATGGCGCGAATACGCAGAAATCCTCGGTTCAGGACATCCCCTATACGGGTGGACAGTTCGTTGCGATCCCCGAATTCCAAGGAATCGGCACCGCCGTCGGCCAGCAGTTTGCAGCGGCGCTTGCCGGGCAGATGTCGGGCGATGACGCGCTCAACGCGGCACAATCCAACGTGACCCGCGAAATGACGCGCGCCGGTTATATCAAGTAAGACAGCGGTTTTTTGCTGCCGCGTCGCCCGGCCTGTTCCGGGCGACGCATCTTCGGAGGATGTGGCGTGGCACCCAGTCGCGCCCCGAGGGAGGAGTTACGCCATGGCCACCCGCCAGACCCAGAGCTTAGCAAAGCTCATGCGCGCCCCGGCGATCATCCTGCTGCTGATCTGGATGATCGTGCCGCTGGGGATGACGCTCTACTATTCGTTTCTGAACTACAATCTGCTGAACCCTGCCTCGACCAGTTGGGCCGGTTTCTTCAACTACAAGTATTTCTATACCGATCCGGCCTTCTGGGAATCGATCTGGAATACGCTTGTGCTGGTGCTCGGCGTGTTGCTGATCACCGTGGTCGGCGGGATCCTGATTGCCATCCTGATCGACAAGCCGATCTTCGGGCAAGGCATCGTGCGGATCCTGGTGATCAGCCCCTTCTTCGTCATGCCGCCGGTCGCCGCGCTGATCTGGAAGAACATGATCATGCACCCCAGCTACGGGGTCTTCGCCGATATCGCCAAGTTCTTCGGCATGCAGCCTGTGGACTGGTTCGCGCAATATCCGCTGTTCTCGATCATCCTGATCGTCGCCTGGCAATGGCTGCCCTTCGCCACGCTGATCCTGCTGACCGCCCTGCAATCGCTGGATGGCGAGCAGATGGAGGCCGCCGAAATGGACGGCGCGCCGGCGCTGCAGCGCTTCATCTATCTGACGTTGCCGCATATGGCGCGCGCGATCACCGTCGTGGTGCTGATCCAGACGATCTTCCTCTTGGGCGTCTATGCCGAGATCCTGGTGACCACCAATGGCGGTCCGGGCAATGCCTCGACCAACCTGACTTACCTGATCTATCGCGCCGCGCGCCTGAATTTCGACATCGGCGGGGCCGCAGCCGGCGGCATCATAGCGGTCGTTCTGGCCAATATCGTCGCCTTCTTCCTGATGCGCGCCGTCGGCAAGAACCTGGACTGAGGAGGACGATATGGCACGTGCAGTTTCCCGCAATACCCGGATCGGCTGGACCATCGCCGCATGGTTCGTGGCGCTTCTGATCTTCTTCCCGATCCTCTATGCGATCATCACCAGCTTCAAGACCGAGCAGGAGGCCATTGCCGGCTTCGACCTGATCCCCAGCTTCACGCTGGAGAGCTATCGCGAGGTCCAGTCGCAGTTCAACTATTTCCGGCCGTTCATGAACTCGGTCGTCATCGCGCTGGGTTCCACCGTGCTGGCGTTGATCGTGGCGGTGCCGGCGGCCTGGGCGATGGCGTTTTCGCCGACCAAGCGGACCAAGGATATCCTGATGTGGATGCTCTCCACCAAGATGATGCCGGCGGTCGCGGTGCTGGTGCCGATCTACCTGATCTTCCTGAAGACCGGGTTGATGGATACGCGCATCGGGCTGGTGCTGGTCCTGATGCTGATGAACCTGCCGATCGTGGTCTGGATGCTTTACACCTATTTCCGCGAGATCCCGGGCGAGATCCTGGAAGCCGCGCGGATGGACGGGGCCACGCTCGGGCAGGAGATCGTGCATGTGCTGACGCCGATGGCGGTGCCGGGCATTGCATCGACCCTGCTTCTGAACGTCATCCTGGCCTGGAACGAAAGCTTCTGGACCATCCAGCTGACGACCACCAACGCGGCGCCCTTGTCGGCCTTCATCGCCTCGTTCTCCAGCCCGCAGGGGCTGTTCTGGGCGAAGCTCTCGGCGGCATCCGTCATGGCCATCGCGCCGATCCTGATCATGGGCTGGTTCAGCCAGAAACAACTTGTCCGCGGCCTGACCTTCGGCGCGGTTAAATAAGGGGGGACATCGAAATGGGTTCCATTACGCTCAAGAACGTCCGCAAGGCCTTCGGCGATGTCGAGGTCATTCCGGGGGTCGATCTGAACATCAACGAGGGCGAATTCGTCGTCTTCGTCGGCCCGTCGGGCTGCGGCAAGTCCACGCTTCTGCGCCTGATCGCGGGGCTTGAGGATGTCACCTCGGGCACGATCGAGATCGACGGCTCGGACGTGACCGATGCCGGGCCGGCCAAGCGCGGCCTTGCCATGGTGTTCCAGTCCTATGCGCTTTACCCGCATATGTCGGTGAAGAAGAACATCGCCTTCCCGCTGAAGATGGCGAAGATGCCGGAAGCGGAGCAGGAAAAGCGCGTGGCCCATGCCGCGAAGATCCTGAACCTCGACAGCTATCTGGAGCGCAAGCCGGGCCAGTTGTCCGGCGGTCAGCGTCAGCGCGTCGCCATCGGCCGTGCCATTGTGCGCGAACCGGCGGCCTTCCTGTTCGACGAGCCGCTCTCGAACCTCGACGCGGCGCTTCGCGTCAACATGCGGGTCGAGATCAGCGAGTTGCACAATAACCTGAAGACGACGATGATCTATGTCACCCATGACCAGGTCGAGGCCATGACCATGGCCGACAAGATCGTCGTGCTGCGCGCCGGCCATGTCGAGCAGGTGGGCTCGCCCATGGAGCTTTACGCGAAGCCCGCCAACAAGTTCGTTGCCGGCTTTATCGGCTCGCCCAATATGAACTTCATCGAGGGCGAAGGGGCCGCAAAACACGGCGCCCATACCATCGGCGTGCGCCCCGAGCACTGGAGCCTGTCGACCTCCGAGGGCGAATTCCCCGGCACCGTCGGCGTGGCCGAGCATCTGGGTTCGGACACCTTCCTGCATATCGACCTCGACAACGGCACCCATGTGATCGCCCGGGCCGAAGGCGAATTCGCCGTCCATCACGGCGATCGCATCTTCCTGACCCCGCAGGAAGGCCGCATCTACAAGTTCGGCAAGGATGGCCTCGCCGCGTGACCATTTCGCCGCCGCCCGGTATATGTCGGGCGGCGGCGGACCCGCCCGAACTTCAACGGCTCGCCCGCAACCGGGACATCTGACATGAAACTCAACAGCGCCAATCTTTCGAAACTGCCGGTCGCCACGCCCGCCTATGATCGCGCCGGCCTGACCGGGGGTATCGTCCATTTCGGTCTCGGCAATTTTCACCGCGCCCATCAGGCGGTCTATCTGGACCGGCTGATGAATGCGGGCGACGGCCATGACTTCGCCATTATCGGCGCAGGCGTCATGCCCGCCGATGCGAAGGCGCGCGATGTCCTCGCGGGCCAGGATTTTCTTTATACGGTCGTGGAACAGTCAGCCGGGGCCTCCGATCCGCGCGTCGTCGGCGCGATGATCGACTATCTCGCGCCGGGCAATCCGGCGGCGGTGATCGCGCGCCTCGCCGACCCGGCGACGAAGATCGCCAGCCTGACGATTACCGAAGGCGGCTATTTCATCGATGCCGCGACCGGACATTTCAACCCCGCTCATCCCGCAATCGTGGCGGATGGCCAGAACCCCGCATCTCCCGGCACGGTGTTCGGCCTTCTGGTCGCGGGGTTGAAGGCGCGGCGTGACGCGGGAATTCCTCCCTTCACCATCATGTCATGCGACAACATTCCCCATAACGGCGTCATCGCGCGAGAAGCGGTCGTCCAGACCGCCCGCCTGTCCGACCCGGAACTGGCGGCGTGGATCGACGGGAATGTCGCATTCCCGAATGGCATGGTGGACCGCATCACGCCCGCCACCTCTGAGCGCGAACGCGCCATGATCCGCGAGATGGGGGTCGAAGACGACAGCCCTGTCTTCTGCGAGGATTTCCTGCAATGGGTGCTGGAAGACAAGTTCACCGCCGGCCGCCCAGCGCTGGAAAAGGTCGGAGTCGAATTCGTCGCCGATGTCACCCCGTGGGAGCTGATGAAGCTGCGCATCCTCAATGGCGGCCATGCCGTCATCGCCTATCCGGCGGGGCTGATGGATATCCATTTCGTCCATGAGGCGATGGAGAACGATCTGGTTCGCGGCTTCCTGCGCAAGATCGAGAATGACGAGATCATTCCCGCCGTGCCGCCGGTTCCGAATACCGATCTGCACGGCTATTTCGCCAAGGTCGAGGAGCGCTGCGCCAATCCGAAGATCGGCGATACCGTGCGCCGGCTGTGCCTTGACGGCTCGAACAGGCAGCCGAAATTCATCATCCCGACCATCGCCGACCGGCTGGCGGCGGGGCTTCCGGTCGAGGGGCTGGCGCTTGAATCCGCGCTCTGGTGCCGTTATTGCGCGGGCACGACGGATTCCGGTGCGGTGATCGAGGACAACGATCCGAACTGGGACCACCTGACTGCCATGGCCCGGAAGGCCAAGGACGATCCCTCGGCCTGGCTGGGGATGATGGAAATCTATGGCGATACCGGCGGCAACCCCGCCTTTGCCGAGGCTTTCGGGCGCTGGCTGGGCCGGCTCTGGGCCGATGGCACCGCCACAACGCTGAAAGGCTATCTGGGGCAATGACGGCATTCCTGTTCGATTGCGATGGCGTGCTGATCGACAGCGAGACGCTTTCCGTAACCGAACTGGGGCGCGCCCTGCGCGAATCCGGCGCCGATATCGAGGATGACGAGATCTTCACCCGCATGATCGGGCGTCCGATTTCTGAAATCGTCGATCTGGTCGCCGCCGAGCAGGGTTTCGACGCCACGCCGCACCTGCCCGAGTACCGCGCCCGCCTGCGGGCGCGGTTCGAATCCGAACTGTCGCCCGTGCCCGGCATGTGTCAGGCGATCCGCGCCCTGCCGCCCCTGCCGAAGGCGGTGGCGTCGTCTTCGACCCTGCCACGGCTGGAACATACGCTGAAGCTCTGCGGGCTGTGGGACGATTTCGCCCCCCGCGTCTATTCCGCCAGCCAGGTCGCGCGCGGCAAGCCGGCACCGGACCTGTTCCTGTTTGCCGCCCTCCAACTTGGCGTCGCGCCCGCCGAATGCATCGTGATCGAGGACAGCCCCGCCGGCATTCAGGCCGCCCGTGCGGCGGGAATGCGGGTCGTGGCCTTTCTTGGCGGCAATCATGCCGAACGCTCGGACCTTGCCGGGCGGATGCAGGCGCTGGCACCGGACCGGGTGATTGCAAGTGCCGCCGATCTGCCTGACACTCTGCAGGCGATGATGGCCGAGGCCTGAGGGCCGAAGGGGGACTGACGATGTATCTGGGGATCGACCTTGGCACCTCCGGGGTGAAAGTGCTGCTGATGGGGGAAGACCAGCAGGTGCTGGGATCGGCGACCGGGCCGCTCGGGGTCTCGCGCCCGGCCGATGGCTGGGCCGAACAGGATCCCGCCGACTGGATCGCCGCCACCCGCGCCGCGCTGAACGAATTGCGTGCCGCGCACGATCTTTCCGCCGTGAAGGGGATCGGGCTGTCGGGCCAGATGCACGGGGCGGTGGTGCTCGACGCCGCCGATCGGGTGATCCGCCCGGCGATCCTGTGGAACGACACCCGCAGCCATGCCCAAGCGGCGCGGCTGGATGCGATGCCGGAATTTCGTGCCATCACCGGCAATATCGTCTTCCCCGGCTTCACCGCGCCCAAGCTGGTCTGGATGGCCGAAAACGAACCAGAGGCCTTCGCCCGCGTCGATTGCGTGCTGCTGCCCAAGGATTACCTGCGCCTCTGGCTGAACGGCGCGCGCGTGGCCGAAATGTCCGACGCCGCCGGCACAAGCTGGCTCGATACCGGCGCGCGGGCCTGGTCCGACAGGCTGATGGCAGCTTCGGGGATGCGCCGCGACCAGATGCCGCGCCTGATCGAGGGCAGCGAGAATTCCGGCGGGCTTCGCCCCGAGATCGCGGATGAATTCGGCATGACTGCCGGCATTCCGGTCGCGGGCGGTGCCGGTGACAATGCCGCCACCGCTATCGGCGCGGGCACCGTGGCCGAGGGGCAGGGCTTCGTCTCGCTTGGCACCTCGGGCGTGGTCTTCGCGGCCACCGACCGCTATCTGCCGCGCCCGGAAAGCGCGGTCCATGCCTTCTGCCACGCGCTGCCCGGCATGTGGCACCAGATGGGGGTGATCCTCTCGGCCTCGGCGGCGATGGAATGGCTGTCCTCGATCACCGGTGCCAGAGCCGCCGACCTGACCGCCGAGCTTGGCGAGACCCTGCGCGCACCGGGCGAGGTCACCTTCCTGCCCTACCTGTCGGGCGAACGGACGCCGCATAACGATGCGCAGGTGCGGGCGAGCTTCCACGGCCTGTCCGCCCGCACCGACCGCGCCGCCATGACCCAGGCGGTTCTGGAAGGCGTGGCCTTCGCCTTTGCAGACAATCTGGCCGCGCTGCACGCCGCCGGTTCCGACCCCAAGGCGCTGCTGGCATTGGGTGGCGGCGCGCGCTCGGATTACTGGCTGCAGGTGATCGCCACGGCGCTGAACCTGCCGGTGCTGGTCCCCGAAAGCGGCGATTTCGGTGCCGCTTTCGGTGCGGCGCGGCTGGGCCTCATGGCCGCGACCGGCGCCGATCCGGCGCAGGTCTGCACACCGCCCCGGATCGCCGCCGAAATCCTGCCTGACGCGAACCTGCGCCCGGCCTTCGAGGCCGCGCTGGAGCGGTTCAGGGGGCTTTACAAGGCCGGGGAGCGGTAATCAGCGGCCCGGCGCCTCGGACTTTCAATCACTGATCGCAGCGACGGGGACCAGCGCAAGCCGATCCCTGTTCAGTGCGAATGGCCGCGTCCGGTCAGGATGCGATGCAGCAGCGTCGACTTCGGCGTGGTGACGGTGTCGGCGCGCAGTCGCGCCTCGATCACCGCGCGGTTCGAATCGCTGCCGCGCGAACGCTCGCGCCAGACGATATAGAGGCCCGAAGCAATGATGACCCCGGCGCCGATCACGGTCGGCCGGTCCAGCGTTTCGTTGAAGATGAACCAGCCGTAAAGCGTTGCCCAGATGATCTGCGAATATTGCATCGGCGCGACGATGGCGGCCTCTCCGGCCCGATAGGCAAGGATCGACAGGAAGCCGCCGCACAGCCCAAGAACCGCGATCATCCCGGCCAGGGCAAGGTGCGGCAGTTCCATCGGCACATAGGCCAAAGTCAGACCCGCGCCGGTCAGCGTCAGGTTGCCCAGCATCGGCCACATCAGCAGCACCAATGGCCGCTCGGACCCGCCGACCTTGCGGGTGATCACCGCCGCCGTGGCGCTGCAGAAGGCGCCCAGAAGTGCCGCCAGATGGCCGAAGGTCAGCGGCTCGCCGCCGCCGGGGCGCAGCACGATCAGCACCCCACACAGGCCAAGCGCCACCGCCAGCCAGCGATGGATGCCGACCCTTTCGCCCAGGATCGGGATCGACAGAAGCGTGATCAGCAGCGGCGTGGCGAAAAGGATCGCGTAGACCTGCGCCAGCGGCAGGACCGAAAAGGCGTAGAAGGCACAGATACCCGAACCCATCCCGCAGACGGAACGCAGCGCCACCCAGCCCGGGCTGTGCGGGCGCAGCGTGCCCGGGGTGCGTTCCTGGAGCAGGATCATCGACACCAGCGGGAAGGACATCAGCGACGAGAAGAACAGGACCTGCAACGAGGGGTAATGCGCGCCGAGCAGCTTGATGATGGTATCATGGGTCGCAAAGACGCCCATCGACGCCAATGCGAAACCGATACCCTTCAGGTTGCTCGGCGCGGCCATTCAGCGGCCCGCCAGTGCTGCGACGACCAGATCGCCCATCTGCGAGGTCGAGACCGGCGTGCCGCCCTCGGGGCCCATCAGGTCGGCGGTGCGGACGCCATCGGCCAGAACCTTCTCGACCGCCTTTTCCAGATCTTCCGCAGCCTGGCCTTCGTTGAAGGAATAGCGCAGCGCCATGGCGAAGCTGAGGATACAGGCGATCGGGTTGGCCTTGCCCTGACCGGCGATATCGGGGGCAGAACCGTGGACGGGTTCATAAAGCGCCTTCGGCCGACCGTTTGCCATCGGTGCGCCAAGGCTGGCGGATGGCAGCATGCCGAGGCTGCCGGTCAGCATCGCGGCAAGGTCGGACAGCAGGTCGCCGAACAGGTTGTCGGTCACGATCACGTCGAATTGCTTGGGCCAGCGGGTCAACTGCATGGCGCCGGCATCGGCATACATGTGGCTGAGTTCCACATCCGGGTATTCGTTGTCATGCACCCACTGCACTTCCTCGCGCCAGAGGATGCCCGATTCCATCACATTGGCCTTCTCCATCGAGCAGACCTTGTTGCCGCG
>NZ_CALMYP010000059.1 GCF_937873615.1 uncultured Paracoccus sp.
TCGATGCCGACGGCAACCGGGTCGAGCAGTTCGAGCCGGGGCTGATCGCCTATGCGCGGGGCGGCAAGGACATCCGCTTCAACCAGCCCGCCGCCACCGGCGGCTACGGTGAATACAAGCGCGCCAGCCTGCACACCATCTCGGCCGGGTTCCGCGTGCCCTACGAGCTGCTGACCGGAGACCTCAGCCAGGTCAACTATTCCTCGATCCGGGCGGGCCTCGTCGAGTTCCGCCGGATGATCGATGCTGTCCAGTGGCAGCTCTTCATCCCGATGCTCTGCGCCCCGGTCTGGCGCTGGTTCACGGAAGCCGCATGGGCGGCAGGCCAGATCCCCACGCCGGACGTGCCAGTCGAATGGTCGCCGCCGAAGTTCGAGGCGGTCGACCCACAGAAGGATGCACTGGCGAACCTGCTCTCAATCCGCTCGGGCACCATGACCCTGGCCGAGGTAATCGCGAAGCAGGGCCGCAACCCGGATGCGGTTCTGGCGGAAATCGCCGCGACCAATGCCAAGCTGGATGCCCTCGGCCTCGTCCTCGACAGCGACCCGCGCCGCGTCACCAAGACCGGCAGCGCGCAAACCAGCGATCCGGCCGCCGACCCTGCCGCCGATCCGGCTGGATCCCCATCCACTGCACAGGAGTAACAGGGCCATGCCCGAGACCATCATGGCGGCCCCGGTCGCCCTGCCAATGCAGCTGCGGCGCGCGCCCATCCTGCCCGCGACCGTGAATTCCGAGGCGCGTTCGGTTGATGTGGTATTCACCACCGGCGCGGCCGTCCGACGGCGACGCTGGACTGGCTGGGACACCTCCGTGCCCTTCGACGAAATCCTCGAGGTCAGCGACAGGGCGGTGGACCTGACCCGCCTCAATGCCGGTGCCCCGGCGCTCGACAGCCATTCGGTCTGGTCCTCGCATTCGCAGGTGGGCGTCGTCGAACGCGCCTGGATCGAGGGCAAGGAAGGCAAGGCCACCATCCGCTTTCCCCGCGACGGGCTCGACCAGGCCGCCGACCGCATGTTCGGCCTGATCAGCGACGGCATCATCCGCAACGTCTCGGTCGGCTATTCCATCGAGCGGGTGAAAGTGGTGGAGCCCGCCGCGAAGGGCGAGGTCGAGCAGCGCATCGTCGAGCGCTGGACGCCGCTCGAGGTCAGCTTCGTGACCGTTCCCGCTGATCCCCGCGCCCAGGTCCGCGCCGCGGATCAGGCCAGCTATCCCGTCGAGATCGTCGATACCCGCATGCAAAAGGAGGCATCCATGCCTGAGAGCACGACCACCGTGGCCGGGGATGTCCCCGCCTTGACCGAGACCCGCCAGCAGCCCGTCGCGGCCTCGGCGCACCCCGAACCGACCAGCGCGCGCATGCCGGAACCGGCTCCGGCGCCCGACAGCGAGGCCATCGCGACCAGCGCCCGCGAGGCTGAGCGCGACCGCGTCTCGACGATCTACGATCTGACCGGCCGCCTGAACCTCGAGCGCAGCTTCGCCGAGGATCTGGTGAAACGTGGGGTCAGCGTGGACGAGTCCCGCCGCCTGATCCTCGATCAGGTCGCCGCCAAATCGGACGAAACCCGCACCTTCCCGCACGTCTCCGTGCCGCTCGGCGGGCGTGACGAACGCATCACCCGCCGCGACGCGGTGGCCAATGCGCTCCTTCACCGCTACAGCCCGACGCTGTTCCCGCTTGAGGATGCCGCGCGCCAGTATCGCGGCATGACCCTGCTGGAACTGGCCCGTGAAAGCCTTGGCAATTCCGGGGTGAACACGCGCGGCCTGTCGCGTGATGAGGTGGCGACGCGCGCACTGCACTCGACCTCGGACTTCCCCGAGATCCTCTCGGCCGTCACCAACAAGACCCTGCGGCAGGCCTACGAGGCCTATCCCCGCACCTTCATGCTGTTCTGCCGCCAGGTGCTCGCCACCGACTTCAAGGCGATGCACCGGGTGCAGCTCGGCGAGGCGCCGCAGCTGCTGGAGGTCGGCGAGAGCGGCGAGTTCAAGCGCGGGACGCTCGGCGAGAGCAAGGAGAGCTACAAGGTCAAGACCTATGGCCGGGTGGTCGCGATCACCCGCCAGACGCTGATCAACGACGATCTCGACGCCTTCACCCGGATCCCGGCGATGTACGGCAACTCCATCGCCCAGCTGGAGTCGGACGTGGTCTGGGGGATCATCACCGCCAACCCGGCGATGGCCGACGGCAACGCGCTCTTCCACACCACCCACAAGAACCTCGCGGGCACCGGCGCGGCTCTCGATGTGAGCAGCGTCGGCGCGGCGCGAGCGGCGATGGCCAAGCAGACCGGCCTCGACAAGAAGACGGTGCTGAACGTCCGCCCCGCCTTCCTGATCGTGCCCGCCTCGCTGGAGCTGAAGGCCGAGCAGCTGGTCGCCCAGAACCTCGTGCCCGCCGCGACGTCCAGCGTCGTGCCGCAGTCGATCCGCACCCTCGCGCCGATCAGCGAGCCGCGCCTCGACGCCGCCAGCGAGACCGCCTGGTATCTGGCGGCCAGCCCGAACCAGATCGACACCATCGAGTACGCCTATCTCGAGGGCCAGCAGGGCGCCTACATCGAGACGCGCAACGGCTTCGACGTCGACGGCGTCGAGATCAAGTGCCGCCTCGACTTCGGCGCCAAGGCCATCGACTGGCGCGGCCTTTATAAGAACTCGGGCGCGTAAGGTCAGATGAGGCCGTAGAGATCGCGCCGCCCGTGCACTGCGCGGACGATCTCGATGTCGACGCCGACGATCCGGCAGAGCAGCAGGTAGGACCCGCTCACCAGATAGCGCAGCCCGGGGCGGATATCGTCCCGGGCCGGACCCATCTGCGGGTTGTCCACCAGGTGGCTGGCAACCTCGTCCAACCTGTCGAGCACACGATCGGCTGCGGACGGATCGTCCTCGGCGATGTGCGTCCAGATATCGATCAGGTCTTCGCGGGCCGCCCGCGTGAAGAGGATCCGCGGCATGCGTGTCAGGACGCGCTTCTGCGGCTGCGGGCCTCGCGCTTGATATCGGCCATGGTCAGCCCCGGCTCGGCGCGGCCGCTGGCGAGTCCTGCGTCCCAGAGTTCACCCACGACCCGCCGCGCCCGCCACTCGCGCAGCGCCTCGCGGACCACTTCGCTCGACGAGGCATAGGCGCCGCTGCCCACGGCCTCCTGCAGAAGGGCGGCATGCTCGTCGGTGATGGAAATGCTGATCTTGCCGGCCATGTCCGATCCTCCTGCCGCCAAGGTAGGAAAAATTCGCACCACGCGCAACTATCACCAGAAGGGACACCCCGATGAAAAACTACGTCCAGCCCGGCAATACCATCACCCTGACCGCACCCTATGCCGTCGCCTCGGGCGATGGCCTGCTCGTCGGTGCTATCTTCGGCGTCGCCGCTGGCACCGCTGCCCTCGGCGAAACCGTCGAGGCCGCGCTCACCGGCGTCTACGACCTGAAGAAGGTCGCATCGCAAGCCTGGGCCGCAGGCGACAAGGTCTATTGGGACAACACCGCCAGGGAAGCGACCAAGACCACCACTTCGAACACCCTGATCGGCGTGGCCGTGGTCGCGGTGGCGGGCGGCGCAGGCGACACCATCGGCCGGGTGCGGCTGAACGCGAGCTTCTGATGAGCGCCTTCGCCGCCGCGCTCAGTGCGCTCTTCGCCAATCCCAACATCGGCCGGGACGCGGTCTACATCGCCGATGGCGGTGCGCCCGTCCTAGTGCGCATCGTCGCCCGGCGTGCAGACGCGGTCACCGACTTCGGCGATGCGCGGCTTTGGTCGGAAACCACCCGCGTCGACCTGCGCGTGGCCGAGGTGCCAGCCCCACGCCCCGGCGACCGCATCGAGATCGACGGCGACGCCTTCCTGATCCAGGGCGAGCCCGTTCGCGACCGTGAGTGGCTGGTCTGGACCGTCGACCTGCGCCCGGTTTGACCACGATGAAGCTCAAGCTCGACATCGATCCTGACATCGTGGCGATGATGGCGGCCGAGGTCGCGGCAGGGGAGCGGGCTGTATCGGCTGCGATCCGCGAGGCGGGGACAGGGCTGAAGGCCGCTTGGCGGCTGCAGATCACCGGTGCGGGCCTCGGGGTCCGGCTTGCCCGCACCATCCGGTCGGAGCAGTTCCCAAGGCGAAGCCCAGCCTCAACGCGGCGGCCATGGTCTGGTCCAACGCCCCGGTCATCGTCGGCGCCCACGACACCGGCCCGCTGATCCGCTCGAAGAACGGCTTCTGGCTGGCGATCCCCACACCTGCTGCAGGCAAGTCCCTGCGCGGCGGCCGGATCGCTCCTGGCGAATGGGAACGCCGCACCGGCCTGCGCCTGCGCTTCATCTATCGCCGTCGCGGGCCAAGCCTGCTGGTGGCCGAGGGGCGGCTGAACACCAAGGGCCGCGCCGTGGCGTCACGGTCGAAGACCGGCCGGGGCGTCGTCACCGCGCCGATCTTCCTGCTGGTGCCACAGGTCAAGCTGCCGAAGCGGCTGGACCTGGCACGGGATGCCGGCCGGGCGCACGATGCGGTGCCGGGGCTGATCGTGGCGAACTGGGTGGAGGCCAAGGTGTGATCACCACCCGCCCATCAGTAGCCTGCCTCGCGCTGATGGCGCACGGCCAATACGACCGCCGTCTCGCCGTCGAACCGATAGAGCGACACATAGCCACTGTCGCCAAAGGTGATGAACCACTCGCGGAATTCCGGGGCCATGTCCTCGACCGGCCGCCCGGCACCGGGCTGATCGCGCAGGATGTTCATGCCTTCGCGGATGGATTTGGCCGCACGGCGGGCGGCCTCAGGATTCTTGTCGGCAAGGAAGCGATAGAGCCGCTCGACATCCCGCAGGGCTGCGGGCGACCAGATCAGTCGTGGCATTCGGGAGCAGCCGCCGCTTTGCCTGCTTCCAGCTTGGCAAGCCAGGCATCGGCTTCGTCATGGGTGACGTGCTTGCCGGTCGACTGAAACTCTTCCCATGCCTGTAACCCCGCTTGCCGGAACGCCTCACGCTTCTCTTCGCGCTCGACGAATTGCGCGACGGCCTCGCGCAGCATCCAATGGGTCGAGCGGTCCTTGGCATCCGCCAACCGCTTGAGGCGTTCGCGGGTATCCTGATCGAGCTTCACGGCGATGGGGCGGACGGCGTTCATGGGTACGGCTCCGGGTGAGTATTCATGGGTATTACCTTTAGCATATCGCTGACTGTCGCAGAAGTCACAATTGAGCCAAGGGCCGCCGAATGCCAACTTCTCGCGAAACCATCCTCGCCGCGCTGCACGCGCGGCTGTCGGCGCTGCCCGCCACCGCCCTGCGCGGCGACGTGCTGCCCGAGCGCGTGCCCGCCGCGGGTCTGCTGATCCTGCGCGACGGCGAGCCGGGGGATCCCGAGGTCACGCTCTCGCCGTTGCGCTACCACTACCAGCACCGGGCCGAGATCGAAGCGGTCGTGCAGGGTGCCACCCGTGACGCCGCCTTCGACACGCTCTGCGCCACTGTCGGCGCAGCGCTTGCCACCGACCGCACACTTGGCGGCCTCTGCGACTGGGTTGAGGCGGAAGCGCCGCGCCCGGTCGATCTGGCCGTGGAGGGTGCTGCCAGCCTGAAGGCGGCGGTGATCCCGGTCGTCCTGCACTATTCCACGGCCGACCCGCTGGCCTGACACCCTTCACCACAGGAGACTACGATGGCACGAGCCCATGGGGCGCGGGCGCAGATGGCGCTTGCGTTCGAGACTGTCTACGGCACCCCGCCCACCTCTGGCTATCGCACGGTGCCCTTCGCCAGCACCACGCTCGGCTCCGAACAACCGCTGATCGCCTCGGAACTGCTGGGCCAGGGGCGCGACCCGCTGGCCCCGATCAAGGACGCGGTCACCGCCGACGGCGATGTGGTGGTGCCGATCGATGTCGAGAACCTTGGCCTCTGGCTGAAGGCGGCCTTCGGTGCGCCTGTCACCTCCGGCACGACGCCGAAGACCCACACCTTCCAGTCCGGCAACTGGACGCTGCCGAGCATGGCCATCGAGACGGCGATGCCCGAGGTGCCGCGCTATGCGATGTACAGCGGTTGCGTTTGCGATCAGCTTTCGTGGCAGATGGCGCGGTCGGGGCTGCTGACGGCGACAGCGCGGCTGGTGGCGCAGGGTGAAAGCGTGGCAGCGGCCACGGCGGCCGGTACGCCGACCGCGCTGGCACTGCAGCGGTTCGGGCATTTCAACGGCGCGATCACGCGCAACGGCTCGCCCCTCGGCAACGTCATTTCCGCCGAGGTGACCTATTCCAACGGGCTGGACCGGATCGAGACCATCCGCTCGGACGGTCGCATCGAAGGGGCAGACCCCGGCATGGCTGCGCTGACTGGCCGAGTGGAGGTCCGTTTCGCCGACAGCACGCTGATCACGCAGGCCATCGACGGCACGCCTTGCGAGTTGCTCTTTGCCTGGAGCCTTGGCGCAAACGCCAGCTTCACCTTCACCGCCCATGCCGTCTACCTGCCGCGCCCTCGGATCGAGATCCCGGGCCCACAGGGCATCCAGGCCACCTTCGACTGGCAGGCCGCCAAGGCCGCCAGCCCCGCCCGGATGTGCACCGCCGTCCTCGTCAACACCGTCGTGAGTTATTGAACATGATCAGACTGAACCTGACCGCAACCCCTTCGTGGCTGACCCTCGCACCCGGCCTTCGCCTGCAGGTCGCACCGCTGACCACCGCCTTGATGGTCTCGGCCCGCGCCGACCCTGCCATCGAAGCCCTGCCGAACACCGCCACCCAGGAGGAAATGGCGCTCGCTATGGCTAAGGCCGTTGCCCGCCGCGCGGTCCTGGATTGGGAGGGGGTCGGCGACGACGCGGGCAACATCGTCCCGGTCTCGCCCGAAGGCATCGATGCCCTGCTGGAAATCTGGCCGGTCTTCGAAGCGTTCCAGACCCAATACGTCGCCAAAGGCCTGATCCTGGACGCGGAAAAAAACGTCTCCGCGCCCTTGCCGAATGGTCCTTCGGCGGGGGCGACCGCTACTGCGCGGCCTGCGAGGGGCGCTGCCCCGACTGCCCTGCAAGACTGAACCGGCCGCAGACGGAAGATGGCTGGCAGGTCTGGGATCTGGTTGGCCGACTTGGTGGGCAACTGCGGGTGATCCCCGGCGCGGTGCTGGGCTGGGACATGGGCGCTGCCCTCGCGCTGGCGCAGGCGCTGGGCATCAACACCCTGATCGCCGCCGAGCTGCTGCCCGAGATCGAGGCGGTGATGGTGCGCAAGCTCAACGAACAGATCGGAGACGGCCATGGCTGAGAAAAGGGTCAGTGTCCGGCTAGTCGCCGAAGGCGGCCGTCAAGTCCGTGCCGAGCTGGAAGGGATTGGCGAGGCGGGCACGCGCGGGTTTGGCCGCCTTTCGTCGGAGATGGAGCTCGCCAACGCCCGCCTCGGCAGCTTCGCCCGCAAAGCCGGGATCGCATTGGCCGCCATTACCGCTGCCGCCGCAGCGGCTGGCGTGGCGATGGTCCGTTCGGGACTCGACGTGATCGGTGCGCAGGCGGACATGGCTGCTTCGCTCAGGACGACGGTCGAGAGCCTGCAGGTGCTGACATGGGCTGGCGAGTTGGCCGGGGTATCGATGGGCGAGATCGAACAGGCCACCAAGAAGCTGACCACGCGGCTGTCGGAAGCGGCGGCCGGATCGGGATCAGCAGTGGGGGCGCTGCAGCGGCTGAACCTGACAGCCGCGGAGTTGCAGGCGCTGCCGCTCGATCAACGCATCGCGGCCATTCAGGACGCCTTGGCCCGTTATGTCCCGGAGGCCGAACGCGCCGCAGTGGCATCCGATCTCTTTGGTGATCGCGCCGCACTGGCGTTCCTGCGCATCGACGCCGCCACCTTACGGGAAGCGGCACAGGACGTGCAGGATTTCGGTGTGGCGGTGAGTGCGGCCGATGCGGCGCAGATCGAACGCACTGGCGATGCGATCGCCAAGCTCAGCCTGATCTGGCTGGGCCTGACCAATCGTCTGACCGCCGCCGTCGCCCCAGCGCTGGAAACCGTGGCGAACGCGCTGGCCGACATGGCGCGGGGCACGGGCCCCATCGGAGGCGCGATCACCGCGGTCTTCGACAAC
>NZ_CALMYP010000060.1 GCF_937873615.1 uncultured Paracoccus sp.
CGCCGAACTCTCCGGGGCGCCCGCCACGAAGAAGGGGCGCGGCACGAAGAGGGGGGGTGTGACCCCGCCCGCCGGCCCCCCTCCCGCCCGCCGCTGGCTCGGCGCGGAAGGGATCGAGAACACCCTCGCCTTCGGGCGATGGGAGGAATTCCGCGCCGACACCTTCTATTTCGCCGCCGGCGATCTCGGCAACATGGCCGGCCCGGCCGACCCTTCGTCGCGCCGCGCGCATCCGACCCTGCGAAAGAAGGACAAGAACGGCCGCGAGCGCGCCGTCATGGTGCCGGGGCCGGTTCCCTTGTTCCGCGACGGCGGAGAGCCGGACGCGATGGTCGTGCCCGACCACGTCGACGAGCTTGTCCTGATCGGCGACGGCGATTCCGAGCCGGTGATGACGGCCTCGGCCATGGTCCGCGCCAAGGCCCGCCACGCCCGGCCGGGCCGGCTCGTGCCCATCATCATGCCGCGCCGCGGCACCGATTTCGCGGCCATGCTGGCCGGTCATCCATCTGCATTTTCTTATGACGACGAGGTGAAAGCGTGAGTGAGGGAGGAAAGCACAATCCGGCATGGGATGAAGTCGACGCCATCGTCGCCGCTGCCTACCGCAGCGCGAACAATGGCGGGCGGCCGCTCGTCTCGGCAGCTTCCGCGCCGCCTCCGCCGGAAGAGCCGGATCCCCAGACCATGCTTTCGGACTGCGCCTTCGAGCCGGAAACCGACATCGGCAACGGCAGGCGCTTCCTTATCCGCTACGGCCGCCGCGTCGTCCATGTCGCCCGGATCGGCTGGCACGGCTTCGACGGCGCGCGCTGGAAGGAGGACGAGGACGGTTCCGTCGTCCGCCCGCTGGCGCAGAAGACGGCCGAGATGATCTCGGAAGAAGCCGCGCTGCTCACCGCGACCGAGGAAGAGGAAAAGCTGATGCAGGCCGGGCGCGATGCCCGCGTCGAGCGCAAGAAGATGGGCATCCCGAAGAAGGACTGGGATGCCGAGAAGCTCGGCATCTACATGCAGCTTGAGGAAACCATAGAGGAAGGCGAGGAGGCGAAGAAGAAGGTCAACGGCCGCAAGTCCGCCCGGCACCGCCATGCCAAGAGCTCGGCCGGGTCGTCGAAGATCGACAACATGATGAAGGAGGCCCTGCCGCATGTCGCGATGATGGTCGGCGACTTGAATCGCGACCTCTTCGCCGTCAACTGCGCCTCGGGCACGATCCGCTTCGTCCGCGAGGAAAACGACGAATCCGACCCCGCCGATCCGACCTATATCTGGCGCGCCCGGATCGACCCGCACAACCCGGCCGACTTCATCTCGAAGCTGGTCGGCTACGCCTTCGACGAGCATGCCAGGTCGCCCACCTTCGAGACGTTTCTCAAGCGCGTGCAGCCCGACCCCGACATCCGAGCCTTCCTGCAACGCTTCGCGGGATATTGCCTCCTCGGCCTCACGGTCGAGCAATGCCTCGTCTTCTTCTATGGCGCGGGCCGAAACGGCAAATCCACCTTCGTCGATCTGCTTTGCGAAATCCTCGGCGACTATGCCGTCACCCTCTCGATCGACAGCTTCGCCGGCGAAACCCGGCGCGGCGGCAGCGAGGCGACGCCCGACCTTGCGCGGCTTCCCGGCGCCCGCCTCGTCGCGGCCAGCGAGCCGGAAATGGGCGTGAAACTCAAGGACGCGCTGATCAAGACCCTGACCGGCGGTGAGAAGATCGCCGTGCGGCGGCTGCATCAGGACTTCTTCGAGGTGCTGCCCCAGTTCAAGATCATGCTGTCGGGCAACCACAAGCCGAGGATCGACGACACCTCGGACGGCATCTGGCGGCGCGTCTATCTCGTGCCGTGGGAGGTGCAGATCCCGGTCGAGGAAGTCGACCGCGAGCTTCCCGCCAAGTTGCGGGCCGAGGCCGAGGGCGTCCTTGCATGGATGATCGCCGGCGCGCCCGACTATCTGAATTTCGGCCTCCGCCCGCCCGAGAAGGTGCTGGCCGCCACCCGCGAATATCGCGAGGAAAGCGACCCCATCGGCGCGTTCGTGCGCAATGCCTGCATCGTCACCGGGCGCGAGGAGGACGTGTCCTCGCCGGGCGACCTGCATATCGGCTATTCGAACTGGGCGTCGCGGGAGGGCGCCCCGGAGTTCAAGGCGTCCACCTTCGCCCGGAAGTTCCCCGACTATACGCGCCTGTCATGGGCCGCACCTGACGGCCAGATGCGCACCTTCTGGAAATCGAAGAGCGGCACGACGGTTTATCGCGGCATCCATGTCCGCGACGAGTTCGTGACGCCACCCGGCCGCGACCCCGGCCCGTCGCCCGAGGATTACGGCCATGACCGCTAAACCCTTGTCCCCCTTTCTGGCCGAGGCCGTGCCTTGGCCTTCCTTCCTTATCGTCGCAACGCGCGGGGCGATTTCTGGGCTGCGAGGGACGATAGGCGAAAGGATGGGGCGCAAGGGTCGGCAAAAAGGGTGCGGGAAAACAGGAGGTTAGGACGCTAGGGGCGCTAGGGCAGATAAATCGGAAGTTGCCCGTGCGCGCGCGTGAATAGAAAGAGACATCCCCGATAAAGAAGGGGATTTCGTTTCCATATAAGCGCGAGATTTATCGTCCCTAGCGTCCCTATCTCCCCTGACTTCTGATTTTTGTTTGTGTTTTCAAATAGTTATCAAAAAAGCCCTTTGGGGCGGAAGATTGGAATTTGGGGCGGAAGCCCTGAAATTGGGACGATAGGGGTTTTCGACATGAAAACGATGGCGATTGAGGAAATGCTGGCATGGGCCTTCGTGCATGAACTGCCGAAAGGCGGCGGCGTGGACGGGCTGGACAACGTGAATTCGGCATGGCGCATGCTGCAGGCGTCGTCATGGGGCAAGATCACGAACTGGGCCGAACTGATGACGACGATCGACACGCCCGGTCGCGATCACGACAATTTCCTGCTCGAACAGGGCGCGCCCCACGACGACGCCCTCGTCATCGGCGAGGAAGTGGCCGACCTCGCTCATTGCGAGATCGTCATCCCGACCGGCTGGGATCCGCTGCCCGACTGGCCGCAGCATGACGACCGCATGCCGGTCTTGACCGCGCAGGCCGTCGAGCGGGCGGTCGAGCGGTTCACGCTTCGCCCGCGCATCCGCCGCGCCGCGCATCTTGTCAGCCTCGTGATCGGCAGCGCCGTGCTCGGCCGCGAGCCGGGCTGGGCGGCCCCGGTCCCGGCGATCAGGATGGTCGAGCGCGCAGGGCGGCCCGCATGGTTCATGGCCAAGCAGGTGCGCGACGTCTTCGGCCGCGCCAACGCGATCGAGGTCGACGGCTTCAACCGCAAGGCCGGCAGGCCGTTCCGGGGCGCATATCGCAAATATGAGTTTTCCGACGACCCGGTCGCCGACATCATGGGCAGGCTCGACCGCGAACTATGGGCCGCGGCGCTGCGGCGCGTTCACGACCGGGTCGCGAATCGGCTTGTCTCGCATCGGCTGTCAGATTCGGACATCGTCGCCCGTCCGTGGGGCGAGCGCGGCCCGCGCGTGCAACTGATTGCGGGGCCGGGCGCTGGGGCGAAAAGAACCGCTTGACGTGCGGCAGAAGTTTGACCTATACCTTGTCACGGATAAAAAGGTTCATAGCCCCGCGCGGAAACGCTGCGGGGCTTTCGCGTTTCCGGAGGCACCCATGCTCGTGACGAAATGGGCCGATGTCTCCGGCATCCAGCGTTTCGGCAAGATGCTGTCCACGCTCGCCGAGGGCGAGGTGCGCAAGATCGGCAACCGGGCCGTCAACCGCACGGGCGATATGGCTCGAACGCAGGTGCGCCGGGTGCTGCCGAAGCAAACGGGCCTGCCCCGCACCACGATCATCAAGGCCGTGCGCGTGACGCGCTCGTCCCCCCAGACCCTCGCCTACACCATGTCGGCGCGGGGTGGCGACGTGGCGCTCAAGTTCTTCAAGGCGCGTGAAACCCGCGCCGGGGTATCGGCTGCACCGTTCGGAAAGCGGAAGGTGTTCGCCGGCACGTTCATCAAGGGCGGGCGCTTCCCGAACCGTTCGGGCATCGTGTTCCATGGCCATGTCGTGCGACGGGTTGGGGCTTCGCGGTTTCCGATCAAGGTCGAGCAGTCGGGCGTCGTCATCCCCGCCGAGATGGTGAGCGGGGCGACCCTCGACGCCTTCGATCGGACGGTGCGCGAGGTGCTCCCCCGCCGGGTCGACCACGAACTCGGGCGCCTCATGCGGCGCTGACCCCTACCCCCGTATAGGGACCGTATCCCCGCAGCATCGCCCACGGGCGGAGTTGCGCCCGAACCTTCGCCAGTCTGACACGGTTTTAGGAGCCTAAATTCGTTCCTAAAGAGGAGCCTAAAGAGCACTAAAATGCAGGTTCTCTCAAAGGGCGACTTCGCGCGTGAAGTTGGCGTCTCGCCCGGCCGCGTGAGCCAGTGGATCGCCGAAGGCAAGATAGGCCCGGACGCCTTGGACGGCGAGGGGCGCTCCGCGAAGATCATCGTCGATCGCGCGCTTGAGCAGATCAAGGCTCGCCGCGATGTCGGCCAGAGCCTCGGCAATGGAATCGGCACGCGCGTCTTCGGTGCCGCCGGCGCAGCGACCGATCAGCCGACGAGCACCGCGCCGCCGCTGCGCACGGACGACGTCGCCTACCAGATCCAGCTTGAGCGGCTGAAGAGCGAGCGCCGGAAGAACGAGCGCGACGCTGTCGAAGAGGCGACACGGCGGGGGAAGCTGGTCCCGGCTGATGACGTGCGCGCGCAGATGGCGCGCCTCGCGCGGCAGGTGGACGAGGTGAACGCGGCTATGCTGGTCGACTTCGCCTCCGCCATCGCCGGAAAGTTCAGCCTCCCCCAGCGGGACGTGCTGCATCTGTTGCGGGAGGTGCGAAACGAGAAGAAGGGCGTGGCCGCCCAGGTTGCCAAAGAGCAGTCCGAGGATGTGCCGGCCACCGTGGAATATGTGATCGAGGAAGGCGGCGAAGCATGACCTCCATGACGGTTGTCGTCGCGAACGCCGAGCGGATCGCGAACGACGTGCTGGCCGAGGTTCTGACACCCCCGCCGCCGGTCAACTATCTCGCATGGGCCGAGCGCAACATCGTCTTTTCGGAGCGCGAAAGCCCGCTGCCGGGTCCGTATAACCGCGATCTGTTTTTCTACTTCGACGAAATCCTGCGGGCGCTGTCTCCGAGCGACCCTTGCAGGACCGTCACGCTGGCGAAGTCGGCGCAGCTTGGCGGCACCGTCCTCGCCAATATCTTCTGCGGCGGGTCCATGGACATGGACCCCGGTGACTTTCTTTACGTTCATCCGACCGACTCGAACGCGCAGCGTTGGTCGAAGATGAAGCTGGCGCCGATGCTGAAAGGCACGACGGCGCTCGCTCGTCTCTTCCCGATGCGCTCGCGCGACGGTCTGGATAGCGTTCTCTACAAGGAACGGGTCGACGGTCGCGGCGCGATCCAGATCTCGGGGGCCAATTCGCCGGCCTCCCTGTCGCAAGTCACCATGCGCCGGCAGGTGCAGGACGACCTCGCGAAATGGGAGATGAACGCCGCCGGCGACCCGGAGACGCAAGCCGACAGCCGATCCCGCGCACACGAGTTCGCGAAGGTCTTCAAAATCTCGACGCCGCTCGTCGAGCCGGGGTGCAGGATCACCCGGAACTTTGAGGACGGAAGTCAGGAACGTCTTTTCCTGCCATGCCCGCACTGTGGCGAAATGCAGACGCTGGAATGGGAGAATTTCCAGCAGTCGATCGACGAAAAGCATCCGGAGCGCGCGCATTTCACATGCGTCGCGGATGGGTGCGGCGGCGTTATCGAAGAGTTTCATCGGCCGCAGATGTTCCGCGAGGCCAAGCGGCGGGAGGCGGAAGGCGAGGAAGTCTGGCGCGCCGGCAACCCGGCGGCGAAGCGGGTCCATCGTTCCTTTCATCTGTGGTCGGCGTATTCGCTCCTGCAAAGTTTCGAGCGGATCGCCCGCGAGTGGTTGAGCGCCAAGGGCGACCCGGCGTCCGAGCAGACGTTCTTCAACGATACGGTCGGCCGCGCCTACCGAACACTCGGCGAGGCGCCGGGATGGGAGAGCCTGCGGGACAGGGGGGCTTTGTCCTTCTATTCGCGAGGCTCGATTCCGGTCGGCTATCCGCTACTTACGATCGGCATCGACTGCCAGAAGGATCGGGTCGAGGCGCAGATCGTGGCGTGGGGCCGAGACTTCCGCCGCGCCGTCATCGAATATGTGGTCTTCCCCGGCCATATCAGCGAGGACGGTTGCCGCGCCATGCTCGACGGATTGATGGCGCAGACGTGGCGTAACGCGCATGGCCGTCCGATTCAGGCCGACATGGTTGCGATCGACGGCAACGCATGGACCGAGGACGTCTGGGGCTGGGTGAAGAAGCACCCCACGTCCCGCCTGATCATGGTCCGCGGCGTGCCATCCGAGTCGGCCCCGTTGATCGCCGCGGTGAAGAAGGAGCGGAACACGAAGACCGGCAAGGTCAAGCGGTATTCCCGCCGGTTCTTCAACTTCGCGACGTCGGTCTTGAAAATGGGCCTCTATCGCAATCTCGCGAAGGACGATCCCTTGCAGCGCGGCTTCGTGGCCCTGCCGCGCGGCCTCGAGGACGAGTTCTATCGCCAGCTTACGGCCGAAAGCCGCAAGGCGGTGCGCACGAAGTCCGGCTTCGTCAAATACGAGTGGGTGAAGGATCCGGCGCAGGCGAACGAGGGCCTCGACACGCATCTTCAAGCCGAGGCGGCCGCCATCAAGTTCGGCATCCGGTCGATGCCCGACCAGGTCTGGGACCGATACGACGCCGAACGGGAGTGTCCGCCCGAGGCTGTGCAGGGCGACATAGAGGATTTGCTCACGCGGATCGTCCCAGCCAATCAAGCCCCGCCGCCGGCGGACGACGAAGAAGAGAAACGACGCCAGCGGCGGCAGAGGTGGAAGAACCGTAAATGACCGAGAAGCCGAGGGTCCGAGTGAAGGCCGGCAGCGCCGCGCGCTCGTCGTCGGTGCCGCGCAGCGGATACCTGCGCGACACGCGGTCGGCCGTCCTCTCGTCGCGCCCGGCGGTCCTGCGGGAGCACCGGGACGACGTGCGGGCGGTATGGCGACGCACCGCCGCCCTCGCGCTCGACCTGATCCAGAATTCCGGCCAGCTTCGCGGCGCGGCGGACCAGGTGATCGCCGACACGGTCGGCGTCGAGCTGGTCCTCAACCCGCAGCCCGATCTTCGCGATCTCGGCTATAGCGAAGCGGAAACCGCGGCGCTGGTCAAAACGATCAAGCAGCGGTGGAAGCGATACTTCTGGGAGCCGCGCGAGTGCGACTTCCGGGGCAAGTTCTCCGGTCCGCAGCAAATCGACATCATGCTGCGCTGGGATATGGCCTATGGCGAAGGTCTCGGTCTGATCGAATACATGCCGCGCGCCCAGCGCCGGCAATATGGAATCACGAGCGGAACCAAGCTCTGCCTCGTCAACCCCACGAAGCTCGTGCAGGACACGAACGAGATGGAGGGGCTTTTTCAGGGCGTCGTCCACGATCCGAACGGGCGGCCCGTCGCCTACAGGATTCAGGAGAAGGAAACGGGAATCATCGTGAAGCGCGATCATCGCGCTTACGACAGGGACGGGCGCCAGCGCGTCGTTCATGTCTTCGACCCGATGGACGCCGGCGACGTCCGTGGCATCAGCCGCCTCGCTGCGGCTTTCCGCCAGCATATTCTTCGCGAAACATTGGTCGACACGACGATCCAGACCGCGATCTTGCAGACCGTGTTCGCGGCGGCGCTGACCAGCGCCTCCCCCTCGGCCGATGCCTTCGAGGCGATCGAGGCGATCGAGGACAAGGAGTTCAAGGACAGCTATCGCGATTTCTTCATGGCCGCGCTCGACCGCGCCGCCGAGGGCGAGATTTCGATCAGCGGCAATCCGCGGGTGTCCCATCTCGCCCCCGGCGAGAAGCTGGAACTGCTTTCGACGCGGACGCCCAGCCCGGAGTTCCTGTCGGTCAACAGGGAGTTGTCGCGCGACATCGCGCGGGCGATCGGCATCTCGTTCGGCGGCCTGACGATGAACCACGAGAACGCGACCTATTCGTCGGTGCGGATGGAGAATTCGTCGATCTGGCCAGTCGTCGTCCGTCGCCGCGAGCGCATTGCCGCGCCGCCTTGCCAGTCTCTTTACGAAAACTGGCTGGACGAGGAAGTCGGCGAGAGCAGGATCGAGGTGAAGGGCGGATACGAAGCATTCGCCGCGAACCGGGAACGCTTCGCGTGGGCGCTTTGGCAGGGTCCGGCGAAGCCGTCCGCCGACGACGGAAAGAGCGCGAAGGCGTCGAGCGAGCGCATCTTCAACGGCACCTCGACGCTGGCCGACGAGTGCGCCGAGCTCGGGAAGGATCCGGACGAAGTCTTCGAGCAGCGGCAGCGCGAGCACGATCGCTATGTCGCCGCCGGCATGCCGTCGCCCTTCGTTCGCAACCCGGCCTCGAACAAGGACGGGGATCGGGAAGAAGACGAAACCCGGAAGAAAGAGAGGGCATGATGACGACGGTGCTGATCAATGGCGTTTCCGTCGACATCAACAATCCGTGTGAGGTCGCCTCGGAACTCAAGAAGGCCGAACTGATCATCGCGACCGGCGGCGGCGTGGCCATGACGCGCTTCGGCGAGGATGAGGTCCGATGGAGCGCGGCCAATGCCGCCCGGCTGCGGGAGCTTATCGAACGGTACGAAAACGAGTGCGCCGCCTCGCAGGGCCGCCGCCGGCGCTATGCCAAGAGCATGCGCTTTGTTTGAGAGGGCATCTTATGCCAGCCTTTGACCGCATCTGCTCGATCTTGTTCGAGCAGCCGCACCTTTACCATCCGAGGAAGGCCGAGACGGTCATTCGGATGCTCGGCCCGCGCCTGACCGGGTTTCCGGTCAGCGTCGTCAACGGCGAAGGCCCGGTCGATCATGTCGCCTTCTCGGCGGGGCGCCCATCTGCCGGCGTGCTCGGGGATCGGCTGGGGCGAGCCTACGATCGCGCCGGCGTCCGGCCCTTCGACATGATCGGTCGCGTCGCGGTGATTCCGATCGAGGGGACGCTCGTCCACAAGGGCGCATGGGTGGGGGCTTCGTCGGGTGAGACGTCCTATCAGGGCCTGCAGGTGCAGATCGCCCGCGCCGCCCGCGACGAGGACGTCGGCGGCGTGGTGTTCGAAATCGACTCCTTCGGGGGAATGGTCAACGGCGCTTTCGAGACAGCGGTCGCCATCCGGAAACTGTCGGCCGCCAAGCCGACGATCGCGATTCTGACTGATTACGCCTATTCGGCCGGATACCTGCTCGCCAGCCAGGCTCGCCAGATATTCATGCCGGACTTCGGCGGCGCAGGTTCCATCGGCGTCGTGATGATGCACGCCGATTTCAGCGGCAACCTCGAACAGG
>NZ_CALMYP010000061.1 GCF_937873615.1 uncultured Paracoccus sp.
AGATTTCCGCCACCGGCCTTTTCGAAGAGGACGGCGTGAGCACCACGCGCATCTCGATCGAGATGCGCGACGGGAAACTCTCGCTCGTGGAACCGACTGCGCGCGGGGCATCCGGCGAGACGACGGACGATGAAAACCGCACCCGCATCCCCTTCGACATCGACCACTACCAGCGTGACGATTCCGTACTGGCCGACGAAGTGCAGAACGTGCGGGCGTTCGGCACGACCGACACCCTCGAAACGATTCAGAACCGCGTCGAGCGCAAGGGTATGCGCCATGCGCAGGATCTGACCATGACGCTGGAGCATCAGCGTATCGGCGCGATCAAGGGGAACGTGACGTCGAAGAGCGGCAAGGTGCTGCATAACCTCTATAGCCGCTTCGGCATCCCGGTCCCGTCTGCCGTCTCCCTCGAACTCGACGTCGACTCCACCATCGTCGCCAATGTCTTCCAAGACGTGATCTACTCGATCGAGGACGATCTGGACGAAACTTACGGCGGCCTTCACGTCTTTACCGGCCGCAGCTTCCACAAGGCGCTCTGGACGCACAAGTCGGTCAGGGACACCTTTCTCTATCACGGCGGGGCGGCGGTGCTGCGGCAGGACGTGCCCGATACCTTCGAATTCGCGGGCGCGACGTGGGAGCGTTATCGCACCGGGGCGAAGGCAACGGCAGACCTCGGCTCGCCGTATATCGCGAACGACGAGGCTCGCGTGGTGGTCAAGGGCGTTCCCGATCTCTTCATCACCAGGTTCGCGCCGGCCGACTACGAGGAGACCGTCAACACGATCGGCCTGCCGTTCTATATGCGGCAATACAAGAAGCCGAACGGCAAGGGCCGCGAGATCGAGGTGCAGATGAACGCCATCTCGCTCTGCACGAAGCCGAAGGTGCTGCGCCGCCTGACGCTCACCTGATCCGCGCCGGAAACGACAAGGGCGGCCCCTCGTGGGCCGCCTTTCGTTTTCCGCAAATCCTCGGGTCGAGGGTTTTCGCGAAACGAAAGGAGATTCCACCATGTCCAAGGAAACCATGTGGATCGCGTTCCCGAACGGCGGAATCCTGCCCGCCGCCATCACGGGCGACAAGGATAAGGAGGTGCCCGCCCACGAGCCGGTGCCCGTCCCCGCCGACTACGGGAAGCACCTCGTTCACGACCGTTTTGCCTACGAGGCGAAGCCGAAGGGCAAGGCGGCCAAGGCTTCGGGCGGCGATTCCGCCGAGGCGCGGCAGCGGCTCGAAGCGACCCTCGCCGGCCTGCGCAAGAAGGTCGAGGAAACGCAGGACGTTGCGGATAAGGCCAAGCTCGCCGAGCAGGTCGCCGCCGTCGAGAAGAAGATAGCCGACCTGGCTGCGGGCGCCTGATCCGATGCTGGCCGCGCGTCATCACCAGCTTCGCGACCGCACGCTCGCCATAGTCGACCGCTTCCGCGCGGAGCCGGTGAGGCTGTCCTTTTTCAATGATGGCGCGATCGACCCGGATCGGCCGGCGCGCGACATTGAAGCCATCCTTCGAGTCGACGCGGGCAAGGATACGATGGTCTCCGGCGGCATCGACCGCGACTGGCGCAGCCGTGTCGCCGCGCAGCCCTCGGAATTGCATATCGACCGCGCGAAGTATCCGGACCTCGTCTTCAGGAAGGGCGACAAGGTGAAGGCGCTGGCGCGGCCCGGTCAGCCTTGGTTCGAGGTGCTGTCGGCCGACGACCGGGGCCAGCCGCGCCTCGTGCTGAAACTGGGTGAGCTCTGATGCTCGGCCGGATCGCCCTGCGCATCGCCACGGTCGAGGCCCTGAAGGGCAAGACGCTGGTCGACAAGAACGTGCTGGACAGCGAGATCGGCGCGCTCGACGTCGCGGCGGACGGGAGCCTCCGCTCCGATCAGGAAAAGCCGTGGATCGCCGTCTATACCGATGCGGCGAAGGTCGAGGAGCGGCTCGATCTGCGCGCGCTCCATCGCTCCGGCGCAACCGCCCTCACGATCGAGGTCGGCATAACCGGGGCGATGACGGTAACGGATCCCGAGACGGGCGCCAGTGAGGTGCTGCCGGGCCTGTGCGCAACCGACCGTGCGCTGGAATTCTATCTCGACTGTGTCGGCAGGCAGATCGTGACCGCCCTGTCCGATCCGCTCAACCCTTGGTCGGAGATATGGCGCGATCTGTCCTCGGGCATCGTGAAGATCGAGCGGAAGCGGACGTCGGACGAAACGAGCGGCACCCGTATCGCCGCGCATCAGCTTGTCGTGACGGTCGATCTCCTGCCGGACCCGGTCTTCGGGGAGCCGGTCGCGCCGACGAGCATATGGGCGCGGTTGTTCGCAAGGATGGCCGCCGCCGATCACCCCTATCTCTCGACGATGCAATCGCTTGTCGGGATTCCGGACGGTATCCGCATGCACGAAGCCCAGCGCCGGCGGTTCGGGATGACGCTCGAAGAGGCGCGTGCCTTGTTCGACATCGCCGTCCAGCCAGCCGAGGGGACCGAGCCGGATGTGCAGAGCGTCGCGGTCGAGCGGACGGAATAGCGCCATGCCGGGGATTCTGGATCGCATCGTCGAGCTTGAGCGCAAGGTCGCCGAGCAGGAGCGCCGCAACCGCAACCGCCGGCGCACCGGGACGATCAAGGAGGTCGATCACGGTAAAGGCCAGTATCGCGTCAAGATTGCGGAAGAGGACGGCAACGAGTTCATCACGGACTGGATCAAGCCGCGCGTCAATGCCGCCGGCGGCGTGAAGGTCGACGTGCTTCTCAACGAGGGCGAGCAGATCGACGTCGTGAGCGAAAGCGGGGACATGACAGACGCCAGAATCGAGGGCTGCGACTATTCCGACAGCAACGCCCGCGAGAACAGCGCGACGCCGTATCACATAAAGATCGGGGATACGGTCCTCGCCATGACCGGCGGCGAGATCACCCTCAAGGCTGGAACGATCCGGCTCGAAGGCGACGTCGTGATCGAAGGGCCGGGCGTGACGCACAACGGCAAGAATATCGGCGACACCCACGGGCACGTAACCGCCCCGCCGGGACCGCCGGGACCGCCAGTCTAAACACCAACCGAAAGGGGCATCCCCATGAAAGTGATCGTGAACACGGCCGGCTTCTACGGCGGCACTTGGTACGAATCCGGCCCGGAAGAGCGGGAGATTCCCGACAAGGTGGCCAAGCCTTTCCTCCCGCCCTACGGGAATCAGCTTTCGACGCCGTCGACCAAGAAGTCGACGCCGGCAGGCGGGGCGAAGCCGGACGACAAGAAGGGGGACTGACATGACCTCGACCGGCCTCAACCGCGAGACCGGCGCCCCCCTCGCGGGGTTCGATCATGTCAGGCAGTCGATCGGCGTCATCCTGACGACGCCGATCGGCAGCCGCGTCATGCGGCGCGAGTTCGGATCGGAGGTTTTCGACCTGATCGACCGCCCCATGACGGACCAGGTCATCCTCGCGATCTACGCGGCGAGCGTGATGGCGATCGCCCGATGGGAACCCCGCTATGAGGTTTCCGGATGCCAGATCGTGAAGACCGAGGCGGACGGAACTATCGAGATCGAACTCGCCGGGACGTATTTTCCGCGCGGCCACCTTGGCGATTTCAGCGTCGCCGAAAGCGCCTCGCTGATCGTGCCTTTCGTGCGAACAGGAATTGAGCGATGACCCGACGCTTTCAGGATGTCGACCTTTCCCGGCTTCCGCCGCCGGCGGTCGAGACGCTCGATTACGAGGCTATTTTCGCGGCCCGCATCGCCGAGTTCAAGGCGCGATGGGAAGAGGTTCGGACCCGCTACCCGACCCTGCCGCCGTTCGACGTGGAGATGCTCGAAACCGATCCCGTCGTGATCGTCGAGCAGGCGGACAGCTATCACGAGATGCTGATGCGCGGTCGCGTGAACGACGCCGTCCGTGCCGTCCTGCTCGCGACAAGCTGGGGGGCGACGCTCGATCATCTCGGCTCTCGCGTGGGGACGGTCAGGTTCGATGGCGAGGCCGACGAGCCGTTCCGCCGACGCATCCAGATTGCCTATGAGGCGCTTTCGACCGCCGGCCCATATGGTGCCTATGTGTGGCACACCCTGTCGGCTTATCCCGGCATCAAGGATGCGGTCGCCTACGGGCCGGAGGAAGCCTTCGTCTCGCCGGGCGAGGCGTGGGTGTCCGTTCTTTCGGATGCGGGGAACGGGACGCCCTCGCTGGCCATGCTGCACGCGGTGGCGGAGCGGCTCGGCGCGTGGGAAATCCGCCCGGCCGGTGGATCGCCGATCAACGTCTGGGACCGGGAAAACGCAACCGCCCAGCGTGCGCGTCCGCTGACCGACAAGGTGATCGTCGCCGCGGCGCAGATCGTGCCCTACCAGATCAAGGGCACCCTCTTCATTCGGCCGGGGCCGGATCGCAATGTCGTGTTTCAGGAGGCCGTGTCGCGCATCAACGCCATGGCGCTCGATCGCCACCGGATCGGCTCGGCCGTGCCGATCTCGCTGATCCTCTCGGCCGCGCATGCGGTCGACACGACCGGGCGGTCGGAAATCGAAGAGGTCGAAATCGAGACGCCGGCGAACGACGTCGGCGGCGTCGCACATATCGCGCCGTGGTGTACCGGCATAGAGCTTGAGATAGGGACTCCGACGTGACCATCCTGCCGCCCAGCGCCGTCGATCTGGAGCGGGCGCTCGTCGAGGTCGACGGGCGCGTGCTGCGCATCGACGCCGACGTCGTTCGGCGGGCGAAAGACCCGATGCTCTGCCCGGAAGAATTGCTTCCGTGGCTCGCATGGGAAGAAGGCGTCGACCTCTGGGATCCGGACTGGCCGGTCGAGAAGAAGCGTCAGGTGATCGCCCAAAGCTGGGAGATGCACCGGGCGAAGGGAAGCCGGCAGGGCCTCGTCGACGCGATCAACCTCCTGAATTTCGGGGCGGTCGTCGAGGAATGGTTCGAATATGGCGGTCAGCCTTATCACTTCCGCCTGACCATTGATCTCAACGAGACGGATATTCAGGGCGAGCCGAACTCGACGGTCGATCTTGCCCGGCACAACGCCGCGATCCAGTATCGCGGGACAGCCTATTACGGCTGGCACTCGACCTCGGTGGCCAGCCAGTTGACGCCGGTGCTGCTGAAGCGCGCCGTGATGGAACATAAGAACGTCCGGTCGCATCTGGAATCGATCCATTACACGACGGACTTCCTCGACGACATCGAAACGGACGATGCCGATAAGCTCGCCGTGGTGCATGGCGCGGCGGAGGTCTATCCGTGGGGTCGGCGCTACGACGCCTCGATCAACCATGATCACGCCGTCCGCCATCTGCATGACGGGAGCCTCAAGCACGGCGGCCAGGTGCGCTATAACGGCTGGGGGGCGACCGGCGAAACCTATGGCAACGAGCGCGTCCTTCTGACGACGGGCGTGCGCCATGCCGTGACGGATCGCCTCGGCGTCCGCCTTTCTTACGATGGCCGCCATCGCCACAATGCGATCTTCAACCATGGCGATTTGCAGCCATCGGTGGCCGATGTCGACATGCCGATCATCGTCCGGCGCAACGTGTTCTATGACGGATCGCGCCGCCATGGCGGCGACATCTACGACGGCTCGATCAGCCATGCCGGGTCGGCGAAGTATTTCGCCGGCGCGTTCTACAACAGCCCGGTCGAGACAATCCTAACAGCTTGAGGTGTGACGTGATTATCACCGACCCGATCCTCCTTCGGGGGGAGTTGCTCGTGCGCGTGCTTCGCGACGGGGAAGTCATCCAGACGTTGCGCGACGAAAACATGATTATGACCGTCGCGCGCGTCGCCTTGGCCTATCTCATCGCCGGCGACGGCGCGGGGAAGGTTATCAACCGCATCGGCATCGGCACGAACGGCAACGGCCCGACGCCCGACGACACCGCGCTCACATCGGCCTTCATCAAGGCCATCGCGAGCCATTCCTACCCGGCCGCCGGACAGGTCCGCTTCAACTGGTCGATCGGCACCGGCGAGGCGAACGGCATGGCAATCCGCGAGTTCGGCCTCATCACGACCGACAGCACCCTCTTCGCGCGCAAGACCCGCGCCCCGATCGAGAAGGGGAGCGACATTTCCCTTGAGGGGTCTTGGACCATCATCTTCTAGGCCAAAGGAGCACGGGCATGGCGAACCTGCCAGAACAGAACACCTATCCCGCCGGCGTTTACCAGATCGAGACGACCGATCCGGTCGTCGGCGGCGTCGACGGCATCTCGAACATTCAGGCGCGGCAGCTTGCGAACCGCACCCGCTGGCTCAAGGGCATCGCGGACGACGTGATCGAGGCGCGCGCCGGCAGGCCCACCCTTGCCGAAAGGATGCAGGGCTTCGACGCCCTGTCGCCGGAAAGCCAGAACGCGCTCCTCGCCGCGGTGCAGGAGGCGCTCAACCTCGGCGGCGCGCTCACCAAGGAGATGCAAGTTCTTCGCGGCTTCGACGGTATTTCCGTCGCCGCAGGCATCCTCGAGGCGCACTCGCTTGCCGGCCTGTTTTCGCGCTCGCTCGATACGCTTCGCCAGCGCGTTCTCGCGCAGGGAAGCGCCGTCCTGAAGAACAAGCACGTCATCACCGGCATGGTGTTGACGAAGAGCGACATTCGCGCGCTGCACCTGTCGCAGAGCGGCACGGTCGGCGCCGGGATGTCGCGCGCCAAGATCGACGGTCGGATCATCAGCCTGCCGGACGACGACTACCACGTCTCGATCCCGACGAACGAAAGCGCGCAGGCGCGCTCCTATTTCGCCTTCCTCGTCAACACGGTCGGCTCGGCCTATGCGGTCCAGATCGCCGCCGAGGTTCCCGCGAACGGCCTGCCGCTCTACCGGCTGGACATCCCGGCCGGCAGCACCGGGAACAACATCACGGCGGTCACGCTGACCGACCTCCGCGTGATCCAGTCGGCGAGCTCGTGGGTGACGAGTAGCAGCCCGTTCGTGACGGTCGCGTTCCCCGAGATTCTGCCGAACGCCGACTATGACGTCGCGGTCGAGGTGGAGAGCGCAACCGACGTGGCGGCCGTTGGCGCGGTGCAGGCATACGACCGCGCCCGGAACGGCTTCAAGATCCGGATGACCGGCAGCGCCGACAACGTCGTTCTGCGCTGGACGCTTCTCAACCCCCGTTACCAGTGAGGCGGCGATGAACATCATGCACATGAACGAGGGCGCGAAGGCAGCCTTCGAACTCGACGACTGCACCCTAATCCTCGGCAATCTTCTGATCGACCTGGGCGAAGAACAGGAGGACACCGAGCGCGTCCTTTCGGTCTTCACCGATGGCGACGGCCAGTTGAGCTTCGAGGGCGACGTTTACGCGGCCGTCATCATCATTCCACCTCGCCGATATGCCGACGAGGAGATCACCGAAACGGTGGGGGGTGAGGAAGTCACCCAGACCGTCTCGGTGCCGCAGCCATGCCAGGCCGAGGCCGTGACGCTGCAACTGTGGGCGCTGCCCGAAAACCCTGCAACCCCTGAAGACGAGGAGTAAATCCTGATGACCGTCACGATTTCGATGCCGGATGCCCTGCGGCAGTCCGTTGAGGCCGCCTCGGGCGGCGTGAACACCGTCCTTTACGACAGCAAGGGCTATCCCTCGATCATGTGCGTGGTGCCGCGCTTCAATATCGAGGACATCGACCCGGCGCTGGGGACCGGCACCCATCCCGCCTTCCTCGTCGGCGGCATCCAGAAGAGCGAGATTTTCGTGGGCAAGTATCTCGCCCGCATCCATGACAATCACGCCCTGTCGCTGCCCGGCCAAGACCCCAGCGCGTCGATCAACTTCGACAACGCGAACGCACGCTGCTCGGCGAAGGGGCCGGGCTGGCACATGATGACCAATGCCGAATGGTCGGCGGTCGCCCTGTGGTGCTGGAAGAACGGCTTCATGCCGCGCGGCAACACCAACTACGGCCGCGACCATGCGCAGACCTACGAGACCGGCCGCCGGCAGGATGGCCTTGCGCCCGGCCTCGCCGAAGGCACCGCGCGCACGCTGACCGGCTCCGGCCCGGTAAGCTGGTATCACGACAACACGCCGGCGGGCATCACCGACCTCTGCGGCAATGTCTGGGAATGGGTGCGCGGCATGCGCATGGTCAACGGCGAAATCCAGATCATTCCCGACAACAATGCGGCCGAGACGGACGCTGATCATAGCGCCGCAAGCCCGCTGTGGAAGGCGATCCTGCAGAACGGCAATCTGGTCAATCCCGGCACGGCGAACACGCTGAAGTGGAACGCAACCGGCGTCGACGGGGCCGGCAACCCGCAGCTTGCGACCTCGGTGACGAGCCAGTCGAACGGCGAAACGGCTGCGAGCCAGTTGTATAAGGACTTGACCGCCGCCGGCGGCGTCACCGTCCCGAACATCCTCAAGGTGCTGGGCCTCTTCCCGCATGCGACCAGCATCGACCGCGGCTATCTTTACCTGCGGAATCTGGACGAGCGCCTGCCGATCCGTGGGGGCTACTGGTACAACGGCGTCACTGCTGGGGTGTTCTCCCTCTACTTGAACATCGCCCGCTCGTCCCCGAGTTCGACTATCGGCTTCCGGCCCGCTTTCGTCCTCTGAAATCTGGCCGCCTGACAATCTGCCGGGCGGGCGATAGCCCGTCCGTCATCCACCTGTAATAGCTGCGGAGCCTGATTTGGACGATCTGAAAATTCGTCGGAAGTGCGAAGACATGATCGCCTATGGATATGTGGTTTTAAGGCAGTTTCCCAAAGCCGAACGCCACGTTCTTAATCAGGAAATCCGCAGCACCATGTGGTCGCTTCTCCGACTGATCATCATCTGCAATCGGAGATACTTCAAAAAGACCACAATGCAGGACTTGGACGCCGAGCTTGATCTGTTGCGAAGCCAGATCAGGATTGCCCAGCGCCTCGGTTATCTGTCGTTCAACAGCTACGAAGTCTGGACCCGTCATCTGGACGAAATCGGGCGCATGATCGGCGGATGGTTCAAGAGCTTGCAGGAAAAGGGACGCGGGTAAAGTGGTTTGAGCGCCTGCCGATCCGTGGGGGCAACTGGAACAACGGCGTCAATGCTGGGGTGTTCTCCCTCAACTTGAACAACGCCCGCTCGAACACGAGTACGAATATCGGCTTCCGGCCCGCTCTCGGGGAAAGTCAGAAGTTGGGGCCTCACGGGGCCTCATCCCGCACACCCTCGAAAGGCCCCGCGTTCCTCGGCCAAGCGCCGAAAAACATGAACAGACCGGAGCGTTGCAGTAACCGCCTGCGCGCGGCGACCCTTCGCTCCGGTCGCCCTTACGATAGCGAGATGCCTTGGCGAAGACCTACACCGACCTGTTTTCGGGCCTGTCGAGTTTCGAGGCCCTACATCGCGCATGGGGCCGCGTCATTCGCGGGCGGCGGCATCAGACGGACGTCCTGCAATTCGAGCGGGATCTGGAATCGAACCTGATCGACATCCAGAACAGCCTCATATGGAAGACGTATCGCACCGGGCCGTATTACCATTTCCGGGTCTTCGAGCCGAAGGAGCGCGAGATTGCCGCGCTTCCGCTCAAGGACCGCGTCGTGCAGCATGCGCTTATCGAGGCTATCGAGCCGATCTGGACGTGCCGGTTCATTTCCGACAGCTATGCGTGCCAGACCGGAAAAGGGATGCACGCCGGCGCTGACCGGGCGCAGACGTTCCTTCGGGCGACGCTGCGCGAGCATGGCGCCATCTATGTGCTGAAGGCGGACATCGCGCGCTTCTTTCCGAGCGTCTGCCACGATGCGCTCAAGAGGATGATCGCGCGCCGGGTGGCCTGCAAGGACACGCTCTGGCTGATCGACAGCATCATCGACAGCGTCGCCGAGCCGGGCGCCACGTTGCCGCGCGGGATACCGATCGGCAATCTGACGTCGCAGATTTTCGCGAACATCTACCTCCATGAACTCGACGAGTTCGTGAAGCACGAACTGCGCGAACGGCGATATGTGCGCTACATGGATGATTTCGCGATCATCGGCGCGGACAAGGAGCATCTGCACCGGGTCCGCGTCGCGGTCGACGACTTTCTCTATGCGCATCTCGGGCTGCGTCTCAACCGGAAGACTCAAGTCTTTCCGGTCTCGGCGACGAACGGCCGGGCGCTCGACTTCCTCGGCTATCGCATCTGGCCGACGCATCGGAAGATCAGGAAGGACAGCGCCGGACGGATACGCCGGAAAATGAAGCGCATGGCGCGCCAGTATCACGAGGGCAAGATCACCCTCGACCAGGTCCGGCAGGTCGTGATGAGTTGGGTCGGTCACGCCGGTCACGCGAGCACTTACACGCTGCGCAGCCGAATCCTCGGCGACGCGGTCTTCATTCCCCCGCCTTCGGGGTCGTCCGCTTCTCGCCGCAGGAAGGCGAAGGACGGCGAACCCTCGGCCTAAACCACAACCACCGCCAGCCGGCCCTCGGGCCATACAGAAAGGAGAGCCAGATGGCTTCTGTATCCTTCCACCACGGCACGCGCGTCTTTCAGAGCGCGGAGACGCCGGTTCTTGTCCGCCTTGCCCAGACGGCCGTCATCGGCCTGATCGGCACGGCTCCCGATGCCGACGCCGTGAAGTTCCCGCTCAACAAGCCGATCCAGATCCTGCGCCCGCAGGACGCGGAAGGTCTCGGCGCCGAGGGAACGCTGGCCGACGCGATCGACAGCATCTTCGATCAGGTCGGTTGCCCGATCATCCTCGTGCGTATCGAGGACGAGCCGACGCTGCCGGAAATCTGGTCGAACGCGGTCGGCAACCAGATCGCCTTCAGCGGCGTTCACGCCTTCCGGCGCGCTTCGTCGGACGGCCTCTACAAGCCGAAGCTGCTGATTGCGCCCGGCCTTACCCAGACGTCGCCGGCGGACGGCATCGCCTCGGTGAACGTGACGGTCGCCGGCGCGGGCTACGACGCGGACAGCACGACGGTCACGATCACCGGGACCGGCGGCACCGGGGCCGAGGCCCGCGCGATCGTCGAGGGCGGCGCGATCACGAGCATCGTGGTCACGAAGCCCGGCTTCGGCTACACCGGAACCGTCACCGTCACCATCGCCGGCGCAGGCACCGGGGCCACCGCCACCGCCAACAAGGGGTCGGTGATCAACCCGGTCGTCGCCGAACTGATGAGCGTGGCCGAGGGCCTGAAGGCGATGGCCTATATCGACGGGCCGGACACGACCGATCAGGCCGCGGTGCAGTATCGCGGGCTGATCAATTCGGGCCGCATCTTCATCTGCGACCCGAAGGTGCTCAAGTGGGACACCGAGGATTCGGTCTATGTCCCGAAGCCCTCCTCGCCGGTCTGGGCTGCGCGGCAGGCGCGGATGGACCTCGAACAAGGGTTCTGGTGGGCCGGATCGAACGTCGAGATCGCCGGAATTGGCGGCGTGAATCGGCCGATCGAATACGGCGCACAGGCCAACTACCTCAACGAGAACCGGGTCAACACGATCGTCAACATCGACAATACCGGCTTCCGTCTCTGGGGCGTCTGGACCTGCGACAGCGACCTCATCTGGCAGTTCGTGTCGGTGCGCCGCACGGCCGACGCGATCAACGAGGCGCTCGAAAAGGCTTACCTCGAATTCGTCGACCGCCCGTTCTCGAAGGCGAACCTCAAGTTCATGATCGAAAGCGGCAGGGCCTTCCTGCGGACGATGGAACTTGAGGGCGCGATCCTGCCGGGTTCCGACGTCTGGCTGCTCGACAGCAACACCGACGTCGAGATGGCGCAGGGCATCGTGAAGCTCGGCGTGAAGTTCGAGCCGCCGGCGCCGATGGTCGACATCCGCATCACGTCGCACCGCAATCTCGTCGCCTACACGCTCCTGCTCAACCAGGTCGCGCAGGAGATCGGGGCCGGCTCGCTGGCGGCCTGACGACGGCTAGACACGGCGGCGTTACCGCGCCGCCGTCCACCCTCACAAAGACAGAAGGAAAACGGCCATGTCCGACATGCCGCGCTATATCCTGCGCAATTGCACCATCTTCGCCGACCGGGTTTCCAAGCTCGGGCAGGCGAGCGAGATTTCCCTCCCCGTGCCGACCGAGAAGCTGGAAGAGCTTCGCAATGCCGGCATGGTGCTGCCGATCGACATCCCCATGGGATACGAGAAGCTCGAAGCGTCGTTCAAGCTGACGGCCTTCGACCCGCAGGTGATCACCCTCTTCGGCCTCGCCGTTGGCGTGGAGAAGGAATTCATGGTCACGGGGGCGCTGGTCCACGAGGACGGCACCATCATCAACGCGACCGCCTATATCCGCGGCCGCCTGATGAAGAACGACCACGGCGATTGGAAGCCCGGCGAGATCGGCGAGAACGAATTCTCGATCACGCTGCGCTACTACCGCCTCGAGGTCGAGGGCCGGACGCTGATCGAGGCCGATCCCTTCAGCGTCTCGATCGGCGGCGCATCGCAGACCGGCGGCATCCGCGCCGCGCTGCTCGTTTAAGGGGAAGATTCCATGTCGGACAAGAAGACCATCACGTTCACGCTGGAAGCCCCCGTCGAACATGACGGCCAGACCTACACGACGCTCACGCTTCGCAAGATGAAGGCGAAGGATCTGGTCGCGGCCGACCTGGTCAACGGCAACCTCCGCAAGTCCCTCGCCATCTTCGCTTCCATGGCCGGCGTGCCGATCATGGTCATGGAAGAGCTGGACACCGACGACTTCAACCGGCTGGGGCGTGAGGCTGCGCCCCTCATGGGAAAGTTGGCGGTCAAGGCCATGGCGAAGCTGGAGCGGGAAGAAGCGGGGAACCTTCCTCTGCAATAGATGCGGTCGCCACACTCGCCCGCCATCTTCACACCCCGATCAGCGAGATCGAGGAGATGGATTGGGACCGCTTCGATGCCTATACGGCGGCGCTGGGGCGCGTGCTGAAAGCTGAAAGCCCGAGAAAGGGAAAGGGCCGGTGATCACATCTCCGGCCCTTTTCGATCATGCACCCCGATAGGCTGCGAGCTTCTCCGCCGCGTTCGTTTCGCGCGCTGCGCGTGCGAGTTCGACGGAAACAACTCGCCGGCCGACCGGCCATAAGGCGATGCCGGCGAGCTTGAACGATTGCAGCCCGAAGGGGATGCCGATGATCGTCAGGCAGTTGAAGATGCCGGCGATCAGGTGGGCGAGGAAAAGAACCACGCCAAAGGTCAGCGCCCAAATAATATTGAAGATGAAACCGACCGTTCCTGTAACGGCGGTCGTTGCCGTAAGCCCTTTATTATCAAGTTCGCGAATGTGAACGACGTCCTTCCCGAAAGGAAAGGCGGACATTTTCGCGATCTCGAAAGCAGATCGGCTAAGTGGAATTCCGACTATTGACAGAGCGAATACTGCGCCGCCGATCAACCAGATCAGCGCCGTTATTGCCCCGCCAAAGACAAACCATATCGCGTTCCCTGCGTATCGCATGATTAATCCCCCGCTCCGAAGTGGTGTCTAGCCGAATGACGATACTAACATCAAAGCTGATCGTCGCGCTAGTTGATCAGGTGACGGCCCCGTCGCGCGCCGTCTCTGCGGCGATCAACCGGATGACGGCCGCAAGCCAAGCGAACGCGGCGCGCATGGCGGAAGTGCGCGGGAAGATGCTCGACGCGACCGCTGCCGGCTGGGCGCTATGGCGCGGCCTTTCCGCCCCGGTGAACGCGGCCATGCAGTTCGAAAGCGCCATGGCGGACGTGCGCAAGGTCGTCGACTTTCCGACGCCCGAGGCGTTTCAGGAGATGGGTGACGACATTCGGCGGCTTTCGACCGAGATGCCGATGGCCGCAGACGGCATCGCCGCCATCGTGGCGGCCGCCGGCCAGTCGGGCCTCGCCGTCGACGAGCTTCTTCCCTTCGCCGAGATGGCGGCGAAGGTCGGCGTGGCGTGGGAGGTCAGCGCCGACAATGCCGGCGAGGCTCTGGCGAAGCTCAAGACGGCGCTCGGCATGTCGGTCGCGGAGACCGGGCTTCTGGCCGACGCGATCAACCATCTGGGCAACAATACTGCGGCATCCGCCCCCGATATTCTCGACGTCGTTCGCCGCGTCGGTGCGCAGGCCAGCCAGTTCGGTCTTTCGGCCGAGCAGGCGGCGGCCTTCGGCGCTGCCATGGTCGGCGCCGGCGCGGAATCGGAGGTGGCCGCGACCTCGTTCCGCAACATGGGCCGGGCGCTCACGCGCGGGGCGTCGGCCACCAAACGCCAGTCGGCCGCCTACAAGACGCTCGGCCTCGACGCGCAGAATGTTGCGGCCGACATGCAAAGGGATGCGGTCGGCACGATCACGAATGTCCTTGAGCGCATCCGCGCGGTGCCCGCCGAGGCCCGCGCCGCGCTGATCACCGACCTCTTCGGCGACGAGGCGCGCGCCATCGGCCCGCTGATCACGAATACCGAACTGCTCGCCGATGCCCTTGGCCTCGTCGCGAACCGGGCGGAATATGCTGGCTCGGCCGCCGAGGAATATGCGATCCGCGCCAAGACGTCCGAGAACAACCTGCAGCTTTTCCGCAACCAGATCACCAGCTTGGCGATCTCGATCGGCAATGCGCTTCTGCCGGCGATGAACGATATTCTCGCGCTCGTCGGGCCGATGATCTCCTCTTTCAGTGACCTCGCCTCGCGCTTCCCGAACATCACGCGCGGGATTGTCGGGGTGGCGACGGCCCTGATCGGCTTCCGTGTTGCGGCCATTGCCGCGCAGTATGCCGGCCTGTTTCTCAAGGGTGCCCTCCTCGACGCCGGCATTGCCGCGCTCACGGCTGCGCGCGCGATCGGAAGCATGGCCCTCGCACCCGCCGGCGCGGCGATCATGGCCCTGCGCAATCCGCTCCGGCTCGTCACGGCGGCCTTCTATGCGCTGCGCGTGGCCATCATCAGCACCGGCGTCGGCGCCCTGCTTGCCGGCATCGCGCTCGCCGGGGCGTGGATCTACAACAACTGGACCGGCATCACGATCGCCTTCGAGGCGTTCAAGGGCGCCTTCCTGCGCGCCATCGCGCCGATCATGCCGGCGCTTCAGCCGGTCGCCGATGGGCTGGCATGGCTTCGCGATGCGGTGACGGCCCTCATCGCCCCCGTCGACGAGATGGGTGGAAGCTGGGCGGCTGCGGGGATTGCCGCCGGCAAGTTCGTGGGCGAGGCGCTGACCGCCGTGGTCGGCTTCACCACGGACCTCGTCGCATCGGTGGCGAACGCATGGCAGACAATGAGCTGGTCCGAGATCGGACAGGCGGCGGCTCGCGGCATCGGTGACGGATTCCTATTTCTTGCGGGTTGGGTGGCTGATCTCCTCGGATCGATCGACTGGCGGGCGCTCTGGGACGGCGCGACCTATGCGGCCGCCGCGGTGGTCGACGTCGTCGCCGGTTACTGGTCGACCATGGCCACCTCGGTCGCCGAGTTCGTTCGCGGGATCGACTGGGCAGGCGCGCTCGCCGGGGTGCGAAACGCTGCCGCAGCCGCGGCGGGATGGATCGCCTCGGCCCTGTCCGCGATCAACTGGGCCGGGCTTCTTTCCGCAGGGATCGACCGGGCTGCTACGGCCTTTCAGGCCGTCGCCGCCTATGTGGCCTCGGCCCTCTCCTCGATCGACTGGGCAGGGGTCTGGAACCGGGGCGTTGCCGTCGCGGCGACGGCGTTCGGCCAGATCGGCGCGACGGTATCCGCGGCGCTCGGGTCGGTCGACTGGACCGACCTCATCTCGGGCGCGAGCGACGCGATCGGCGGCTTCTTCAACCGCGCTGCCGACACGCTGCTTTCCGTGGACTGGGGGAGCCTCGGCTACCGTCTCGGCGAGATGATCGCCAGCGGCATCGCGGGAATCCTCAACATCGGCCGCATCCTTATGAATTCGCTGACCGGCGACGGTGCGTCGACCGCTGCCGGCCTTGGCGCGGCCATCGCGAACGGCATACTCGCCTTCGACTGGATTGGGGTCGGCTCGGCGATCCTGCGCTACATCGGTGCGGCCCTTCAGGCCGGCGGCGAGTTCATCCTCGGCGTAATCGGTGGGCTGATCGGCGTGGCCGATCTCGGGGGTGCCGCGACCAACATGGTCGAGCAGTTCCTCGCCGGTGCGGCCGCCATGACCGACCGATTGATGGCGAGCGGGCAGGCCCTCGCGCAAGCGATGTGGGACGGCGTGATCGCGAAGATCGACGCAATGGTCGAATGGTTCAAGGGGTTGCCCGCGCGCATCGTGGCGGCCATCGGCTCGATCGACCTCGGATCGCTGATCACATGGCCGAAGCCGCCGGCATGGGTTTCGCGCCTATGGGGCGGCGGTCAGGAAGAGGAAGCGCCAGCACCGGCGGCTGATGCCGCGCAAGGGGCGGCCGGCGAAGCCGCTTCCCGGATCACCGCCGAGGCCGCCGCGGCGAACGACAACGCGCAGGACGCGATCAACACGATGCTCGCAGGCATGGACCGCCTTGCTGGCGGCGTGGCGCAGGAAGGCGCCGCTGCCGTCACGGCGGCCGACGCGGTCGGTTCCTCGATCAGCGACAACATCAGCGTCACGGCCATGCCTGTGATCGACACGTCGAGCATCGACGCCGCGCGCACGAAGGTCGATGCGCTTTCGCGGTCCTTGCAGTCGATGCCCTCGACGGCCGTCACGGCGACGTCGTCGGCGCTCGCCGGCGCCCGTGCCTCCGGGGGGCCGGTAAAGGCCGGTGGTTCCTATCTTGTCGGCGAAGAAGGTCCGGAAATCGTCACCTTCGGACAGGACGGATTCGTCCACGACGCGATGAAGACGGCGCGGATCATCCGCAACGCCGCGCTCGGCGCTGCGGGCATGGCGTTCCCCGCTGCCGCTATGCCTGCCATTCCGGAAATCCCGACGATCGAGATCGCGATTCCCGAGGTCAGGCTTCCGGTGCCGCCGCAACTGCCGGCGACGCATCAGGCGCAGGAGGGCGGTCAATCCGGCGGCCGTGGCGTCGAGGTGTCCGTGGCGGCCGGCGCGATCAAGATCGAGGTAACAGCCGCCGCCGGCCAGTCGCCGGAGCGGGTCGCGGAAGAGGTCGAGCGCCGCCTGACGGCACGCCTCAACGCCCTGTCGCGCGGCGCGTTTTCAGATGGAGCGAATTGATGGCGATCCCGATGGCGCTTGGCCCCTTCATGTTCCATAGCCTGCGGTTCGGGTTCAACGGCGTCGGCCGCGACCTGTCGACCAGGTGGGCCAGCATCCAGACGGTCGGCGGCCTCAACCGGCTGCAATGGACGGGCGGCGACGAGGACACGGTGCTGATCGAAGGCGTCCTCTTCCCCGAGGAGTTCGGCGGCCTTTCCAGCCTTGAGGGTATCCGCGGCGCGGCGCAATCCGGGCTCGTGCTGCCGCTGATCACGCTGGGCGGCAACGTCTACGGCATGCACGTCGTCGAGATGGTTTCGGAGGACCAGTCGTTCCACGACCGTCTCGGGCGCCCGCGCAAGGACGTGTTTCGCATCGGGTTGAAACGCTACGCCGGCGGCGGGTTCTCGCTGATCTCGGTCGTGCAGACGCTTTTCGGGTGACGGCCATGGTGACGCGCTACATCACGAAGCACGGCGAGATGATCGACTCCATCTGCAGCCGCTTCTACGGCGACGAAAGCGGCTTCGTCGAGCAGGTGCTCGTCGCGAATCCGGGCCTCGCCGGCCTTTCGGTCCCGCTGCCGCCCGGCACCGAGGTCATGCTCCCGGCGATTCCGAAGTCGGCCGAGACGATCAAGCTCATCACCCTGTGGGACTAAAGGAGATCGAAATGATCAAGATCGGCATCCCCGTCCGCTATCGCGACGGGGCAAACCACCTGCGCACGGGCGTCGTCGACGCCTCCTCGATCGCGTCGGGCCGCCGCTTGTGGCGCGTTTCGGACAGGTGGTTCGAGGGTCGCGACCTCGTCGTGATCGACCCGGCAGCCATGCCGTGAAGACCCCGCGCGCCGAGATCACCGTCAACGGGAAGCCGGTCGCTTCCGCCTTCAACGACCGGCTCATTTCCGTGACGATCGTCGACAAGGAGGGGGCTACCAGCGACACGATCTCGTGCGACCTGAATGACGGGATGCCATTCGCGCAGATCCCGAAGAAGGGCGACGAGATCGGCGCGAAGCTGGGCTATCTCGAAACCGGCGTGGCCGATTTCGGAACCTTCATCGCCGACGACCCGGAGGTGCTTTGCCTTCCCTACGGCATGACCGTGAACGGCAAGGGCGCGAACGTGCGCGGGAAGGCCAAGCAGCACCGGTCGCGGCACTGGGACAACAAGACGGTCAAGCAGATCGTCGAGCAGATCGCCGGCGAGAACGGCCTTTCGCCGAAGGTGGACGACGAGGTCGGCTCGCACAAATACAAATGGTTCGCGCAACAGGACGAAAGCGATCTGCATGTCGTCGAGCGCCTCGCCCGTCGCCATGACGCGCTTTTCACGATCAAGAACAAGACCCTCATCTTCAAAAAGAAGGGCGAGGGCGTCGGCTCCATCGTGGCCTCGCCGGCCAATATCGTCGAAGGCACCTGCCGCACGGTCTTCGCGCACCGATACAAATACAAGAAGGTGAAGGCCCGCTGGCAGGATCGCAACGAGGCAAAGCTCAAGGAAGTCGAGGAAGACAGCGATTCCGAGGGCGAGGCGACCTATACGATCGCGGAATCCTTTCAGGACGAAGGCGAGGCCAAGAAGGCGGCGAAGGCCAAGGCGAAAGACCTCAAGCGCGAGACGATGCGCACGAGCGTCACCCTTTATGGCGACCCTGCCGTCCGCGCCGGCGCGAAGTTCGTCTATGCCGGCGTCCGCCCCGAGCTCGACGGCGTCGAGTTCATCATAGAAACCGCGACGCACAAACTGTCGAAGGCCGGATACACGGTCGACGTCGAAGCCAAACTGAAGGTCTGACCTTCCTCATATTCCGCAGCCCCGCGCCGCGAATTTGCCGCCCCGCCTGACGGGGCCACCGCTCGCCAACAATCGAAAACACGAACCGCCCGACGTCTGTCGGGGGGAAGGAGATGCTATGTCCTTTGAAGCATGGCTTCAGGGCCGCCTTGTCGCGCATGGGTACAAGATCGCCGTGGACGGGGCGATCGGCGGGGAAACGACCCGCGCCCTGATCGCGTTCCAGCGCCAGAAGAAAATCAGGCAGACCGGGGTAGCCGATGCCGCCACCGTCGCCGCCCTGCGCGCCGAGCCAGGCAAGCCCAAGGCCGACACGCCCGAGCCGCCGGCCGAAACCCTTCCGCCATGGATGGCCGAGGCGCAGCGCCGCATGGGCCTGCATGAGCGCCGCGACAACGCGCTGCTCGCCGCCTTCCTGAAACTGGGGAAATATCTCGGCGACCCGGCGAAACTGCCGTGGTGCGGCGACTTCGTCGAAACCTGCATCGTCAAGACGCTGCCCGGCGCCGTGGTGCCGAACAATCCGTTCTGGGCGCAGGGGTGGAAGGATTTCGGCATTGACGCCGGCGGCCCCAAGGTCGGGTCGGTGGGCGTGATCCGGTGGAGCGCGTCGTCCGGCCATGTCGGCTTCGTTGCGGCTTATGACGCGGAGCGCCGCCGCGTTCTTCTGCTCGGCGGAAACCAGAGCGACAGCGTCAACCTCACATGGTTTCCGCTCGACAAGTTCATCGCCTTCCGCTGGCCCGAGGTCTATCCGATCCGGGCCTTTCCGCCGCTCACGGGCGGGGCCTATTCGGCCGGCACCGCGGCGGGAACGCGATAATGGCGGCGCGCGGCGTTCTCCGAACGGCCGAGGGTGGCCGGCTCATGTTCTGGTGTCCCGGCTGCGACGGCGCGCACCAGGTGCAGGTCGGCGTCGGGCCGGGGCCGCGCTGGGGCTTCAACGGCGATTATGACCGGCCGACGTTCACGCCGTCCGTTCTCGTGCGCGGCTCGCACCCCATCACGGACGACGAGCGCCGCCGCATCATGGCCGGCGAGACAATCGAGCCGACGCCGACCGTCTGCCACTCCTTCGTGCGCGACGGACAGATCCAGTTCCTCGGCGACTGCACGCACGAGCTCGCCGGCCGAACCGTGCCCCTGAAACCCTTCGACGAGGCTTGATATGCGCCCATCTTGGAAAGTCCGCCGCCGGATCGTCGTTGCTGCCCTCGGCTTCTGTGCGGGCTGCATCGTCTATCTGATGATTTACGGGCAGGCCGACAGTCGCCTTCACGAGACGATCGCCTATGGCCTTTTCGGCACGGCGATCTCGGTGATCGGCTCCTACGTCTTCGGTGCGGCGTGGGACGACAAGAACGTGATGAAGACCCTCGGGCGGGACGCCTATCGCGACCGGCCGGGCGTCCCCGATGGCTGGCCGTCCGACATCGCACCGCCAGCCGACGACGACGGGAGGGCAGGATGATCACCGCTATCGCTCGCTTCACCGGAATCCCGACCCTCCTCGTCTGGGCGGCACTGATCGCGATCGCGGCCGGCGGCGTTTGGGCATGGGGAAGCTACCAGCACCACGCCGGCGTCCGCGAGGGCCGGGCGATCGAGCGCGCCGCATGGGAGAAGGCGATGCGCGATCTGCGCGAGCAGATGGACGCCGAGCGCCGGCAGGCGCAGGAGCGAATCGACAGGATTGAACAGGATTACCTCGAAGGCCGGAAGCGCGACGCCGTGCTGATCGCCGACCTCGAAGCGGCAATCGTCCAGATGGAGACCGAAGATGCGGAAGATGACAACGCCGCTGGCCCTGTGTGCCGGCCTGCTATTCCTCGCGGGCTGTCAAAGCAGCTTGACGCGATCGGTCGCTGATCGGCCGGAACTGGCGCGCATACCCTCGCCCCTCAAGGAGCCATGCGCGGCCGTGACGAACCTGCCCGAGCGCGATCTGTCCTCGGCGGAGGTCGCCCGACTCTGGGGCGCGGATCGCTCGGCGCTGGGCGAGTGCGGCCGGCGGCATCGCGCCCTCGTCGACGGCGTCGCGGCGATCGAGGGGCAAGGCCGTTGAGGCTGGAATTCTGGACGATGTGGGCTTTGATCGCGGCGGCCTTCGCCGTGATCGTTCTGCTTTCATAGAGAGGGGCGCATTGTGCCGACGAGCTTGAACGAAATATACAAGGCGATCGGCTCCCTGCAGTCGGACGTGAAGAACCTCACCCGTCTTATAGAGGCGCAGGACCAGCGGTCGTCCGAGAGTCGCCGGCGCGTCTATGATCGGCTCGACGAACTGGGGAACGTCGTCGACAACATAGAGGATCGCCTCAAGGCATCCGAGCAGGTGATCAAGGACATCGAGCCGCTTGCCCGCGACTTTGGTGCCGTGAGAGATAAGTCGAAGACGGTCCTTGCCGTGATCATTGCGGGCTGGACGCTCCTCGGCGGCTTCCTGATGTGGATCGGAAACAGCGTTCTGGAATGGGCGATCCAGCGCATCAGCGGGTCTTAATGGTGGGGCGGCCGGGCTAAAAAACCTTGAAGATCAGTAGAAAGAGAATGTCCCACCGGCTTTTTAGCCGCTTGATTTTCCGGGAAAATGGCGGTCCTCTTCTGGGCACCATCCGTTTCTTATGTATTTGATTTTATTGCCTTTTTGGCGATTTTTGTCCCACTTTCCAGCAACCCTTTTTGCGGTGGGACAGTTTCGTCCGTTTTTTGTTCTGGCACGAGTTTGCGAATCGCCTCGCCCGCAAGGCGCTTTCGATCCGCCTTCTTCGTGTAGAGCGTGGTTTGCTTCTTCGTCGTCCAGCCGAAGATTGCCATAAGCTGACTATCAGTCGCCCCATTGTCGGCGGCGATGGTCGCGCCCGCCTTTCTCAATCCGTGCATCGAGCACTGGGGCAAGCCGGCCTGATCGCACCATTGGCGCATCTTGTTGCCGAGGCCGTTCACCGTGAACGGACGGCCGAGGTCGGTGATAAGGAACGTCAGGTCTCCGGTCTCGGTAGCCTCGATCGTCGCCTGAAGTTCGGCCAGCACGGGAATCTCCACAACGACGCCAGATGATTTCCCGGTCTTTCCGGGGCGCACATAAAGCCATCCGTCGCGGATATGCTGCTTGCCCAAGGTCGCAAGATCGGACAGGCGCAGGCCGGTAAAGAGGCCGAGATGCAGCGCGAGCCGGGCCTTGCTCCCCTGCGGATGCCGCTCCTCGTATTGCCTCACCTCGTCGACGGTCCATGCGTGGAAACCGTCGCCGGAGTGAAGGTGCTCGATCCCGATCGCGGGATTGCGGTCGGCAAGGCCGACGCTGATCGCCCATCCGAACATGGCGGAAACGGTCTTCACCACGTTATTCTGCGCGCCTGCGGTATCGCGAATCGTGTCCCGAATTTCGAGGACGTGCTTGCGCTCCATCAGCTTATAGGGGAGATCGCCCCGGCGCTTCTTTCCGCTTTCGCATATTTCCTCGAGGAGACGAACGCGCCGCGCAAGCTGGTCAGGGTTGAGCCTATTCTTCGCCCGCTGCTTGTATTGCTGGACGAGCCAGTGAAAGCTATTTTCCTTGGCCGCCGCGCCGGGCTTTCGCGGCGCGGGCGCGGTCTTCTTCTCGTAGGGGATTCCGATTCGGGCGCAGGCGACCTCATCGTCAAACGCTTTCGTTCCGGGTTGCTCCCGAAGCCTGATCTTCGGACGGCCGGGCGCGCGGAAGTAGAGCCGGACATTCTTGTGCCGGTCCCGATCGACTGTAACTCCCTTGGGTAGCTTCTTAGGCATCATCCCAAGGATTCCCTTCCCCGGCGGCAACGTCAACAGCTTGCGATCGGTGAGGCAGATTCCGGAAGGCGGCGGCCACCTCGGCAACGTCCCACACCCGGCGGCCGTAGATCATTCTCGCATCGGGCATGAGGCCGTCGAAGACCAGTCGGTCGAAGAGCGTCGCACTCACGCCGATCAGGGCGGCGGCCTGCTCTCGGTTGATTCCTACGGGTGCCAGGTTCTCGGGCAGAATTGCGGTTGCTCGCCTCATGGCTTGCCCCTCCCGCCTGCCAGATTCAGACTCTCAAGCAGGTTGTGGCTGTCGGCCCATGACGCATGGCCGGTCCACGCCGCAAGGAACTGATCGAGCCGCTCGTGCTCGCCGGCGGCCCGATAGGCCCTGATCTTCCGCCGGGCGCGCACGACGCTGTCCCTGCGCAGGAGCTTGTGCGTCGTCCAGATGCGATAGCCGACGAAGTTGACGCCCCGGCCGGCGGGCTGGATGCTCCACTTCGAGAACCGCAGCCCCAGCCGATCCCGCGACAGATCCTCGATCGACCCGCGCACCCTGCGCAGATGGTCGGACGAGCGGCCGAGGACGACGATGTCGTCCATGTAACGGAACCAATGCCGCTCGCCGAGCGTCTGCTGAAGGTGGCGGTCGACCACCCCGCCATACACATTCGCGAAAATCTGCGAGACGAGATTGCCGATCGGCAACCCTATCCCCTCTCGCGGGAGCATCGTTTCGATAAGCCGCAGGGTGCCGCGGCAGGAAATCTTGGCTTCGATAAGCCGCCAGAGCGCGCCGTGCTCGATGCTGGCGAAATAGGCCGAGAAGTCGGTCTTGAGGACGTAGAGCGGCCCGCTGCGCGCCAGCCGGCGCATGTCGGCCTGCAATGCCGTCGCGGCCGCGTGAGTGCCCTTGCCGCGCCGGCAGGCATAGGTTCTCGGAAGAAGGGTCGCCTCGAAAATCGGGCCGATCACCGCGCATAGTGCATGCTGCGCCACGCGGTCCTCGAACGGCAGCGCCGAGATCAGGCGCACCTTCGGGTCGAAGATTCGGAACTGGCGCGGAGCGCCCGGCCGATAGGGCCCGTCGCGCATGGCCGAGGCGAGCTCGTGAAGATTGAGGATCGAGAACTCCTTGAACTCAAGGAAGCCCGGCGTGAGCCGCTTCCCGAGCGACGTCAGCCGGAAGGCCCGCCGCATGTTCGCGTCGGACGTGATGATGCTGATGAGGTTACGATGCTTCTTTCCCATGATCTGAATACCCGCCTGCCGGTCGCGGGTTTCGACGGCTGGGCCGCTACTCCCCGCTTCACCGGACCCTGCTATGTGTTCGCCGAAGCCGGACAGTCGGGCCGACCACCCTGGCACGGCCCGCATGAATACGGCCGCGCCGGTGGAAGATTGCCGGCGCGGCCGTGACCGTCGCCGAGCTATGAAAGGGTCGTCGCCGCCGCCGCGCGCCGAGAGATTCTCGTTCGAATTCTCCGGCCAGTTGCCCAGATTCGCGTAGCGCGAGCCGGCGTTGTCGCCGTTGATCCACGAACCCCCGATGATGGACGGGCACCGCAACGTCATACCCCCGACCGCCCGTTGCCCTTCGCGGTCTTGATCCATTGCCCGAGCATCGCCCCCGTCTCCGCGATGGTGCGGAGCGCCACGGCATGCTGCCGAGGCGTGACGATTTTCAGCGCCGGATCGGCCGCGAAACGCAACCAGAACCGCAGCGTCGCCATGTGAGCGTCCGCCGCGTAGAGACGGGAAGGCTGCTTGCTCTTCGCCGCCTGATAGAGAAGGCCGACCTGATCGAACAGCAATCCGATCAGCCGGTCGCGCAGCGCGCCATGGCGGCGCGGGCATCGCTGGAGGATCGGATAGAGATAGGTCACGACGGCCTCATATTTTTCGACGATCGCCAGGTCTTGAGCTTGCACAAATTCGTCGCGTGTCATGGCTGGCGATCGTCCGTTTCACTCGGCCCGCGCTTCCGCGCGGGCTATGCAGGATTCAGGTGGTCGCCGCCGCCGCGCGCCGAGAGATTCTCGTACGAATGCACCGGCCAGAAGCCCAGGCGCGCGAAGCGCGAGCCGGCGTCGACGCCGACGAACCACGCACCCCCGAGGATGGACGGGCGAGGCTCGTCGGGATCGCCATCCGTGGCCCATTGCCAGACGGTCCCGGTGATGTCGAAGACGCCGCGCTGGCTGATGAACCGCTCGGCGCCGTCCTTGAGGACGCCGGTCACGACCGGGTCGCCATCGCGCGAGCATCGCTCCTGCACGCCGAAGCCGGCGGCGAAGAACTCTTCGACCGTGAGGAGGCGCTTGCCGTGATAGGCGAGGAGTTCGACGGCGGCGGCATAGTCGAACCGCTTGAAGCGCGTCTTGCCGTCCGGGCGCATGGGAAGGTCGCGGCCGTCCGCGATCGTCGCCCCGCAGCGGCTCGTGCCGTGCTCATGGTGATCGACGCCGGGGAGATAGATGTCCACCCATGCCTTGCGGCCGCCGGCGAGCTCGATCATCGTCATGCCGCGCGGGTCCGGTCCCGCGAAGCGGAAGTCCGCGTCCCAGAGCGAGAAGGGATTGATCGACGGGGTCGTGTCGCCGCCGGCGCGGGCCTGCGCGCAGCCGCCGGGCGCGAAATGGAAGCCGGCGAACCATCTGTCCCCGAGAGGGTTCGACGCAACCGGCTCGGCGAAGGGCTTGCCCTCCCCGTCGATGGAGACGCCGTAGTCGCGGCCGGGCGTCAGATCGCCGAGGCCGACCGGCGTGTCGGCGTCGAAGGCATGCGTGCGGCCCTCGATCTGGATCACCGTGCCGGCCCTGATGCCGATTTCCGTCCGGCTGGGCGCAAAGAGAATCGGCGCAGCCAGGTCGGCCCGGTCAATGGTCATGGGGGAAGTCTTCACTGCAGTAGCAATGTTCATGGTCTAACTCCATCGGGTTGCTTGGAAGTTCTGGAATTCCGAGAGGCCGGGACGGCCTTCCGGATGGCGTTGCCGGACGTGATCATCACGAAACCGTCCGCGAACTCGACGCGAATCGAGTTCATCTTGCCGCGCGCCGTAAGCCGGCACGGCTGGCCTTTCCGGCCTTGTCGATTCCACCGGAAAATGTAGGGGAAGTCCGTCATAAGAGACTCCCCTGCGGAGACGACGGCGGCGTGCTGGGGCGCATCCACCTTGCCGTCTCTGGCACCTCGTCAGTCCGCCCGCGCTCCCACTCGAAGAAGCCCAGCGCGCCCGAGCAAGGAATGAACTCGATCGGGGCGGCCTCGGCAACCACAAGCCCGCGAGGCCCGAAGAACCACGGGCTGTCGAAGGTCTTCACGATGTCGACGATGACGCCGACGCCGACAATTCCGCCGCGCGGAAGGTCGCCCGGCGCAGGGCACTCGAACCCCATCTCGTCGAAGAATTCGGCGGCATCTTCATATTCGTGCCGCGTCATGCCGCGCGAGGCGTGGATCGCGAAGGGACCGCGAAACTTGAGCGCGGGGTTCGGCGCGCGCCACGACCGATTCTCGACGGGCTTCCAGCCCATTACAAGGGCATGCGCCCAAGGCTGGCGCACCGAAAGGGCAAGGCGAGGCAGGAGCATCATGCAGCACCTCCCCAGCGAAACCCATAGGCGTCGAACGGGAAGAACGCATGGTCGCGATCCTCCTCGGGCGCACTGTCGTAGGGAATGGCGCTGATCAGCTTGAGGCCGTCGACGAAAGGCGCGAACGTCCGATAGGTATGCGCGCCGCCCGCGATCCAGATCGGCCGTCCCGGCCACTCCTGCCCGCAGGTTTCGATCACCTCGGCCGGGTCGCTGCCCGCCCATTCATAGACGCATCGGCCTTCGAGCCGCGGCATGCCCCGCGCCGTCCGCCGGCCGAGGATGACGACGCCGCCCATCGTGAGTCGCTGGAAGCCGGCGAGGTCCATCTTCATCACGGCTTCCAGATCCGGGTCGCCCCGCCATGGCAGGTCGCCGGCGCGGCCGATCTGGCCTCGGCGGCCGCAGGCCGCGATCAGATGCACCGTCATGGCCGCACCCTCGGCAGGCCGTTGTGCTCGACCCCGTCGAGCAGCCGTCCCGCCGCCTTCTTGCCGACATTGCGCACGGCCACGAGGCGCTCGCCGTGGAAGCCGATGCCGCCCGCCAGATTGTGAAACCGGGTCGCGCCGAGGCCCATCTGGCCGTCGACCTTGGGCGTCGAGCGCCAGTCCGGATCGTCGACGTCGCGATCGTAGAACGCCGACCATGCGCCCCATTGCTTGAACAGGAACGCGATCTCGTGCGCGGCGCAGAAGTCCCGCGTGGTGCGGTGCCATTCCGGATGGGTCGGCCGGGCGCCGTCGCCGCTTTCGCCGCCGGACACGATCCAGCGGGCAAATTCCCATCCCTTCCAGTCGACCGGGCCGAGGGCCGGCTCATAACTAACCCATGTCAGCCAGCCCATGTCGGCGAGCGCCGCCATCGTGGCCCGCCGCTGATCGGCGCGGGACTGATCCTCGACCGAAACGCCGAGCCATATGTTGCGGAAGGAATCCGGCCATCTGGCCATGCCGCCGGCCCAGTCGAACAGCGGATAGGCGCAGCCTGCAGGCGGCGTCCCCATGGCGTCCAGCATGTCGGCGAAGAGCTGGCCGCGCCCGCTGGGGTGTGCAGCGCGCACTTCGGCCGGGCCGCGCGCGCCCTTAAAGTCCAGATCCTGCTCGGCGTTCACGTCCCCCCAGCGGCGGAAGAAATCGAGCATCCTGTCCGGGCGCTTGGTGAGCACCTGAAAGGTGTGGCGCTGCGCCTGCGCCATGACGTCGAGGACGCGCATGATCCAGCCGTCCGGCACGCCCTCGGCAAAGAGGTCGCCATGCGCGCAGACGAAGATCATGCGCGGCTTCTGCCACCGCAAGGGCTGGTCGAGCCATTGCTCGTTGAACCGGACCTCGCCGTTCCAGACCGGCCCGGCCTTCGTGTCGACGGTCAGGCCGGCGCGGCTCGGATGATGCTTGAGGCGCGTTCCGGCCAGCCGCATCGCGTAGCAGTTCGTGCAGCCGGGCGAGACGACCGAGCATCCGGTGATCGGATTCCACGTCGCGTCGGTCCATTCGATCAGGGAATGGTCAGCCATGATCGCCTCCGGTTTCGGTGAGCGAGCGACCGTCTGCCGACACGGTGAAGGCGACGCCCTCGTGCCAGAAGCCCATAACGACGGTCAGCCGTTCGCCCTCGGGATCGGGCATGTCGTTCGCCACCCAGTTCCGGGCGAAGCTGTCCATCGAATCGGACATCGTCTCGTAGTCGCTCGCCTCGGCGAACCAGTTCGCCTCGTCGACCCGAGCCGCCGGCGCCAACGGCACGGCTTCGCCGGTGAACATATCGACGGTGCCGCCGTCGCGCGGGTCTTCGAGGTTCCACGACCCGTCCGGCATGACGGTGATCGTGACGCTGCCGCGCTCCTCCCACCACATGAAGGAGACGGTCTCGCCCGGCGTGATGGTGCCGGCGACCGACCAGCGGATCGTCGTCACGCCGGCAGCATCGGGGGAAAGCCAATCCTCCGGGCGCTCGCGGCCGGGCGGCATGATCTCGTCGACGAGGCAGGCTGGCCACCATCGGCGGGTGTGCGCGAAATCAGCCATCGCTACCTCCCGACGCCGGCGGCGGCGAGAACGGCCCGCAGATCGCCCAGACGAACCGCCACGCGCGTCTTGTCGCCGTTGCGCATGAACTCTGCCGCGATCTTCTTGAGGCGCTCGGCGGCTTCGCCATCAATCGCTGCGGCCTCGCCGCTCCGGTCGTGCTCAATCGCCTTGTCCGGATCGGCCGTCCGCCAGTCCGGCCACCGGCGCTTTTCGTTCTTCGTCTGCTTGGCGACGATGGCCTCGACGATGCGGGCCGGATCGAACCCGGCGCGCCATGCGCCGTCGAAGGCCAGAATGATGACGTCGATCCATTCCTCGACGTCGGTGGGGTCCGCCTCGATCTCGCGCAGTTCCTTGCGGATATGGTCGATCACGCCGGCGGCGCGCGTGCCGGGGCCGAAGGTCTTCAAGGAGAAGGCCCGCTGCCGCTCAAGATGCGCAACCAGGTCGAAGCGCGCCTTCGCCGCCGCCCGCAGATCGCGCGCGTCCTGCTGATAGCGGTTGTTTGCTTCGAGCAGATCGGTGACGCGCTGGACCCGCAGCCGCTCGCTGTCGTCGCGGCAGTCGAGCAGGTGCATGATCCAGCGCGCCAGATCGTCCTTGCTCTTGTTCATCAGCGAGCGGTGGGTGACGGTGGAAACGACGGTGAAGGTGGACATCGGCTAGATCCTCATCGGCATGAGAACGAAAAGCGTCTCGCCGCCCTGCGCCGGGCGGACGAGGGCCGGCGCACCGGCATCGCCCAGTTCGAAGATCACCTCGTCGCCGCCGGCGGCGGACAGGAGGTCGAGGCAGTATTTGCCGTTGAAGCCGATCTCGACGGGGTCGCCATCGGCGCCGGCGATCTCGATCTGATCTTCCGCACTGCCGGCATCCGGGCTATGGGCGGTGACGGTCAGGCCGTCGCCCGCGAAGGCGTATTTGACGGCATTGCCCTTGCCGGTGGACACTGTCAGGACGCGGTCGATGGCATCCGCCAGCGGCGCGCGGGCGAGCGTGTAGCGGTTCGGGTTGCCCGCCGGCACCACGCGCTTGTAATCGGGGAAGGTGCCGTCGATCAGCTTCGAGACCAGCGTCACGCCGGTTTCGTCGCCGCCCATGGAAATGCGGAACTTCACGTCGGAGATGTCGAGGCGGACAGGCCCCTTGTCCGGCAGCATTTTCAGCACGAGATCGACCGTCTTCCTCGGGATGATGATCGCCGGCAGGCCCGCCGCGCCGTCCGGAAGCGGCAGGGTCGACTTCGCGAGGCGATGCCCGTCCGTCGCCACGGCGATCAGCACCGCCGCCCCGTCGACTTCGTCCTCGTGCCAGTGGATGCCGTTGAGGTAGTAGCGGGTTTCCTCGCTCGAAATCGCGAAGCGCACGGTTTCCAGCATCGCCTTGAGCGTGGCGGATTCCATGTCGAAACTACAGGTGAACTCGCCGGCCGACAGTTCGTGGAAATCGGAGGCCGGCAGGGACGGCAGACGGAAGCGCGAGCGCCCGGCCGAGATGGTCCACATGCCGCCGTCGTCCTTGGCATCGCCGCTGCCGGCGATCCTGACCTCGCAGCCCTCGGGCAGCTTGCGCACGATGTCGTGCAGATTGTTCGCGGGAAGCGTCACCTCGGCCGCGCCGCCCTCGATCGCGCATTTGCGCGAGACGACTATCTCGGCGTCAAGGTCGGTGCCGGTAATCGCCAGCCTCCCGTCGCTCGCCCGGATCAGGACGTTCGACAGGATCGGGATCGTGTTGCGGCGCTCGACCACGCGCACGGCGAGCGCCAGGGCGGGAAGCAAAGCCTCCCGCCCGATGGTGATCGCGCCCGCCGTCATACCCCCGTCTCCGGCTTGCCCTCATAGGCCGGCAGGCCGGTCTTTTCGCGGGCGTCGAAGAGGGCATGGCGGACGTGTTCGGTGATGAACTGGTCCGGGCGGTAGATCTGATAAAACCAGACCACGGACCCGCCGGCGGCGCGGTAGCGCAGGCGGACGGGGATGCGCATCTTGTCGCCCATGAAGAAGGGCGGCACGGACAGGATGAAGATGCCGGGAACCTTGAGCGGCTGGCCGTTCGCGTCCTGATGGCTTTCTTCCCAGACGATTTGTCCCTCGCCGTTGGCAAGGGTGTGCGCGGCCTTCACCTTGCTCGCCACGTTGACCTGAAGGCCGCGCGACAGTTCGACAAGCTGGCTGGGCGTGGCGACGGTCGTCGCGAAGTCGCGTTCGAGCCAGATGCGCTCCTCGTCGGTCGGCGCGGAGAGTTCCGCGACGCGGTCCTCGAGGAAATAGGCGAAGTCCTCCTGCGTCATCTTCTGGCCGTTCATCTTGTTCCACGCCTGCCACTCCTCGGAGAGCGGGAAGGCGTAATGAACGCGGTGCTTGCCGTAATCCGGCTGACCGTCGACGCCGAGATGGTGGTAGTCGATGACGGCGGTGAAGGACGGCTTGCGCCAGTCCGCGTCGGCGAAGATCACCGAGTGCTCGGACTTGTGGCGGTTGATCAGTTCGCAGAAGGACTCGAAGGTCTGCGCCTCGGCGGTGCCCTGCTTGCGCTTCGGGTGCAGGCGGTAGCTTTCGAGCACGTTCGCGAGCGCATTGACCGCCGGCTGATCGCCGCGGTGCAGCGCGACCGGCACCTTCGCCGGCAGGCCGGTGAAGCCCTCGGGCGTGTCGATCTGGACGATCTCGATCCCCTTCGCCTCCGCCCCGAGACGGGCGGCTTCGGCCAGGTCGATGCTGAAGGGGGTGGCGATGGCTTCCGCGGCGTCCGCCGCGGGGGTGACAGTTTTTGTCATGGTTCGACCTTTCTCTGTTTTGCGCGCCTGCGGCGTCGCGGCTGGGTTCGAGGGGAGCGGACTATTCGGCGGCGCGGGGGCGTGCCTCGCGCGGGCCGTTGAACATGTCGGTCTGCTGGGGGTGCTCGGTGGAGAGCGAGCCGTCGTCGAGCACCCAGTAGAAGGACGAGCCGCGCTGCGGCTTCGGGCGCTTGGAATCGATGTCGCAGGTGATCGTGGCCGTGCCGGCCTCGACTTCCAGATTGATCTTGAGCGTGACGCTGCCCTTGACCTTCGACTTCGGGCGGTCGCCGGAAAGCTCTTTCAGCTTCGACAGCGTCTCGGTGATTTCGCTGCCGAGAACGGCCGCGACTTCGCCGCCTTCCAGCATGCCGATGATCGTTTGCGCGTCGCGGATTCGTTTCATCTTGTCCTCACGGGTGGGTTGATCCGCCGGGTTGGGCGGCGGCGTGGATGGTCAGAAGGGGATGTCGGAAGCCATGTCGCAGATGCGCGCCACGCGCTGCTCGATCTCGGCATGCCGGGCGTCGGCGATCACGAGGGCCTGCGCCTTGATCACGCGCTGCGCGTCCTCGAACATGATCACCTTGCGGGCGAGCTTCCGGTCCAGATTTTCGGCGCGCCGCTCCGAACTCTCAAGATGCCCCATCAGGGTATTGATCCGGTCCAGATGCTTCGCGATCTCGCGTTGAAGCTCGGCGATCTTCTTCGCCTCGGCGGATTGCTCGGGCACGGGCGGCTTGCGGCTGGCTTTCGCGGCCATGGTCTTCTCCTCGATTCTAGAAGGGGATTTCGTCGTCGAGTTCGCGCCCGTAGGAGCGGTCGTCATTGTCTCGGGACGTTTCGGAAGATCGGTCGGAACGGCTGCTCTCGCGGCCGTAATCGTCAGGTCCGCCCGCGCCGGGGCGTCCGCCGGAACCGTTGCCCTGCGGCATGAGGACGAGATCGCCGGCGAAGGCTTTCAGAACGACCTCGGTCGAATACCGCTTCTGGCCGCCCTGATCTTCCCACGACCGGGTGCAGAGCATGCCCTCGACATAGACCAGATGGCCCTTCTTCAAGTATTGCTCGGCGACCTTGCAGAGATGCTTGTTGAAGATGACGACGGTGTGCCACTCGGTGCGCTCGCGCTTCTCGCCCGAATTCTTGTCGCGCCAGACCTCGGACGTCGCCAGCCGCATGTTGACGATCGGGTCGCCGCTGCTCATGTGGCGGATTTCAGGGTCGGCGCCGAGCCGGCCCATGATCTGCACCTTGTTGATCGACGACATCAGACCAGACCTTTCTCGATGGCGAGCCATTCGGGCATTGTGATTTCGGCATTGCCGCCGGGGCGCTTGACGACCTCGACCTGCGAGATCGGGATCCAGACCGCGTCCTTGCTTTCGCCCAGCGGGGAAACCTTGATGGCGCGCTCGGTGATCGCGTGCAGGGCGACGGTGACGTCGACGAGGTCGGATTTCATGCCGGCCTCACCACGATTCCGAGATACCGCTCCAAGCGGTCGATGAAGGCCATTTCGGCCTTCGCTGCGCCCCACGGCTCGATCGGCGAGGTGAGCTTCGGCGCGGGCCTGCGCGCCGCAGGCAGATGGGCGGCGGCCTTGCGGCCGAACAGCGCCAGTCCTTCCGCGCGCAGCATGCGCTCGTCCATGTCGTGAACCTGCCGCACATAGGCGGGATAGAGGCGCGGATAGCCGACGCCGGCGGCGGCGAAGACCGCATCGTCGATCGCCGCCTTCGCGACGCGGATCGCCTCGGCGACGGCCCCGCTCGCGCGCTCGGCGATGTCGGGGGCGAATCCCCCGTCGCGCAGGATGGCGGCGACATTGACGGCGATCAGCGAGGCGAAGGGCCGCGTCAGGTCGCCGATCAGGTATTCGTGCCCGTCATGCAGGAGACCGCAGCCGGCCAGCACGGCGTCGCCGGTTTCGGCATAGAGCGCGTCGGCGCAGAAAACCGAGTGCTGCGCGTCGGAATAGGCGGCGCAGGCATAGCGTCCGTTGAAGCGGGCGATCTTGGAAAGACCCGCGGCCATTTCCGCGAAGTCGATGTCGGAAACCTGCGGGGCCGCGAGGTTCATCACCGTGCCGTCACGGCGGAAGGAGGGAACGATGGTCAATGCCGCGCCCCCATCGTCTTCATGCACTCGGCCATAAGGTAGTCAATGGTGGACGGCCCCGCCGGCGTCTGTACGAGGAAAGCCTTGAGGAGCTTGGCGCATCGCTCGCGCTGCCCTTCCCAAGCATCCAGCCGGTAGGCGTCCCGAGCCAAGCAATAGCGATTCCACGCGACGACCATCGCCTGCGTTTCCCGCAGACCCTTCGGCATCGGCATGTGCGCAGGTATCGCCGCGTTGGCCTTGTCGATCATTTCGGAGAGTCGGTCGGCAAAGTGCTTCGCCTGCTCTGTGGGCAAAGACTGGGCCAAGGATCGCGCCGGTTCGTAGAGCTTCGCGATCTCTGTTGCAGCGAACCCCGCTCCGGTTAGGGCGCGGAAGGTGGCGCGGCCTTTGCGTATGGCTTCGGCCATCTCGACGATGCGGGGGTGTTTTGCCGGGTCGAAACCAAGGTCCGGGCCGGCGGTTCGGTCGGAAGCCGTCATCACTTGCTCCAATAGAGAAGGTAGAGAAGGAAGGCGCAGAACAGATGCGCCGGCACGCATGCGAGCGTGAGGTGGAAGAGGAAGAGGTAAAGCTCCCGCTTCCGGCGCCGGTATTCACGGCGGTCCTCGTCGCTCAAATCCTCGGGGCGCAGCCCCCACGGATTGAGGGCGCGCTGGTCCGGCCTCGCCCCGTAGGGTTCGCCGAAGGAATGAACCGGGACGCGCGCGCGGTCAGGCATCGTCGCCTCCGAACGCGCTGGCGCTGGCGGCGTCGATCCGCGCGACCATGTCGCGCAGCGCCGTGAAAGAGCGGTTCCACGCCTCCCATTCCGGGGTCGCGTCCTCGGCAATGCCGGGATTGGCGGCAAGCCATGCGTCGGCGGTCGAAACCGTGTCGCGCATCGCCTCGACCATTTCGGAGATGTCGGGGAACTCGGCCTCGCCGGCGTCCTCTTCCTGCGCACCGTCGAAGGCGTCCGCTACGGCCATCTCGGCGCGGGTGAGCGCGTCCTCGCGGTTGGCGGCGTCGGTGATGTTGCGGATGATGGTCCGCAGTTCCTCGTCGGTCAGCCGCTCGCGCCAGTCGGCCCAGTCCTCGCGAACGCCGGGCATCGTGTCGTAGCCAAGCTCTTCGAGTTCCGCGATCAGTTCCTCGCGGTCGTTGCGGGGCGCGCCGTTCATACCGGCATCCCCGGCCCGAAGGCGGCGGCCAGCACGAAGCCGAGCGACGCCACGAAGGCGATCATCGCGAACAGGCTGGCGAGGTCTTGGAAGAAGCCGCCGCTATCGGGGCGGGCGCGGCGGGCGGCGGCAAGGCGCTCGCCCTCGAAGGTGCCGAGATCGGTCTTTGGGAACTGCATAATTGCCTCCATCGGTGAGGATGGAGGATATTCAAGGACAATCTGTCCCTAATTGTCAAGGACTATTTGTCCTTAAAGAAGTCGCACGAAATGTGGCAGAAATGCCATCCGCGCGCGCAGGGTGCGCCGCAAGGATTCCGAATCGCGATGATTACGCCGTTTTGGCCTCGGTGGATTGGCGTCTTGGTTTAGCCGTCTCTTGCCCGGTGATCAGCCATGATTCGGAGACGCGGGTCGCGGCGCAGAATGGCCCGATCAATCTATGGGGAAGAAGGCTGCGCGTCTCATACTGCTTATAGACGTCCTGCGTGATCTGAAGGATTCTCGCTATCTCTTCCTGAGTGAAGCGAGCGCCTTCCCGCGCCGTTTTCGTGCGCTTGAGGAAGTCCTGCTTGTAGTCGCTGCCAGATCCCTTTGCCATGCGGTGCTTGTCCGAAAAATCGGCCGTCAGGTCATGGGACACTTTGGGCATTGACTTTAAGGACAATCTGTCCTTATCAATAGAAACCATGATGAGCAGCTTTCGAAACGTGATCGACGAATGGGGTGGCCCGCAGCGCATGGCTGCGGACATCGGCGCGTCGGTCTGGGCCGTGCGGAAATGGCATCAGCGCGACAGCATCCCCTCCGAATGGTGGATCGCTATCGAGGCGGCGTCCGAGCGACTCGATCACCCCGTCACGGTCAAGGACTTGGCGGAGATTTCGGCCCGGAAGTTGCAGGAAACCTCCCACGACGTTGACCGCGTCGCGACTGCCGGCCCGGATGGCGGACCCTCTGAATCCGGGCCGGCTCTTTCGTGCGAGGCAGCGGAATGAAGGGGCGCTGACATGATCGCTTACCAGCACACCCCATGGGGCAGGTTGCCGCTCGGCGCGAAGGGCGATCGTCAGACCGCGATCGAGGTCCATGTGCCGGACGTGGTCGCCGCGCTGCTCGCCATCGTCGCCACCCATGACGGGGTCGAGCCGGAGAAATTCGCCGCCGAGGCCGTTGCGCGCGCCGTCAACGAGCGCGCCGAGGCCATCGGCATTGCCAGGCTGGCCCAGCCAGCCGTTTACGATCTTTGCGCGGGTAGAGCAGCGGTAGCTCGCCGGTCTCATAAGC
>NZ_CALMYP010000062.1 GCF_937873615.1 uncultured Paracoccus sp.
GCGACACCGTCGCCAAGGGCGGCCGCGTGCTGTTCGTCGGCACCAAGCGTCAGGCCCAGAGAGCCGTGGCCGATGCCGCCGAAAAATCGGCGCAGTTCTATATGAACCACCGCTGGCTGGGTGGCACGCTGACCAACTGGAAGACCGTTTCCCAGTCGATCAACCGCCTGAAAGCCATTGACGAGGCGATGGCGCAGGGCGCCGAGGGGCTGACCAAGAAAGAGCGTCTCCAGCTTGAGCGCGAGCAGGCCAAGCTGCAGGCTTCGCTGGGCGGGATCCGTGAAATGGGCGGTCTGCCGGACCTGATCTTCGTCATCGACGTCAACAAGGAAGACCTGGCCATCCTGGAAGCCAAGAAGCTGGGCATCCCGGTCGTCGCCGTGGTCGATACCAACTGCTCGCCCGAGGGTGTGGATTACATCATCCCCGGCAATGACGACGCCGCCCGCGCCATCGCGCTTTACACCGATCTGGCCAGCCGCGCCGCACTTGACGGCATGTCGGCGCAGATGGGTGCCGCCGGTGTCGATCTCGGCGCGCTTGCCGAGGCCCCGGCCGAAGAACTGGCAGCGGAAGAAACCGTCGCCGCCGAATCCGACGCCTGATCGCGCGCGTCATTGAAATGTCAACGGGCGGGGCTATGTCCCGTCCGATCCCTATAGAAGGAGAGGCCAGATGGCTGTCACCGCTCAGATGGTGAAGGAACTGCGCGAATCGACCGGCGCAGGCATGATGGACGCGAAGAAGGCGCTGACCGAGACCGATGGCGACATGGAAGCCGCCGTCGACTGGCTGCGCACCAAGGGTCTGGCCAAGGCGGCCAAGAAATCGGACCGCATCGCGGCCGAGGGTCTGGTTGCCGTGGCCGTGAAGGACGGCAAGGGCGTTGCGGTCGAGGTGAACTCGGAAACCGATTTCGTCGGCAAGAACGCCGAGTTTCAGACCATGGTTCGCGGCATCGCCGAAACCGCGCTCGGCGTCGATAACGTCGATCAGCTGCGCGACGCGAAACTGAACGGCAAGCCGGTCAGCGAGGTCATCACCGATGCCGTCGCCAAGATCGGCGAGAAGATGGACCTGCGCCGCATGGCCGAGGTCAAGGGCGACAGCGTGGTCTCCTATGTCCACAACGCCGCCACTGACGGCATGGGCAAGATCGGTGTGCTGGTCGCGCTGAAGGGCTCGAACCCCGAGATCGGCAAGCAGATCGCCATGCATATCGCCGCCACCAACCCGGCCTCGCTGTCGGAAGCCGATCTGGACCCGGCGCTTGTCGAGCGCGAAAAGTCGGTCCTGACCGAGCAGGCGCGCGAATCCGGCAAGCCGGATGCGGTGATCGAGAAGATGATCGTCGGCCGGATGGCGAAGTTCTTCGAGGAAGTGACCCTGCTGGGCCAGAAATTCGTCATCAACCCCGATATCACCGTGGCCCAGGCCGCGAAGGATGCCGGTGTCGAAGTCGTCTCCTTCGTCCGCATGGGCGTCGGCGAGGGCATCGAGAAGAAGGAAGAGGATTTCGCCGCCGAGGTCGCCAAGACCCTGAGCGGGAACTGATCCCGGTCCCTGCACGAAACGCGCCGGTCCTGCGAGGGGCCGGCGTTTTTCATTGCCTGCCGCGCTTTGTGTGTGGAAAACTGCCAGTGCTAGAGCGAGACAGACATGCCATTCACCATTGCCATTGACGGACCGGCGGCCTCGGGCAAGGGGACCATTGCCCGCGCTCTGGCGCAGCGTTTCCGTTTCCATCACCTCGATACCGGGCTGCTTTACCGTGCTGTCGGTGCCAAGGGCGGCGATCCGGTGGCGGCGGCACTTGGCCTGACGGTCGAGGATCTGGCCCGCGAGGATCTGCGCAGCAGCGAGGCCGGGCAGGCGGCCAGCCGGGTCGCGGCCATCCCCGAGGTGCGCGCGGCGCTCGTCGATTATCAGCGCCGCTTTGCGCGGCAGGAGCCGGGGGCGGTGCTGGACGGTCGCGATATCGGCACCGTCATCTGCCCCGAAGCCGAGCTGAAGCTTTATGTGACGGCCTCGGACGAGGTGCGCGCCCTGCGCCGGGCCAGCGAGCTGGGCGCCGATCCGGTGGAGACGCTGGCCGCCCTGCGCGAACGCGACGCCCGCGACAGCGCCCGCGCCACCGCGCCCCTGCGCGCCGCCGAGGATGCGGTGACGCTGGATACCACCGAGATGTCGGTCACCGAGGCCGTGACCCGGTCGGTGAAGCTGGTCATCGCACGCCGTGGCGCCGGCGGGTGCTGAACCGGCGAAAACCGGCGAAAAACCGGTATTTCTTGCCGTTTCCCATGCTTGCGGGCTTGTGAGACAGGGCGATTCGGCCTATATGCGCGGCCAAGTCAATCGAATGACATGGCCAGAACAGGCCGCTACTGATCGGGTCGGGCATGTGCCACGACCCTTTGTCGTTCCGAGGGGCCTCATAAAGACCGGCGGAGCCAACCGTCAGGCCAGTATATCAACGTAAAGGAAACTGAAAGCTTATGGCTGAACGCACAAGCATGGAAGAATTCGAGGCGCTGCTGAATGAAAGCCTCGAAATCGACACGCCCGACGAAGGGTCTGTCGTCAAGGGCCGGGTTATCGCCATCGAGGCGGGCCAGGCCATCATCGATGTCGGCTACAAGATGGAAGGCCGCGTCGATCTGAAGGAATTCGCAAATCCCGGTGAAGACGCCCAACTCGCCGTCGGCGACGAGGTCGAGGTCTATCTGGACCGGGTCGAAAACGCCCGTGGCGAAGCCTCGATCTCGCGCGAGAAAGCCCGCCGCGAGGAAGCCTGGGACCGCCTGGAAAAAGCCTATGCCGCGGAAGAGCGCGTCGATGGCGCCATCTTCGGCCGCGTCAAGGGTGGCTTCACCGTCGATCTGGGCGGTGCCGTGGCCTTCCTGCCCGGCTCGCAGGTCGATGTGCGCCCGGTGCGCGATGCCGGCCCGCTGATGGGTCTCAAGCAGCCCTTCCAGATCCTGAAAATGGACCGTCGCCGTGGCAATATCGTTGTCTCGCGCCGCGCCATCCTGGAAGAAAGCCGCGCCGAGCAGCGCGCCGAAGTCATCTCGAACCTGACCGAAGGCCAGGTTGTCGACGGCGTCGTCAAGAACATCACCGAATACGGTGCCTTCGTGGATCTGGGCGGTGTCGACGGGCTTCTGCACGTCACCGACATGGCCTGGCGCCGCGTCAATCACCCGTCGGAAATCCTGACGATCGGCGAGACCGTCAAGGTTCAGGTCATCAAGATCAACCGCGACAGCCACCGCATCAGCCTCGGCATGAAGCAGCTGCAGGCCGATCCGTGGGATACCGTCGCCGACAAGTTCCCGATCGGCTCGGTCCATCAGGGCCGCGTCACCAACATCACCGATTACGGTGCCTTCGTTGAGCTGGAAGCGGGGATTGAGGGTCTGGTCCACGTCTCGGAAATGAGCTGGACCAAGAAGAACGTCCATCCCGGCAAGATCGTCTCGACCTCTCAGGAAGTCGATGTCATGGTGCTGGAAATCGACGAAGCCAAGCGCCGGGTCAGCCTGGGTCTCAAGCAGACCATGCGCAACCCGTGGGAAGTCTTCGCCGAGACCCATCCGGCCGGCACCGTCATCGAAGGCGAAGTCAAGAACATCACCGAGTTCGGTCTGTTCGTCGGCCTCGAAGGCGATATCGACGGCATGGTGCACCTCTCGGACATCTCGTGGGATGCCCGTGGCGAGGACGCCATCCAGGACTTCCGCAAGGGCGATGTGGTGAAAGCCGTCGTTCAGGAAGTCGATATCGAGAAAGAGCGTATCTCGCTGTCGATCAAGGCGCTTGAAAACGAAGCCATGGCCGAAGCCGTCGAAGGCGTGAAGCGTGGCGACGTGATCACCGTGACCGTGACCGCCATCGAAGACGGCGGGATCGAGGTGGAATATAACGGCGCCAAGTCGTTCATCCGCCGCTCGGATCTGGCCCGCGACCGTCAGGATCAGCGCCCCGAGCGTTTCGGCGTCGGCGACCATGTCGATGTGCGCGTGACCAATGTCGACGCCAAGTCGCGTCGCCTTGGCCTGTCGATCAAGGCCCGCGAGATCGCCGAAGAGAAAGAGGCCGTCGAACAGTATGGCAGCTCGGATTCGGGCGCCTCGCTGGGTGACATCCTGGGTGCCGCGCTGAAAAGCCGCGAATAAGCGCCCCTGACGCCAAGATCGACGCCCCCGGCCGCCTGGCCGGGGGCGTTTTTCATTTGCGCTTTGACCTTCTGGTAGAAAACGTGCAACCAAATGATAATTTTCGCGTTTCGACTGTGACGACAGGCGTGAAACGCAGATTCGGTCATCTAGTTCTATTCCGGGGGTGCCATGATTAGGTCCGAGCTTATCCAGAAAATCGCCGAGGAGAATCCGCATCTCGTTCAGCGCGACGTCGACCGGATCGTGTCGACCATCTTCGACGAGGTCATCGACGCGATGGCGCGCGGCGAGCGGGTGGAACTGCGCGGATTCGGCGCGTTTTCCGTGAAAAGGCGCGACGCCCGGGTGGGGCGCAACCCGCGCACCGGCGAATCCGTCCCGGTCGAGGAAAAGCATGTGCCCTTCTTCAAGACCGGCAAGCTCTTGCGTGACAGGTTGAACGGCGAGGCCTGATCTGGCACATCAGGACAGGACCAACCCGAGGTAAGTCGTCATGCGCTTCATCCGCCTTCTTTTCGTCGCTGCCCTGGCCATAGTGCTGATCGCCATCGCCCTGGCCAATCGCGGCATGGTGACCGTCCGTGCCTTTCCTGCGGGGTTCGAGCAATATCTGGGCTTCGACTGGCAGCTGAACCTGCCGCTTTTCCTGATCATCTTCCTGTCCATCGTCTTCGGCATCGTCGTCGGCTTCATCTGGGAATGGCTGCGCGAGGCGCATATCCGCAGCGAATCCTCGCGTCGCAAGTTCGAGGTCGACCGGCTGGAGCGCGAGGTCGGCTCGCTTCGCAAGCAGCATAACGCCCCGAATGACGAGGTTCTGGCGATCATCGATCAGCCGCGTGGCGCGAAGCCCGCTTCTGGCACGACCCTGCCGGCGACCCGCTAGGCCGCTGAATTGGCACAGGTCAAGATCTGCGGCCTGACCCGGCCCGAGCATGTCTCGGCTGCGGTCGGGGCCGGCGCCGCCTTTGTCGGCTTCGTCTTCTTCCCGAAATCGCCCCGCCATCTGGATATCGCGACGGCGGCCGCGCTTGCGGCAGAGGTGCCGCCGGGCATCGCCCGGGTGGGGCTGTTGGTCGAACCCGACGATACGCTGCTGGATGCGGTGCTGGCGCAAGTGCCGCTCGATCTGTTGCAGCTTCACGGTGCCGAGACCCCGGCCCGGGTCACCGAAATTCGCGCCCGCACCGGTCTGCCGGTGATGAAGGCGGTCGGCGTGGCCGATGCGACCGATCTCGATGCGCTCTGGGATTACGGGCTGGTGGCCGACATGCTTCTGGTCGATGCCAAGCCGCCGAAGGATGCCGCCTTGCCGGGGGGCAACGGGCTTTCATTCGACTGGCGGTTGCTGGTCGGGCGCAAATGGCTGGTGCCGTGGATGCTGGCCGGCGGGCTCACGCCCGATAACGTCGCCGAGGCGGTCCGCCTGACCGGGGCGCGCATCGTCGATGTCTCCTCGGGCGTGGAAAGCGCGCCGGGGCAGAAGGATACGACCCTGATCGGCGCTTTTGTCGCAGCTGCGCGCGGCGGTGTTTAGGTTGAGTTTCCTTTCGACCTGTTAACCGGGTCTCGTTTGATAACGAGACAGGTAGACTATGACCCAGTTCTTTCGCCGCTATGCGACCCCTCTCACCACCGGATTGTTTCTGGTTTCGCTGATTTCTGGCATCGCCATCTTCTTTCACGTCGGGCCGATCGGGTTTCGCCCCAAGCATGAATGGCTCAGCATGGTGCTGATCCTGCCCTTCGCGCTGCATATCTGGCGCAACTGGCGCGCCTTTACCGTCTATTTCCGTCATGCGCCGATGGCGGTGGCGCTGATCGTGTCGGTGCTGGCCGCCGGCTACTATCTGCTGCCCTCCAACGCGCCGCAGCGTGGCGGGCCGCCGCAATTCGCCATTGCCGGCCAGCTTCTGCAGGCCGCGCCCGAGGTTCTGGCCCCGGCGCTTGGCACCACGCCCGAAGCCTTGACCGAGCGTCTGGCCGCCCAGGGCGTCACCGTCGCCCCGGGCCAGTCCCTGACCGAGGCCGCGACTGCCGCAGGAAAGGAGCCTACGGCGCTTTTCGCGGCGCTGCTGCCGCCGGCCATTGCCGGCCAGTGATCGCAGCTTTCGCCTGGGTCTGAGGGCGGGTAGGGTCGGGCGGCAACCAAAGGTGATCCATGCCCGATGCCGCCCTGAGCTTTCGCCCCGCCACGCGTGAAGACGTGCCCGCTGTCCTGGCGCTTCTGGCCGATGACGTGCTGGGGCAGGGGCGCGAAAGCCCCGATCCCGCGCCCTATCATGCCGCCTTCGACGCCATGCAGGCCGAGGGCGGCAATGTTCTTTATGTCGGAGAGGCCGGGGGCCGTGTCGTTGCCACCTATCAACTGACGCTGATCTCGGGTCTGTCTTTATCTGCCGCGCGGCGGGCGCAGATCGAGGCGGTGCGCGTCGATGCCGGCCTGCGTGGGCAGGGGGCGGGGGCGGCGCTGATGGCGGATGCCGAGGCCAGGGCGCGGGCGGGCGGTGCCCGGCTGATCCAGCTGACCAGCAATGCCAGCCGCAAGGATGCGCATCGATTCTATGAAAGACTGGGCTATGCGCCCAGCCATATCGGTTTCAAGAAGCCGCTTTAGGGCCGCAGCGAGACCGCGCCGCTGGCCGAGCGGATCTGAATCTCGCGGATCCGCGACAGTTTGATGGTCGAGATCGGCAGGGCCACCGTCATCTGATCGACCTGCGGATTGGCCGCCATGCTGGCCTCGGGGCTGCCGGTCAGCGGCGGGTTGCCGACCAGCACCAGGCGCAGCACGCCGTCGAGGCCGGGGCGCAGCTGGTTTTCGGGCTGGATTTCCTCGGTCACGATTTCCAGATCCCACCAGCCCTTGACCGGGGCATAGGCCTGCACCACCAGCAGCTTGCCCTCGTTCATCGGCTGGAACCCGGCCGAGAGGATCTGCGGCACCGGCTCTCTCGGGTCGTCGGCCTGGTCCTTCCATCCGCCACGGGGTTCCAGCGTCGAGGGTGCGCGCGCGCCGCCGAACCAGCCAAACGGGTTCAGCCCGCTGTCGCTGCCGAAGCGGGAACAGCCGCTTACGGCAAGAATGGCGCCAAGGGTCAGGGCGAATGTGGCGATGCGCATGGTCTCTCCAGCCTATATCCTTGCGCCAGTGATAGGCGATCGACCGGCAAGGCGAAAGCCTCTTTGACCTTCGCCGCCACCCGCGTTAGCAGGGGCGGGCCAAGGAGGGCGAAGAATGAGCACCGAAGCCTTCGAAGAGATCGTCGAGACGTTCGAATTCCTGGATGACTGGGAGGATCGCTATCGCCACCTGATCGAGATCGGCAAGGCGATGCCGGCCATGGATGCGGCCCTGCAGACGCCGGCCAGCAAGGTCGATGGTTGCGCCAGTCAGGTCTGGATCGTGCCGAAGGTCGCGGATGGGCGCTTCGACTTCATCGGCGACAGCGATGCGCTGATCGTGCGCGGGCTGGTGGCGGTTGTCCATGCGCTGTTCGCGGGCCTGCCGGTGGCCGAGGTCGCCGGGGTCGATGCCGGTGCCGAACTGGGTCGGCTGGGGCTGGAGGAACATCTTTCGGCGCAACGCTCGAACGGGTTGCGGGCGATGGTGCAGCGCATCCGCGACCACGCGGCGGCAGCGGGTTAGAACAGCCGGAACAGGAAGACAGCGGTCATTCCGAAGCCGATGGCCGCGATCAGCGCGCGCAGCATCGGGATCGGGATGCGGCGCGCGACAGGCGCACCCGCCAGCCCGCCGAGGATGGTTCCCAAGCCCATGACCAGGGCCGGGACCCAGACGATCTTGCCGCCCGCCGCGAAGATCGCGATAGAGATCACCGACAGCGCGAAGCTGAGCCAGCATTTCAGCCCGTTCATCGCGTGCAGGTTGGTCATCCCCCACATCGAGAACAGCGCCAGCAGCACGATTCCAAGGCCGCCATTGAAGAAGCCGCCATAGATCGCGACCGGGATCATGGTTCCTGCGCCGAAGGCGGTGACGGTGCCGCGCTGGCGGGCCGCCCATTCGCGGATCTGCGCCCCCCTCAGGAAAACCAGCGTCGCGCCGAGCAGCAGGAAGGGGATCAGCACCGCGAAGGCCTTGTTCGACGAAATCAGCAGCAGGCCCGATCCGATGGCACCGCCCAGCATCGACCAGCCGGTCAGGCGCAAAAGCAGGCGGCGGTCCAACTCGGCGATATCCTTGCGAAAACCGATGGCGGCCGAGAGATAGCCCGGCATCGCCGCCACGGTCGAGGTCGCGTTGGCGGCAATCTCGGGGATGCCGGTAAAGACCAGGGCCGGGAAGGTGATGAAGGTGCCGCCGCCCGCAATCGCGTTCAGCAGCCCGCCGAGAAACCCGGCCATGAGGATTAGAATCAGGTCAGCCATGCCGGGCAAGCTGGCACGGCGGCAGGGCCGGGGGAAGCCGAAAAAATGCGCGCTTGTCGCCGGTTAACGGGATTCGGCGCGGGCGATCAGGCGCTCGATCCAGCGGGTCGCGGCGTAATTGGTGGGCAGGGCCAGAAACAGCGAGGCAATGAGTGCCGGCACCGGCGGGATATGCGGCCAGCCGAGCCATGTCGCCAGCAGGCCAAGCATGAACAGGTTGATCGAGATCGCGAGCACCACGAAGGGATAAAGCAGAAGCGCCAGCCGCCAGGATGGGCGGTTGCGCGCGTCGTCTTGCGATGTCGGGTCGGATCGGGTCATGCGCCGGATGCAGGCAGGTGGTGAATGAAAACGGGGCGCGCCCTGACAGCGCGCCCCATCCGGGATAGGCTTAGTAGATGTCGCCCATCGTGTTCTGGACGTTGAACTTGCCGGTCGGCGTGATCAGGCGCGGGTCCTTGATCACCTGCTTCAGCTCCAGCGTCGCGTCATCGACCACGACGATGGCCGATTCCTTGTCCTTGGCGTTCCAGACCGAGAACCAGACTTCGGTCCCGTCCTTGTTGAATTCACCCTGAACGACGCGCGGCTGGCCGTCCTCGATCTCGGCCCATTCGGCGATGGGCAGGATGGTGAATTCCGGGTCGACCTCGGTATCGGCCGGCAGTTTGTCGATGTCGAAGACCGCGACCTCGCCCGAAATCTCGGGATCGGGGTTCAGAGTGGCGTCGACATAGACGTGGTTCGAACCCGGATAGGTCTTGATGAACAGCGAGCCGCCGCCAAGCGCGGGGAAGCTGTCGACCAGTTTCCAGGCACTGTCGGCATGGCCTTCCGGGTCGGTCCCGAGCAGCGCCACCGAATCGTCGCCAAGGTGCGAGGTCGCCCAGACCGGCCCGAAGGTCGGGTGGGTGAAGTTGGCGCCACGGCCCGGATGCGGGGTCTCGCCGCCTGTTTCGGTCACCGCTTCCAGCGTGCCTTCCTTGGTGTCGATGACCACGACCTTGCCACGCGCATTCGCTGCGGTGATAAAGTAGCGATGCGTGCTGTCCAACCCGCCGTCATGCAGGAAGCGCTCGGCCTCGATCTCGGTGATCTTCAGGTTGGTCAGGTCGGTATAGTCGACCAGCTGGATCTTCCCGGTCTCCTTGATGTTGACGATGAATTCCGGCCGATAGTGGCTGGCCAGGATCGCCGCAACACGCGGTTCGGGGTGATAGGTCTGCTCGTCATAGACCATGCCACGGGTCGAGACGATCTTCAGCGGCTCCAGCGTGGCGCCGTCCATGATCACGTATTGCGGCGGCCAATAGGCACCGGCAATGGCGTATTTGTCTTCCCAGCCCTCGAATTTCGAGGTCTCGACCGAACGCGCCTCGGAGCCGACCTTGATCGTGGCGACGATCGAGGGGTCTTCCATCCACAGGTCGATCATGTCGACCTTGGCATCGCGACCGATGACCAGCAGGTAGCGGCCCGAAGCGGACAACCGGCTGATATGGACGGCGTAACCGGTATCCAGCACCTTCTTGATCTCGTAGGTGCCGCCGTCGATCAGGGCGACCTGACCGGCGTCGCGCAGGGTGACGCTGAACAGGTTTTCCAGATCCCAGTCGTTCATCTTCTCGGTCGGGCGGTCTTCCGGCGGGACGATGACCTTCCAGGTCTCCTGCATCTTGTCCATGCCCCATTCCGGCGGCGCGGACGGGTCCTGCATGACGTATTTCGCCATCAGCGAGACTTCATCCTCGGTCAGATCGCCCGAGGTGCCCCAGTTCGGCATCCCTGCGGGCGAGCCGTAGGTGATGAAGCTGTGCAGGTAATCGTAACCCAGTTCGCGGGTCAGATCCGGCGTCAGCGCCTTGCCGGTCGCGCCCTTGCGCAACACGCCGTGGCAGCCGGCGCAACGTTCGAAATAGATCTTGTTGGCTTCTTCGAGTTCGGCCTCCGTCAGCGTCGGAATACCCTCGGCTTCTGCTGGCGCTTGGTTGTCGTTCGCTGCGGGCGCTTCTGTCGCATTCTCCGCAGGCGCCGCTTCCTGCGCGGCGACTGCGCCGACGCCGAGGGCGAAGGCAAAGGCCGCGGAGGCAAGCAGGCCGGTCCGAACGGAGGTTGGCAAAATGTTCATGCTGGCATGTCTCCGATAGAGGTTCGCGCGCCATCCCGCCTACCAGAACCGGTCACCCCTGCCTTGACCGTTGTTAAGGACCGAAATGCCGGCGCATTCAGCCGGGCGGAATACCGTCCCGGCGCAGTTATCCTTGCAAGGTGGCTTCGGCCCAATCCTGACTGGACGAAGCGGTCTTCCGCAGCCGGGCCGGATCGGTCTTATCCCGCTGATTTCCGGTTCTTCTGCGGCGAAATGCCGCGAAGTTGACATCCGTCAAGGTTGCAACCCCTTGCAGGGTTCAATGCGGTTCTATCTGCCATTTCAACGAAGGGACCGTCGGCATGAGCGACATCATGACCAAAGGCATGGCCCGAAACGTCTTTTACGGGGGGTCGCTGTTTTTCATCGCGGTCTTTGGTGTGCTGACGGTGCATAGCCACCTTTACGCCGCCAATACCGCGATCGACAAAGAGGGACTGAACGAAAGCGTTGCCGCGGGCAAGCATGTCTGGGAAAAACACGCCTGTATCAACTGTCACACCATCCTGGGCGAGGGCGCCTATTTCGCCCCGGAACTGGGCAACGTCATGATTCGCTGGGGCGTTCAGGACGATCCGGAGGCGGCGACCGAGGCGCTCAAGACCTGGATGGACGCAATGCCCACCGGAATCGAGGGGCGCCGCCAGATGCCGCAATTCAACCTGTCCGATGAGGAATATCGCGAACTGTCCGATTTCCTGATCTGGACCAGCAAGATCAACACCCAGGGCTGGCCGCCCAACGAAGCGGGCTGAAGGGGGACCGAGAAATGAAATACAGATCTCAACGCATCGCCTTGGCCTATTTCGCGACGGCAATGGCGCTGTTCGCGGTGCAGGTCACCATGGGGCTGATCATGGGCTGGATCTATGTCAGCCCGAACTTCCTGTCGGAACTTCTGCCCTTCAACATCGCCCGGATGCTGCATTCCAACAGCCTTATCGTCTGGCTGCTTCTGGGCTTCTTCGGCTCGGCCTATTTCATCATCCCGGAAGAGGCAGAGCGTGAAATCCACTCACCCGGGCTGGCCTATCTGCAGCTCTTCATCCTGATCCTCGGCACGGCGGGCGTCGTCGTGACCTATCTGTTCGACCTGTTCCAGGGCAACTGGCTGCTGGGCAAGCAGGGGCGCGAGTTCCTCGAACAGCCGACCTGGGTCAAGATCGGCATCACCGTCGCCGCGCTGATCTTCCTTTATAATGTCAGCATGACCGTGCTGAAAGGGCGCAAGACGGCGATTTCCAACGTGCTGCTGCTGGGCCTCTGGGCGCTGGCGCTGCTCTGGCTGTTTGCCTTCTACAACCCGTCGAACCTGGTGCTCGACAAGCAATACTGGTGGTGGGTCGTCCATCTCTGGGTGGAAGGCGTGTGGGAGCTGATCATGGCGTCGATCCTGGCCTTCCTGATGCTGAAGCTGACCGGCGTCGACCGCGAAGTGGTCGAGAAATGGCTTTACGTCATCGTCGCCACGGCGCTCTTCTCGGGGATCCTCGGGACCGGGCACCATTACTACTGGATCGGTCTGCCGGCTTACTGGCAGTGGATCGGCTCGATCTTCTCCAGCTTCGAGATCATCCCGTTCTTCGCGATGATGTCCTTCGCCTTCGTCATGGTCTGGAAAGGTCGGCGCGATCATCCGAACAAGGCAGCACTTGTGTGGTCGCTCGGCTGCACGGTTCTGGCCTTCTTCGGCGCCGGGATCTGGGGCTTCCTGCATACGCTGCACGGGGTCAACTATTACAGCCACGGCACGCAGATCACCGCCGCGCATGGTCACCTTGCCTTCTACGGTGCCTATGTCTGCCTGATCCTCGCGATCGTCACCTATACGATGCCGATCCTGAGGAACCGCGATCCCTATAATCAGGTGCTCAACATGGCGAGCTTCTGGCTGATGTCGGGCGGGATGCTGTTCATGACCTTCGTGCTGACCTTCGCCGGCACCATCCAGACCCATCTGCAGCGGGTCGAGGGCGACTATTACATGGATGTCCAAGACGCACTGGCGCTGTTCTACTGGATGCGCTTCGGGGCCGGTCTGGCCGTGGTGATCGGGGCCTTCCTGTTCATCTGGGCCGTGGCCATGCCGCGTCGCGAAATGGTCGATGCCGGTCCGGTGCAGAAGCACAAGGACGCTCATGTCGAGCCTGCGGAGTAGAGCATGAACGCGATCACAACCAAGATGAAAGAGGAGGGGGCGGCTGACGCCCCCTTCTACCTGCCGCAGGCCGACGAGGTCGCGGTCTTCGAGGCCGCGGCCCAGGCCGATCTGCCAGTGCTGCTGAAAGGCCCGACCGGTTGCGGCAAGACGCGCTTTGTCAGCTACATGGCCGAAAAACTGGGCCGCAAGCTTTATACCGTCGCCTGTCATGACGATCTGTCGGCCGCCGACCTGATCGGGCGTTACCTGCTGAAGGGCGGCGAGACGGTCTGGGTCGACGGTCCGTTGACGCGGGCGGTGCGCGAGGGCGCGATCTGCTATCTCGACGAGGTGGTCGAGGCGCGCAAGGACGTGACCGTCGTGCTGCACCCGCTGACCGACGACCGCCGCATCCTGCCCATCGACCGCACCGGCGAGGAGCTGGAGGCGGCACCGGGCTTCATGCTGGTGGCCAGCTATAACCCCGGTTACCAGAATATCCTGAAGACGCTGAAACCCTCGACCCGGCAGCGTTTCGTGGCGATGGAATTCGACTTCCCGCCGCCCGCGCGCGAGGTCGAGATCGTCACCCGCGAATCCGGCCTCGACGCGGATCGCGCCGCCGGGCTGGTCCGTCTGGCCGGCAAGCTGCGCGGGCTCAAGGGCCAGGATCTGGAGGAAGGCGTTTCGACCCGGCTGGTGGTCTATGCCGCGACCCTGATCGCGGCGGGAATGCCGGTCAACCGCGCCATCGACGCCGCCATGATCGAGCCGCTGAGCGACGATCCCGATGTCAAGCGCGGCCTGCGCGATCTGGTCGTGGCCGTTTTCGGCTGAATGCGGACCTGCCCCGGGGCGCCCTGCGCGCGGCCCCGGCGGCAGAAGGAAAGGACCGGCCATGGCGACGGAATGGCGCGAGATCGAACCGTGGGAGCCCGAGGAATCGGTCGGAAAGCTGTGGCACGCCTTTGCCAGCCGGCTGGACGCCCCCAGCGAATACCCTGAAGCGCGGGTGGCGCTGAACGAGGTCTCAGGCCGCATTCAGGTGCTGTTCCGGGGCCTTGGCGGCAGCCCTTCGGTGGAATTGCGTCCGGCCGCGAAACGGGTCAGCCAGCACCGCATCGGCTGGCGCCGCAAGCTCGGCACCGATGCCGAGGCGCTGCCCCGCGCCAGCTTCGACGGCGAGGCCCTGCGCCTGCCCGAGACGCTGGCCATCTTTCCCCGCCGCGATGCCAATGAGGCGCTTTATCTCTGGCTTGCGGCCTCGGCTGCCCATGCGCCGCCGACCGCGGCCGAGGACGACCCCCTGCGCGCCGATCTGGCCCGTCTGCAGGCGGCGCGGCAGATGGTGGCGGCGACGCTGGACGACGCGCCGGGGCTGAAACGGCTTTATGCCGGGCTGGCGGCGGCGGTGCTGGCGCAGCGCCCGGTGGCCCGCCTGCGCGGCGACGAAGCGGCGGTCGAGGAACTGGTCCGCCAGCAACTGGGCGATGGTGCATCCCTGTCGGAACGGGCGCAGGCGCTTCTGCAGGCGCTGGATCGCGGTTTCGACGACCTGCGCGCGCCGCGCGATTACAAGCCCTTCCGCCCGGTGGTGATCTGGCCCGAGATCGAGCCGGTGGCGAAATCCGTGGGTCAGGTGGCACTTGCGCCCGATACCAAAGGCGCGCCACAGGATGCGCCGCTGGCGCCAAAAGTGATCCGCGCCCGCCGGCGCGAGACCGATCAGGCGCGGCGCAATGACAGCCTGATCCTGCACCGTTTCGAGGCCTTGCTGAGCTGGGCCGAGTTCCTGAACCTCAACCGCATGGTCGAGGATGACGACGAGGACGATGCCAAGAAGGCCGCCGACGATCAGGAAGAACTGGGTCTCGGCCAGATCAGCAAGGCCCCGGCGACGCGGCTGAAACTGCATCTCGACCTCGCCCCCGAGGATGCCGACCGCGAGGCTTTGGCCGGCGCGTTCACCTATCCCGAATGGGATGCGCGGCGCGGCAGCTATATGGCCGATCATGTCCGCGTGCTGGCCACGAGGGCCGAGGAGGCCGAGGCGCTTCCCCTGCAGGACGATCCTGCCGCGCGCGCCCGCATCCGCGCCGTGCGCCGCCAGTTCGAGGCGCTGCGCCCGGGCCGGCTGGTCACCACCGGCCATCGCGATGGCGAGGATCTGGACGACGATCTCGCGGTGCGTTCGCGCGTCGAGATCCGGGCGACCGGGCAGGGCACCGACCGGATCTGGCGCCAGTCGCGGCCGGTGGCGCGCAATCTCGCGGTCTCGATCCTGCTCGACGTGTCGCGCTCGACCGAAAGTGCTGTGACCGGCCGGGCGGTGATCGACATCGAACGCGAGGCGCTGACCGCGCTTGCCTGGGGGCTGGATGCCTGCGGCGACGATTTCGCCATTCAGGCCTTTTCCTCGCTGCGGCGCGACCGGGTCTTCGTCAGCGACTGCAAGGATTTCGACGAGCCGATGGGGGCTGCGGTCGAACGCCGGCTGGCCTCGCTGAAGCCGCAATTCTATACCCGGCTCGGTGCCGGTATCCGCCATGCCTCGGCCGGGCTGGCGCGGCAGGCGCGCAAGCGGCGGCTGCTGCTGATCATCACCGACGGCAAGCCCAACGATCTGGATCATTACGAGGGCCGCCACGGGATCGAGGACAGCGCGCGGGCCGTGCGCGAGGCCCGCCGGGCCGGGCAGGCGGTCTTCGGCATCACCGTGGACCGCGACGGCAAAAGCTGGTTCCCGCGCATCTTCGGGCAGGGCGGTTATGCGCTGATCCCGGAACCCGACAAGCTGACCCATGCCCTGCCGCAGATCTATCGCCAGCTGGTCGGATCATGAGCGGGCAGAACCCCATCCTGCGCCAGTTCCCGGGCGAGCTGATCATGTGGGTGCTGATCATCAGCGAACTGGCGGTGTTCTGCGTCTGCCTGCTGGTCTTTCTGGCGCTGCGCCTGACCGATCCGGCGCTGTTCCAGCAATCGCAGGACCAGCTTCACCGCGCGGCGGCGGGGATCAATACGGTGGTGCTGGTGACCTCGGGCTATCTGGCCGCGCTTGCGGTGGCCGATATCCGCAATGGGCTGGCGGGGCGCGCGCGCCGGCTGATGCTGTCAGCCGCCGGGCTGGGCGTGGTCTTTCTGGCGCTGAAATCGGTCGAATATGGCGATGCCTTCGGCAAGGGCATCGGGCTGGAGACGAACAGCTTCTTCACCTTCTATTTCCTGCTGACCGGTTTTCACGCCGCCCATGTCATCGCCGGGATCGTCATCCTGCTGATCGTCTCGGTCCGGCCGAAGCCGGCGGGCGTCGAGGTCGGTGCGCAGTTCTGGCACATGGTCGATCTGGTCTGGGTGCTGCTTTTTCCGATCATCTACCTGCTGCAATGAGGGACGGGGCGATGCTGACACGCGCATGGATCTGGCTGATGGCGCTGAGCCTTGGGGCCACGGTGCTGGCGCTGTCGCAACACGCGCTGCCGCCCGTCGCGGCAAAGCCGGTCGGGCTGGCGATCCTGCTGATCTCGGGGCTGAAGGCCGCGATCATCCTGTCGGATTATCTGGAACTGCGCACCGCCCCGGCGATCCGGCGCGGCTTTCGCGCCGGGCTGGTCTTCTTCCTGCTGGCGGCGGCGGGGCTTTATCTGGCGGGCTGAGCGGTTCAGCGCATCCAGGGCTGGCCCTTGTCCTGCTGGGCGATCTCGCGCAGGCGATCCAGATCGTCGATCTGGGCATAGTAGCCGTCGATCCGGACCCCGAATTCGCGCAGCCTTGCGAAGGCCCGCGACAGGCTTTCCGGTTGCAGGCCAAGCTGGCCGGCGATCAGGGTCTTGTTATAGGGCAGGGTCAGCTTGGTCGTCGTATCTGACGGCCCGACATCCTCGCCGGCGGCCAGCTCTATCAGGAATTCCGCCAGACGCTGCACGCCCGAGCGCGCCTTCAACTGTTCGATCTGCTCGACGAGACCCTGCAGGTGCACATAGCTGGAGGTGAGCAGGTTCAGGCCCAGATTCGGATCTTCGAGAATCTGCCGGCGCAGGCGCGCGCCGTCGATCTGCAGAAGGCTGGTATCCGCGATGGCCGCAGCCGAGACCGGGTAGGAACCCTTGCGAAGTGCCACCGCCTCGCCGAAGCTGCGGCTTTCGCCGAGGATCGTCACCACGGCCTCGGCCCCGCCGGGAGAGATTCGGAACAGTTTTACCGCGCCCTGAATGACCATGAAGATTGCGGTCGCCGGCTCTCCCTGCAGGAAGATCGTCTCGCCATTGCTGTATTCGCGCCGGGTGGCGCAATCCATCATCCGATCCAGCGCGTCCTTCGGCAGACGGCCAAGAAGCGTCGAGGATTGCGCAGCAGCGGCGATTTCGGGGGTCATGGGAATGTCCGGGAGTGTGATCACGCGTTGCCCACATACTAGTCATTTATCTTCCATTGGCAATGCGCGGGGGCGCCGATGATACGGCCGCCCCGGTGCCATCGGGTGATTTCTGATGATGCAGAGCGTTTCGGGGGCTGCTATGTAAATGCAGGTTTTGCGCCGCCGCCGGCTTTTACCATCCAACGGGGCGCGAGAGGGAGATTACGCAGGGCCGCAATCCCGGCCTGCGTCAATGGAAGGGAAAATCGCCATGGCCGCGCAAAGCAGTACCGCAATCACCGTCGAGAAATCGGCCAATCCCGTGCCCGCCGCCGAGCGCGCGGCGATGCTGGCCAATCCCGGATTCGGGAAATACCTGACCGATCACATGGTGACGATCCGCTATTCCGCCGAAAAGGGCTGGCATGACGCGAAGATCGGGCCGCGACATGATCTCAGCTTCAACCCCTCGACCATGGTGCTGCATTATGCCGGAGAAATCTTCGAGGGCATGAAGACCTATCGCTATCCCGATGGCGGTGCTGGTCTGTTCCGGCCCTTCGCCAATGCGCGGCGCTTCAACAATTCCGCCGCCCGACTGGCCATGGCCCAGATCCCCGAGGATCTTTTCGTCGAGACCGTGCGCGAACTGGCCCGGATCGACAGCGACTGGATTCCGTCCGAGGGCGAAGGCTCGCTTTACATGCGCCCCTTCATGATCGGAACCGAGATCGCCATCGGCAACCATCCGTCGGACAGCTTCCTTTATGCGGTCATCGCCTCGCCGGTCGGGTCCTATTTCAAGGGCGGCGTCGCGGGCGTTTCGGTCTGGGTGTCGGAAGACTTCACCCGCGCCGCACCGGGCGGCACCGGGGCCGCGAAATGCGGCGGCAATTACGCGGCGGCGCTGGCAGCGCAGGCCGAGGCCGCGCGGCAGGGCTGCGAGCAGGTGGTCTTCCTCGACGCGGTCGAACGCCGCTGGATCGAGGAACTGGCCGGCATGAACGTCTTCTTCGTCTTCGAGGATGGCAGCCTGCAGACCCCGCCGCTGACCGGGACGATCCTGCCCGGCGTGACCCGGGATTCGCTGATCCAGCTGGCCCGCGACAAGGGCATGACCGTGCGCGAGGCCCCCTATGCCATCGACGAATGGCGCCGCGATCTCGCCTCGGGCAAGCTGGTCGAGGTCTTTGCCTGCGGCACGGCGGCCGTCGTCGCCCCGATCTCGCAGATCAAGGGGCAGGGCTTCGATCTGAAGATCGGCGATGGCGGCATGGGGCCGGTCACCGCCGATCTGCGCAAGTCGCTGACCGATATCCAGTTCGGCCGCGCCGCAGACCCGCATGGCTGGACCGACCGTATTCTGTAAGGCCTTATACTGTGAGGCCTGACCTTCCTGACAGTGCCGGGCGCTTTGGCGTCCGGCTTTTTCATCTTTGCGGCCCTTCCTTGCCATAGCTTTCACTTATTTGTTTGCCTGCGCATTTCAATCGCAAGACCTAGGGATGGCGCTATAATGCGCTGCGGATCGGCCCTTGGCCGAAATAACCAGAACCGGGAGGAAACTTATGTTCATCAAGACCTTGACCACCGCTGCCGCGGCCCTCGTCCTCGGCGCGCCGCTTGCCGTTGCGGAAGAACTGAAGCTTGCCGATTTTCAGCCGCCGACCCATTTCGTCGTCGAGACCGTCTATAACCCCTTCGCCGAAGCGGTGTCGGCGGGCACCAATGGCGAGGTCACGATCCGCCAATATATGGGCGGCGAACTCGGGCCGGGGCCGGCGGATCAATACAGCCGCGTCGTCGACGGGCTGGCCGATATCGCCTTCAGCCTGCCGGGCTATACTGCCTCGACCTTCCCGAAGACGCTGTTGACGGAATTGCCGGGCGTGATCTCGGCCGATACCGGGACCGAGAAGATCGTCGCCCATACCGATATGCTGGCCGACGAATACAAGCGCGTGGTCCTGCTGGGCCTGTGGAACAATGCCCCGAACCTGCTGCTGATGGGCAAGACCCCGGTTCGCACGCTGGAGGATCTGAAGGGCAAGAAGATCCGCGTCCCCTCGCGCAATGCCGGGCTTGTGGTCGAGGCCTGGGGCGGCTCGCCCGTCTCGATGCCCGCGCCCGAGGTCTATAACGCCATGCAGACCGGGGTTCTGGACGGCGCCATGATCGACGCGACGGCGCTGAATGCGTTCAAGCTGGCCGAGGTCACCGGCTCGGTGACGCAGGGGATGGAAACCTCGATTTCCGATTTCTTCCTGATCATGAACCGCGACAGCTTCCGCGATCTGAGCGAGGAACATCAGCAGGTGGTTCTGGAAGCCGGCAAGCAGGCGGCGCTGAACGGCTCTGCCGCCTGGAACGGGGTTGCCACCACCGCGCTGGAAGAATTCGCCGCGACCGCCGGCAAGGAGGTCATCACGCTTTCGCCCGAGGAGGCGCAGAAATTCAACGACCTGTCCGCCCCGGTCGTCGCCAAGGTGATCGAGGAAGCCGATGCCGAAGGGCTGGAAGCCACTGCCTTCGTCGAGGCGCTGAAGCAGTAATCCACCTTCCGAAAATGCGAACGGCCCGCCGTCACAGGCGGGCCGTTCTGCTTTGTTGCTGGCATCAGTCCTGCGGCAGCAGGAAGCCGGCGAAGAAATCGCTCAGCGCCCGATGCGCGTCGATGGGCAGGACATGGGCGACATACTGGTCGGGCCGGACGATGACGATGGCACCCTTCTGGCGGTCGATGCCGCGCAGATTGAAGATGTCGCGGCCCGTCTTCAGGTCCGGGCAGAACATCTTCTCGTAATCGACCAGCCCCAGCTTGCCCTTCTTCGGCAGAAGCAGCGCCGGCATCCTGTCGATGCTGAGTTCGCGATAGGGCTGCTGGAACACGGCGCGCAGGTCGATCACGCTGTCCAGATTCGCCCCCGGCGCGGTGAAGCGGCGCATGGGCGAGGCATCGCTGTCCAGAAAGTCGCAGAGCCTGCGGATGGCAGAGCCTTCGGCCATCGGATCCTCGTCGGGGGTGAACGCGAACAGGTGCCAGCGGGCATCGGCCAGCACCGTATGGCCAAGCTCCATCGGCTTGGCATCGGCCAGCCGGATCACCGGGGCGGAATGAAAGCGGCTGCCGATCTCGAACCCCTTGGCCAGATCCTGATGATCCGCCGTGCCGGTCAGGGCCGAAGGCGTATAGGTCACCGACATCCCCGCCGTGTAGCGGCCATGGGTGATGAAATAGTTCTGGAATTTCGGCGTTTCGCTGTCGTCGCTGGCGGCATCAGGCCGCTCGCTCATGATCCGCGACCATTCGCGGTCGAAATTGATCAGGTCCTCCGCCACCGCCTGCCGTTCGGCGGAATAGCTGCTGAGCAGGTCGGGCGCGGATTGCCCGCGCAGCACCAAAGCGAGTTTCCAGCCAAGGTTGAAGGCATCGCCCATCGACACGTTCATCCCCTGTCCGGCTTTCGGGCTGTGGGTGTGGCAGGCATCGCCGCAGATGAAGACATGGGGCAGGCGGTCCTCGCCCTCGGCCACATCGTCGAACTTGTCGGTCAGGCGCTGCCCGATCTCGTAGACCGACCACCAGGCGGTTTCCCTGACCTCGAAACGATAGGGACGGAAGATCCGCTGCGCCGCCGCGATCAGCTGATCCATCTGGATATTGCGATTGGCCACGCGCTCATCCCGGTCGAGCTTGTCGAGTTCGATATAAAGCCGGGTCAGATAGCCGCCTTCGCGCGGGATGATGATGATATTGCCTTCCTTCGCCGACTGGATCAGCGTCTTGCAGCGGATATCGGGGAAATCCGTCTCGCAAAGCACATCCATCACCCCCCAGGCCTGATTGGCGCTGTCGCCGACCAGTTGCCGACCGATGGCGCGGCGGACATTGCTGCGCGCGCCGTCGCAGCCGACGACATATTTCGCCCGCAGCTTAACGGTCTGGCCCTCATGCTCGGGATCGCTGCGTTCCAGCGTGACATCCACGGGATATTCGGCACCGGGCTGGACGGTCAGCTCGGCCAGTTGCAGCGAATAATCCGGTTCCAGCCGCGAGGGCGAGTTGCGCATCATCTCCAGATACATGTCATGCACGCGGGCCTGATTGAGGATGACATGCGGCATTTCCGACAGCCCGTCCTCGACATCCTGAATGCGGCCATTGCGGGTGAGATGTTCGGGCCGCTTCGGATCGGGCTTCCAGAAGGTGGTCTCATTGACCCAATAGCCCTGCTTCAGCACCTTCTCGGCAAAGCCGAAGGCGTTGAACATCTCCATCGAGCGGCAGGAAATGCCGTCGGCCTGACCCTTTTCCATCGGGCCGGGGCGGCGCTCAACGATGCGGGTGGTGATCTCGGGAAAGGCTGACAGTTGTGCGGCCAGCGTCAACCCGGCCGGGCCGCAGCCGACGATCAGCACGTCGACCTGCTCGGGCATCTCGGTGCCAAGCGGCCGGCCGGGGGCTGCGTCCGAGATTTCCGGGTCGCCGGGGCGAAAGCCGTCAGAGTGATATTGCATCGTTGTTTCCTCCTATCGCGTCAATATGTAAGTGGACTTACTATATTACGGTCCGATTCGGCAATAAAAAGTATGTGCAGATACTAATTTTACGCTATTCTGATCGAAGTGATGGTCGGGCGGCTTGGAGAGGGCGAGGAAAACATGAGCGATACGAATGGCTTGCCGGTCAGCCTGCAGATGCCGGGCCATCTGGTCCGGCGGCTGCATCAACTCTCAACCCAGCTTTTCACGCAGCGAGTCCAGCAGACGGGATCGGACCTGACCCCGATCCAGTTCGCCGCACTCGACGCGCTTCGCGCCATGGACGGGATCGATCAGGCCGGCCTAGCCGCTGCCATCGCCAAGGACCGCGCCACCATTGGCGCGGTGGTTGACCGGCTGGAACAGAAGGGCCTGATCGCACGCAGGCCAAGCCCGCGCGACAAGCGCGCCAAGGTCCTGTCGCTGACCGAGCAGGGCCAGGCGGTGCTTGCAGAACTGGTCCCCGTCGTCGACGCGTTGCAGCGCGACAGCCTGCCGGGGCTTTCGGACGCAGAGTATCGCCAGTTCCTCGCGCTCGCGACGAAGGCGGTGGCGGCGGCAGAGCGGGAATAGGTTGATCGCCGCTCCCTTGACTGCGGCGATCGAGTTCACGGGTTTCGCAGGCGGCACCCCATCGCCCTTTGTGCTGCCGCGGTGCGGGGCAGGGGGCAATATTCGTGCCGCCTTGTGCGTCCTGGTGCGGTGGGTTGCCGGGCGATTCCGCCAGAAGTGCCGCCTGATTCTGGAAGAGAATCGCGGTATCGGTGACAACGCAGGTAGGAACGCCGCCGGGCTGTTATAAAAAACACCGTTATTTCAGTATATTATAAGTTTTTTGAGTTTTTCGTCGATTTCCTGCTTGCGGGTCCCGGCGGCCCGCCCTAAATACCGCTTCACCGAACGGCGGCGACGCGGTTCGGGACACTTCGGAACCGGCGGCTGGAAGAAGCGCTAAGCGATTGGCGCCTCAAGGCTGTTTTGTTCTGAAGTCTGCTATTTGACATTGTTGCGTATACTTGAAGAGATATGCGGGCGGTTTGGTCTT
>NZ_CALMYP010000063.1 GCF_937873615.1 uncultured Paracoccus sp.
TGGCCGAGCTGGATGCGGAACAACGTCAACTTTTGCAGGAGCTTTCGGCGCTGGAGGCCCGGGAAACCGCAGAAATAGCTGCACAGGCCAAACGTCCTGCATTTGAAAATGCCCCCGTCACGAACGCATCGTCATCGGGCGAGAAGGTAGAGCTGTTCCGCAGCCTGTTTGCTGGCCGCCCGGACGTGTTTCCAGTGAGATGGGAAAACCGCAAGACGGGACGCGCCGGCTATTCGCCCGCCTGCTTCAATGAATGGGTGAGAGGCATCTGCGGAAAACCGACTGTCAAATGCGGGGACTGCAAGCATCAGCGGTTCATTCCTCCCGATGCCAGTGTCATTGAACGACACCTCCGCGGCGGCGAGGGCCCTTCGGCCGACTTCGTGGCCGGCGTCTATCCGTTGTTGCGGGATGATACCTGCTGGTTCCTTGCAGCAGATTTTGACAAGGCGTCTTGGGCAGAGGACGCCGGTGCCCTGCTTGCAACTTGCCGGGCAAAAGAAGTGCCTGCTGCGCTGGAACGATCCCGATCGGGCAACGGCGGCCATGTCTGGATCTTCTTCGCCGAACCGGTATCGGCCCGGGCTGCCCGCCAGCTTGGATCGGCGCTGATCACGGAGACCATGGAGAGGCGACCGGAGATCGGCTTTGCATCCTATGACCGCCTCTTCCCAAACCAGGACACGATGCCCCTCGGCGGTTTTGGAAACCTGATCGCCCTGCCGCTGCAGCACAGCGCGCGGAGGGTCGGCAATAGCGTCTTTCTCGATCAGTATCTTCAGCCATACGACGACCAGTGGGCGTATCTGTCGACGCTGCTACGGATGTCTGCGGAGGCGGTAGCCGATTTTGTTGCGGCTGCTGAGGCATCTGGTCAGGTGCTGGCAGTCCGGATGCCGGTTGATGATGAAAACGCTGACGTGCCCTGGAAAATGTCGCCGTCGCGACGCCCGAAGGCAAAGCCTGCGGACGTGGTGGTTCCGCCAAACATCAAGGTGACAGTCGCAGATCAGGTCTATATTAACCGAACCGGGCTGCCCTCTGCGATGATTGCCCAACTGGTAAGGGTCGCAGCTTTCCAGAACCCCGAGTTCTATCGGGCGCAAGCGATGCGGCTGCCCACCTTCGGAAAGCCTCGCGTGGTCTCCTGTGCCGAGCTGCACCCGCGCCACGTTGCCTTGCCTCGAGGCTGCTTTGATGAGGCGGTTGAAGTCCTGATCGAACACGGTGCGCGGACAGAACTGGACGACCAGCGCAGCGATGGAACCCCGCTGCCGAATACGGTTCAGTTCCTTGGTGAGCTTCGGCCGCCGCAACGGCGCGCCTTCGAGGCGCTCACCGCGCATGATACTGGCGTGCTTGCCGCGACCACGGCCTTCGGCAAAACCGTCGTCGCGTCGGCCCTGATTGGTCATCGCGGCCGAAATACGCTGGTTCTGGTCCATCGTCGGGAACTTCTCGACCAGTGGGTTGAGCGGCTGAAGACTTTCCTTCAGATCGACCCCAAGCAGATCGGCACAATTGGCGGTGGAAGGCGAAAACCGACAGGCGTGATCGATGTGGCGCTTATCCAGAGCCTGGTAAGAGGCGGTGAGGTCGACGACATTGTGGCTGACTACGGCCAGTTGATCGTCGACGAATGCCACCACCTGTCTGCGGCGAGTTTTGAGCTTGTCGCGCGCAGAACGAAGGCGCGGTATGTCGTCGGTTTGTCGGCAACCGTCGCCCGAAAAGACGGGCACCATCCCATCATCTTCATGCAATGCGGCCCCGTACGGCATCAGGTTCATGCCAGATCGCAGGCCGCTGAGAGCGGCATTCGGCATCGGGCGCGCGAGCG
>NZ_CALMYP010000064.1 GCF_937873615.1 uncultured Paracoccus sp.
GTAAGGATTTGGTCGAGTTCGCCTATATCAGCAGCACCCGATCGCACCCGTAACGCGGCTTCCGCCCAATCGAGGCGGATAAACCGGTCAAAACCAATCTGAGGAGCTTTAGGCTGCATCTTCTTCTTTCCTAATCCCGATCTTCACGAAGGGTACAATCAGCTCCTCTACCGACATCCCGCCATGAGCGACAACCTGTTGGCCGATGGGCACGAAGGCCCCGCGCCCGCTTGCATAGAGCGGAAGAAAATCGGGAGGCAGACCAGGCCCCCCGAAGGCAAACGCTTCAATATCTGCCGGAATAGACCCTGCCAACGTCTCGTTGCGGTAAGTCCGAACCCGCTCCCCTTTCACTTCACTGATCACACCTTGATTGAGCCGACCGATGCCATCGGCATCTACGTTCCCATGGTCCGCGGTCACGTAAACATGGAACCCCCGGCTGATCAGAAGGTTAAGCAGCTTCTCGACGAGGCCTGTTTCGCACCACTCCCGAATCTGGCCCGAAAGGCCACGTTTTCCGAGCATGGCGCCGTGGACCAGCTCGTCGATCATGTCGACGACGATACCCGCAACCTTGATCGATGGGCTGGAAACAGCTGCCTCAAGGTCGGGCAACTGTTCTGTTCGCTTTATCGCTTTGCGATAAAGGACTTCGGCGGGGCGCAGTCCATTTTCCATCCAGAAACGGTTCCAGAGGGAAGGCTCCTGGGCGGTTGTTTCGATCGACGCTTGAAACTCACGAGGCCTCAACCCTGAGAACAGCGCCTGTCGTGAAACGGAAGTGAGGCTTGGAAGCCATGCAAAGCAACCACTCTCTTCAGTCGTCAGGTTCGGTGCGCGCGCGCTAAGGCACTCTCGAATTTGCACCCACTGATCGAGTGCCATCCCGTCAAAGACCAGAAGAGCGATTCTGTCTTCGCCGGCGTTCCTGCGCATCGACAGGTATCTCGGGATGTGGTGCACCATGACGGGCGCCTTTGCGACAGGCAACGATGGCAGATCCTGAAACCGCTGTTGCACCCATTCTCGCAGTCGCGTGTCCGCCTCGAGTTGCAGCTCACGCATCGCTGGCCGAAGGGCAGCCGCCTCTTCGCTCGGCAGTTCATGGAAACGGTAGATGGTCTCAGCCAACCGCTTTGCGGTGTCGGTCCAGTCCCGGTGCGTCGCCTCTGGTGCTGGGAGCTTCACAGCCACCGACCTAATTCCGCCCTCGACCAGATCGCGCAGGCTGCTTGGGCTTTGAATAGCACCCAATCTAATCCAATCAGGCAATGTGGCCGGAACGGTTCGCGCATTTACTGGCTGCAGCCCACCTTCAAGGAAGAGTGTGTCGACGATGACGCGGATGTCAGGATGATCAAATGGGATGTCGACAACCGTGGCCGTTTCTGACCCTGAATCGCGATCTGCATGGTCGATCTCGACACCCTGCTCTTCCAGAAAGCGGCGCCATGCCACTTGTACTGTGCGAACCATAGCCCCCTTCGAAGAAAGCAGGCCTTCGACGGGCAGATGCCCCACGGCCGTGTCCGTCAAGATCTTGGCGACATACTGAGCAAGGACGGGGGGCAACACGACGCCGCGATAAAGCAGCCCAAATGCTTCACGCCAGAAGGTTTCCGGCTTTCGCATGAGGTGAGGATTCACCTCGAATAGATGCGTCAGAAGGAATTCCTTCGTCATACTCTCGCCAAGAACCTGAGAAGCATGACTGTTGTGGGCGGCGAAGAGGCTTTCGAGATCGGTGCTATCGATCTGCCGGATGACGTTGGCATTCAGCTTGGGCATCAGATCGGCAAGACTCAGATCAACCCTTCGTGCATGCCGAAGATAGTCCCACGGTAGAAAGTTCAGGTCCGCTCCTTGGAATTGCAGAACGAGCGCCTTGCTGGCCCCTTCGACACCCCGATCCCAAGCATCACGGTAGCGTTCTTCGTACTCAACCCGAAATGCGATCGAGTCCTCAAACGGGAGCACCTCAAAGCCACGATCTCGCAAGACCCGGAGGATGTTCTCATCGAGCAGGAGGTTGTCGGGATCGCTTGCGATCCAAAACGATGAGAGGTCCTCGGGAAAGGCCTGAAGTATCCGTTCCGTCCAGGGGGTCATTTGCTGGCGTCCGCCTGCTTGCCGACGCGCAAGACGAGAACGCAGTGCAGATCCGGAACGAAGGCTTCAGCAACGTCCAAGCGTGCCAGTCGCGCATCATGCTCTGCCTGTAACCGCTTCTTGCGATAGTCGCGCACCGTCGCAAGTCCGACCCGACCGATCGCCTGCTGCCGTGCCTCATATGCGTAGTTTGCACGGTCCCGCTCTTCCTGTAGCCGGGTCATGTGTTCGTCGACCAGCTCGGAGAACACCCTCTCACCCTGTACGACCGCTGCGTCCTTCGACGTTCCAAATAGCTCTGCGCTGATTGAAGAAGTCGCGCTGCCAATGGTTTCTACGCGCTCGGTGAGCAGCAGATCCCAAATTCGCTTCGCGGTCGGCTGGAACGCCCGACCTTCGTTACTGATAAAGACGGGTAGGAAGCGACGGCGGCTAAAGTCATCTGCCGACAGCGTGATCTCCCAGAGTGACCAGACACCATTGACGGTCTCAGGAAGCCCTGAGATCCGGACGCAGGGCATGTTCTGCCCTGCGACACAGCGAGGCAAATCGGCAATCAAGGCGCGAGCTCTGGGATCTTCTAGTGTGAGCCACTCCAGGTCGGGGCGCCCCTCTGCGGTCCTGGCGTCGAAACAGACCGAACTTGTCTCACCGTCACCGGACCAGCGGACGCGCCATGCATCAGCTTCTCTGGTGGCTTGGCCGCCACGACTTGGCAGCCCTGACGTTATGGCTCGCTCAAGCCAAAACTGAGCAGGATGGTCGCGCCATTTGCGAGCATCCGAAGCATCAAGATCATGTCCACCGGATAGAAGCTGACTGCTCTGGTTGTGCTCGGCAATGGCCGTCCTCAGTTGGGACACGACCGTCTCGCAGTCGGCTTCGATTGCATCAGGGTTCTGCAGGCCATTAACGAAAAGTTCGTCGAACAGCGGCTCTGCCTCGACCGAGTCCATGACGTCGGCCGCCTTGTCGACACCGAACTCTTCAGCGATGACGGCCAGCTTTGTCTCGAGAACCTCGCGAACACGATACTCAACAGTGTCTTCGAGCACGAAGTTGATGGCGCGCACGACAAACGGCTGTCCTATCCGGTCAACACGGCCAATCCGCTGCTCAACCCGCATGGGGTTCCACGGCATGTCGAAGTTCACGATCACATGGCAGAACTGAAGATTAAGGCCTTCGCCCCCTGCATCCGTGGAAATCAGGATGCGGGCGTCCTGCGAGAACGATTTCTGGGTCCGCGACCGCGCCTCGAGATCCATGCTGCCGTTCAAGGTCACAACCGAGAAGCCGCGGCTTTCCAAGAAGTCAGCGAGCATTGCCTGTGTGGGGACAAACTCGGTGAACACGAGGACCTTCAACTCGGGATTGTTCTCCTCCTGCTGGATCTTGTAGATCAGTTCGAGCAAGGCCTCCGCCTTGGCGTCGGTTCCCTGTGCTTCGGTCTCGCGCGCAAGGAACAACAGGGCTTCAACATCTTTGCGTTCGTCGGCCAGGGCTTCGAACGCGACCGCCAGGTCGATCTGATCCTCACCGGAGAGCTCATGCCAGTCCTCTGCACGCTCGGCGGGGAAAAGCTTCAGCTGTGCATGATCGTCATCGAGCGCGAGCAATCGCTTTTCCAGCGTTGTGCGGATCGCCGCTGTGCTCGAGGTCACGAGGCGCTGCATGAGAATCATCAGGAAGCCGATGTGGCGTTGCTTCGCCGCCATGGCCTGGTTGTAACCATGACGGACGTACTCGGTGACGGCTTCGTAAAGACCCTGCTGCGCTGCGTGCCGATCCTGCCAGGCGACGGGCTGCAAACGGGTCATCCGCGGCTTGAAGAGGGGTTTCCCCTCCGCGTCGATAGCTGCCCGCTTCTCCGTCCGGACCACAAATGGGCGCACCCGGTCAGCGGCGATGCTCGACACATCCGGGAATGTGTCCCGATCAAGCAGTTGCATCAACCTATGAAACTGGTCGGTTTTGCCTTGGTGCGGCGTCGCAGAAAGGAGGAGGAGATACGGTGCCGCCTCCGCCAAAGCCGCGCCCAGCTTGTACCGCGCAACCTGGTCCGTGCTGCCGCCCATCCGGTGCGCTTCGTCGATGATCACCAGATCCCACGAGGCGGAGATCAGGTCTTCGAACCGTTCACGGTTGTAGGTTTGAAGCTGTTCGACGCTCCAGCCGCGTCGGCCTTCCATCGGCTTGACGGAATCCAGCGAACAGATCACCTGATCATGCACACGCCAGAGGTTCTCCTCGTCGTTCCGCCACTGCCGAAAGGCGGACAGCTCCGCTGGTTCGACGAAAGTGAACTGCTCCCCGAAATGTAGCCGAATCTCGGCCTGCCACTGTCGAACCAGCCCCTTGGGTGCGACCACCAGGATCCTCCGCGCCATGCCGCGCAGCTTCAGCTCGCGGAGGATCAGACCGGCCTCAATCGTCTTGCCAAGGCCGACTTCATCCGCAAGCAGATAGCGGATCCTGTCGCGGCTCATGGCGCGGTTGAGCGCATAGAGCTGATGCGGCAGCGGCACCACGCTGGACTGGATCGGCGCCAGAAGCAGGTTGTCCTCCAGCGCGTCCAACAGCTTTGCAGAGGCAGCCGTGTGAAGGATCTGGTCAACCGATGGCTGAACAGCGTCGAGTGGGCCTAAATCGCGAGCCCGGGCGCGGACGACGGCATCCTTACCGGGCAGCCAAACGCGATAGGCGGTCTCGCCCCAGACCGACTCGCGGTCCACGACCCGGCAGGGTGCAGCATGCCGCGCATGCCAGCACCATTCGCCGACGCCAAAGCTGACTCCGCCATCTGCCACCGATCAGCCCCCTGTCCGGGTCAGGGCGCTGTCGTACCAGAAGAGCAACTTTTCATCTTCCTGCAGCGCGTCCTCGGGCACCTTGTTGGCGATGGAGACGATGGTCTGGTAGTCCTTGCTCGCCCAGGCCGCCTTGAAGCCTGCACGCAAGACCTCCAGGCGGAACTCCTTGAGCTTGCGACCGGGCGTGTTGCGGTACTCCTCGAACTCCTTCAGCAGCGCCTTCTCGCGCTTCTTTTCCAGATCCTGCGCTTTGTTCGGGTCGGGCACGTACCAGCGGTCCTTGGCCTTGGCCTTCAGCCGCGGGTCGGACTTCTCGAGGTTGCGAAGGTCGTGGTAGTTCGTCGAAAGGTAGTTGTGGATCTGGCTGGGCACATCGGCCGACCCGTCATAGCGCAGGAAGTTGTCCTCCAGCAGCGCCGACAACTCGGGACGAGTTTCGTGCTTCTTCCAGCCCGCGCCAAGCTGGGTTGTGAACTCCGGGTGGACTTCTGGATAGGTCGACGGCCGCTTGCGCAGGAAGTCAGTCAACCAGTCGATGGCGCTGCGCTCATCGGCCACAAACATTTCCATCTGCGGCGGCTGCGCCGACAAAGCCCGCTTGCGATCATACTCAGGAATCTGGTCAGGCAGGAAGACCATGCCATCGCGCTCGGGGAAGCGGTTCCGCAACCCATCGAGGAACTCCTCGGTCGACAGCGGCACAGGAACATCGTGGCGCACGAACCAAGCGACCATGCGGTCGTAAATCCGGCGCGGATCTCGCTCGAGGATGAATTCCAGAACGCCGTTCTTGGACTTCGAGACAGACAGCTGCCGAAGGTGCGTCTGCACGAAATCCCATGCCGACTCGGGCGCCGCGCCGCGCTCAGCCAGCCGCTGCTCTAGGCCGCCGTTGGGCTTGTAGGCCGAAATCACAAGATCCTGCTTCACCGCAGTCGTAGACGTCACCTGCCGATAGCTGCCTTGGACCTTGTCCAGTGCAGTGACTTCGGCCACGACAAAACCTGCCTGTTGAAGCGAAACTTGAATAGCGTTCCAGACCGATGCCTTGCTGTTGGAAAAGACCACAGTCATCCAACGTCCTGGTTTCAGGACGCGGTAGTACTCCGTAAAGCAGCGCTGCATGAGGTGCTGGTATTCGGGAAGCGCCTTGTCCTTGAATTTATCCATGATCGCTTCTGGACGGGCGTCAGTTGTCACGCCATGCCAGGATTCAACAAGATAGTTTAAGTCCGCATAGAAGATGTTCTCACCGAAGGGTGGATCAGTAAACACGTAGTCAATGCTACTATCAGGGATCGGTATTCCAGCGGCTGTTCCAGTGTTTAGGCTAGAGTGGCCGCCAAATGTGCGATAGCCACGAAATGCTTTCGTCAAACGGTCAAGTTTCCCATCAAGATTATACCACGGACTGCACTCCGCGTGCTGTGAGCCAACATAGTATACCCCGGTCATCTGACGGTTTACCTGCGATCCGCCCGGGCGACCCTGTTGTATCGGCTGGTACCGATTCAGAACTGAAAGTCCCCACACAGCTTGTTCAACCATGAAGATAAGCATTGAGCGGACGCGAGAATCCGGGTGCTCCATTGCCTTCTTCCAAAGCAGACCCATTGCTTGAGCAGCTCTTGGCAAGAAGAAGTGATGGACATGAGTGAACCCTTTTGGGGCTATCCTTGATCCATGATACATTTGCTCAATAGGGAAACGGCGAGTCGGAACCTGCCCTGGAAGCTCCAAGTTCTCGATCCGTTTTATCAGTTCTAAATCGTGTTGATCAGGGCTCTTTTCATGCCGCCGATTACCCATTGCATAAACAATAATTGCGGGTCGAAACTTCACACGCTTCCATACTTCTCGGGTAACGGGGTCACTAATGTTCTCAAGAACACGTTCGAGTCGATCTTTGTTCATACTTGCGCCGCAGTGCGGGCAAGGGAAAGTTTCATGAACCCGCTTAGTCGCGTCATCAAGTGCTTCTTCAAGAAAGTTAATCTCTCCGGCGCATTCGGGGCAGGAGAACACCTCGCTCCATACTGTGTACTCGATCCGACATTTCGTCTTCCCGTCGGAATGCAGGGTTTCATACATCCACCCAATCTCGCGCTCGACGTCGCGCAGCAGTTGTTTGCCTGCCTTGGCAAAGGCATCAACGTCGAAGGGAAGGTTGTAGTTGGCCCCGATGAAGGTCGCTGCTGGCGACAGATCGTTCAGCACAACGCGACGGGCACCCCATTTCGGCGCAGGCATGCCCGCCTTCTTCCACTCCATCTCCAGCTTGTGCCGATAGGCGGCAGGCGCTGTGCCGCACCACTGCGCCGCAACACCGGTCATCCCCGAGCCAGCGAAGCCATCCAGAACGATATCGCCCGGCTCGGTGTAGTGCAGGATCGACGGGACGATGGCGAGGTGCGGAACCTTGGTATGGTAGGAATGTGCCTTGTAGATCGGGTCCGTCTTCCCCTCGGACACGTCGATCGCCATCGGCTCGCGCGCATACTTCTCGGCAGGGTCGTAGGGCCGCCCATAATGCGTCACGAACTCCGCCAGCCAAGGGTTCGGACAAGCGGTGTAGTAAGGCGGATCCGACATCGCGAGGATCGCCTCGTCGTTTCCTTTGGGAAAACCCTCTTGCGCCCGGAAAGCAGGATCCTTCAGCTTTTCAGCCAGAAGACCAAGGAAGTGGTCGCGCCGTGCATCCTCGCTCGGGAATGTCATGCCAAGGCATTGGATTGATCCGCCAGATTTCGGAAGATTATGGATAAGATCAGTCATGCGCCCATCTTCAGTTTGAGTTGGTCAACAAATCGCTTGGCCCAAGGCGAAGCTTCGATGACCTTTTGAGGGTCGAGCTTTGCAAGAAGTTTGAACGAGTGGTCACCTTTTCCATAGGGTGCTTTCGTCTTGCAGTCCGCGGTTGCCTTCTGAAGCGCGTCGTAGATAGCGCCCTTAGTTAAGCTCTCGATTGGCCTTGTTTTGGCTGGCAGTTGATTTTCTCGAAATCCTTGGTTGAAGAAATCCTTGAGGACTTCTCTGTCAGCCATGAACCAACTTTCCATCACTTCAACCATCAAGTGACAGTCGGTATCCGCGCCGCCCTTTGGATTCTCCCAGCCATCACCAGGACGGCTCTTTAGATGAGCCCAAGGAAGCCAATCTTTATTATCCGCACCACTCTGATGAGCTTCAATAACCAGTGCTTCACTGTCGACGAGCAGTACGGCGGCCTCACCGTTCTTGATCGCAGTGCAATAGTCCTCATACGCACTGCGTCGGCCCCCGCATGCAGAGATGCTTGGCATCTTCCCAGATAGACCGGCCTTCTCAAGAAACTCTCGGAAACCTCGCCTGCATTCACTTTGCAGTACTTTGCTGTCACCGCCACCCTCAACATATAGCTTTACCATCTGTTGCCCCCGATTTCACCGCGCATCCAAAGCTGGCCAAGACGATACTTTTCAAGCCAGGGTTTCAGACGCTCAGCGCTCAGTCGCTCCAGAACCGTTCCTGTCGGGCCGCGGCTAGCAATTATTACTGCCTCAGGCTGATCGGTTAGTGCATCAACTAGTACGTCAGAATGCGTCGTAATGATTAATTGGCAGTGCTCTGATGCCGCCTTCAGGAGCTCAGCGATCGTCGGGATCACATCTGGGTGTAAACCCAGCTCCGGCTCCTCTATGCAAACGAGCGGAGGCGGGTTCGGATGCAAGAGAATGGAAAGCAAACAAAGATACCGCAGAGTGCCGTCCGAAAGGCGTGTCGCAGGGATTGTATAGGAGCCCTCGTGGAAGAATACTTGAACTGTACCCCCCTCAATTTGAACGTCAAAGTCGTCGATGCCTTCGTACAAGACGCGCAGAGCTTCAAGCAGGCGCTTTTTTACCAAAGGTTCGCGCCTTAGACGGTTCAGCACGAGCCCAAGGTTGCTGGCATCGGGCTCAAGATGTACATTGGGAAGATCTGCTTTTTGCGGCAACCGCGGCGTGGTATTTCTCCCAAAGCTCCATTCGCGATACAATCGCATGCGCGCAAAAGCGGAACCCAAGTACGTCAGCTCTGGATACTGGTCAGGGTCCTTGCGCTGGGAAAGGATCGATGCTGTTGGATCGATTTCTTCGCGTTGCAGCTGTCGTTGTGTGCCTTTGACATTGAGGATACCCTGACCATTTTTCATATGGTAATAAAAATATGGCTTGTCATAACCCGTGTCTGGAGCCTCATTTTCTATTCGCTCGTCGCTGATCTCAAAACGTTGCCCAACCTCCGTGAAACTCAATACATAGCGCAACCCTGTCGGCCCTTTCGGATTTTCAAAGATGGCGTCAATCACTGCGTGAGGGACCTTTTTCGATCCCTTCCAGAGCCAATCACGAACACCACCACCATCACGAATAGCAGCCAAGAGATTTGATTTTTCAGACGTGCTCGGCGCTGATCGAATGAGGTCGATTGCTTCGATTAAGTTTGATTTTCCTGATCCGTTTGGGCCGATAACGACATTTAGGGACCGAAGTTCAATAGCCGGGCTATTCTCGCCAAAGCTGAGAAAGTTCTTCAGTTGCAAGGTTTTGAGTAGCATTTCTTTCTCCTATTCAACCACAAAGCGCAGCTTCGTGGTGTCCTTGCCCTTGCACCGGTCATTCAGGAAGGCCTCGAACCGCTTGCGCAGATCCTCGGGGGTTGCAGGCGAGCCGCCTTGCAGCAGTGCGGCCTTGATGTCGTCACTGCCGACATTGACCTTCTCCAGCCCGGACAGCGCATCCTGAATTGCGGACGCAAAGTCGCCAGTCACCGGATCGGGGAGGGCCTTCGTCAAGACGAAGTCCTGGACCAAGCCGCGTGCCGTCGGCTTCAGCAGATCGAGGTTCTCCTGGATCGTTGGGTCTTCGAGGTTGTCGAGAAGCGTCTGCCGCCAGCCATCTATCAGGCGATCCAGCTCTTCATCGAGTTGCTTCAGGACATTGGCCGCCGGCAGCATGTCGCCCTGCTCGTTGGCAGGCTTGAAGCTGCAGTGCGGGCACATCGGGCTGGCGGACAGTTCCGACTCCAGCAGTGACGCGCAACTTTTCAGCTTCTCGAGCTTGTCCTCGTAGCCGGTGAGCTGGCTGGTGGGCATCAGCGACACGTTCATCAGCGTGCGCATCGACGCGAGGCGCGGATCCTTCCGCAACGAAGCCTTGGTTTTGTCCTCGGCTACACCGAGACGCGCGCGGCTGTGCTGCGCGATGTAGGCGGTGATGTAGTCTTTCTTGAGCTTGGCTAGCGTCTGACGGTACTCAGCCGCATGTTGGGCCGTGCGATCGCTTGCCAGCTTCTCAAGGAGCTGCTTGCGCACCTCTTGTGCCTGCGTCACCCAAGGATGGTCCGGCAACAGGACCATTTCGGCTTGGGAGAGATAGGCCGCGACGGTGCCGAGGTCAGCGATCAGTTCCAGCATGGCCTCGACTGCTTTCAGCACATCGAGGTTCTTGCTCTGAGCGGCGATATCATCCGAACCGATACGCAGGTTCTTGAGTTTGCCCACGGTGTTGTAGGGGGCGAGGCTTTCCGAGAAGCCCTTGAGCCCATCGAGCTTGGAACGCCAATCGCGGATCTCATCTTCCCGCAGAAGTGCCTGGCCCCAGAAGCTCAGACGGCCCGACATATCATGCGACGACGAGAGGACGCGCTTGGTGAGCTTTCCGACTTCCTCCTGAAGCTTAATCACTGGCTCGTCGGAACCTTGGGTCGCTTGTTGCGCCAGACCAGGAGCAAGCCCTAGGACCTCGAACAAGGACCGCAAGACCGCGACGTTGATTTCCTTGGGCGCCTCGACATGCTTGAACTGCTTCAGTTCCTCGAGCGGACGCTCGGCGAGTGCTGTGATCTTGCTCGAGTCGATCTTATCACCCGTGACGGCAAGGACGATGTCGCCCGAGTAAACCAACCCGCCGAGAACGACCGCGAGCAGGTCCGGCTCGAGGCGGAACTTGATGGGCGCAAAGCACTCAACCTCGGCATCACCGCTGATCAGCTCGCTGCGGTTCAGAACCTGGCCATGGCCTTTGGCCTTCAACCGGTTCAGGACATCCAAGGTATAACGGGACTGCGTCGGGTCGATCCGATCGCCGTCGAGCATCTCGAGACCATCAAGGATGATGACCGCATCCTTGGTTCGGTTGCCCCCAGCCAGCACGCGAAGCGCGTTGCCGATGAGCTGCTTCCGGTTGGACTCGGTCACAAGTGCCGAGAACCTCGGATACTCTGGTGCAACCTCCCCGAACTGGTTGTTCAGCGCGAGACCGGAAATTGCATTCACCACGTCGCGGAAGTTGATCCGCTCTTCCGGACCAAGGCGCGCCTTTTCTCGTAGCGAGACGCCTTTGGTCCACTCCTGCAGCGCCTTGGACTTACCCTGATAAGTCACCTCGAAGGCCGACATCTGCTTTTCTTGCAGCCATTTACTCATGTCGCGCAGTGCATCCTTGGCCTTGTCGAGATAGACCGACTTCGCTCCACCGCTGGCAGTTGAAGCGAGGTCCTGCGCCGCTGCGTAGAAGGACAAATGGCGCCGGAAGGCGTCATCAGGGTTCTTCAGCCGGAAGAACACCTCATCGGCTTTCTGGTCATCGCGGAAGCGCGGTGGCTCAAACGGCTGGATGAAGTAGATGTAGAAATCCCGCTCCGGCTGCGCCGTTGGCCGGTCGTTGGGGGCACCGAAGAACAGGTAGCCATTGCGCTCAACGCGGCGATCCTGCCACTCGATCTGGTACTGCCAGATCTGGTGCCCCGTCACGTAGGACGTCTCGTCCGTCCGCTCCATAAGCTGCCTGATGGCACTGTAATAGGCACGATCCAGTGCATCATTCGACAGCACGTCGGCACGTTTCTCGACCTGCGCGTCGTAATCCACGTCCTTCTTGAGGTCGAGGAAGTACTGTTCGGTGTCCGCGGCCTTGGAGATGAACTGCCCGTTAACGGTCCGGATTGTCTCTCTCAACACAGTTTGGACAATCGAAAGCAGATCGGCCTCAGGATCGCCGCCCATGTCTTCAATACCAGGCTGGTAGAGGCAAAGCGTATCGCGCAATTCCTCTGCCGTGGGGCCGACTGGGACATAGATGTCCCCACCCGTCGTCAGACGGTGGACAGCGAGACCATCAATTATCCTGAGCGCCATCGGTCTGTATTGCGGCCGCGTAAACGCTTTGCGAACACGCTCCGACAGCACCTCGGACACCTTCAGGACCGGACCGATATTCGGATCGGCCTTCAGCACACCATTGGAAACAACGGTTTCCCAAAACTTGTCGTAGCCGATAAGCCCAGGCCGATCCTGAGGCACCTCGTCTTTCAGAACGGCCTGGATCTGGTCCCGCAACGTGACCAAGGCGCCGCGCTTCTCCGTGAAGACGAGCCGCTCGAATGTCCCGATGTAATCCGGGTGCACCGGGAAAAGCCGAACGTATTCGTCCATGCGCTCGTTCATGGACCCGTAGAACTTGGCGAAGGGTGTCAGATAGGCTCGGATCTTGTCTTGCTGGTCTGCAGTCTTCTTGAGGAGTCGCTCGGCGACAACGAAGCTGACGTCCTGGCGAGCGAGCAGCACCTGTGTGAACCGGTCCTTCACGCGCCGAAGGCTGTCCGAGACATGCTGAAAGCGGCCACTGTCGAAGATCGCTTCCTGAACGCCCGCGACGAAACGGAAGCGGAGATGCTTCGTGACCTCGCCGATCTCACGCAGGAACGACAGGTCGAGCACGAGATCGTGGTCACGGCGGGATCGCAGGTATTCGAGGAACTCGTCGACCACGAGAAGAACACCTTGATCCGGATGCACCTCTGAGAACGCGGCCATCATCTCCTCAAAAGAGGCTTTATTGTTGACGACCTTGTCAGCTGGCGGAAACGCATAGGTCACTCCGTGCTTCTCGAGGAACAGCTCGAGCTGCTGGGTGATGATGTCCCGGAGAGACATCTGGCTGGATACCTCGATCCGGTGGACCTTGAACTTGCCCGCAATTGCGGTGGCAGCTTCCGCCACCTTCGGATGCCGGATCATAGGCAGATAAGCCGCATCTTCTGCCACGAGCGACAGCACGGACATCAGGTGAGACTTACCAGTCCCGTAGTTGCCGACGACCAGAACCCCCTTGTGATCCACGCTTTCGTCAAACGAAAGCTGTGGGATCATCTGGTTCGCGATGCGTTCGGCCATGTCGTCGGAAATGACGTAAGTCGAGACCAGCTTCTTGGCTTCTTCGGGCCGATTGGCATCGAGAAGCTGAATGACAGACTCGATCTGCTCGAACTCAATGAGATCGCCATAATGCATGGGCATACCCGTTTCCTCTCAACGTACTTCAAATAGGATCGTGCCGTCGGGGCTGTGATCCTGATGTTCTGGATGGCCTGAGACAGCGTAGGACAGGCGGTTCTCACGGAGCTCGCCGGGCCAAGCCGCAACCACTGGTCGGACACGGGCCTGAGCCTTCAAGACATCTAGCGGGCTCACCCGGAGTGCTCTGTCAAACAGAAGCTCAATGTTGTCGACCAAGAGCAGACCATGACCCGCTGCCGTATCCGCCAAGCCTTTGAAAAGCTCTGATACCTGCAGGTGTCGGCGCGTACGTGGAAGACCCAACAAGTCCCGCCCGAGAGCTAGGCCGACATTCAGAACAGGCACCTTCATGCGATCTGATAGCTGGCCAAGGAGGCCGGTCTTCCCACTGCGCGGTGGACCGATCAGCAGTATCAGCTTGCTGTTCAAAAGCGCTGTATCAGCGATTTTTCGTTCGAGCTCCTCGATCACACGCTCCTCCCGCTGGCACTGGGCGGACGCGCATTGGAAGAAATCTGGGCGGCATTCAGAAGCACGATCTGCTGATCCTGGGGCGCTCGTGCCCCAGGATCGGTATCCAGTCCAAGCCGTCGCAAAGCGTAATAGAGAAGGGCACGCCTGACTTTGATCGCCGCCTTTCCCCCATCCATGCCGTAGTCGAGCGCGATGACTTTTGCCTGCGTCGGGGAAAGATCAGGATGCGGGCCTATCTCGAGGACCACGTCATCATTCCACTCTGCGTCTTCCGAAGGCACCACCGCGGTCTCAGTGGAACCGCGAATTTCGATCATCCGAGAGAGAAGGAAATCCTTGAAGACTTCGTCGGAGAGACAATAGGCGCGTGCGTGCCAACGGAAGCCATCAAACGCGATGGCATGGGGCGCGATCCAGCGCCAACGTGGCTCGGGGTTCGACAAGGACTGATACTTGACCTCGATCGCCTCCGAACGCCGGATGGCTCCAACGACCGACCGGAGCGTGACAGGGTCGACACCTCGCACGGGCGTGGGCGAGGCTGCGTAGGGCGGCAGTTCAGCTATCCATGAGTCTTCCCTGTCAAGGATACCATCAGCGACAGACCGCAGCTGGGCCAGATACCGGCTTGCGTCAGGTTCGAGGAACTGTGGCTTGAACCCTGGCCCGCGCACGTAGGTCCGGGCGCTTTTGTCGTAGACCATGTTGTCTGGCGCGAAGCCTATGTAGCGGTTCAGGTCCATGGACGCCTGGTTCACAGACACGCCAAACTGATCCATCAGATCTATGCGGTTCACGTGCCCTTCCCAGAAAAGTCGGAACTCTATGAATTCGAGACGTTGCTCGATCCCCCAGCGTAGATCCGACCTGTCGTTCGACACGACTACCCCTCAGTGCCAGCAAGCACATTGAAACTATGCGCACCCAATTACTGGTGCCTCTTTCGACCGTAGATGCTACGTATAAGTATTTCAACGCAAATTTGTTCGGCGATCACCGGAATGACAACCGGAAGACCTTGGATGCGGCGGGTCACGGGAGGTAGGCAGCAGGGACGGTCGGGCTGTTGATCGCCCGGGTCATGCGCAGGGGAAGAGCGGAAGCCTTATTGGGCAATCTCGCCGCCTCGGACCGCCAAGCCATGCAGGACCAGCTTCGCGGAAAAACCGGTGCAGTTGTATGCGACTGCCGTTTCCGCCACGCGCTGTTCATAGGCGGCCTGCCCGAGCTTGCGCCGGAGATCACTCTCGTGAAAGTGCCGGTTGGCGAATGGTGCCAGCGCAATCAGCTTTTGAAGTTCCCGCTCTTTCATGGTCGGGCTCTGAGCCAATTCCGGGATTGGTGTCGTCGGAGCGCCTTTGTGGCCTGACCGCCACCGCCGCATGAATCCCAGCAGATACCCCGCCGGAACAGCGTCTTGTCCTCGCCGTTGGTTGAAGGCCAGGAACCTTTCCCAGATATGCTTGGTGTCGGCCAGGCGGCACGGCAGCGTGGCTTTCGTCGCGCCGATCAAGGCCAACCAGCGGTCGGGCTGTGGCGCGTCCGGTCGATTCAACACGATCATTCCTGAGAATACATTTTTGTGTGTATCTTCTCTATATAGCAGGATGTCGTCTGTAGCTGACACCGCAGACGTCGCTTCTCGATCATCACAGCAGCCAAACCGGAACAGCCAGAAGGACATGCGCCCGCGAAGCCGCTGCCGGACCAACCGGAGGCCGGACGCGGCCAACTCGCCGAGCAGGACATGCAGGTATTGCCGGGAAACCGCCATTTGCTGGGCGAGAGCCCCAAGTGTGAATGCGGCGGCGCCGCGCGGCAACCCGTTGTAGCCATCCTTCCAGGCGATGCCATCCAGGATCAGGGTTGCAAGTTTGTGGGCGGAGACCGAGAGTTCGGTGCGGGTGATGCGGCGCAGGATCGCGCCGGTGGTAAGTTCCATGATGTGCCTCCAGATGAGGCAACACCGGACTGCGAGGACACAACATTTTTGCCGACAAGAGCACATTGTCGGTTGCTCGTGATGACGGGTTGCGCTAGAACACTCGGGCATAGGTGAGTATTCGGGCGCGGCGTTGGACCTCTGGTTCGGCGTCGCTCTCGTTTATGGGGTCGTCTTTCGATCCCCGGGGTTGGGTCAAGCCGGGGCGTGCCCGCCCCGGCGCAGGATCAGTAGCGCACCTCCTCAAAGCCGTAGTTCCCGGCATGGTCGCGCCAATCCACGAAGACGGACCGCCAGGAATAGCCGCTGCAATGTTCCGGCACTGCGAGATCGGATGCTGCGGGAACAGCGCCGACCGATGAGCGCGTCCAGCGGTAGTCGCCTTGGGTTCCGTAGGAACCGAGACGGGTCGCGTCGTGCCGGTTGCAGTCACCTTCCCGGTCTCGCCGCTGGCTATACTGGATGTGGTAGACCCGGATGCTTCGCACGAAATCGAACGCATCGCCGGAAATGTCGATGTCGGCCTGTTCGGTTGCCTGGGCCTCGATCAGAGGCAGGGTCGCAGGGCGGGAGGCGTCGGGTCCCTCGAGCGGGGGTCGCATGGCTATGTCGAAGAGCCGCTCGGTCGGACTGATCGGCGCGCCTCCGCCAAAAGCCGCTCCCATCGGGCAGCGCCAGATCTGAAGAGGGGGTTCGACGGGCCATGGCGTGATGCGCCGGATGAATTCAGCCCGCGCCCGCGCGCAGGGCACGGATGCCGGCCAGCCACCGGCAAGGCAGAGCAGGATGGCACAGTCGATCTGATAGGTCTGGGCCTGAACGGGTGCGGGTAACGCCCCGGCCAGCGCCACGGGGACCGCAAGAAAGATGGTTCGCAGGGCTTTTTGCATGATGTGACTCGCTCGACTACACCTTGTCGATACATTTCAACATCATTGCAGGCAATAGGGTTTATGCGCCACCGCAGCCCTGATGCGGACCGCGCACGGCGCACGACGCCGAGTCGCTGCTGGTCTCAGTGCTCGATCATGGCGACAAACCGACCGTAGTCCTGGCTGACCTCTTGCGCTTCAGCGAACGCACGGGCGCGCTCGGCATCAAGACAGCGGAAGTGTTCCTGGATCGCCGCGATATAGTCCTCGAAGTCCGAGCGGATCAGATCCGCATAGGTACGGGCGTCCGCAGTCTGGCTTGGCAGGTAGGGACGTTCCGGCGGCAGGCAGTTCGCGGCCACTGGGCAGGCCGAAAAAAAGGGTGCCGCCAGGAAGGTTGCCATGCGCATGAACGCCATGAATGACGCAAAGCCCCTTCAATGCTTTGTTTTGAGATGTTCGTAGGCTATCCACTTGATCGGAGTGTGACGGGCCTGTCAATCTGTTAAAATAGGCTTGTCATCATTAATGTTGTATCGTATCGGTCGTGTGGAAGTGATTTCCCACGGCCCAACCTGCTCATGCGGAGGAACCTTGGGGAGACCATGTTAGAAGAAGCACCGAATGTGGTTACGGAAGACGGACTGCGCGGATTGTTGGCCAAGGGCTATCTGGCCGAGGTCGTCTGCAAGGAAACTGGCGAGAAGCGCCACAACAGCTGGTATGGCTCGTGGATCGTGCGCGCCATCGGACCTGACGGTCGCGACGAGAAGCTGCTCGTCACCAGCCGCAGCTACCTCAAGGTCCGCGAGTTCAAAACCGTGGTCGGCCTTGTCAGCTTCCTTTACGACATCGGGATGCGAACGGCGCATATCCCGCTTGAACAGGGCGGCCGTGTCACCCACGCCCTGTCCGGCGCGGTGTCAGAGGCCTGACCCCGCGGCTCTCCTTCTGGTCCTGATGGGCTTCGGCGCAACTGCCGCGACCGAAGCCCGGGCCGAAGGGTTCATTTTCGCGATGGCTGCGGACGGCCAGCTGGCCTCGGTGTCATCGGATCCGGGTTTCATGCGCCAGTTTGGCAGCGAGACACCGGCTCGACTGTTTCTCTTCTCTTCACCCGTCGGGGATCAGGCTGCCGCACCTGTGGCACTGCCGCGGGCGGCGGTTGCGAGTCCCGAGGTTCTGACGGGCATCGAGGATACCGCGTTGCGCTATGGCGGTCATCCCGCACTGCGCCGCGCCGGGCTTTCGGTCACCGATTGGGCATTGTTCTACCGCGCCAATATCGAGGTCGAGAGCGCCTATGACCCGACGGCGGTCAGTCATGCCGGGGCGATCGGCCTCGGGCAGCTGATGCCGGACACCGCCAGTTCTCTCGGGGTGGACCCGCATGACTGGCAGCAGAATCTGGATGGCTCGGCCCGCTACCTCCTCCTGATGCTCGACACCTTTGGCGAGCCGTCGCTTGCACTCGCCGCCTACAATGCCGGACCCGACGCGGTCAGCCGCCATGGTGGCATCCCCCCTTATGCAGAAACCAAGGGTCACGTGGCCCGCGTGCAGGCGGTCTATGCGCGCCTGAGAGGAGACATCTCGTGAAGCAGTCCGCAGTCACCGCCGTTGCGGCGATGGCCCTTGTCGCCCTCGCCGGCCCGGCCCTCGCCCAGAGCATCGACCTCTCACCGGTCCAGACGCTCCTGCAAGGGATCGTCGATGCGATCACCGGCCCGCTGGGCATCGTCATCGGGACGCTGGCGCTGATCGGCGTGTTCCTGTCCTGGCTCTTCGGCATTCTCGATTTCCGGCAGGCGCTCTGGGTGGTGGTGGCGATCGCCGGCATTGCCGCCGCGCCGACCATTGTTGCTGCGATCTGGACCACCTGAGGGCAGGTCATGGCGGAACAGTCGCGCGTCTTCATCGGGCTTCTCAGGCCCCCCAAATTGATGGGGCTGCCGATCATGTATGCCATGGTCTGGCTGTTCGGCTCGACGCTGCTGTTTCTCTGGGTCCAGAGCTGGATCATCGCGGTGGTGGCCGGGGTGACCTGGCCGCTCCTGTGGAAGGCGGCGGACTGGGACCCGAACTTCCTCGACGTACTGGTGATTACACTACAGGAGACGCCGCCGACGCGGAACCGCAAGCATCATGGGGGCGACAGCTATGCCCCGTGACTCCATAGCCCTGAATGCCGGGGAAACCGGGGCCGCGACCGATCCGCTTTCGGCCTTGCCGGACTGGGCCCGGGCAGAAAAGCGGCTGGCCCATATGCTGCCTTACGTGAGCCTGGTCACTGGCAACACCATCCGGACCCGCAGCAATGAGCTGATGCAATGCATCCGCCTTGAGGGGGTCAACAGCACGACGGCGGAAGATACCCATCTTGATCGCATCGGAGCCTTGCTGGCCGGGGTGGTGGCACAGGTCGGCACCGGGTTCTCCTTCTATCTGCACAAGGTCTCAAAGGCGGTCGAGACCGGATTGCCGCCCATCCCGGGCGATGGCTTTGCCGCGACGGTCGACCGGCGCTGGCAATCGCATCTGGCCAGAGGCGGCTTGCGCGACAAGACCTTGACACTGTCGGTTCTGAAACGCCCGGAACCCGGCAGCCGCATCCCCTTCGCGGCGGCTGCGTCGCGCGCCCGGCTTGCGGCCGACACGGTGCGCCGCCTGCGCAAGCTTGACGAGGTGACCGGCTTTCTCTTGTCAAGCTTCGCGGACCTGAAACCTCGCCTGCTCACGGCCGAGCACGGGGAGCTTCTGGGTTTTCTCGGCAGCTTGAACACGGGGGAAGAACATCCCCTGTTCCCGGTCTCACGCCTTGGGATCCTCGCCGAGGACGTCGCCAATACCAGGGTAACCTTCCGCGGCGCGCAGATCCACCTGACCGATGGCGCCGTGGGCGAGAAGTTCGGCGCGATCTTTGCCGTGAAAAACTATCCGGCCAAGACCGACAGCCTGATGCTGGATGAGCTGAACCTGCCGGTCGACATGGTCGTCAGCCATTCCTTCGTGCCGATCAACTCGAACATCATGGCCGGCCGCATCAAGCGCCAGCTGCGCCTGATGCAGGCCAGCAACGACGGGGCGGTCAGTCTCGCGCAGGAGCTGGAATTGGCGCAGGACGATCTGGAATCGAAGCGTCTCATCTTCGGCGAGCATCACATGACGGTGGCGGTCTATGCCCGGAACCGTGCCCATCTCGACGATATCTGCGCCGAGATCCGCAACATCTCCGCCAGTTCGGGCATCAACCTGATCTCGGAAGCTTTCGGGTCGCGGGCGCATTACATGGCGCAGCATCCGGGCAACACCGGCGCGCGCAGCCGCAAGGCCGCAATCACCAACCACAATTTCGCCGATCTCGCGACGTTCCACCGCACCCCGCTTGGCAAGAGCGGATCGGAATTGCCCTGGGGCGTGCCGATCACGATGTTCCCCACGCCCGAGCGCAGCGGGTTCTGTTTCAGTTTCCATGAGCAGGGATCGACGGAAAAGGAGCCGACCGGGGGTCATACCCTGATCCTTGGCCGCCCGGGATCCGGCAAGTCCGTGCTTGCCGCCTTCCTCATGACCATGGCCAGACGGGCAGGCGCCCGGCTCCTCATCTTCGACTACCGCGCCGGAATGGAAATGGCGGTGCGGGCCCTCGAGGGCAGCTATGCCACCGTGCGGGCGGGTCGGCCCACGGGTCTCAACCCGCTCCAGACCGAAATCGACAATCGGGGCCAGGCCTGGCTCGCCGATTGGCTCGCGACCTTGCTGGATCGGCGCGACAGGCCACTGACGCCGGTTCAGACCAACCGCCTGCAGGAAGTGGTGCGCCAGAACGCCGGTGCCGAACACGCATCCTTGCGTAACTGGTCGGACTTCGCCTCGCTGCTGGTCTCGACCGATGACGATGGCGATCTCTTTGAGCGCATGCAGGAATGGACCGGGACCGGCCGTTACGGCTGGATCTTCGGGGCCAACGCCGAGGACAGTTTTTCCCTTGGCGGCGAGGTTTCGGGGTTCGATCTGACCGGCATCCTCGATTCCGAGAGCGAACGCGAACGGATGGCCGTGCTCTCCTATCTCTTCCGGCGCGTCGAGCGGGTGATCGAGGATCGCCGGCCGACGGTGATCCTGATCGATGAGGCCTGGAAGGCGCTGGACAATGCCTATTTCGCGGATCGCCTGAGCAACTGGCTGGTCACGGCGCGCAAGCAGAATGCGGTCGTGGTGATGATGACGCAATATGCCAGCCAGCTTGAGCGCACCCGGACCGGCAAGACCATCGTCGAAGCGGTGCCGACCCAGGTCCTGCTGCCGAATATCCGCGCCAGTGCTGCCGATTACGCCATGCTCGGGCTCAGCGCGAAGGAACTCGATGTTCTTCTTGGCGTCGGCAGCACCTCGCGCCTCGCACTAGTGCGTGATGATCGCGGCTCGGTCGTCATCGATGCCGATCTCTCGGCCCTCGGCCCGCTCGTCACAATCCTTGGCGGCATGGAGAAGGGCGAGCAACTCGTCGGCGCGGATTATCGCAGCCGCCCGGATTTCTGGAAGGTCACCTGATGTATCGCACACCCCGTTGCCGCATGGCGGCCGTTCCGCTTCTGGGCAGCCTGCTGCTGCTCACCGCCTGCGCAGGTGGACAGGCCCCGCAGGCCAATTGCTTCAGCTTTGCCGCCGCACCTGCGCGCGCCACCGTCTCGACCATGGGCGCCGAGGTCACGCGGGCCTCCGACCCTTGCGCATTCGCGCTGATCGGTGGGGCGCAGTAAGCCGGTGGCACGGTTTGTTCCGCCCGTTCTGATCGGCATCATGCTTGCACCCCCGCTGGCCGCGCAGGGTGTGCCGACCTTCGATGCTGGAACCTATGCGCGGACTGCCGCGACGATCGCACAGCGCGACCTCGACATCGCCCTGCAGCGTGACCGGCTCGCCCGCGAGGAGGAACTGGCAGAAATCGAGCGCGCGCAGCTGGCCTCGTTGGAAAGCATCCTCGGCGCGGTGACCACCGGCGCAAGCGCCTCGGTGGCTGGAACGGTGGCGGCACTGGAAGCCGGCAATGGGGACGGGACAGCAGCGGCAGAGATCTATGCCACCGAGGACGGCAATCCTGCGGCCGACCGGCTCTTTGGTGATGCGCGGGAGACCGTCGAGGAGCTTATCATCCGCGCCGCCCGCGACACATATTCCCTTGCAGGGGTTTCGCTGGCCGGGCTGACGCCCGTCCAGTGGCGTTGCCTCTTGCAGGCGCTGATCTGGCAGGAAAGCCGGTTCCAGATCGGCGCACAATCGCCCGCCGGGGCTTTCGGGCTCACGCAGATCATGCCCGGGACTGCGGGCGATCTCGGGATCTACCCCGCTTACTACGAAGACCCCTATCTGCAGGTCACAGGTGGCGCGCGTTATCTCGCCCAGATGCTCGGCATGTTCGATGGCAACATCATTCATGCCCTTGCTGGCTACAACGCCGGGCCGGGACGGGTGCAGCAATATGGCGGCGTGCCACCCTTTGCTGAGACGCAGCACTATGTCGTCGTCATTCCCGAACAATATAACCGCTACCTCGGCCTCGCTGGCGGGCCGGATGCGCTCGGCACCATCGATCCGGTGCTGCTCGCCAATGCGAGTTTCAGCCTCTCGGCGCATGGCTCCGGCGTCTACGGCGATTATTCCATGGTTTCGATCCAGGCCGCCGCCCTGCGCCTGCAAGACATCATCCGCCGGATCGGCGAGACCGCGGACGTGCAGGAAGCCATCGCGCTCAACACCTATGCGCGCGCCGAACTCGCCAGGATCGTCGCGATCCGCACCCGGTTGAAGGCGGCGGAGACACAGCCCCTCAGCGATGAACAGATCGCGCTGGCCGCAGCGCAGGCGGCCGAGCGGCAGTTCATGAGCATTCGAATGGAGGAATTGCGATGAAGCGACTGGCCCTGACCACCGCTCTTTGCGTCGGCCTTGCGACGGGCGCCTCTGCCCAGGGCGTGCCGACGGTCGATACCCAGAACATTGCCCAGGAGATCCGTCAGCTCCAGCAGATGCTGGAGGATTTCGGGATCCAGACCGATCAGCTCGACACGCTGCTCGAGCAACTCGACCTCGTCCAGCAGCAGCTGGATCAGTTGCATAGCATGTATGCCTCGCTCACGGGACCGCGCGATATTCTCGGCCTGCTCATGGGCGGCGATCTCGACCAACTGCTCGAGGCCAAGTTCGAAGACATCCCCGGCCTGATCCGGGGCATCCAGCAAGGTGATTGGAGCAATCTGCTTGGGCTGACCGCCGGGCCGATGCGGAGCCAGATGGAAACAGCGCTGGCAAGCGCAGGCTTCGACGAGGAGTCCTTGCGCGAGATCGCCACCAGCGGCAATCCCGGCGCCGAGGGCATCGCGACACGCGCGACGACCGGCGCCGTGCTCTCGGCCGCTGCCCAGAACAGCCATGCGGAGGCCGCCCAATCCCTGGAGCGGGTCGAGCGTCTGGTCGCAATGATCCCTGACATGGAGGATCTGAAGGCTTCCATGGATCACAATACCCGGGTCACCGCCGAACTGGCCATCGCCATGACGCGGATGTGGGAGCTGGAGGCGATCCAAACAATCGGCGCGGGCAATGCCGGCGTTGTCGATGCGGCAACCATCGCAGAGGAGCGGCGCTACATGGACTTCACCATGCCGAACCTCGAATGACGGCGGATGCGGACATGACCCTGCGGGACGTCGTAGAGGAGGAACTGGTTTACGGTGCGCTGCGCCGGGAACGGCAGTGGCAGGTGATCGGGATCGCCGGGGCCGGATTTGGCATTTTCGGCTGCCTGACCGCAGCGGCGGTCGCACTTCTCATCGACCCAGCCATGCCCGTGGTCGTGCCTTATGATCCCGAAAGCGGTCTCGCGCTGCCGAATGCCACGGTCGAGGCGGTCCGGCTGTCTGAGCGCCCGGCGGTGATCGAGTCCCAAATCTATCGCTACATCTCTGATCGCGAGACCTACAATCAGCTCGACAATGACCTGCGGGTGAACCGGGTTCTGGCCCAGTCGATCGGCGCGGCCGAGGCCAGCATGCGGGCGATGTGGACCAGCGGGCAGGAGAACTATCCGCCGACGCGCTACGGTGCGACCTCCGAGATGGCCGTCGAGATCGCGAGCATTGCCCTGATCGGTGAGAACCGCGCCCAGGTCCGCTTGCGAAAACGTCTGACCAGCCCACAGGGCGGACAGGTGGGCCTCTTCACCGCAACGCTGATGTTCGAGTTCCGGCCCGAACGCACCCGCAGCATCGACGATGTCTGGCAAAACCCCTTCGGCTTCACCGTCACCCAATATGCCATCAGATCGGATCGTTCGGAATGAGTCCGCCCTTGCTGACATCGCTTTCGCCGTTCCGGCTGTTCACGGCGGCTCTCGTCCTTGCGGCGGTCCCGGCTTTTGCCGAGACGACACCGAGGCCGGGGTCGCATGATGCCCGGGTCCGGGTGGCGACCTGGACCGAAGGGCAGGTTTACCGTGTGGTCACCAGTCTCACCCGCGTCACCTCGATCGAGTTCGGCGAGGGCGAGACGATCCGGTCGATCATCGCCGGCGACACGGCGGGGTTTCAGTTCGACGGCGTGCCTGGCGGACGAGCCTTCGCAATCAAGCCCGTCGCCTCGGGCGTCGCCACCAACATCACCGTCTATACCAACCGCCGCTCCTACTATTTCCACGTCGTCGAAGCGCGCGAGACCCCGCATTATGTCGTGCAGTTCCGCTATCCGGAAAGCAGTGCGCCGACCACCAATGCCGTCGCGGCCGGGGCGCCAAACAGCAATTATGCCGCGAGCCAGCAGGCCGAGTTCACGCCGACTGCGGTCTGGGACGATGGCACTTTCACCTACTTCCGTTTCCCGAAAAACGCCCCGGTCCCGGCCATCTTCCGCTGGACCGGGGGACGCGAGCGCACCGTCAACTCGGTTGCGCAGGAGGAGGGTGTCATCCGCGTATCGGGCGTACATCGCCAATGGGTGCTGCGCCTTGGCGATGAGGCGATCTGCATTCAGGATATGTCGGATGACGGGGCCAGCTCATGAAGAGCCCGCCAGACGATCTTTCCGCGCGACTTGCCGCCATCGAGGATGCGACCGGAAAGCGCGGCACCCGCCGCCGCCCGTCCCACCTTACAGCTCTGCTTGGCAGTGTCGCCATTCTGGCGGTCGGGGGCGTCGTCTGGCTGCTGATGCAGCCGAAGCCAGAACCTGCCATGCCGACCGCGGCGGCAGATGAGTTCCAGAGCGCGGGATCAGGGTTCGGGGATTTTGAGCCGGGTGCGGCCCCGGCACCCGTGACGCCTGCCGCACCGGTTCCGGACGGGCCCAGTGCGACCGAACTGGAGCTGCGGGAAACCCTCGCGACGCTGCAGGCAGAGCTGGCCGAGCTTCGCGCCCGGCCAAGCAGCGATGGCGATCCGGCGGCGCAGGCGGCGATCGCCGACCTGACGGCACAGCTTCAGGCCCTCGAGGCAGGGTCGCTGGAAGCGCAGCGCGCCCTCGAGCGTCAACTGGTCGAGCGTGATCGCGAACTGGAGCGGATCCGCATGGATCTGGAGATCGCCCGTCTGGGACCGCCGGGCGGCGCAGAAGAGGACGCCAGGCTTGCCGAACTGGAGCGCCGCCGTGCCGCCGAGGCGGCCGCGCGCGAGGCGCGGGTCAATTCGCCCATGCTGGCCTGGTCCGGCATGGGTTCTGGCGCCGAGGACGAAACCGCCCAGGAAGCGGCACGTCTCAGCGCTGATGAGGCCTTTGTCCGCAGCGGTGCCGCGCCCGCCCCTGTGACCCGGGCCGAGGTCATCGTGAATCCGGGCCATACCGTTGTGCAGGGCACGATGATTCAGGCGGTGCTGGAAACCGCGCTGGACAGCACGCTGCCGGGGGTGATCCGGGCCGTGATCTCTGAGGATGTTCACTCCTTCGACGGCACCCGGGTGCTGATCCCACGCGGTGCGCAGCTGATCGGCCGCTACCGGTCCGAAGTCGCGCTGGCGCAGTCCCGGGTGATGATCGGTTGGGATCGCATCATCCTGCCCGACAATCAGACCGTCCAGATCAGCGCCTTCGGTGGCGACGAGATCGGCCGCTCCGGCGTCACCGGCGATGTCGACACCCGCTTCGGTCAGCGCTTCGGTTCGGCGGCGCTGATTTCGCTCATCGGCGCGGTGCCAGCCGTCGCCGCGGCCGGGATTTCCGACGAGACAGCGTCAGACGCCGCCAGCGATGTCGCGACCGATCTGCGCGATGCCAGCCGTAGCGTGATGCAGGACTACCTCTCGATCCGCCCGGTGATCCGCGTGCCCCAGGGTGCCAGGATCACCGTCATGGTCGACCGAGATCTGGAGATATTGTGATGGCGGTCAGCTACCTTGAAGCCTCACTGGCCCGGCTAGGCGAAAGTGTGCGCCGCCCGGACGTGATCGAGATCTGCATCAACCCCGACGGACGGGTCTGGGGTGAGTTCCAGGGCGATCACTTCATGCGCGACCTCGGACAACCGCTGTCGCTTGTCGAGATCAGGGATCTTGGCAACCAGATCGCCTCGGCCGCCAATACGACGCTGAGCGCGCGCAAGCCGATTGTCTCGGTCAGCATCATCTCGGGGGATCGGCCGATCCGGGCCCAGGTCATTCAGCCGCCTGTGGTGGAGGGTGGGTTCTCGATCTCGTTGCGTTTCTTCTCGACACTGCCGCTGGAAAAGATCCGCCTCGGCTTTCTCTACGGGCGCGAACGTAGCCTCGAAGGCCTGCGCCGCGAGCGCAACCTCGCGCTCCGCACCGTTGTTGCCGCTGGCGATATCGAGGCGGCTCTGCGTTTCTGCGTGGACAACAAGCTCAATATGATCGTTTCCGGCGGAACCTCGACCGGCAAGACGGTCGCCGCCCGCAAGATCCTGACTCTCGTCCCGGCCGAAGAGCGCATCCTCACCATCGAGGAGGCGGCTGAACTGCGACCTGAGCAGCCCAATGTGGTGACGCTGATCTCGGACCGGGAGTCGGAGATGCGCAGCGCTGACGCTCTTCTGACCGCGACCCTGCGCATGCGCCCCGACCGGATCGTTCTTGGCGAAGTGCGCGGCAAGGAAGCGCTGACCTTCCTCGAGGCGATCAACACCGGCCATGGCGGCTCGCTGACCACCCTTCATGCCGAGACCCCGCAACTCGCGGTGCGCCGCCTCGCCATCGCGGCCCTGAAGACGGATCTGCCGATGACCTATGCCGACATGATCACCTACATCGAAGGTTCGATCGACGTGATCATTCAGGCGGGCCGTCACGAGGGAGGAAGGGGCATCACCGAGTTCTTCCTGCCTGGGGCCGGCCGGGTCCAAACGACTGCCCTGCAGGCAGCAGAATGATGAAAGGTATCCCCATGCGTGTTCTCTGTCTGGCGCTGGCAACGGCGGCTGTCGGCTATTCGGCCGCAGCGCAGACGCCGGTGACGAACGACCTGACCCCGACATTGCAGCCGCAGCGCTACCGGATCTGCAATGAGCGACCTGATCGTCCAGCCTGGGCCGATGCGCTGCATATCCGGGAGGCGTGGAAGGCGGTAACGCTCATGGGTCTCTACGAACTGCGCTCATGGGAGAACATCATCGCCCTGCAGGATTGCTCCTGCGAGGTTCGCTTCCCGGATTGGACCGCCGCAGAAGATGAATACCAGGAACGATATTCTGGTTTGAGCCAGGGCGAACAGACTGCGCTGCGCCGCGAACTGCGAGCCTACCAGAATACGATCGCGGATAACGTCAGAACCATCTGCGAAGCCCAAGGCAACTGGTAATGGGCGTCGTCGGCTGGATGGTCGGCTCAGCCGATAGCTTCCTCGCCTCGGCTGCGGAATCGCAGTTTGGGGCCGTGGCCAGCAACATCGGCACGATCGCCCTGCTGATGGTAACCCTCTCGCTGATCGGCCTTTGCATCAATATGGCCTTCCAGTATCGCAGCATGGATGGCGCCACCTTCTTCTGGTATCTGCTGAAACTGACCCTGATCGGCTTCTTCGCCTTCAACTGGACCCGCTTCAACGCTGTCGCAAATGCTGTGATCGGTGGCCTGGACTACATCGCCGGGGCGCTCGTGGCCTCGGTGGGTGGCAGCGGGGCGGGAGCCTCCCATTTCGCGGCTGAGTTCGACGATCTGATCGAACAGTTCGCGGGCTATCTGAACGCCATCGGTGACAATCTCGGCTGGATGACGGGGGCGATCCTTGGCGGGATCGGCCTGATCCTGCTCAGCGTCCTCGGCTTCATGACCGGCATCGTACTGATCTTTGCGAAGATGATGCTGTCACTGATGCTCGGGCTCGCGCCGGTGATGATCGCGCTGTCGCTCTTCGACGCGACCAAGGATTTCTTCCATCGCTGGGTATCCACGACGGTCAGCTATGCCTTCTACCCGGTGGTCATCGCCGCCATGTTTTCGACCGTCGTGGGAATGGCGAACGCGCTTCTGGCCCAACTGGGCGATCCGGAGTCAGCCACCAACATTGGCTCCCTGATACCATTCTTCGTCATGGTCTTCCTCGCCAAGGGGTTCGTGGCCGCGACCCCGCTGATCGTGCGCGGCTTGTCGGGCAACTTCATGGTGGTGGCGGGGCCCGCTGTTGCGGCCGGCACAGCGGCAATGACGCGCGGAATGCTGAACACGCGTGGTGTGCAGACCAGGGAGCGGACGGGCAGCCTGAGTGCAGGTGAGATGGTCGGGCGCCAGATTGCTCAGAACGTTCCTGCCGTGAAATCCGCCGCGGTGGCTGCCGGTGGTCACATTGTACGGGTGGTCGAGAGAGCGCGTCGCCTGGGCAAGTAGCTATGGGCGGTGCAAACGAGACGAGAGAACCGGCCGCATCGCTCAAGCCCATCGGTGAATGAATGCAGAAACGAGGAGAGAAAAGATGTTCTACACCTTCGCAGAGTTCCAGATCCAGGGCTACGTTGGCCGGAAAGTCGAACTGGGCAACGGCAAGGTTCTGAAAGTCAGTATCGCCGCCACCGACAGCTGGAAGGACAAGGAAAGCGGCGAGCCGCGAGAACGCACCGATTGGAACACCGTCACCCTGTTTGAACGCAGCACGGCGGGTTTTTCCTGGCTGAAAGAGAACCTCCAGCCTGGCGATCTGGTGCATGTTCGTGGCCGCATCGCAGAAGGAAAGTACGACAAGAACGGTCAGGCCGTCTACGAGACTGCCCTGACCGCGGATCGGTTCGCGGTCGTTCCGGTCGGCAAGGCTGAGTGAAAGTCCGTTCGGGGCGACCGCGGCTATACGCCATGCTGGCGGCGCGCGCGCTTTTGCACGCCTATCTCGTTGGCTATGCCGGCCTCACGCCACCTCGGTGGGTGCGACGGATTCTGGGCGGCAGCACGCTGCACCGGGCGTGGTTGCTTGGATTCCTGGGCTTTTTCGTAGAGAAGGGTGTGTGTTATGGACCTGCCCGGTCTTGCTGCGGGGCCGCGTGCCCGAGAAGTCGAAGCTGATCCAGGTCCGACCTTTCATCCGAGCTCCGCAGGAAACGCGCGCTAGGTTGACGGATCGGACGCAGCCGACGAAAGGGCGGGAAGCCGACGTTCGCTGTAAAGATGATCAACGAGCAATCTAAACGGGAACATCCCGCCGGCCGAAGCCAAGGCCAACTTCTACGCAGTTCTGGAAACGGAACCCATGGCCGCGTAACTAACTGATATCAGCCTCCGGCAAAGCCGGGGCGATTCAAACATCGCAAGGTCAGGGGGCAGAAAGATGGAAGCGCAGGAGAATGATCTTTCGAATGAGGCGGCAGCGCTCGCAGATATCCTAAAATGGTCGGCGGATCTCCCAGCATGGCAGCGCGACGCGCTGCGTCGGCTCTGTAGCCAGACAAAACTGGAGGCCGCCGACATCACGGCGCTGGTCTCCATCTGCAAGGCCGTAGAACAAGGAGCCCCGCTCGACGCGACCCACCTCCGCGACCCTGCCGCAAGCCACGCGGTCGTTACGCTCGGGGCACTTTATGGGCTGTCCAATGTTAACGCCCTCGCCCCTGGCGAACGGCTCTCCTTCGGGAAGACCGGTCTCACCGTCATCTACGGCGACAATGGCGCCGGCAAATCGGGCTATGCCCGCGTGCTTAAGCAACTCTGCCGTGCGCGTTCGCCGAAAGGCGACGGAATCCTGCCTAATATCTACACGGCCGCGAGCGGCACTCCCGCCGCCAGCATCGACTTCTTCATAGGCGCCCAAAAGCGCAGCGCAGCTTGGACGCAAGGTACACCGCCAGATGCAATGTTGTCGGCCGTGAGCGTGTTCGATTCTCGAACCGCCAATGTCCATGTAGAGAACACCAACGACCTAGCCTACACGCCGCTCCCGCTCCGCATCCTCGCCGGGCTGGCACAGGCCTGCCAAGACGTAAAGGCCAAGCTGGCGGCCGAAATTAAAGCGCTGCAGGAGCAGACGCCCGCAGTTCTGTCGAAACCGGACTACAAGCCAGACACGGCCGTCGGCAAGTTGATCGCTGGCCTGTCGGGCAAGACGAAACAGGAAGCTGTTGACAAGCTGGCGGGCCTGACCGCCGAAGAAGAAGCGCGACTTCAAACGCTCAGCACAGACCTAGCCAGCGACCCGGCGCGCACCATTCGCCAGCTCCAGGGCCAGGAAACCCGGATCAAGTCAGCGATTGAGCAACTCGAGCGTCTAATTGCTGTCGCTACGGAGGAAAGCCGGGCAGCGCTGCGCACAGCTCACGTGCAACTTGCAACGGCGCGCTCCGCCGCCGCCGCCGCCTCCGCAAACCTTTTCGCCGATGAGCCACTACCTGACATCGGTTCGGACGTCTGGAAGGCCCTGTGGGAGGCTGCCCGGGACTACTCGCGCGCCTCCGCCTATCCCGACCATCCGTTTCCCATGACCGGGACTGGCGCCCATTGCGTCCTCTGCCAGCAGTCTCTCAGTGAGGAAGCCTCGATCCGGCTCAGTAGCTTCGAGGATTTCGTGCAGGACGAGAGCAAGCGCCGCGAACAGGAAGCTGCGGACTCATATTACAAGAAGCTTGAAGATGTCTCGGCGCAGGCCATCTCCACGAAAGATATTACGGCAATCGTCGCGACAATCCGGGATGATATCGGGCAAGAGGAAGTCGCCATCGCCCTTCGCCGGCAAACCCTCCATCTCGCGTGGCGGCTGCGTGCCATCCTGAGAACCCACAGTCTTGCGGTGCTGCCCGATCTTCCGCCCGCAGTCACCATTTCGCTTGATCCGCTGCGCACGGCGCTCAGCGGCATTGCCACACGCATCGTAGGCCTGCAGTCCGAGGCCAGCTCTCCGCAGCGCGCTGCGCTCATCGCCGAGCGCGACGGCCTCGCCGATCGCAAATGGCTCGGCGTGGTGAAAGCCGATGTGCTTGCCCAGATCGATCGCCTCAAGGCCATCGAGGCGATCGAGAAGGCCAGCAAGGACACCGCGACGAACAAGATCACCACCCAGAGCGCTCGTGTCGCGCAAGCGCTGGTTACCAACCGCTTGCGCGGTAGGTTCGCAATCGAGGTAGATAAACTCGGGGTCGCGGGTCTCGCCATCGAACTTCAGCAGGCCAAAACCACGGCTGGCGTCCCCTTCTTTCAGGTCCGGCTGATCAACAAGCCGAGCGAACCGGTCGGCAAAATCTTGAGCGAAGGCGAGCATCGCTGCGTCGCGCTCGCCGCCTTTCTTGCCGAGCTGTCTACCATCGATGCGCAATCCGCGATCGTGTTCGACGACCCCGTCTCTTCGCTCGACCATTTGCATCGCGACAGGGTTGCCGCTCGATTGGCCGAGGCCGGACAGACCCGCCAGGTCATCGTCTTCACCCACGATATGGCGTTCTTGCTCCTTCTCGATGAAGCATGCCGAGCGACCAAAGATCGCGATACGACGCCGGTGGCGTACCGCCTGATCAGTCGCGGGACGGAAAACGCGGGCTACTGCCATCAGGACCCGCCGGCCAACGTCATGCCTCTCGACAAGGTGATCGACGGAATGAAGACGCACCTCGCCAACGTGAAAATCCATCACGAACGCGGCGACCAGGCGAGGTGGCTGCGCGAGGTGACGTCCTTCCAGGACCAACTCCGCACGACCTGGGAACGCGCTGTCGAAGAAGTGGTCGGCCCCGTGATCCGCCGACTGTCCCGCAAGGTAGATACGACGGGCCTCATCAAGCTCACCGTCCTCACCAACGCTGATTGTACCGTCATGCGCGAGGCGTTCGGTCGCTGCTCCGCGCTCCTTCACAGCCAGCCTGGCGAGATCAATCCCCGGCTGCCCGCGCCATCAGTGATCCAAGCCGAAATCGACGCATTGGAAAAGTGGATCGCCGACATTCGGTCGCGGCAGGATAAGGCCGCAGCCGCATGATCACACTTCAGGCTGCGTAGCCTCGCATCGGGGGAGCGCTTCAATTGTGAAATGATCCGAACGGGCCTGCTTCCTTGAGTGCAAGGGACGCTGCAGTCCCATTCAGATGGCTGCATTATGGAGCCTTCGAGGCCGCGTACAGCGAGTTCGACCGTCCACTGCGGGCCGCAAGCGACACCCCGTTGCCCCCCGCGACGAAAACTTGTGCCCTAGCCGTCTTTGTCTATGCTGTATCGCATGAACCTGATCTACCCAATAAATCTTGTGGGCCACGACAAGTGGATGGAAAGCGGATACGCGCTCGATCTGGCGGGAGGCGACATCATCACCAAGGATGGAGAGATCCTTGGGCGCTGGCAAGTCGTGGAATATGATCCCGAGGCAGATGACGAAGGCGGCCGCTATGAATTCGTCCCGGACGGACACGACATCGCGATGTTCGCCGAGGCGTTTGTATTTCTAGACCATAGGACAAGTAGGGGCCTTGCGCTGTCGACGCTTACTCGTGCGATCAAGGAATGGCACGAGGTCCAACCTTCTTAATCTTCCGAATTCCGCGGTGAACGGCAGCGCAAGGCCCTTCGTGTCACCCCACGGGCTGGGCATGCTGGGCCAGGATTTCTGCTGTCTTTACCACAGCCGCCTCAACGGCCTTGCGCCCCTCTGCGGTCGCGCCAAGCGATTTCAGATCAACGCTGATGGGGCGGGGCGGGGCAGACGCCGCTGCCCGCCGCAACGGTGCCCGCAAGCGGGGCTGCATGAGGGTCGGCTCGGGACCGGAGTTAAGCCGACCCTGATCCTGCCCATCGCCCTGCGTCACGTGCCGCAATTCCCGCGCGAGTCGCTCCACAGTCGCCTCTGTCTCCTTCAGGCGTGCATCATAGCGGATTCTTTCTGCGTCAGGATAAGGATGCCCGCCCGATTGCGCCGCGTGCAGCGCCAGCAGCACAGGATCCTCGTAGTATTTCACCCGCCGTGCCCGGATCGGCATTTGCGCATCCACCACGAGGATCACCTCATCCAGGTCGAGCCGGCGCGCGTCGTCTTCATTCAAGAGCGGCGTTTCTTCGGTTCTCTCGGTCACGCTGCGCCCTTCGAACGGGTTGCGGCCGACCGAACGGGACCGGGTCACTACGCGTTTCGTCGTCTTGCCGATGGCCTGGCTGAGTTCCTCGATGGTTTTCTGATCGGATGGCGTCAGGTAAAGCTTCACCCCCGCTCCGCCCTGGAGCGAACGCCGCGTGTTTTCGCCATAGATCTCGTCCAGCGCCGGGATGGTCTGGGTAACGATGGCGAGGTTGCCGCCGAAAGAACGCAGCGTCTTGATGCTCTCGGCCACGATCGGCATCTTCCCGAGCCGGTCGAATTCGTCGAGCATGATCATCACTGGCCAGGGCTCATCGTCAGCGGGTTCCCCCGCCTGCAGCGAGGCGATCAGATCCGAAAAGAACAGCCGGATCAGCGGCGCAAGCGGTCGGATCATTTCGGATTCCACCACCAGATAGATCGCATGCGGCTGACGCCGGATATCCCGGAACGAGAAGTCTGATGTCGCTGTGGCCGCATCGATTGCCCGGTTGTCCCAGGTGTCGAGCCCCGATGTCATCAGCAGTGACAGATACGACGTCAGCGTGTCATTGTTGGTTGAGGCCATCCGCTCGAAGATCAGCCTGGCGGAGGTGTTCTTCACCTCGTGGGCGCGCTTCAGATATTCCTTCTGCTTGTCGCCGCCCGAGGCGGTGATGCGGTAGATCTCGCCGATGGTGGGCACGCCACGTTCGAAGGCCAGCAGGCCCGCTGCGACAAAGAGATCAATGCCGCCTGCGAGCAGGCCGCCGAGCTTTTCGTTGTCGGTCTGCAGGAAGAGCTTGGCGGTGAGCTTCAGCTCCATCT
>NZ_CALMYP010000065.1 GCF_937873615.1 uncultured Paracoccus sp.
AGAAAAAGGCCGCATGAAAGAGCAAAGAAACCGGCACCTTTTCGAGACAAGTCCAATCGGGGACCGTGACATGGCTGCGCCGCCCGGGATTGCGGGCGTGGCTGGCCACGCGCTTGCCGCGATGGAAGACTTCCACAGCCGTCTGAGTGATCCGAAGATCGACCAATTGGCGGATCAGGCCAAAGGGGACCGAGTACCAGCACCCGTCCGCCTCTATATGATAGTCTGGCGCGACACGGGCCCGTCTCCAGCGGGCGAAGACATAAGGCTCGGCAGGTAGCGGCAGCAGGTTCGGGCGGTCCAGCGTGGCAAAGAGATCGGCGCGGCTGGCCCCGTAATCGCGCATGATCCGCGTGTTCAGATCGTCGAGCAAGGGCCGGATCGCCGCGTTCAGCTCGGCCAGCGAGAAGAACCGCCGGTTCCGCAACCGTGCGAGTATCCAGCGCTGCGACACCTGCACAGCGACTTCCACCTTCGCCTTATCGCGCGGCTTGCGCACGCGCGCGGGCAGGATCGCCGTGCCATAGTGCTCTGCCATCTCGGCATAGGTCCGGTTCAGCCCGGGATCGTGGCGGTCAGGCTTGATCACAGCGGACTTCAGGTTGTCAGGAACCACCGCCTTGGGCACGCCGCCGAGATAGCGGAACATACGGGTATGCGCGCCGATCCAGTCTTCCAGCCCTTCGGAGGCGACGGCTTCGGCGTAGGTGTAGCTCGAGGCACCCATCGCCGCGACGAACAGCTTCGCGGCATGCACCTCACCGGTATCGGGATCGACGACGTCGACCGTGTCGCCGGCAAAATCCACGAAAACTTTCTCGCCCCCGACATGCGTCTGCCGCATGCCTGGCCGCACGCGCCCCTTCCAGGCGTCGAAATGCGTACAGTACCAAGTATAGCCGAAACCGTCAGGGTGCTGCGCACGGTATTCCTGCCACAGCAGCATTCGGGTCACCCCGCGCCTGCGCAACTCCTTGTCGATCAACGACCAGTCGGGAACAGGCCGGTCCGGGTCCGGCACGGTCGGGGACGCCGGAAACAGCAACAACTCAAGACTGTCGTCGTCCAGGTCATCCGGCAGCGGCCAGCTCAGCCCCGCCTCCCGGGCACGTCTCAAATACGCCCCGACGCTCCCCTTCCCAAGCCCCAGAGAGGTGGCAATCGCCCGCTCGCTCAGCCCTTGGGCAAACTTCAATCGCAATACGTCCCGTATACGGCGCATGGTCAGACGTCCTGTCGGCATTCGGCCCCTCCTGTTGATCAGGAGGGGGAGTATCCTCAGTTCGTCGACCAGTTCTGCCCATGATCCCGCGAAATCACTGCCCGTCATGGCGTGAAATCGGTGCCCGACTTCCCGTGAAACGGGTGCCCACGATCAGATGAAATCAGTGCCCTCGATCACGCGAAACGCGCACCTTGATGCCGGTGCTGTCGATCAGCATGTGCAGTGGCCCCTTGGACCCGCGATAGGGGATGTTGACGGCCAGGGTCTTCTGACGACGGGACAGCGTGCTGAAGTTGGGCGCCGTCCAGTCGAGCCCAACCAGCCGCAGCAGGCTTTCGACGAACCCGGTTGTCTGCCGGAGCGCCATCCCGAACAGCACATTCATCGTCAGGCACGTCTGGATGGCGGCATCACTGTAGCTCTGTTGGCGGCCACGCCTGCCTGTTGGCGCGCCATCCCAGCTCATCTCTTGGTCGAACCAGATCGTCAGCGAGCCCCGGCGCTTGAGCGCTTGGTTATAAGCTGGCCAGTACTTGGTCCTGTAGGTTGGTGGTGTCGGTCTGCTCATGCATCCCAGCTACCACGCTGGATTCACACAATGAACCCCTCACCCGATTTGTGCAACATGTATAACCGCCCCATGCGCAAGAGGGTTTGTGAACTAATTTGGCGCGTCACCGGGTGCTGACATGTATCCGGCCTCAGTTGCGGCCATCTTCATGCCGCGGGCCCGCATGGTGTTCGAAGATCGGATCCAGATCAAAGCCGCGTGCTCGGAGGCACTCTGTTGCACCCTGGTTCTTCCGATCCCGTCTCACGACTATTGCGCCAAGCTGCTCCTTGCCCTCTTACGCTCCGACGTCCTCGCGACTGACGGACGGCTTACGCCGCCGCAGCCGGAGCCTTGTAGACGCCACCCCGAACCATCAAAGCCCAGACGATCCGCGCCATCTTGTTCGCCAGCGCGACCCGCACCAGCATCGGCGGCTTGCGCGTCAACATCCCGCCCAGCCAGGTTCCCGGCCGGGCCGCGGCATGGACATGGCGTTTGATGATGACGCTGTTGGCGCCAATGATCAGGAGGCGCCGCAAAGACCGTTCGCCCATCCTTGTCGTGGCTCCAAGGCGCTGCTTGCCGCCTGTGGAATGCTGACGGGGTGTGAGGCCGAGCCAAGCGGCAAAATCGCGCGCCTTGCGGAACGCCTCGGGGGGCGGAGCCAGGACTGCGATGGCCATGGCAATCAGGGGACCTATCCCCGGGACTGTCATCAGCCGCTGCGCCACCTCATTCTCCTGGGAACACCGGGCGATCTCGGCATCGAGCTTGCCGATCTCCGTCTCAGATGGGCGGGGGTCGCGACCAGCACCTTGAGCGTGGGGATGGCATCGGCAGGCAGACCGCCTTCCGGATCTTCCACAATGGCAATCAGCTTCGACACATTAGCCGCGCCCTGCGGCACGATCTTTCCGAACTCGCCCAAATGCCCGCGCAGGGCATTGATGGCCTGGGTTCTCTGCCGGATCAGCAACTCGCGGATGCGAAAGACCATTGCAGCGCCCTGGGTCTCCTCGCTCTTCACCGGCACGAAGCGCATCGTCGGGCGCTGCGCCGCCTCGCAGATTGCTTCGGCATCGGCCATGTCATTCTTCTGGCGCTTCACGAATGGCTTCACGTAGGCGGGTGGGATCAGCCGCACCTCATGCCCGATCTTTCCGATCTCACGCCCCCAGAAATGGGCGCCGCCAAAGGCTTCCATCGCGACTACGCAGGCCGGAAGCTGTCCGAAGAATGCCAGGACCTGGTCTCTTCTCAGCTTCTTGCGCAGCACCGCCCGGCCCGCAGCGTCGGCCCCGTGGACCTGAAACACATTCTTCGCCAGATCAAGCCCAACCGTGATAATCTCCGACATGACCGTCCTCCTATGTGGATCAATGCAGACCCACCTTGGCACATCGATGCCGTCGGGGGGCGGTCACATCATCAAAAACAATATGATATGAAGGTGTAGTGGCGGAGGGAATGGGCCTGAAAGACAACCTCCTCCAATTTTAATGCATTGATTGTATTATATTTTGTTGAACACGATCTCAGATCGTGCTTGGAAAGCATTGGTTTGGCGCATTCTTATGCCGTCAGGTGTCAGCGGAGGTTGACGTCCACACCGTCCCTGGGGCCCGAATGCGCTCGGCGTTGTCGTCTATGATGAGGGACGATCAGTCTGCCGTTCTGTACGCAAAAATTGATCTGCTGCGCGGTTATGTGCGTAAAGCAAAGAAAATGGCCCGAATAGCAGAAGGTTCGCCCTATCTGCGGCGGCTGGACGACAACTGGCAGCTCACTAATTTCGAGGGACTCCCCATGCTTCAAGTCGCGCTTCTCTATACTGCAACCGCCGCGGTGTTTATCGCTCTGGATGCGATAGGAATCCGGCTTCTCATCCGGCCGGTGTTCGAGCGCAATGTCGGCCATCTTCTTGCCGATCCGCTGCGGCTTGGTCCGGCAGCGCTGTTCTATCTGGGATATATCGCCGGGCTTGTGTGGCTGGTTTCCTGGCCCGCGCTGAAGGGCAACGATCCCCTACAGGCGTTGATCGGAGGCATGGTCATCGGGCTAATGTGTTATGGTACCTATGAGATGACCAATTACGCCACGCTCGCCGACTGGTCGTGGGAGCAGGTCATCATCGATGGATTGTGGGGCATGCTCCTGACCGGATTTTCAGCCTGGATTGGCGTTCTGGCACTTTCGGGGCGATTTAACTGAACGATCAGCCCAAGCGTCGCAACAGGCGCAGCGAGAGCGCATAAGGCAAGGCACGCACCAGCTTCATCACCCAGGTGAAGCGGCGCGGGAAATGGATCTCGAATCCCCGCCGCTGCATCCCGCGCAGCACCGCCTCTGCCGCCTGCTCGGGGGTGATGCTTGCGGGCATGGCAAAGTCGTTTCTTGCTGTCAATCTGGTCTGGACGAAGCCAGGGCAGACCAGCCGCACGTCCACGCGCGGTGCCAGTTCGACCGCAAGCGTTTCGGCCAGGTTGTTCACCGCAGCCTTGGTCGCTGAATAGGGCTGCCCCCCCGGCAGACCGATATAGCCCGCAACCGAGCCGAACAGCACCAACTGTCCACCGTCGCGCAGCAGCGGGGGGCATTGGCGGGCGACCTCGATCATGCCCAGGATATTGACCCGCACCATCGCCTCGGCTTGGGCTGGGTCGATGTCGGCGACGCGACCGGGATCATAAAGCGCGGCGGTGCAGATGATCGCATCGAGCGGCGCCTCAAGCGCAAGCCGCTTCACCACCGCTGCCAGCGTTTCGGGTTGTCCCAGATCCAGCGGCAGGGCCTGCGCACCGCCGCATTCCGTGGCCACCACCCCCAGCGCGTCACCATCGCGGGCGGAAAGGATCAGCTGCGCCCCTTGCCCAGCCAGCGCCCGGGCAAGTGCAGCACCGATCCCGGCGCTGGCACCAATGATCCAGATGCGGCGGCCTGCATGACCCATCCTTCAAATCCGGAAGATCGGCTGCAACAGCCGCGGGATCAGCGCGCGAAAGCGCAGGGGCGCATCGGTTGCCGCCAGGCAGATGCAAGGCTCGCCTGGGCCGGCCACGGGTTGGTGGTCGATCTCGTCATGCGCCACTTCTACGTCGCCGCGATGAAATGCGCCCGCACTGTCGGAAAAGCTGCCTTGCAGCACCAGCGTCAGTTCCTGCCCGCTATGCCCGTGTTCGGGCACGGCCTTGCCCGGCGGGATATACAACAACCGCAGCGAGCCTTCACGATCGGTGGTCAGGATCTGCTGGCGGATGCCACCGCCCAACATGCGCCAGTGCGGCGGCCTTCCGCCCAATTCGTTCATCACAGCCGAGGGAAACGGGCCAGAGGCGCGAGGGGGCGGTTTCGGCGCCGGTGCTTCCAGTGACGCCATCATACGGTCTCGTGCATCGGCGCGCAGGTTTGCACCCTCTGCACCCAGCAAAAACGCACCGCCGATCATGTCTGCCGCCTCGTGGCGGGCGCGGCATTGGTCGCAAAGTGACAGATGCGCAGCCACGACCACGCCGAAGGCATGTGGCAAGGTTCCGGCGCGATACGCGTCAAGCATGTCGTCGGGGATGTGGTGGCGGATGGCGGTCATGGTGCTATCTTCTTCAGCTCGTGCCGGAGGCGTTCAAGGCCAAGGCGGATGCGGGACTTGATGGTGCCAAGCGGCAAGCCCGTCATTTCACTGATACGGCTATGGGGAACGTCGTCGAAATAGGCGGCGCGCAGCGCCTCGACCTGTTCGGGAGCGAGTCGCGCAAGTGCCTCGGCCAGGTGGCGCGCCTCCTGCTGCAGAGCGATGATCTGGTCTGCGTCGGGTTCCTGGCTCTCAAGCTCGGGCATCTCGTCGGGTTGTGCCAGCGGGCGGCGGCGCGCCATGTCGATGCGCCGGTTCCGGGCAATGCCATAGATCCAACCGGCCGCGTCGGCGCGATGCGGGTCAAACTGCCCTGCCTTGTGCCAGACCGCAAGCATCACATCCTGCACCACATCCTCGGCAGTGCCGTCGCGCAGCCCGCCGCGCAGCATCATCGCCTTGATCCTTGGGGCAAAATGGTCAAAGAGCCGTCCGAACGCCGCGCGGTCACGGCTGTCGCGGACAGCGATCAAATCTCGACTCAATTCGGAAAGATCACCCATCGGCTGTTGACTCACAACTGTGGCAACCACGGCACCTCTATCGACCAGTGGCGGTGCCATCGGACTGAGCTTTCTATAAGTGCAAGGCTCGACAGGTGCAAATGCAGTGTTCATGCCATGCAATACGGGTAACAAGGCGTAGCAGATCATTCTTACGGCAATTTTTCGGTTTGATTGATCCAAGGCCAGGTTCCACGCGTAAGCTTGTCAAAGAGTTAGTGGAGTCCAGATGCCTTTTGACATCACCAACGGCGCGCCGCAGCGAATTGCCATCGTCGGCGGGGGCATATCGGGCCTGGCTTGCGCATGGGTTCTGTCGCGCCACCATCATGTTACGTTATACGAAGAAGCGATCCGGTTTGGCGGCCATGCGCGCACGGTTCTTGCCGGCAAGCGGGGCGATCAGCCGGTCGATACCGGGTTCATCGTGTTCAACCATGTCAATTACCCGCATCTGACGGCGATGTTTCGCGACCTTGACGTGCCAATCGCCAAAAGCGACATGAGCTTTGGCGTCTCGCTGGACGCTGGCGGGGTGGAATATGCGCTGCGGTCCGGCAATGCGCTGTTCGGCCAGCGCCGCAATATCGTGGACCCGCGCTTTCACCTGATGATCCGCGACATCCTGCGCTTCAATGCCGGGGCCGAGGCCAAAGTGGCGGCAGCGCCCGAGATGACCATCGCCGCCCTGATCGCGCGGATGCGTCTGGGTGCACGATTTCGCGACCATTACCTTTATCCGTTCTGCGGGGCGATCTGGTCCACGCCCGATCATGACATCGGGGCCTTCCCGGCCCGTGCGATGGTGCGGTTCATGCGCAACCACGGGCTATTGTCGCGCGGCCAGCATCACCCGTGGTGGACGGTGGACGGTGGCTCGATCTCCTATGTCGAGCGCCTGTTGGCGGCGCTGGTGCAGGCCGGAGTCGATCTGCGCCCCGGCACTTCCGTGGGGGCGGTCACGCGCAGCGGCGAGACCGTCACCCTGCGCGCCAAAGGGGCAGAGGCCGAAAGTTTCGATCATGTCATCCTTGCAACCCATGCCGATCAGGCGCTCGCGATGCTGAGTGATGCTGACGGGACCGAACAGGCCGCCCTTTCGGCAATCCGGTTCCAGCCCAACCACGCTGTCCTTCACGCAGACCCATCCGTGATGCCGCGCCGCCGCAGATGTTGGAGTTCATGGGTCAGCCGGGGCGATACCGGGCGAGCGGGTGTGGCCGTCACCTATTGGATGAACAGGCTGCAGAATATCGCGGACGACGATCCGCTGTTTGTCACGCTGAACGCGGGTGACGGGATTGACCCGCGTTTGATCTACGATCAGGTAACCTTCCGTCATCCGGTCTTTGATCTTACGGCGTTGGACGCTCAGGCGCGGATTGCCGCGATGCAGGGCAATCGCAACACCTGGTTTGCTGGAGCATGGCTGCGCAACGGCTTTCACGAAGACGGCTTTGCCAGCGCCATGCGCATCGCGCGGCGGTTGCTGCCTGTGGCGGTGCTGCCATGACCCTCGCCGCGCGGCTTGAGGCGGGTGAGGTGCTGGCGATGCCCGCGCTGGTGACCCATGCCCGGCGCGGAGCCCTGCGCCACACATTCCGTACCCATGCCGATCATCTGCTGCTGGCGCCTGAACATTTTCACCCGCCCCGGCTGATGGGGCATAACAGGTTTGGCCTGATCGCCTTTTACGACTCTGACCACGGCGGCCCGCGTGGCGCGGGCACCGGCGCCCACTGGGCCTGGGCGCAGTTCGGCGCGGCCGGGATCGACCGCCGTCCGGGGCTGGTGCTGGTGCTGCTGACGCAGCCACGTTTCTTGGGCTACTGGTTCAACCCAGTCAGCTTCTGGATGCTGATCCAGGGCGACGCGCTGATCGCCGCGATTGCCGAGGTCAACAACACCTTCGGCCAACGCCACAGTTATCTGCTGGCCCGCCCCGACCTTGCGCCGATTACCGCAGAAACGGAACTGACCGCGCGCAAGGTGTTTCATGTCTCGCCCTTTCAGGACGTGGCGGGGGAGTATCATTTCCGCTTTGCTCTGCACCCCGACCGCATCGCCATCCGCATCGCACAACAGGACGGCGCGGGCGGCATCGACACCGCCATGACAGGGTGCCTGGTGCCGCTGACCACCCTCGGGGTTATTGCAACAAGTTTTCGCCGGCCGGGCGGTGCGCTGCGGGTGATTGCCCAGATCTATTGGCACGCGCTGCGCCTGAAACTCAAAGGCGCTGCCTATCGCCGCGTTCCCACCCCACCCGATCAGGAAATCTGTCGATGAGCCTTGCGACACGCTCCCTCAAGTCCCGCTTTCTTTCCGCCCTTGAAGGGATCGGCGATGGCATCCTGACCCTTACCACGCCCGAGGGCACGCGCCACCGCTTTGGCAGCGCCGGCCCCGAGGCGGACTTGCAGATCCGCGACTGGCGGCTACTTCCGCGTCTGGCGCTTCGCGGCGATGTGGGCTTGGGCGAAGGCTGGATCGCCGGCGAGTGGCACAGCGAGACGCTGGAGGGGACGCTGTCGCTGGCCCTGCGCAACCTTGGCCTTAGGGCCGGTTGGGGAAAGCCGGGGCGGCTTCAGGCCATGCGAATGCGGCTGGTCGACCGGCTGATGCGGTCAAACAGCCTGCGCGGATCGCGGCGCAATATCCGCGCGCATTACGATGTGGGAAACGAGTTCTACCAGTTGTGGCTTGATCCCGGCATGACCTATTCCTCGGCACTGTTTGGTGAAGGCGATGATCTGCCGCGCGCGCAGGCCCGCAAGAACGCGCGCATCCTGGCGCAACTGACACCGGGCGAAAGCCTGCTGGAAATCGGCTGCGGCTGGGGCGGGTTCGCCGAAGCTGCTGCGGATCACGGCCATGACGTGACCGCGATCACGCTGTCGCCCTCGCAAAAGGGCTATGCCGATGCCCGGCTGGATGGCCGCGCCGAGGTGCGGCTTCAGGATTACCGTCAGGTGACGGGCAGCTTTGACAACATCGTGTCGATCGAGATGATCGAGGCAGTGGGAGAACGCTATTGGCCGACATATTTCGCCACCCTCAAGGCGCGGCTGGCACCGGGTGGGCGGGCGGTCTTGCAGGCGATCACCGTGCCGGATGCCGAGTTTTCGGTTTATCGCCGCCGCTCGGATTTCATCCGTCAGCATGTCTTTCCCGGCGGCATGCTGCCCTGTTCCGCCATCATCGTCCATGAGGCCGCAAAGGCCGGGCTGCGCGTCCAAGACAGCCGCGCTTTCGGCCCGGATTATGCCCGCACCTGCCGGATCTGGTGCGAGAGGATGATGCAACAGCGCCCGCGCATCGAGCGGCTTGGCTATGGTGACGCGTTCCTGCGCGGCTGGCAGTTCTATCTGGAGGGCTGCGCCGCTGCCTTTGCCACGGGGCGCTGCGATGTGGTGCAGGTGACGCTTGACCACGCGGATGCGGCGGCTTGAATGACGGCGCCCGGCATCTTCTGGCTGACCCGTGATTTTCGTCTGCATGACAACCCCGCGCTTCAGGCCGCCATTGCCGATGGTCCACTGCTGCCGGTTTTCATCATCGACCGGCTGACCATGACGCAGGGCGCGGCCAGCCGCTGGCGGCTGATGCGCGCGCTGCAATCGCTGGATGCGACACTTCGGCAACGCACCGGCGGCAAGGGCATCACGATCCTGCGCGGCGAGGCGGATGAGATCCTGCCACCGTTGATGAAGCGGCTGGGAGTGCGCAGGCTGCACCAGTCCGACTGGCCCACATCCGAAATGCGGACGCTGCAAGGCCGCATGCGGGCAGCCCTGCGGCCTGCGGGTGCCGAGCTGGTCCTGCATCCGGGCCATCTTCTGGTGCACCCCCGGGCGATCCGAACAGGCAATGGGGGCGCCTATCGGGTCTATTCCCCCTTTGCGCGGGCAGTGCGGCAGCTCGGCCCCGATCGGCCCGCCGCTGACGCGCCGCGGCGGATCACAGCTTGCACCGAGCCGCTTCAGGGGCTTGATCCACTGAAATTGGATCTCGCTCCGGACCTGCACCGTGGCCGCGCCGCCTTGGAGCAGTTTGCCCCGCCTGCGGGCGAAGGCGCCGCGCTTGCCCGGCTGGACGACTTTCTCGACCGAGCCTCTGCCTATCCCGGCGGGCGTGATCGCCCCGATCTCGACGCGACATCCGGCCTCTCCGATCATCTTGCGGTGGGAGAAGTCAGTCCACGCGTGGTCTGGGCTAGAGCCATGCTGAAGGCCGAGGTGTCGCCCGAACACGCAGCCGGCATCGGCAAGTTCCTGTCCGAAGTGATCTGGCGCGACTTTTCCTGGCATCTGCTGATCGAGTTCCCGCAGATGCCGGTTGCCTGCTGCCGCCCCGAATGGGAGGGCTTTCCCTGGCGCAAAGACGCCCCCGAGCTGATCGGCTGGCAGCGGGCGGAAACCGGGGTGGCGCTGGTCGATGCCGGATTGCGCCAGATGTGGTTGACGGGCCGGATGCACAACCGCCTGGACGACGTCCGGTACTGACCCGGGCGATCTTCCCAGCAACAATTTTTTCGACCACCACCCGGCAGCATGGAAAACCAGCACTCGGCCACCCCCGGGATGGGTGGCAAGCCCACAGACGCGCTCAGCGGGCCGTAAGCGGGCGTGTCGGTCGTCGGCGGACTGTGGGGGCGACGGAAAGGGGCGGTAGGCGGCCTGCGGGCCGCTCCGGGCCTCCCAGCCCCTTCCCCCTTGGGTCCCTTCCGGGGGATCGGGTCTCTGCGGGGCCGCCGCCGCGCGAAATCTCAGTATTTTTTCAGAGTTCAAAACGCCACTGGACTAGACTCTCGCAGCCCATCCGCCCGGCTGCGTGAAAGAGGGTAAATGGCTGATCTTGTTTACAAATGGTCCGAAACGCAGGCGCGAGATGCGCGCCGTAAATACGCTGATTTAGTCCGCTCGCAATGCACACAAGCATCCCGAAAAGTAGATCGAACAGATCGCTGCGTCGATGGAGCGGTTTGGCCGGGCATCGAGGTGCTGACGATGGCCGAGCTTCTTTCAACCCCGGATACAACGCCGGATATCTCTGTCAGCTTCAGGGATCTTTCGACTATTCTCTACACCTCTGGCACCACCGGCAGGTCGAAGGGCGTGATGATAGCACATTTGAACGGGACGGTGATCGCGGCAGGCAAGGACAAGCGCGTCTGGGTCGGCAAGCACCCCGACAAGCCCGACGCGATCAAGGCGAAACCCCTGCCCGAGGCCTTCACCGCCGGCTTCTTCACCGCCGACTGAGGCATTGACGCGCCCCACCTTTCGGGGCGCGCGCCCTCCCTTTCAAGGACAAGACCATGACCCGCCTTCTCGACCTGTCCGTTTCCCTGCGCGCCGGTATCCCGTCCGACCCGCCGCATATGCTGCCTCAGATCGACTATTCCGGCCATGACAAGGGGGCCGAGGAATTCATGATGCTCTTCCCCGGCCTGAAGGCCGAGGATCTGCCCGGCGCCGCCGGGGCCGCGATCGAGAAGGTCAGCATGACCACCCATAACGGCACCCATCTGGATGCGCCCTGGCATTTCCACCCGACGATGGACGGCGGCGCGCGCGCGATCACCATCGACGAGGTGCCGCTGGAATGGTGTTTCAGCGACGCGGTGAAGCTGGATTTTCGCGGCAAGCCGGACGGATATGTCTGCACGGCTGACGACGTCCGGTCGGAACTCGACCGCATTGGATACCACCTGAAGCCATTTGACATCGTTCTGATGAACACCGCTGCCGGGGCTGCTTATGGCCAGTCAGATTACCTTGACAAGGGCTGCGGTTTCGGGCGCGAGGCGACCCTTTTCCTGACCGAACAGGGCGTGAAGATCACCGGCACTGACGCCTGGAGTTGGGACGCGCCCTTCCGCTACACCCGCGAGCGTTTCGAGGAAAGCCGCGATGCGTCGATGATATGGGAAGGCCACAAGGCTGGGATGATCCGTGGCTACTGCCATATCGAGAAGCTCGCCAACCTCGATCTGCTTCCCGATCACGGCTTCAAGATCAGCTGCTTCCCCGTGAAAGTCGAAAAAGCTTCCGCCGGCTGGGTCCGTGCGGTCGCACATCTTGACTGACATTGATCGGCCTCACGACGACGGCCGTAAATTCCGCAAAGTCAGAGCGTTATCGGGCCAAGTTGAGCTTTACCCCGCGTGATCAATCCATAGCGGAGCGACCCCATATCCGCCAGGCGACCGCCAAGCTGATCGCCATACCAATCAACCGACGGTCGGCCAATCGCGATAAGGTCAAGTGACCTGCCGCGATCAGTCGCCGATCCGCACCGGCTGGCCGTTCGAAGCCGCCATGGCGTGGATGACCCGCTCGATCTGCAGACCTGCGGCGAAATCCGGGCCGGTCGGGGCGCCGCCGGCAATCGCCTGCACGAGGTCGCGGCATTCGACCACCTTCTGTTCGTTGAAGCCGAAATTATGACCCGGCGCCGGGCAGAAATCGGCAAAATCGGGCTGATCGGGGCCGGTCAGGTGACGGGTGAAGCCGGCATCGCCCGTGCGGTGAAGCCAAAGCTCGTTCATGTTTTCCTGATCGAAGACCAGGCTGCCCTCGGTGCCATGGACTTCCCATTGCAGCCGGCATTTGCGGCCACGCGCCACGCGCGAGGTGGCGAAGGACCCCTGCGCGCCCGAGGCGAAGCGGATCAGCGCCAGGGCGCTGTCTTCGTTCTCGACCGGGCGCGGGCCTTCGGGCGAGGGGCGCTCGGGCACCGCGATCTGGGTCATGGCGGTGACCTCGGCCACCGGACCCATCAGCGCGGTCATCTGACTCACGAGGTGGCAGCCCAGATCGCCCAGGACGCCCAGCCCACCGCCTTCGTGAGTCATCCGCCATGACCAGGGGAGGTTCGGGTCGGCGGAATAGTCTTCGTCATAGACACCCCGGAAGGCCAGAGGTCGACCGATCACGCCATTGGCGACCATATCCCGCGCTGCCTGAAAGGCGGGGCTGCGCAGGTAGTTATAGCCCAGCATGGTGACCTGACCGGGATGCGCGGCGGCCAGATCGGCCATGGATTGCGCATCCTCCAGCGTCAGTGCCATCGGCTTTTCCAGCCAGACATGCTTGCCGACGCGCAAGGCGGCCTCGGCCATGGGGCGGTGCATGCCGTTAGGCGTGGTGATCGAGACCACGTCGACCGCCGGATCGGCAACCGCCGCCTGCCAGTCCTCGCTGCCACGGGCAAAGCCGAATTGCGCGGCGAAATCCCGCGCCTTCTCGGCCGGCATGTCGCAGAGGATTTCCAGCCGTGGATGGGCACCGACGAAGACCGTGGCGACATTGCGCCAGGCCATGGCATGGCATTTGCCCATGAAACCGGTGCCGATCAGCGCGACACCCAGAGGCCGGGTCGGCATGTGATGAGCCATGTCATCTTCCTTCCTGTTACAGCTGCGGTTCTGCATGACCGGCGGGAATGCCCGCCGATCTCTCGATCACTTGCGCATGTCAGCGCCCCGCCACATCCCAGCCGGGGCGGTCGAAGCCGGTCAGTTCCGCCAGCCGGTCGAAATCCGCCGCCGTCGCCGCGATCACGCCGAAGGGCTGGCTGTCCAATGCGGCCTCGTCATAGGAGCCAACCTTGCCGCCGGCGGCCTCGATCAGGGCATAGCCGGCCAGGCAATCCCAAAGCGACATACGCGGCTCGCAATAGCCGACCAGCCGGCCGGCGGCGACGAAGGCCAGCATCAGCGCGCCGGAGCCATAACGGACATGAGAGACCCCCTCGCGGGCGAAATCCTCGTAGAGCTTCGCCAGCCGGGCCGGATCGACGCGGTCGTTGACGCCGACGCCGAGCAGCCCGGTGCTGAGATCGAAGCGCCCCGTGACCCGCACCGCGCGCCCGTTCAGCGTTGCGCCAAGCCCGCGCCCGCCCAGATACATCTCGTCCAGAACCGGCGCATAGATGGCACCCAGAAGCGGCCCTTCGGCATCCATCAGCCCGATGCAGATGCACCAGCCGGGCATCCCGTTCAGGAAGGGCGCGGTGCCGTCGATGGGATCGACCACCCAGGTCAGCCCGGTACTGCCCGCCTGCAACCCGTATTCCTCGCCCAGAAGCGCATCGCCGGGAAATTCGGCCTGCAGGCGGGACCGGATCAGTTCCTCGACCTCGCGATCCGCGACCGAGACCATGTCGGTCAACACGCGCTTGGTCTCGATCTCCAGCTCATCGAGGCGGGCGAAATAGCTCAGCGCCAGTTCCCCCGCCGCCCGGGCCACCTTCTCGATCACGGCCAGGCGGCGGCGGCTTTCGTGTTCATCCAATGTCATGGCAGTCCTTCAGGTAATCAGGGCGACGCCGACGCCGCGGAATTGCAGGCGCACCGGCGCGCCCGGGGGAATGATGACGGTGCCGGTATCGTCGACGACAAACAGGCGCCCGGCGGGGCTGTCGATCTCGTATTCGATGTGATCCCCCAGATAGGCGGCGGTGGCAACCTTGCCTTCCAGCCCGTCCCCCTCGCACTCGACCCGGAACGCACCGGGCCGGACGGCCAGCCTGGCCGCGCCGGGCCGTGCGCCACGCGCCGGCAAGCCGATCTCGGCCCCGCCGACGCGCACCCGCGCCTGCTCGCCCTCGACCGAAAGCACCTCGCATTCGATGACATTGGCTTCGCCGATGAAATCCGCGATGAATTCCGAGGCCGGCGATTCATAGAGATCGCGCGGTGCCCCGTCCTGCGCGATCACCCCGTCCTTCATCACCACGATACGGTCCGAGACCGCCAGCGCCTCGTCCTGATCATGGGTGACATAGACGGCGGTAAAGCCCAGACGCTGCTGCAATTCTCGGATCTCGGTGCGCACCCGGCGCCGCAGCCGGGCGTCGAGGTTGGACAGCGGTTCGTCCAGCAGCAGAACCTGCGGTTCCAGCACGAGCGCGCGGGCCACGGCAACGCGCTGCTGCTGACCGCCGGAAAGTTCGGACGGCAACCGCTCGCCCAGCCCGGCAAGACCGACCAGATCCAGCCCCTTCTCGGCCATCCCCCGCGCCTCGGCCTTGGCGATGCCCTCGGATTCCAGCCCATAGGCGATATTGGCCAGTACGCTCATATGCGGGAACAGCGCATAGCTCTGGAAGACCATGGTCACGTCGCGGCGGTTCGGCGGCAGCCGGGTCACGTCCTGACCGCCGATCATGATCGCGCCCTCGGTCGGGGTTTCCAGCCCGGCCAGCATCCTGAGCGTGGTGGTCTTGCCGCAGCCCGACGGGCCGAGCAGGGTCACCAGCTGCCCCGGCTCGATGCTCAGGTTAAGCTGCGGGATCGCCGTGAAAGAGCCATAGTCCTTGCGTATCGCGCGGAATTCGACCGCGCCTCTTTGCGAATTGGTCAAACCTTTATCTCCTTCGCAGCGGGTGGGGTTGGGCGGCGACGCAGCCGGCGTTCGCCGACCAGAAGCTGGAAGCCGCCGATGACGGTGATCATCACCAGGATCAGGACCGAGGAATAGGCGATGGCCACGCCGTATTGGCCGTTCTCGACCAGTCCGACGATATAGGCCGTGGCCATGTTGTATTTCGCCGAGACCAGGAAGATCACCGCCGAGATCGAGGTGATGGCGCGCACGAAGCTATAGACCAGTGCCGCCATGATCGCCGGGCGCAACAGCGGCAGGATCACCCGCCGCAGGGTGCGACCGGATCCGGCGCCAAGCGTCAGCGAGGCCTCGTCCAGACTGCCGTCGAGCTGGGCCATCGCCGCGACGCTGCCGCGCACGCCGACCGGCATGTTGCGGAAGACGAAGCAGACGATCAGGATCAGCGCCGTGCCGGTCATCTGGATCGGCGGCAGGTTGAAGGCCATGATATAGCTGATGCCGATGACCGTGCCGGGGATGGCAAAGCTCATCATCAGGACGAACTCGAAGACGGTCTTGCCGGGGAAGCTCTGGCGCGAGATCAGCCAGCCTGTCAGCAGACCCACCGCCGCGGTCAGCGGTGCCGCGATCAGCGCGATGGTCATGGTGGTCCAGAAGCTGTTCCAGGCGACGCCGGTCCAGCGGATGCCATCCTCGAAGCTGATCCCGAAGGCGCGGGCATAGTGTTCCAGCGTCAGCGTGTGATCGAGACCCCAGAGCGTCACGAAGCCACCGAAGAGGATCATCGTATAGACGACGATGGTGAACAGGCTCCAGGCCGAGACCACCCCGATCACCGGCCAGGCCACCCGGTTCGGCAATTGCGCATGGCTGCCGCCATCGCCCTTGCCGCCGACGGTGGCGAAGTTGCGCCCGGTCAGCCAGAAACGCTGCGCGATGAAGGCCGAAAGCGTGAAGAACAGCAGGATGGCGGCCAGCACCGCAGCGCGCGAGGGATCGTTCTGCGCCCCGACGACCGAGAAGAAAATCTCGGTCGACAGCACCCCGCCCGAGCCGCCCAGAACCAGCGGGTTGCCGAAATCGGCCATGCTTTCGATGAAGCCGATCAGGAAGGCGTTGGCGAGGCCTGGCGCCATCAGCGGCAGCGAGACCTTGCGGAAGGTCCGCCAGCGTCCGGCGCGCAGGGTCTGGGACGCCTCCTCCATCGAGGGGCTCACGCCCTCGACCACGCCGATCAGCACCAGAAACGAGATCGGCGTGAAGCTGAGCACCTGCGCCACCCAGATCCCGGCCAGCCCGTAAAGCCAGCGGCCAAGTTCGAGCCCGGTCACCGAATTGATGACCTGGGTCAGCGTGCCCTGCCGGCCGAGCAGCATGATCAGCGCCAGACCGACCACGAAGGGCGGGGTGATGATCGGCAGCACCGTCAGCAGGCGCAGGCTTTTCTTGAAGGGAAAGCGGGTGCGGGTGGCAACCAGCGCGAAGGCGAGGCCCAGAAGCGTCGTCGAGGTCGCCGTGCAGATCGCCAGAAACAGCGTCCGCCAGGCGACGCCACAGGATCCGCCGGCCAGACAGCCGAGGCTCCAGATCTTCGGGTCGGCGATATTGTTGCGCACGCCTTCGCTGGTGAAGGAGCCGTCGAAATCCTGAAAGGCGCCGATGAAGATCGACAGGATCGGATAGAAGACGAAGATGGACACCAGCAGAATCAGCAGCGAGATCGAGGTCAGCACAAAGGCATCGCCTTTCAGCGCCCCGCGCTCGGCCGCACCGAAGGAGATCAGGCAGGTGAGGAACAGCGCGACGATCACCGCACCGGCGCCGAAGGCCGGTTGTCCCTGAACCGCGCCGAAGACCGATTCCAGGAGGCCCCAGTTCCAGCCCCGCATACCGATCGCCAGCCCCTCGACAGCCATCCAGGCCAGGCCTGCGGCACCGATCCGCACCATCAGCCGCCCGCGCCCGGCGCCCGAGGGCACACGCAGCCGCAGCCACAGCACCGCCGCCGTCAGCAGCAGGATCGGCCAAAGCTGCCAGTGCCCGATCAGCGCCTGAAAGAAGCCGGGCCAGAAGTCGGGTTTCGAGAAGAGGTCTCCAAGCCAGTCGAAGCTGAAGAAGCCTCCCTTGACCTTGTACCATGGCAGGATCAGCAACGACAGCAACGCGCCGCCCAGAATCCAGTCCAGCCGCCTGTTATCAGCGTTCATCCGCATCCGTCCATCCTTTGAGGAATGAGGTGCCGGGGCGGGCCGTCATCCGCCCCTCCCCGGCCTGGCTCAGCCGATCACTCGGCTGCGCGACCACCGATTTCCGCGTCCCAGCGGGCCAGCAATTCCTTGCGGCGCTCGGACGAGCCGTATTCGGCGAAATCGTAATCGATCAGCTTGATCTGGCTGAGATCCGGGACCTTGTCGGAGATGGTCGCGGCCTTGTTGGACGGGATCTGGTACGAACCCGCTTCCGGCATCAGGTTCTGCGCCTCGGGCGTCAGCACCCAGTCATAGAAGACGCGGGCCTCGTCCGGGTTCGGCGCACCTTCGACGATCGACATCGAGCCGACCTCGTAGCCGGTGCCCTCGCAAGGCGCCACGACCTGAACCGGGAAGCCTTCCGCCGCCTGCGACACCGCGTCATGCATGAAGACGATGCCCAGCCCGGTCTCGCCACGCGCCGCCGCCTTTACCGGGGCCGAGCCCGATTTGGTATACTGGCCGACATTGGCATTCAGCTTGCCGAGATAGTCGAAGGCCTCATCCTCGCCCATCAGCTGCACCAGCGTCGCCAGTGCGGTATAGGCGGTGCCCGAGGAATTCGGATCGGCGATCTGGATTTCGCCCTTCAGACCCGGATCGAGCAGATCGGCCCAGCAGGCCGGGGCCTTCAGGCCCTTCTTCTCGAAGATCTGGGTGTTATAGCCCCAGCCGAGCGCGCCGGTATAGACGCCGACGGTGCGGTTGCCCGAGACAGTGGCCTGTTCCACCGCCCAATCCTGCAATTCGCCCAGCATCGGCGATTCGTATTCGGCGGTCAGCCCGTCCGCCGCAGCCTGCAACTGCGGATCGCCGGTGCCGCCCCACCACAGGTCGGTCTGCGGATTGCGCCCCTCGGCCCGGACCTTGGCATAGGCCTCGCCCGAGGACAGGCGCACCATGTTGACGCTGATATCGGAATGTCCGGCCTCGAAAGCGGAGACCAGCTTTTCGCAGATCACCACATCGGCCGAACAGATCAGATTCAGCTCGGCGGCATAGGCTGCGGCGGCCGGAATGGCCATGGCGGTACTGGCCGCGAGTGCGGCGGTCTTGATGTTCATAACTATCCTCCCTTGACCCGGCATCGCGATATACGATGCAAAGCTGTTCACAATGATTCCGTAAAATTAGACGTTGTGTCAATTGATTTTTTAATGGCATTATATCTTGGTGATGAAAATTACTGTTAAATTTGTGTAAACCTGTGCACATCACACAATCGGTGGATGAGAATCATGACGAAAACCTCAACCAGCGCCAAGGATGTTGCCGAACTTGCCGGCGTATCGCGTGCGGCCGTGTCGCGCTGCTTCACCCCCGGCGCCAGCATTTCGCCCGAGACCCGTGCCCGGATCCTGAAAGCGGCCGATACGCTCGGCTATCAGGTCAACCGCTTGGCCAGCGGGCTGATTCGCAACGAATCCGGCATCGTCGCCCTGATCTCCGCCGAACTGGCGACGCCCTTTCGTTCCAAATTGCTCGCCGCGCTGACCGAGGCGCTGCAAAGGGCCGGAAAGGTGGCCTTGGTGATCAACACCGACGGCTCCAACGACAGCGCGCAGGAGGCGCTGCGCCAGGCCATAAGCTATCGCACCGATGCCGCGATCTTCCTGTCGGGGATGCCGGCGCGATCCCTGGCCGAGACCTGCCAGCGCAACGGCATGCGCCTGGTCCTGATCAGCCGCAACGGCCACCATCCCGGTTCGCTGCTGGTGCGCTCGCAGGATGAGGAGGCCGGGCGGCGGGCGCTGGCAATGCTTCGTGCGGCCGGCTGCGAAAGGCCGGCACTGGCAAGCTCGCTGACCGGCACGCCAAGCCTGCTGGCCCGCGAACGCGGCTTCCGCGAGGCCGCCCGCGAAGCCGGGATCGAGCCTGCCGAGGCTCGTCTGGGCGCAACATCCTATGACACAGGGCTGGAGCTTGGCATGAGTCTTCTGACCCGCCCCGACCGGCCGGACGGAATCTTCTGCACCACCGACCTGATGGCCTGCGGGGTGATGGACGCCGCACGCTGGCGTCTGGGCATCCGCATACCCGACCAGTTGTCGCTGATCGGCTTCGACGACATCCCCCAAGCCGGCTGGGAGGGCTATGACCTGACCACCTTTCAGCAGCCGGTCGAGGACATCGCCAGCCGATCCGTCGAATGGCTGATATCCAAGGAGTCCGGGAGCGAGATCGAGGAACTGATCCTCGAACCCCGCCTGAAATCGCGCAGCTCGGTCAAACGCGGAACGGGCGGCAGCGACCAGACGGCGTCTGCATGAGACCCGGCTGAATAGAGCTCGATCTTACCGCAGCCGGACCAGTCTGCCAGACGGCCTTCTGCAGAACCCAGTGCCACGCGTATCGGCAGGCACGATAGCTCTGTTACGTTTTCGATAAAAATTATCAATTGGATTATGTTCCCAAACTCCATTTTGATACATTAAACTTATCGAACGGAGCAGAAATGTCTGAACGCGGTCTTTACCTTACCTTCCTCGAAGCCAATCAGCGCTCCGAGATCACCATGTATTGGGACGTCGCCCCCAAGACCTGCGCCGCGATCTGGGAGGCCTGTGCCACGCCCTTCCAATGGGATGCGAGCCACGCGATGTTTTCCGGCCCGGAGATCATGACCGGGCTGCCGGAAACCCATCGCAACTTCGACCCGCTCTCGATCCCGCCCGAGAACCAGACCATCCAACCCGAGGCGGGGGAATTGCTGTGGTTCTACCAGCCGAAGAACTTCTTCAAGATCGACCCCTCGGAATTCTGGGAAATCGGCATCTTCTACGCCCATGGCGGCCGGACCTTCGGGCCGACCGGCTGGATTCCCTGCAACTATTTCGGAAAGATCACCAAGGGGCTTGACGAATTCGCAGCCCAATGCGCCCGCATCCGGCGCGAGGGCGTGAAGCGGGTCGAGATCGGTCGCGCCTGATCCCGAAGCCAAAGACAAACAACACAGACCACCAACAGAGAGTGAAACCCATGAAAGCCAAGATCCTGCTCGCCGGCACCTCGGTGCTGTTCGCCGCCCCGCTCTGGGCCGACACGCTGACCATCAATTCCTTCGGGGGCGCCTATGAGGAGGCGCATCGCGCCTGTGTCATCGACCCCTTTACCGCAGCGACCGGGGCCGATGTCAGCATCGTCACCGCCTATTCCGCCGATGCCTTCGCCCAGCTTCGCGCCCAGAAGGACGCGCCGCAATTCGACGTGATCCATTTCTCCGGCGGGCAAGAGATCGTCGGCGCCAAAGAAGGCCTGCTGGCCCCGGTGGATCCGGCCAAGCTGGAAAATATCGACCAGCTTTACGACATCGCCAAGCCGAACCTGGCGGCGGGTGAAGGGCCGGCCTATTCCATTGCCCCGGTTGGCATCCTGGCCAATTCCGAGGCCGCCGAGGCGCCGGTCAGCTGGGCCGCGATGATGAAGGATGCTGATGCCAGCCACATGGTGCTGACCGATATCTCGAACGGTTACGGGATGCTCGGCTTCCTGATGATGAACCAGGTCGCCGGCGGCAGCATGGAGGATATCCAGCCCGGTCTGGACGCGGTGACGGACCTGCTGGAACGCGGCACGGTCATCGTCAGCACCTCGCCCGAGATCCAGCAGGAATTCGCCCAGAACGAGGCCTGGGTCGCGCCCTATGCGGCCGATTACGCCTTTACCCTGCAGCAGGCCGGCCTGCCGATCAGCTTCGTCAACCCCGAGGAAGGGCTGCCGGGCAGCTTCATCACCGCCAGCATCGTGGCCGGGCGCGACAATGGCGATCTCGCGCACAGGTTCCTCGACATCGAAATCTCCAAGGCGGCGCAGGAATGCATGGCGCAGGCGCTGCGCTATACACCCACGAACCGCGAGGCCGAGTTGCCCGAGGACGTGGCCAGCACCATGGTCGTGGGCGAAGAGGCCGTCGCCAAGCTGATCCGCTTCGATCCGACCACGATCGAGGCCAAGCGTTCGGAATGGGTGGACGCCTGGAACCGCACCATCGCACGCTAGGACAGCAGGGCCCGGCATGACCGACAGACGCGAAAACCTTCTGCTGCTCGCGCCGGGCCTCGCATTGCTGGCACTGGCCTTCATCCTGCCCATCTTCCGCATGCTGGCGCTGTCGGTGCAGGGCGAGGATGGGCTGACCGGCGCACATTTCGCCCGCTTCCTAGGCGATCCCTTCTATCTCGGCGTCCTCTGGCGAACGGTCCGCCTGTCGCTGCTGATCACGCTGATCTGTGCCGTGCTGGGCTTTCCCTTCGCCTATATCATGGCTCGCGCCAGACCGCGGCTGCGCACGCTTCTGCTGATCATCGTGATCCTGCCATTGATGACCTCTGTCGTGGTGCGCACCTTCGGCTGGATGGTGATCCTGTCGCGCAATGGCATCCTGCCCGAAATGCTCCGCGATCTCGGCCTTGCCGGGCGCAGCTTTCAGCTGATGCGCACCGAGACCGCCATCGTGCTGGGCATGGTGCAGGTGCTGATGCCCTTCATGGTGCTGTCCATCCTCGGTGTGCTGGCGCGGCTGGATCAGCGGTTGGAGGAAGCGGCGCGGACCATGGGTTGCAGCTTCCTTGGCGCGCTCCGTCATGTCGTGCTGCCCCTGTCCATGCCGGGCATCGCGGTCGGGGCGGTCCTGTGCTTCACGCTTTCGGCCAGCTCTTTCGTGACCCCGAACCTGCTCGGGGGCACGCGGGTGCAGATGCTGGCCGCCTCGATCTATCGCGCGGTGACACAGACGCTGGACTGGAACTTTGCCGCCGCCCAATCGGTGATCCTGCTGGTCGGGATCCTGCTGGTGATGGCCCCTTATATCGTCTCGCAGGGGCGCCGGCATGGTTAGGGAGGTTCCGCTCTGGCTCAAGGTCGCAGCCGGCATCTTTCTTGCGGGAATGACGCTGCTGCTTCTGGGGCCGCTCGTCGTGGTGCTGGGCGTCTCGGTCTCGGAAAGCCAGTTCATCGCCTTTCCGCCGCAGGGCCTTTCGCTGAAATGGTATGCGCAGGTCTTCGGGGACGCGCGTTACCTGGTCTCGTTCCGGCAATCGCTGGTGCTGGCGCTGATCGTGACCGGTCTGGCCAGCCTGTTCGGCGGTGCCTCGGCCATCGCCATCCACCGCCGCGCCATTCCCGGTGCCGGCATTCTGGCCACCATTTTCCTGTCGCCCCTGATCCTGCCCACGATCATCTATGCCGTCGGTATGCTGATGTTCTGGTCGGCAACTTTCGGCGCCGTCAGCTTCCTGACGCTGGTCATCGGCCATACCGTGATCTGCATCCCCTATGTGCTGCGCACGACGCTTGCGGTCCTGTCGGAATCCGATCCCTATCTGGAAGAAGCCGCCCGCACCATGGGCGCGGGCCGGTTGGCGCGGCTATGGTTCGTGGTCCTTCCACAATGTCTGCCGGGCCTCGCGGCGGGAATGTTCTTCGCATTCAATATCTCATTCGACGAGGCGGTGCTGTCGCTGTTCCTGCGCCAGCCGGACCTGACCACGCTGCCGGTGCGCGTCTATGGCCAGCTCGAATTTTCGCCCGACCCCTCGGTCGCGGCGGTGTCCTCGATCATGATCGGGGTGACGGTGCTGCTGCTTCTGCTGGCCGACCGGATCCTCGGCCTCAAACGCTTCTCGGAGGGCTGACATGGCCGACCTGACCCTGACCGGCATCCGCAAATCCTTCGGCAGAACCGAGGTCCTGCACGGCATCGACACAGTGATCGAGAAGGGCAGTTTCGTCAGCTTGCTGGGCGCCTCCGGCTGTGGCAAGTCCACCCTTCTGCGCATCGTCGCCGGGCTGGAGACGGCAAGCGCCGGCCGGGTCGAGATTGCCGGGCAGGATGTGACCGCCCTGCCGCCCGAGGCCCGCGACATCTCGATGATGTTCCAGTCCTATGCCCTGCTGCCGCATCTGAGCGTGGCCGAGAATGTCCGCTTCCCGCTGCGCATGCGCGGCATCGGCAATCGCGAGGAACAGGCCGCCAGGGTCGCCGAGGCGCTGGAAACCGTCCAGCTTTCAGCCTTCGCCAATCGCAAGCCCTCGCAGCTGTCCGGCGGCCAGCAGCAGCGCGTGGCCCTGGCCCGCGCCATCGTCTCGACGCCCAAGGTGCTGCTGCTGGATGAAGCCCTGTCGAATCTCGACGCTCGGCTGCGCGAGGACATGCAGCTTGAACTGATCGAGATCCATCGCAAGCTGGGCCTGACCACGCTTTTCGTGACCCATGACCAGGACGAGGCGCTGTCGCTGTCGGATCGGGTCATCCTTCTGGACGGCGGCCGCGTCGCGCAAGCGGGCTCCCCCGAGGAGATCTATGAGGCGCCGCAAACCGCCTTTGCGGCAGAGTTTCTGGGGGCCGCGAACCTGATCCCTGCAGAAATCGGACCGCGCGGAACGGCAACCCTGCCCGGTGGCCAGCATCTGCCTGTGCCGGAGAACATGCCTGAAGGTCCGGCATTGCTGGCGATCAGGCAGGAGGATCTGGTCCTGTCGGCGGGGGGCAAGGGCATCTCGGCCAGGCTGAAGGCACAGGTCTTCATGGGCTCTCGGACCCGGCATGTGCTGGATCTGGACGGACATAGGCTGCGGGCGCTGTCGCTGGGTCGGCCCGGGCTGGTCGCCGGCGAAACGGTGCGCCTGGCGGTCGATCCCGACCGCATCGCCTGGCTGCCCCCTGCCCCGACAGATCGCCCGGAATGAGCGCCGCCCAGCACCCCGCCCCGCTTGGCGTCGAAAGCGTGCGCGTGGCCGATATGCGCACCTTCGTCACCCTCGCCCAGACCCGGCATTTCGGGCAGGCAGCGCGGGCGCTCGGGGTCTCGCAGCCGGTCGTTTCCTCGCGCATCGCCTCGATCGAGAGCCAGTTGGGATTCGCGATCATCGACCGCTCGGCCCGATCCTTTGCGTTGACCACCGAGGGCCGGATGATCCTCAGCAGCTTCCGCGAAATTCTGTCCAAGCTACAGGAGCTGAACGGCGCCCTGCGCGATGCCGCCAGCGATACGCCCGAGATCATCCGCATCGGCGCCATCGACACCGCCGTCTCAAGCTGGCTGCCGGAACTGATCGACCGGCTGCATATCCGCTTTCCCGGCCTGCGCATCGCACTCACCATCCAGGGCACACAGGAATTGCTGGAAAACGTCTGCGCCGGCACATTGGATCTGGTCTTCGGCCTGGCGCCCGCCATCGGTGCCGATATCGGCACCTGGGCCGCCTGCGAATACGAGATGTCCTGGGTCGGTGCGCCCTCGCGCATCCGGCGTGGACATGTCCACAGTGTCGCCGAACTGGCGCAGGAACCGATCATCGCCTTTCCACCGGGCACGCCGCCGGCCGCGTTGTTGGCGCCCTATTTTCAGGACGAAAAGGCACTGGCGGCGAATTTCATCTCCTGCAACTCGCTCTTTGCCATCCTTGCGCTGGCACGTCGCGGCGATGGCATCGCCGCCGTGCCGACGGTAACCGTGGCACAACAACTGGCTACGGGGGAACTGGTCCAACTCGGCGTCGAGAAGCCGCTCTCGTCCATGCCCCTGATCGCATCGTGGCGCACCGATCGCCACAAGCGCCTGCTCGGTCTCATCAGCACCGAGACCCGCCGCGAAATCGCCAGCTATTGCACGAGAGAAGGCACCGTCTGGCCGTAACCTGCCCGCCGCGATCCGAGATCCGATCCAGTAGCGCAGATCGCCCTTTATCAAGGCAGCCCCAAACCTGGGGCTGCCTTTCCGACCATAACCCGGCGGACAAACCTTGGTGGTCGCAGGCTCATTTTCTCAAAGCTGCGGGGCATCGGTGCCTGGAGGCGCACCGAAACGGAAGCTCGACGCGGTGATTCCGCCCATGAAGTCGTTCTGGTGATAGACGGTCGCGCCCGCCTCATCCTCAGCCGCACCAACCACCGCCATCAGCGGGATCAGGTGATCCTCGCGCGGATGCGCCGCCCGTGCCGCCGGGGCAGTTTCCCAGTCGATCAGCCGGGCGCTGCGCACTTCAATCGGCCCGCGCACCAGCACCTCCTGCAGCCACGCGTCGAAACGCCGGGACGGCTCATGGCCGCTCGTGCCGCGGATCTCGGTCAGGTTGTGATAGCTCAGGCCGCTGCCGATGATCAGGACGCCTTCATCGCGCAACGGTGCCAGCGCCCGACCGAGCGCAAGGTGCCGCGCCGGGTCATAACTTATATCCACCGACAGCTGAACCACGGGGATATCCGCCTCTGGATAGAGCGGCTTCATCAGGCTGAACGTGCCATGATCGAACCCGCGCGTGGGGTCCAGTGTGGCGTCGATCCCGCCTGCGATGAGCAGGCTCTGCACCCGTTTGGCGAGTTCGGGCGATCCGGGCGCGCCATAGGTGATATGGTAGAGATGCTGGGGAAAGCCGGAATAGTCATAGACCATACCCGGTCTTGCCCCCGAAGAGATGGCAAAGCCCCTCTCCTCCCAATGGCCCGAGATGACCAGCACCGCCTTTGGCCTGTCGCCAAGCTCGGCGCGCATCTCAAGCAGCGACGCTTCGAGCTTGTCGAAATGACGGCGGAAGGGACCATCCATATAGGGCCATGGGCCGCCGCCATGGCTCAGGAAGTAGGTTGGAAGTCGAAGATTCATCGCATCGCTCCATTTTGTCGTGCGTCATGCGGAAGAATTTGTTCATTTCGCATGGGTGCATCAATATGCGGATGATTGATAAACCATTTCTCATGAGTTGATGATCTATGGATACCTTGACCAGCCTGCGGGTGTTTTGCGAGATCGCCGAGTTGAAGAGCTTCACCGCCGCCGCAAACCGCCTTGGCCTCTCGCCCGCCATGGCAAGCAAGCATGTCATGCATCTGGAAAGCCGCGTTGGCAGCCGGCTTCTGAACCGGACCAGCCGGAGGGTCAGCCTGACCGAACCGGGCGCGCTTTATCTCGCGCAGGCCCGCAGGATGCTGGACGATCTTGACGAGGTCGAGGCGGCGATCGGCACTGTGACCCGCGCGCCGCGCGGCACCCTGCGGCTGAGCGCCCCGGTCTGGGCGGCGAGCAATGGCTTCGTGGCGTTTCTGAAGGACTATAACCAGCGTTACCCGGATGTGAGCGTTGAGCTGGATCTGAGCGGCAGAACCGTCAATCTGGTCGAGGAGGGGTTCGACCTTGCCTTGCGGGCGAAGGCCCCCGCCAGCCTCGATCCGGGACTGATCGCTCGACCGCTCGCGGAGATCGAGTTTCACCTCATGGCGGCACCAGATTATCTGGACCGCGCCGGGCGACCGCGGGAGATCGCGGAACTGAACGGCCATGCGCTGCTGCGTTATCATAATGGCGCAAATCCGGTCGTGCCTCTGCTCGCCGGCGGCCATGAGGGCGGCGAGAAGATCGCCTTTCGCAATGTGCTGGTCAGCGATAACGAAACGCTTTTGCATCTCGCGGCGCGGCGCGGCATGGGGCTGGTCTTGCTGCCGGGGTTTCTGGCTGAAGACGATCTGAAGGCCGGACGGCTGGAACAGGTTCTGCCCGACGTGCTGGGCCTGAAGACCCGCCTTCACGCCGTCTATCCCAGTCGGAAATACCTTTCGGCAAAGGTCCGGACCTTCATCGACCTGTTGATCGAGCGCGCGCCGCCGCTGTTTCAGGGCTGAGTTGGCCGGCAGCGGGTTGTAGTGGATCGGGTAGAAGCGAAGGCCAATTCCTGTTCAGAACAGCCCCGCCTCCTTGGCGATCACAGCGGCCTGGGCGCGATTGCGTGAGCCCAGTTTACGATAGACCGAAGTGACATGCAGTTTGACCGTCGGCTCCTGCAGGCCCAGGACCCGGGCGATTTCCTTGTTCGACTGCCCCTGGGCCAGAAGGCGCAACACCTCGCGCTCTCGCCGTGACAGCTTCTGGACCAGCGGATGGTAGGTCGCAGGCTCCTCGGCAGATGTCATGAACTCAAGCGGCAGGTATTGTTCGCCCATGGCCATGAAACGGACGGCATTGACAAAGGTTCTGGCCGGCAGAGATTTCGGCAGGAACCCCACCGCGCCCAGATCAAGCGCCTGTTGAACCACCTCGCGCGGCGCAAAGCCCGACATCAGCGCAACTTTCGCGCCGCCTGCTGCGTCCAACACCCGCGACAACCCCTCCAGCCCGTTCATACCCGGCATGCCATAGTCGAGCAAGATGACGTCGGGCGGCCCACCCTCGACAAGTGCGGCAAGGGTCGCTTCGATATCGGCGGTCGTGGTTATCTCAACCTTGTCATGCCTGAACCACAGTTCGAGCGTATCCCGCAACAGATGGTGGTCATCGGCAATCAGAACATGCATCTGGACTTCCTTGATCCGATGGGCTGGCCGGCGCGCGCACCGTCGGACAATGACGCGGGCTTGCGCAGCGGTTCGTCAGGCTTGACCATCGTTTCCCCTTGAATTGAGCAAATATCTGCAACTGAAAAATCACTACGGCGGCGCCACCTTGGCGGTGGTCCGGTTGGCAATCCGGTTAATTGTCAATGCAATGCCGGCTGAACGAGGTACATACCCCTGATAAACCTAAGAAAAGGTAAACCGCGACCCACGAACCGCTGAAATCCACCTTAGGTTGTGCCGCGCTATATCGTGCCCTGACCTGCGGCGCAACCGAGAGTCGCAACGCCACGGCCCTGAGCAAGTCACGAAAACGCGTTCTCAGAGAGGTTAATGCGCCGGCATCCCGGCACAGCCCGTGTCCTGACGTTCGACCTCGATGGTGGCATGGGCGATGCCGAAACGCTCGGCCAGCACATGTTTCGCGCTGACGATGACCTTGGTGAAGTCGACCTCCTCGGCGATGACCAGATGCATCTCGGCCGAGCTGCGCTTTTCGTCGATCTGCCACAGGTGCAGGTGATGGGCCTCGATCACGCCGGGCAGTTCCTCCATCGCGTCCTTCACCTTGCCTGCATCGGTGCCGGGCGGCGCGCCGAGCATGAGGATGCGCAGGACCGGGCGGATATCGGCGGCGACATGGATCAGGATCACCACCGAGATCAGGATGGTCAGGATCGGATCGACCCGCATCCAGCCGAAGGCCCAGACAAGCGCGCCGCCGACGATCACCGCGACCGAAACCCCGGCATCGGTCAGGTTATGCAGCAGCGCCGCGCGCAGGTTCAGGCTGTCCTTCGCGCTGCGCCAGACAAGCGCCGCCGTCGCAAGGTCGATCACCACGGCCAGCCCGGCAAGCGCCATGACCACGCCGCCGGCCACGGCAGGCGGATCGGAAAGGCGCATGATCGCCTCATAGCCGAGCCAGACCGAGATCACGACCAGGCTGGTATAATTCACGAATGCCGCAATGATTTCAGAGCGCTGCCAGCCGAAGCTCATACCTGGCGAGGCCCCACGCCGGGCCAGCCGGCGGGCACCGAAGGCCAGCACGAGCGCCATCGCGTCCGAGAAATTATGCACCCCGTCGGCAATCAGCGCGACGGAATCCGCCCACCAGCCACCAATGATCTGTGCGCCGGTCAGCGCCAGATTGACCAGCACCGCCCAAAGGATCGCGCGGTCGCTGTCCAGCCTGTGATGATGGCTGTGACCGTGGTCATGGTCGTCGTGGTGGTGATCATGTGCCATCAGTGTGCCTCGGCCCAGTTCAAGCCGATGCCGGCATCGACCACCAGCGGCACAGACAGTTTCACGGCGGGTTCCGCCGCCCCTTCCATGACCGCGCGCGCGGCGGCGATCAGGCGGTCGGTGGCGTCTTCCCGCACCTCGAAGACCAGTTCGTCATGGACCTGCAACAGCATCTTCGCCGGCAGGCCGTCGATCGCATCCGGCATTCGGATCATGGCGCGGCGGATGATATCGGCCGCCGCCCCCTGGATCGGCGCATTGATCGCCGCGCGCTTGGCGCCACCCGCCGCCGGGCCGCTGGAATTGATGCCGGGCGTCGGGATACGGCGCCCGAAGATGGTGCGCACATAACCGTCGCGCTTCGCATTCTCGACGGTCTGGTCCATATAGGCGCGGATTTCCGGGAAACGCTGGAAATAGGTGTCGATGAAGGCCTGCGCCTCGGCCCGCGGGATGCGCAGGTTGCGGGCAAGGCCGAAGCCCGAAATGCCGTAGATCACCCCGAAATTGATCGCCTTGGCCTGACGGCGGATCATCGGGTCCATGCCTTCGACCGGCACCCCGAACATCTGGCTGGCGGTCATGGCGTGAATGTCGATGCCGTCGCGAAACGCCTGTTTCAGCGCCGGAATATCGGCGACATGGGCCAGCACGCGCAGTTCGATCTGGCTGTAATCGAGGCTGACCAGCCTGTGACCGGGCGTAGCGATGAAGGCCTCGCGGATGCGGCGGCCTTCATCGGTCCGGATCGGGATGTTCTGCAGGTTCGGATCGGTCGAGGCCAGCCGCCCGGTCTGCGCCCCGGCAATCGCGTATGAGGTATGGACGCGCCCGGTTTCCGCATTCACATGGGTCTGGAGCGCATCGGTATAGGTCGATTTCAGCTTCGACATCTGCCGCCAGTCCAGCACCCGGGCCGGCAGGTCATGGCCTTCGGCGGCGAGGTCTTCCAGCACGTCGGCGCTTGTCGAATAGGCCCCGGTCTTGCCCTGTTTGCCGCCCGCAAGGCCCATCTGGTCGAACAAGATCTCGCCCAGTTGCTTGGGCGAGCCGACATTGAATTTCGATCCGGCGATGTCGTGGATCTCGTCTTCCAGCCCGGCCATTTTCTGGGCGAAGACATTCGACATCCGCGCGAGATGTTCGGTATCGACCTTGATCCCGGCCATTTCCATTTCGGCCAGAACCGGCACCATCGGACGTTCCAGCGTCTCGTAAGCCGTGGTCACCGCATTCACCGGCAATTGCGGGCGCAGCATCTGCCACAGCCGCCAGGTCACCTCGGCATCCTCGCCGGCATAGGGCGTGGCACGGTCGAGCGGCACCTGATCGAAGGTGATCTGCGACTTGCCGGAACCGATCAGATCCTTGATCGGCTGGGTCTTGTGGCCCAGCACGCGTTCGGCCAGCCCGTCCATCCCATGGCTGAACAGGTCCGAGCCCATCGCATAGGACATCAGCATGGTGTCCTCGATCGGGGTCATGCGAATGCCGTGCCGGGCGAGGATCTTCCAGTCGTATTTGATGTTCTGCCCGATCTTCAGGATCGAGGCATCCTCCAGCACCGGCTTCAGCCTGCCAAGCACCAGATCCATCGGCAATTGCCCGTCCAGCTTCGCGCCGGAACTGAACAGGTCGCCCCCGCCCGCGACATGGCCGACCGGGATATAGCAGGCCATCCCGGCCGCCGTGCAAAGCGAGATGCCGACCAGATCCGCGACCATCTCGTCAAGGCCGGTGGTCTCGGTGTCGATGGCGACGGCGCCCGCCTCGCGGATGGCGGCGATCCAGCCATCCAGATCGGCCTCGGTGGTGACAGTCTGGTAGTTGGTGATGTCGATTTCCGGCCAGTCGGGGCCGGTGGCGGCCTGCGACGAGCTGGCTGCGGGCTTGTCGGGAATGGTGGGGGCCTCGGCGCCGAATTTTTCGGCCACGCGATTGGACAGCGTGCGGAACTCCATCCCGGTCAGGAAGCCCAGCAGGGTCTCGGGGTCGGGGTCGGCGATTTCGAGACTGTCGAGGGTGAAATCCAGCGGCGTCTCGCAATCAAGCTGCACCAGCCGCTTCGAGATGCGGATCTGGTCGGCGAAGTCGATCAGGGTCTGGCGGCGCTTGGGCTGCTTGATCTCGCCGGCATTGGCCAGCAGGTTTTCCAGATCGCCATATTCGTTGATCAGCAGCGCCGCCGTCTTGATCCCGATTCCCGGCGCGCCGGGGACGTTGTCGACCGCATCGCCCGCCAGTGCCTGAATATCGACGACGCGGTCCGGGCCGACGCCGAATTTCTCCTCGACCTCGTCGGGGCCGATCTCCTTGCCCTTGATCGGGTCGAGCATGACCACGCCGCCACCGACCAGTTGCATCAGGTCCTTGTCCGAACTGATGATCGTCGCCCGCCCGCCGGCCGCGCGCGCATGGCAGGCCAGCGTGGCGATGATGTCGTCGGCCTCGTAGCTTTCGATCTCGATACAGGCGATGTTGAAGGCCCGCGTGGCCTCCCGCGTCAGCGGGAATTGCGGCCTCAATTCCTCGGGCAAGGGCGGGCGGTTAGCCTTGTAGTCCGGGTAGATGTCGTTGCGGAAGGTCTTGGAGCTGTGATCGAAGATCACCGCGACATGGGTCGGCGCATCGCTGCCCTTGGCATCCTGCACATATTTCCACAGCATGTTGCTGAACCCGGCCACCGCACCGATGGGCAGCCCGTCGGATTTGCGGGTCAGGGGCGGCAGCGCGTGGAAGGCGCGGAAGATGAAGGCCGATCCGTCGATCAGGTGAAGATGGTGGCCCTTGCCGAAGGCGGTGGACATGCGCGGCTCCTTTTGGTCACGCAAGTTCTGCCACAGCAAGCCGCCGGGGCAAAGCCCCGGGCGTCACGTCTCAGTGATCGTCGATGACGTGATCGGGGTCGATGACGAAGCGCTTGTCGCAATAGCCGCAATCGACATAGCCCATGGCCGGAGAGATCTGCAGCCAGACCTTCGGATGGCCGAGGCCGCGCGCCGCATCGCCCGCGCAGGCCACTTTCCAGTGGTGCACGGTCTCGGTTTCCAGCGGCGGATGCTGGTCCGGCACGCTTTGACCGGTCGAGAGGGAGTTCTCAGGGGTGACGATTTCAACTTCTGTCATGGCGGACCTTCTTGTCGGTCGGGGCTGGATCGGGTCTAACCCCAAATAGCCGAGAGCCCCCGCAATAGGCAAGGGACAGCCATGACCAGGACCATGAATGCCATCGAGATCACCGGATTGCGCAAGACCTATCGCGCCTCTGGCAATGCCCCGCCGAAGGAGGCGCTGAAGGGAATCGACCTGACGATTCCGGCGGGCTCGATCTTCGGACTGCTGGGACCGAACGGGGCCGGCAAGTCGACGACGATCAATATCCTTGCCGGGCTGGTCAACAAAAGCGCCGGGCAAGTGGTGATCTGGGGCTTCGATCAGGACGTGAACCCGCGCAATTCGCGCGCCGCCATCGGCGTCATGCCGCAGGAATTGAACATCGACCCCTTCCTGTCGCCCCGCGCCAGCCTTGAGGTGCAGGCCGGGCTTTACGGGGTCCCGAAAGCCGAACGCTGGACCGATGAGTTGTTGGCCCTAGTCGGGCTGACCGAGCAGGCCGAAAGCTATACCCGCAACCTCTCGGGCGGGATGAAGCGCCGGCTGCTGTTGGCCAAGGCGCTTGTCCATCGCCCGCAGGTGCTGGTGCTGGACGAGCCCACGGCGGGCGTCGATATCGGGCTGCGCGAGATGCTGTGGCAGAATGTCCGCCGCCTGAACCAGCAGGGCATGACCATCATCCTGACCACCCATTACCTCGAAGAAGCCGAGGCGATGTGCGACCGCATCGCCATCATCGACCGGGGCGAGGTGCTGATCGAGGATACGACCGCGGCGCTGCTGTCGCGCGCCGATGGCAAGACCCTGGTGATCGAGACCGACGACACCCCCCTGCCCGCCCTGCCCGAAGGCGTGACGCCCGAGCGGCGCGAGAACGGGCGGCTGGCGCTGTCCTATCAGCCCTCGCGCGTGCAGCCCGACGCGATCATCGACGCGCTGCGCGGCGGCGGCGTCCCGATCCGCGACATCGCCACCGAGCAGCCCCGGCTGGAAGATGTCTTCGTGGAACTGACCCGGCACTGAGAGGGGCCGGAAGGCGGCACTAGCCCTTCACCACCGGCTCAACCTCCAGCGCCTTGCACAGCGACTGGAAGCGCGCCAGCGCCACCTCGCCGAACAGCGCCCGGCCGGTCCGGGTCAGCGACAGGCTCAGCGTCTTTTTCTTGGCCGAGAGTTTCAGCGCCCCGGCCTCGGACGGGTCGCGGATCGAGAACATGGCGCCGAAGCGCATCGCCTTGCCCAGCACCTCGGCGGCCTGCAATTCCTCGTCCGAGAGCATCGCGAACAGGGGCGCCATGGGCGAGCCGGCGCGTGAATTGCGATAGCGGTGCAGCAGCGCGACCCCCAGAAAGACCCGTTCGGGATGCGAAAGTGCCGCCATATTGGCGCGGGTGACATTGTCGAAACAGGCCTCGGCCCGGTAATCCGGGTGGGTGCGCCAGGCGGTGTCGTGCAGCAGGCAGGCGGCACGGATCAGCCGGTCGCGCCCGGGCGGGACGCCATCGAACAGCGGCAGCAGGAACTGGTAAAGCTTCTTGCCGAAACCGGGGGCGCGGGCCATCTGCTTTTCGGTGAAGCGCGCCGATTCCAGCAGCGGATCGCGGGCCCGCAGGCTGGCGGACATATGTTCGTAAAGCAGCCCCTCGCGGATTCCATAGGAGGACACGGCCAGTTCCTTCGGCTTGAAGGTCTCGACCAGTTCGCGCAGGACCATGCCGGCCAAAGGCACCAGCTCCATCCGCGAATTCGAGATGCCGACACGGGCGCGCAGGGCCTGCAGGTCGTGCTCGCCGATCCATTTCACCGTCTCGGCCACAGCCTCGGGCGGCATCCGGTATTCGTGCAGCACGGTCATCGGATAGTCGCTGCGTTCCATGTCCAGCCGGGCAATGGCCCGCCATGACCCGCCGACCAGATAGATGCGGTCGTGATCGGTGCCCATCTTCGCGGCCAGTTCGGCCATGATCTTGCGGATATGGGCGCGCAGACCCTTTTCGCCGCCCTTGACCTGTTGCAACCGGAACGGCCCCAAAGGCGAGGTCACGCGCCTGCCGACCTTGCCCTTGCCGTCCAGTTCGGCCAGCTCCATCGAGTTGCCGCCGATATCGCAGACCAGCCCCCTGGCATCGGGCCAGCCCAGAAGCACCCCCTGCGCCGAAAGCCGCGCCTCTTCCTCGCCGTCGATGACATTCAGCTTCAGCCCGGTCTCATGCTCGACCCGGCGGCGGAAGTCGGGACCGTCCTCGGCCTCGCGCACGGCGGCGGTGGCGACGACGGTCATCGGTCGCACACGCAGCCCCTGGGCGATGGTGGCGAAGCGGCGCAGCGCATCGAAGCCGCGCTCGACCCCTTCGGGGTTCAGCTTGCCGGTCGCGGCCATGTCCTTGCCAAGGCCGGCCATGACCTTTTCATTGTAGAAATAGGCGGGCGAGCGTGCCGCCCCGTCGAAGATCACCAGACGGATCGAGTTCGAGCCGACATCGACCACCCCCACCCGGGATAGCGCGCGGGCCGAGGCATCCTCGAACAGCCCTTCGAACGGATCCGGGGTTTTCGCCTTGCCGTTCATCGCATCGCTCCTGATTCCGGTCACGCAGCCGTGATAACCCGGTTCTTCCTTAATCGGCGCTATGGGTCAAGGCCGGGACATCCCCGGCCCCGGCCCGGCCACGGCCCGAAAGTGACGGATTTTCCATGAAGAAACGATGACAGCTGAACAGATCCTCGCGCCCTGCGGGCAGATGCCGCAGATAGCGGCCATCGGGACGCAGGATCCAGCTTTGCGCCTCGTCGGCCATATTGGCGGCCATGATCTGGCTGACGATCTGCGCCTTGACGGTATCGTTCAGGCATTCGACCAGGGTTTCCACGCGCCGGTTCAGGTTGCGCCCCATCCAGTCGGCCGAGCTGATGAAGACCCGGGCCTTGCGCGACGGCAGCCCGAAACCCGCGCCGAAACAGACAATGCGCGAATGTTCGAGGAAGCGCCCGACGATGGATTTCACCCGGATATTGTCCGACAGCCCCGCAATCCCCGGACGCAGCCCGCAGATGCCGCGGATCACCAGATCGATCTTCACCCCGGCCTGGCTGGCGGCGTAAAGCGCGTCGATCACATCGGGTTCGATCAGAGAGTTCAGCTTGGCCCAGATCGTTGCCGGGCGGCCGGCGCGGGCATAATCGGCCTCGCGCCCGATCATCTGGATCAGCCGCTCCTTCAAGCCGATGGGCGAGATCGAGAGGTTCTCCAGCCGCTCGGGCTGGACATAGCCGGACAGGAAATTGAACACCTTGGTGGCATCGCGCCCAAGCGCCGCATCGCAGGTGAACAGCGACAGGTCGGTATAGATCCGCGCCGTGATCGGGTGGTAATTGCCGGTGCCGTAATGGGTATAGGTGACAAGCGCCTCGCCCTCGCGCCGGACCACCGTGCTGATCTTGGCATGGGTCTTGTAGTTCACGAAACCATAGACGACATGGGCGCCCGCGCGTTCCAGCCGCCGCGACTGGCGGATATTCGCGGCCTCGTCGAAACGCGCCTTCAGTTCGACCAGGGCGGTCACCGACTTGCCCGATTCCGCCGCCTCGCACAGCGCATCGACGATCGGGCTGTCGCGACTGGTGCGATAGAGCGTCTGCTTGATCGCCAGCACATTCGGATCGCGCGCCGCCTGCTGCAGGAAGCGGATGACCATGTCGAAGGTCTCGTAAGGATGGTGCAGCAGCATGTCCTTCTGGCGGATCGCCTCGAACATATTGCCGTCATGATCCTGCACACGCTCGGGCACGCGCGGGGTGAAGGCCGGCCATTGCAGGTCGCGGCGGTCGTCCAGCACCAGTTCCTTCAGGTCGGCGACACCGAGCAGGCCCGAAACCTCGACCACCTCGTCGGGGGTGACGTGAAGCTCGTCCATGATGATCCGGCGCAGCGCATCGGGCGCGCCCTCGGTGATCTTCAGCCGGATGACAGAGCCGCGCCGGCGGCGTTTCAGCGCGGTTTCGAATTCGCGGACCAGATCCTCGGCCTCCTCCTCGACCTCCAGATCGCTGTCGCGCAGGACCCGGAACGTGCAGGAGCCGGTATCGCGATAGCCGGGGAACAGGCTGGCGAGATTCATCAGCAGCAGGTCTTCCAGCCGCAGGAAGCGCGAGGTGCCCGGCAGGCGGACAAAGCGCGGCAATTGCGCCGGCACCGGCAGCAGCGCCTGCATCCGCCGCCCGTCGGATTCGCGGGCCAGTTCGAGGGCCAGCGAAAAGCCGGCATTGGGGATGAAGGGAAACGGATGCGCCGGGTCGATGGCCAAAGGCGACAGCACCGGAAACACCTGATCGAGGAAGTAATTGCCAAGATATTCCGCCTCGGACCGGGTCACACGGTCGCGCGACAGGATCACGATCCCCTCGGCCTCAAGGTCCCCGCGCAACCTGTTCCAGACCGCCTGCTGGGCCCCCATCAAGCGGCGCGCATCGGCATTGATCAGCTGCAATTGCTCGGTCGGGGTGCGCCCGTCATGCGAGGGCAGCGCATTGCCCTCGCGCACCAGCTCGCGCAGGCCGGCGACCCGAACGGTATAGAATTCGTCCAGATTGGTGGCCGAGATGGCCAGAAAGCGCAGCCGTTCCAGCAGCGGCACGCGGTCGTTGCGGGCCTCGTCCAGCACCCGCCAGTTGAAGCTGAGCCAGCTGAGCTCGCGGTTGAAGAAACGATCCGGCCCGGTGGGGGTGCCGCCGGGCAGGCTGACGGCGGCGGGAATGGGCTGGTCGAGGAAATTGGACTGGGTCATGCTGGCCTGCTGAAATTCGACATCGGTCGAGAGAACTGCTTATGCGCCCTTCCGATTTTTCATTCAATCGCCGCGACTTCAAGCGTCCCGTGACGGTTCCGGCCGGGGCGGATCGGTCTGTGCCACCCTTTCCAGCAGCGCCGCCGCCAGCGGGCGGGTCAACGGGCGGCGTTCGGCCATGGTCTCGGCATCCAGCGCCGCCACCAGCCGCCGCGCCAGACCAAGATCGCGATCCATGCGCGGCACCAGCCAGTCGATCAGCCCCGAAGGCGCGACCATCTGCCGGTCGGCCAGCAGCTTGACCAGAACGGCAGCGAGCAGGCTTTCATCCGGCGGCTCGATCCGGGTCACGGCCATGGCGCCCATACGGCTGAGCAGATCGGGCAGCGTCAGCCCCCACTGCCCCGGCGCCGTCCGCGCTGTCAGCAGCAGCAGGCAATCGCGCTCGGCGCTCAGGTTCCACAGGTGAAACAGCGCCTGCTGCGCGCCGGGATTGCCGGCCATCCGGTCGGCATCCTCGATCAGCAGGGCACCGCCCTCGCGGGCCAGAAGATCGACGCTGTCGACGCGCAGGCCGCGCGCCGGGACCTGCGCCGCCCCCGTCTCGGCGGCCCAGATCGCCGCCAGATGGGTCTTGCCCGACCCGTCCGGCCCGATCAGCAGCATCCGCCCCTGCGGCCAGCCAGCCGGATCGTCCAGCACCGCCATGGCCAGCGCATTGGCCGGGGCGACAAGAAAATCGTCGCGCCCGAGCGCGGGCGCAAGCGCCAGATCGAGGGTCAGTTGCCGGGCCACGGATCAGCTTGTCTCGGCCGGCCCGGCGACAGCTTCGGTATCGCGGCGAGAGGTCAGCGTGCCTTCGGGCGCGATCTCGACCAGCACCGGCTCTGGCAGGGGCGGCGCCGGCTTCTCGCCGGTGTAAAGCGGGCTTTCGGTATAGCGCTCGGCCGCATAGCGGACCAGCACGCCCAGGGATGCCGCCAGCGGCACGGCGATGATCATGCCGACGAAACCGAAGAGCGCGCCGAAGACCGACAGCGCCAGCAGCAGCCAGACCGGATGCAGCCCGACATGGTTGCCGACGATCTTGGGTTGCAGGTAATTGCCCTCGACCACCTGACCGATGACGAAGATCGCGGCCACGGCGGCGATCCAGATCGGATCGCCCCAGAAGGTGAAGATGGCGACGCCGATGGCGGTCGCGCCGCCGATCAGCGTGCCGACATAGGGGATGATGCCCAGCACCGCAGCCCCCATGCCGATGGCCACCGCATAGGGCAGCCCGACCAGCATCAGCGCCATCGAATAGAAGGTGCCCTGGATCAGCATCACCGTGCCCTGCCCGCGGATGAAGCCCGACAGCGTGTCGTCGATCTGCGCGGCCAGACGGCGGATGGTGGGCGCATGATGACGCGGCAGCAGCGCGTCGATGCGGGCCACCAGATTGTCCCAGTCGAGCAGCAGGTAGAAGGCCACCACCGGCACGATCACGAACAGCGCGATGACGCTGACCACGCCCGAGATCGAACTGAGCACCGAGGTCAGCACCCCGCCGCCCTTCTCTCCGATCAGCGAGGCGACATTCTGAAGGCTGGAATCGAGCGGGCCGCCCTCGGCCAGTATATTCGGGAAGCGCGTCATCAGGAATTGCTGCAACCGCGCCAGCATATCGGGCACCGCATCGACCAGTTGCACCGCCTGCCGGATCACGATGGGCGCGAGAAACAGCAGGAAGGCCACGAAGACCAGCACCGCGCCAAGGGTGATCGTCACCACCGCAAGGCTCCGGCTAAGACCCGCGCGTTCCAGCCGGTCGGCCAGCGGGTCCAGCAGATAGGCCACGCCCGCGCCGATTATGAAGGGCAGAATCGCCTGCCCCAACAGCCAGAGCGCCAGCAACAGCGCCATGCCGGCCGTGCCCCACCAGATCACCTGTGCCTTTGCCGACATCGCCAATCACCCTTTGCCCCGCCGCATTCGCGTCCTATATCGGGGCCATGGTCGATTACGTCAATCTCATGAAACTCTGCGTCGGCGCCGAATCCCCGGAAGATCTGGAGGCGTGGCAGAAGCAGCGCTATGGCGGCGGCCCCAGCCAGCACGTCACCCGGATGTGGCCCAAGCGCGAGGCCGAGCTGCTGGCCGGCGGCTCGATCTACTGGGTGTTCAAGGGCACGATGCTGGCACGCCAGAAGCTGATCGCGCTGGAGGAACGGCTGGGCGATGACGGCATCCGCCGCTGCGCGCTGATCCTCGACCCCGAACTGGTCCGCACCGCCGCCGTGCCCCGGCGCCCCTTCCAGGGCTGGCGCTATCTGAACCGCGACGACGCGCCCCCGGACCTGTCGCGCGCCCGCAGCCATGACGACAGCCTGCCCCCGGCACTGGCGGCGCAGCTGGCCGAAATGGGCCTGCGCTGAAGCCGGGACACCGGGCCCCGCTGATTTCAGGCCTGATTGACCTCTGCCCCCGCATTGACCGGCGCAGGCGTGAATTTCGTACCTGTTCTGGAGCAGTCTGACGACAGCCTGCCGCCCCAGTCATTGGCCAACCTGCCGGCGGCGATGTCCGGGATATACAGCAGATGGTCATCCGTCAGGTTGTATGAGAAATAATCCTCCGACCCGAAGCGGCCACATGCGAAAAGCTCCTCCCGGCCATTGCGGATTTTTCTCATGCCATAGAGCTCGTGCAGAGGAAGGCCGGCAAATTGTGAAACGCCGGCGACCTTGCTCTTCGTTCTGGCGATCTGGTCAGGGGAAAGCGACACGATCTCCTGACGGGTGATGCCGTTTCCACATCCGCCCAGCAAAGCAAGCGCAACCACGGCGGCGACATGAAGTCTTTTCATCCGGGTACCTCGATAGAGATCGTGACGGCTTACATGCAGGTCGGGCCCAGGCCCTCTGCAACGACGGCTTCCCATTCGGGGCCGAGAATTCTTCTCGCGGAAAGCGCGTGCGCAGGCGCGGGCTGATCGCTGCCGAGCATTTGAACGGTGCCGATGCGCTTCGTTTCCGTCTGGTAAGAGATATAGCCGCCCATCGGAACGACGTTGGATCTGGAAACAGATTCGCTATCCAGATAGACAAACCGGTCGCCGCCGCGCTTTATCACTTCGATCGCTGACGCCCGATCCATATATTCCTTATCGCTCATGCCACATGCCGGCGCCGATTTGGCTTCAACGTAGAATGATGTTGTTGTTCTGTCTTCGATCCTGGCAGAGGTGCAGGCGGCAATGGCCAGCGCTGCCAACAAGCCCGAATACATGGAATATCGCATGATATGTCCTATAACTAAATGATATTGTCTTGATTGGTCTCATAAGCGCGCTTCCATGTCGAGACACTGGCGGCGCGACCACCGGGACCTGCCCCGGCAAAGCCGATCACCCGCGATCTGGAAGAGATCGGCGAGGGCGCCTGACCAAAGCCGGATTCGGAAGAATGATGGCGGTCGTCACGCGGATTTCGTTCCGCCTTGGAATATTCCCAGCTATGATGACGCCATGAGCCAGATCACCAATCTCAACCGCTTCCGCAAGCAGAAGGCCCGCGAGGACGCCCGGCGCGAGGCGGATGCGAATGCCACGAAGTTCGGTCGGACCAAGGCGCAAAAGGCGACCGAAAAGGCCGAAGCTGATCGCGCGACAAAACATCTCGACGGGGTCAAGCGTGACGATTGACCTGCCGCCGATGGACGCGCCTGCCAAACGCTCGGTCTCCATAGACGGGCACCGCACCTCGGTCAGCCTGGAGGGTGCGTTCTGGCGCGCGCTCGACCGCATCGCCCGGACGCGCGACACCACCCGTGCGGCGCTGATCGCCGAAATCGACCATGCGCGACCGCCGGATGTGGGCCTGGGCACCGCGTGTCGCCTGTTCGTGCTGGCAGAATCCACGAGGGAAGGCTAAGTCACCCCTGACAATTCAGGAGGCCCCGATGATCCCGCGTTACGCCCGCCCCGAAATGACCGCCATCTGGTCGCCCGAAACCAAGTTCCGCATCTGGTACGAGATCGAGGCCCATGCCTGCGACGCCCAGGCCGAACTGGGCGTCATTCCGAAGGAAAATGCCGCGGCCGTGTGGAAAGCCAGGGATGTGGAGTTCGACGTGGCCCGCATCGACGAGATCGAGGCCGTCACCAAGCATGACGTGATCGCCTTCCTGACCCATCTGGCCGAGCATATCGGCGGCGACGAAGCCCGCTTCGTCCATCAGGGGATGACATCCTCGGACGTGCTCGACACCACGCTGAACGTCCAGCTTGTCCGCGCCGCCGATATCCTGCTGGCCGATATGGACAAGCTTCTGGCCGCGCTGAAACGCCGCGCGCTTGAACACAAGGATACCGTCCGCATCGGCCGCAGCCACGGCATCCATGCCGAGCCGACCACGATGGGCCTGACCTTCGCCCGCTTCTATGCCGAGATGGACCGCAACAGACGCCGCCTCGGAGCCGCACGCGAGGAAGTGGCGACCGGCGCGATTTCCGGCGCGGTCGGGACCTTCGCCAATATCGACCCCCATGTCGAAGACTATGTCTGCGAAAAACTGGGCCTGCGCCCCGAGCCGATCAGCACGCAGGTGATCCCGCGAGACCGCCATGCGATGTTCTTCGCCACGCTCGGCGTCGTCGCATCGAGCATCGAGAATATCGCCATCGAGATCCGCCACATGCAGCGCACCGAGGTGCTGGAGGCCGAGGAATTCTTCTCTCCCGGCCAGAAGGGGTCCTCGGCGATGCCGCACAAGCGCAACCCGGTCCTGACCGAGAACCTGACCGGGCTGGCGCGGCTGGTGCGCATGACGGTGATCCCGGCGATGGAAAACGTGGCACTCTGGCATGAGCGTGACATCAGCCATTCCTCGGTCGAACGCGGCATCGCGCCGGATGCGACGATCACGCTCGATTTCGCGCTGAACCGGCTCGCGGGCGTCGTCGACAAGCTGGTCATCTACCCGGAAAACATGCTCAAGAATATGAACAAGTTTAAGGGTCTGGTGATGTCGCAGCGGGTGCTTCTGGCGCTGACCCAGGCCGGAGTCTCGCGCGAGGATGCCTATCGGCTGGTCCAGCGTAATGCCATGAAAGTCTGGGAAGAAAACAAGGATTTCAAGACCGAGCTTCTGGCCGATGCGGAGGTGACGGCAGCACTGTCGCCTGCCGAGATCGAGGAAAAATTCGACCTCGGCTATCACACCAAGCATGTCGACACGATCTTCAAGCGGGTGTTCGGCCAGGCGGGTTAACCCGACCTTCATCCTGCGCTGCGAGAGTCGCCCATGCGAAACATGCAGGGGGCGACCTTCAATGCCGGAACCATGTCGACGAAAGAAAACGCGCCAGTTGAGGGCGCAATCCAGGACGACAATTGAAGCGCCCCGTCCAGGCCGCCTGCCCGGGGCTTAATCCCATTCGGACTGGCGCGACTTCTCCAGATTGCCGAAGCGGGTGAAGCGGCCCTCGAAGGCCAGTTCGACCGTGCCGATGGGGCCGTGGCGCTGCTTGCCCAGGATCACCTCGGCCTTGCCATGGACCGAGCTCATGATCTCCTGCCACTTGGCCATCTTTTCCAGCTCGTGATCCGCCGGCTTCTCGCGCTCGCGGTAATATTCCTCGCGGAAGACGAACATCACGATATCGGCGTCCTGCTCGATCGAGCCGGATTCGCGCAGGTCCGACAGTTGCGGCCGCTTGTCGTCGCGACTTTCGACCTGGCGCGACAGCTGCGACAGCGCGATCACCGGGATGTTCAACTCCTTGGCGATGGCCTTGAGGCCCTGGGTGATCTCGGAGACCTCGTTGACGCGGCTGTCCTTGGCACTCGCCGCCTTCAGAAGCTGCAAATAGTCGACGATGATCAGGTCCAGCCCATGGGTCCGTTTCAGCTTGCGTGCCCGCGCGGCCAGTTGGTTGATCGGCAGGGCCGGGGTGTCGTCGATATAAAGCGGACAGCTTTGCAGGTCGTTCGCGGCCTGCACGAAGCGGCGGAATTCCTCCTCGGACATGTCGCCAGAGCGGATCTGGTGGCTGCCGACCTCCGACGCCTCGGACAGGATCCGCGCCGCCAGCTGTTCGGCCGACATTTCCAGCGAGAAGAAGCCGACCACGCCGCCTTCCACCGCGCCGGTTGTGCCGTCGGATTTCTCGCCCTGCCGATAGGCTTTGGCGATGTTGAAGGCGATATTGGTCGCCAGCGAGGTCTTCCCCATCGAGGGACGCCCGGCCAGAATGATCAGGTCGGAATTGTTCAGCCCGCCCATCTTGCGGTCAAGGTCGATCAGCCCGGTCGGGATCCCCGACAGCTTGCCGTCGCGCTGAAACGCCGCCGCCGCCGCATCCACGGCACCCGTCACCGCCTTCAGGAAGGACTGGAAGCCGCGCTCGGCCACGCCCTGCTCGCCCAGCTTATACAGCGTCTGCTCGGCGGCCTTGATCTGTTCTTCGGCATCGTCCTCGACCCGGACCGAAGCCGCGCGCGCCGAGATATCCTGCCCGAGCGTGATCAGGTCGCGGCGCAGCGCAAATTCGCGGATCATCTGCGCATAATCCCGCGCCGCATAGGCCGAGATCGCCGCCGCCGCGATCCGCGCCAGATAGGCCGGACCACCCAGATCCTTCAACCCGGCATCGCTGTCCAGAAACGCCTTCAACGTCACCGGGCTGGCAAGTGCGTTCTTGCGGATCCGCTCGGAGGCGATTTCATATATGCGCGCATGGACGGGTTCATAGAAATGTTCCGGTTTCAGCAATTGGCTGATCCGGTCGAAGACATCGTTATTGGTCAGAAGCGCGCCCAGAAGCTGCTGTTCTGCCTCGATCGAGAAGGGAACGCTTTGTTCTTCCGAATCGCCTGGCGTCGGCGCCGGCTGCAACGCCCTAATCTCGTTCATGACCCTGTCCGTGTTCTTCTTATGCGACTGCCTCTATGCCACAATATATGCCGAATCTGAACAAGAGGGCAGGAAAATCTGGTGGGCAACTCTGGGGACAGGCTGTGGAAAACCCGTCCGACCGGCAGCCGCTGAACCCAACGGGTGCCGGCCACGGCTGGCTTAGCGGTTCTTTTCCTGCCAGCCGCGCGGGTCGGTCAGGAAGGCTTCGACCTCGGTCAGGGTGGCGGTATCGAAGGCGTTTTGCGCTTTCGCCTCGGCCAGAACGTCCCACCAGGTGCAAAGATGGTGCAGCTTCACGCCATGATCGGCCAGGCGCTGCGTCGTTTCCGGGAAGATCCCGTAATAGAAGATCACCGCCGTATGCGCGCATTCGGCCCCGGTATCGCGGATCGCATCGACAAAGCTGAGTTTCGAGCCGCCATCGGTGGTCAGATCCTCGACCAGCAGCACCCGGTCGCTTTCGTCCATGCGACCCTCGATCCGGGCGTTGCGGCCATAACCCTTGGGCTTCTTGCGCACATAGCTCATCGGCAGGCCCAGACGCTCGGCGACCATGGCGCCGAAGGGAATGCCGGCGGTTTCGCCACCGGCGACATTGGTGAAGGCCTCGAAGCCCGCGTTGCGCATCGCCGTCGCGGCCAGGAAATCCATCAGCGTGCCGCGCACCCGCGGATAGGAGATGATGCGCCGGCAATCGACATAGGTCGGCCCCTTGAGGCCCGAGGCATAGGTGAAGGGCTCAGCCGCGTTGAAATCCACCGCCTTGATTTCCAGCAGCGCCCTTGCGGTCAGCCGAGCGATCTCCTCGGCGGTGGGGAAGGAAAAGCTCATGCGGGCTCCGTTTGCCAGAACAGGGGGAAGCCGGGGTCGAAGACGGTCACGGTCTCGTCGCCGGCAGCGATCTCAGAGGGGAAGCTGACCGGGCTGTCCTGCCGGGTCAGGCGGATGCGGTCCTCGTTCGCGGGAAGGCGATAGAAGGCCGGGCCGTTCAGCGAGGTGAAGGCCTCCAAGTTGTCCAGCTTGCCGTCTTCCTCGAAAACCTGGGCGAGGATCGCCATGGTATTCGGCGCGGTAAAGCAGCCGGCGCAGCCGCAGGGCTGCAGCTTGGCGCGGTCGGGATGCGGTGCGGAATCGGTGCCGAGGAAGAACGGCCCCGGCCCCGACATGGCCGCACGGCGCAGCGCCAGCCGGTGGGATTCGCGCTTGGCGACCGGCAGGCAATAGTAATGCGGCCGGATACCGCCGGCGAGGATCGCGTTGCGGTTGATGACCAGATGATGGGTGGTGATGGTGGCGCCCATATTGGCGGCATTGGCGCTGACATAATCCACCCCGTCCGAGGTGGTGACATGTTCCATCACCACCCGCAGGCCCGGCGTCGCGCGGCGGACCGGGTCCAGCACGCGGTCGATGAACACAGCCTCGCGGTCGAAAATGTCGATGGCCGGATCGGTGACCTCGCCATGGACGCAAAGCGGCACGCCGGCCTCGGCCATGGCCTCAAGCACCGGGCGGACGCGGTCGAAATCGGTCACGCCGCTGGCCGAATTGGTGGTCGCGCCAGCCGGATAAAGCTTCACCGCCGCGATCAGCCCGGCGGCATGGGCGGCCACGACATCGGCGGGATCGGTGGTCTCGGTCAGGTAGAGCGTCATCAGCGGGCGCAGCGCCGCGCCCTCGGGGATGGCGGCAAGGATGCGGTCGCGATAGGCCCGGGCCTGATCGCCGGTCACCACTGGCGGCACCAGGTTCGGCATGATGATCGCGCGGCCGAAATCGGCCGAATGCGGGGCCACGGCAGCCAGCATCGCGCCATCGCGCAGGTGCAGGTGCCAGTCATCGGGGCGTGTGATCGTGAGTGAATTCATCATGCCCATCGGATTATACTGCCCGGCCGCCCGATGAAAGGCGGGAAGCAGCATTGCGCATAGGGCAACTTGTCATTTGCTCATCGCAAGTGCAGCATGCGCCCCAGCTAGAAAGGTGAATCACGCATGGGTTTTCTGACGAACAACATGGCCGAGGCGACCCGGCTCTGGGCGCAAGTCGCTCAGATCGCTATCGAATCGCAAATGGTCATCGGCCTGCGCATGGCCGGGATGATGGGTTTGCTGCCGCAGCATCGCAATGAACCGCATCGTATGGTCCAGGAAAAACTGGATGCCGCGCAGGAATCGGGTAAGGCGATGTTCCGTGCGGTGACTCGCGGCGCCCCGGCAGAGAAGGTCATGGCGGCGGCGCTGCGGCCCTATGGGCGGCGCACCCGGGCCAATGCGCGCCGGCTGAGCAAATCCTCGACCCGCGCGCTTGGCTGATCGCAGGATCGCCTGACCACACGAAAAACGGCCTCCGGATCGGAGGCCGTTTTCGTTTGTTCTGCGGGATCGGTCAGATCAGCTTGCCCATCGCCACGGCGGTATCCGACATGCGGTTCGAGAAGCCCCATTCGTTGTCGTACCAGGTCAGGATACGGACCATGCGACCGTCCAGAACCTTGGTCTGATCCAGCGCGAAGATCGACGAGCGCGGGTCGTGGTTGAAGTCAATCGAGACATTCGGCTGATCGGTATAGCCCAGAACACCTTTCAGCGGCCCGTCGGCGGCGGCCTTGATGGCGGCGTTGACTTCTTCCGCGGTGGTGTCGCGGCTGGCCTCGAAGGTCAGATCGACGACCGAGACATTCGGCGTGGGCACGCGGATGGCCACGCCGTCCAGCTTGCCGTTCAGTTCCGGCAGCACCAGACCCACGGCCTTGGCAGCCCCGGTCGAGGTCGGGATCATCGACATCGCGGCGGCGCGGGCGCGATACAGGTCCTTGTGCATCGTATCCAGCGTCGGCTGGTCGCCGGTATAGCTGTGGATGGTGGTCATGAAGCCCTTTTCGATGCCGATGGCATCGTTCAGGACCTTGGCCACCGGCGACAGGCAGTTGGTGGTGCAGCTGGCATTCGAGACGATCAGGTCGTCCTTGGTCAGCGTGTCCTGGTTCACCCCGTAGACGATGGTCTTCGAAGCCCCCTTGGACGGGGCCGAGACCAGCACCCGGCTGGCACCGTTTTCCAGATGGACCTTCGCCTTGTCCGCATCGGTGAAGATGCCGGTGCATTCCAGCACCACGTCGACATCGGCCCAGGGCAGCTCGGCCGGGTTGCGGATCGCGGTGACCTTAATCGGGCCGCGACCCACGTCGATGGTGTCGCCGTCGACCGTCACCGTGCCGGGGAACTTGCCGTGGACACTGTCGAAACGGATAAGGTGGGCGTTGGTTTCCACCGGCCCCAGATCGTTGATCGCGATGACCTCGATATCGGTCCGGCCTGATTCCACAATAGCGCGCAGCACGTTGCGCCCGATCCGACCAAACCCGTTGATTGCAACCTTCACAGCCATGATAGACCTCCGCAGACTGGTTTCGCAGCGCTTATGAGGGTTTTTGCCGGCTGTTGCAAACCCCGTTGGGTGCCTCTAACGCCAGAAGCTGAGATATTCGACGAAGTTGACAAACTCGCGCCCGATCAGCACCGGCAGGTTCCAGTGCAGCCAGAACGCGTCAGCGACAAAGATCATAAGGATCAGTACGAAAAGGGTGATCACATTGCCGGTCGTCACAGGCTCGCCTTCCGTCTGGCCGTTAGGTCCTCGCTTCCGTGCTTAGCGCCGCCGACCGGCATCGGCAAGGAAGCAAGGCAGAGTTCCCTAACGCCGCTTTACCGCCCGAAGCTCGGCAGGTTTCCGCCGGAATTGGCGGGTTTTTGCCGCTTCCGCACAGTTCATCAGCAAACCAGTTGAAAATGCATATGCCATCCTGTTTAGGAACAGAGAGCAAAGGCTCCTTCTGCCGGGGGCCATGCCAATCAGCGCTGGAACAAGCGCATTAACAATAACTTATCCGGGGACAGCTGCCTTGCCCATTCGCCTGAACGCTGCGCTTGCGAAGATCCTGCCTGAGAAACGTCTCTTCCTGAAAACCGAAAGCACGACCCGTGTCATTCACCTTCGCCCCACCACTCAACTGGGGCTGATGGGCGGAACGGCTTTGCTGGTTGGCTGGGCGATCGTGTCGGGGGCGCTGCTGGCCTATGACCGAATCGGCGGTGGTATCGACAGCGGATCGGCTTCGGCGGCCTTGGTTCTTGAAAACCGGCTCTCCGCGCTCGCCGAGGAACGCGATGCCCGCACCAGCGAGGCGCAGCAGGCACAGTTGCGATTCGCCGTGGCGCTTGACCAGGTCGCCAAGTACCAGACCGAGCTTCTGGCCACCCAGCAACATAACCGCGAATTGGAAGCGGGCCTGGATGCAATGCAACAGAAGCTGGGGACGGCCATTGCCGCCCTGCCCGCCACCAACGAAGCGAGCGGGCCCGAAAAGGATCTGGCGCTGAGTGCATTGAGCGAAAAACTGCGCCTCACCACCGAGGCCCGCGAGGCCGCTGACGAAGCGGCGCGCCTGGCCCGTGCCGAGGCCGCGACCGCCAAAGCCGAGCGGGAACAGCTGCTCGCCCGCAATGAAGAGATCTTTACCCAGATCGAAGATGCAGCCGTTGCCGCAGCCGTCCCCTACAAGAACATGCTGGCACAGCTGAACCTCGACACCGATTCGCTGCTGGCCTCGGTCGATACGGAATATTCGGGCCAGGGCGGTCCGCTGACCCAGGCCACCGTCTCGACCAGCGGCAATGCCGCGATCTCGGAGACCGAGGCGCGCGGCAAGGAAATCGTCGTCAGTCTCGATCAGGTCAACCGCTATCGGATCGCCAGCAACAAGCTGCCGCTGGACATGCCGGTCAAATCGGCCTTCCGTTACACCTCGGGCTTCGGCGCCCGTTGGGGTCGCGCCCATAAGGGGATCGACCTGGCTGGTCCGGTCGGCACACCGATCCTGGCCACCGGCGACGGCGTGGTGAAATTCGCCGGTCGTCAGAGCGGTTACGGCAATATCATCATCGTCGAGCATGCGCTTGGCACCGAAACCCGCTATGCGCATCTTTCAAAGATCCGTGTTCGGGCCGGTCAGAAGGTATCGCGCGGCGCCCAGATCGGTGATATGGGAAATACTGGACGGTCGACCGGTTCCCATCTTCATTATGAGGTTCGGGTGAACGGCGAAGCCGTAAATCCCATGAGGTTCATCAAGGCAGCTCAGAATGTTTTCTAAATCTCGCGTGACCGAAACGCAAAACCGTACCGCCCCCGGCGCGCCCGCCGAATCGGAGGCTCTGCCCCCGGTCGAGGCCCCCAAGGAACAAACCCCGGTCGCCGCAGCGCCGCAGAAGCGCTCTGCCCCCTCGGTCCTGTCCTCGGATCTGACCATCAAGGGTGATCTTCAGACCGCCGGCGATGTCCAGATCGAAGGCACCATCGAGGGCGATATCCGCGCCCGCCAGTTGACCATCGGCGATACCGCCACGGTTCGCGGCGAGGTGCTGGCCGACGAGGTGATCGTGAATGGCCGCGTCATCGGTCGGCTGCGCGGTATCAAGGTGCGCCTGTCCTCGACCGCGAAGGTCGAAGGCGACATCATCCATAAGACCATCGCCATCGAATCCGGTGCGCATTTCGAAGGCTCGGTCCAGCGTCAGGAAGATCCGCTGGCCCAAGGCGGCACCAAGAAGCTGGCCCCGCCGTCAAGCGATTCGTCAAAGAAAGACGACTGATCGACCAGATCATCGTGGTGAATTCGGGGGCCGATGGCCCCCTTTTTCATGCCCGGCGCGTCATGCCTCCGGCTCATCCGGCATCAACTGGCGATACATGTGCCAACTGGAATGGCCGAGAACCGGCAGCGCGACGAACAGCCCAAGGAACAGCGGCAGGATCCCCAGAAACAGGATCACCGCGATCAGCACGCCCCAGACCGCCAGCACCACCGGATTGGCCGCGACCGCGCGAATCGAGGCAATGATGGCAGAGATGAAATCGACCTCACGATCCATCAGAAGCGGCAGGCCGACCACGGTGAAGCTGAACAGGACGGCGGCAAAGCCCGCGCCGATCAATGTGCCGAACAGCAGCATGGCCAGCCCCCGCCCCTGCATCAGCGCATCCATCGACGAGGTGATGTTGGTCAGTGCCGAGACCCCCATGAACAGCGCAAAGGTGGTATGGGCGACAAAGACCCAGAACATGAACAGCAGCAATATCACCATCGCCATCGAGGGCAGCTGCCGGTCCTTCTGGGAAAAGACCACATTCATCACGTCGCGCCAGATCAACGGCTGACCGGATTCCAGCCGCCGGCTGACCTCGTAAAGCCCGACCGCCGCGAAGGGGGCGATCAGCGGAAAGCCGACGACGAAGGGCATCAGCCACCACTCCTGCCCCGAAAGCGCCGCCACCGCCGCAAGGACCAGCCCGCCGGCAACATAGAACGCCGCGAAGAACAGCCCGTAACCCGGTGCGCGCAGGAAATCCCGCCATCCGGCGCGCAGGCTGGTGCCAATGGCCTCCATGCCGATATGCGCCGGTTCCGGAATCACGTCCGGTTCGCGATGTTCGATTTCCAGGTCGTGGTTGCCTTGCGTCATGCCTGCCCTCCTCTTTTCAGGAAAGCTAGAATGCCAAGCGTGCCGCAATCAACAAAAATGACATCAGCGCTGCAAGTCAAGCTGCGCCAGCAGATCCTCGCGCACCGCCGGAGTCACGAATTTGGACACGTCGCCACCCAGACGGGCAATTTCCTTGACCAGTTTCGAGGCAATGGCCTGCCGGCGGGCATCGGCCATCAGGAAGACGGTCTCGATGCTGGAATCGAGCGCACGGTTCATGCCGACCATCTGGAATTCATATTCGAAATCCGCCACCGCCCGCAGCCCGCGAATGATGACGCTGGCACCGACATCGCGGGCGCAGTCGATCAGCAGGTTCTCGAACGGATGCACGAGGATCTCGCCGCCGGTGCGCCTGACGATGGCATCGCATTCGCGTCGGACCATGGAAACACGCTGCTCCAGATCGAAAAGCGGACCCTTGTCGCGGTTGATCGCGACCCCGATCACCAGCCGGTCGACCAGGGCCATCGCCCTTTCGATGATGTCGATATGCCCGAGCGTGATCGGGTCAAACGTGCCGGGATAGAGCGCTGTCCGCATGGTCTGTCCTCCGAGTCTCCGGCCGCAACCCAACCGATACGCGCGGCGAAATCAAGACGCCAGACGCCCGATCGCGGCTCAGCTGCCCATGATCATGCCGGTCAGCGCATCCTTTTCGGCATTGAGTTCCTTCAACCGCGCAGAGACCGCATCGCCGATCGAGACGAGGCCCAGCATATTGCCGTCCTCATCCACCACCGGAAGGTGACGGAAACGACCCTCGGTCATCCGCTCCAGCACGGCATGAGCATCCTCGCCCGTGCCGCAGGTCGAAACCTTGCGGGTCATCAGCCCGCTGATCGGCGCGGCCAGAACCGAGGCACCCTGCTTGCTGAGTTCGCGGACGATATCGCGCTCGGACAGGATGCCGACCGGCTTCTTGCCGTCATCGCTGACGACAATGGCACCGATCCGCTTTTCGCCAAGCAGCTTGACCGCCTCTTCCACCGTCGCCGAGGACGGGATGGTCACGATATTCGGCGCGGTATCTCCTTTCAGGGAAAGGATCTGATTCACCAGCATGCTGCCCTCCTTGCTTGCATAAGCTCAGTCTGTCGCAACCACGCAAGAGGTCAAGCCCCGCGATTCGCGAAAGCGGCGTTTTCCAGCCGGGCAACTTCGGTGCGCAACCCTTGGGCAATGCGGTCGGCCAGCAGGTTCAGCCGCTCGGAGCGGCGATCATCGGCATGGCGAATCATCCAGAAACTGCGCTTTAGGCTGAAATCCTCGGCCAGCAGGGGCTGGACGCCCGGCGCGAAGGGGATGGCGAAATCATGCACGATCCCGACCCCTGCCCCGGCCCGGATCGCCTGCATCTGAACCGAAACCGAATTCGAGGTCAGCCGCGCCGCTTCCGCCCCGCTGCGTTCCAGCAGTGGGGCCAGATAATCCAGTTCGCGGTCGAAGATCATGTCGGGAATATAGCCGATCAGCCGCTTTCCGGTCAGGTCGGCCAAGCTCGCGGCCTGACCATGCGCGGCCAGATAATCGGCATGGGCGGCCAGATGCAGGTGGTAATCGCATAGCCGCTGCACCACCAGCCGACCGCTTTCCGGGCGGCTGACGGCAATGGCGAAATCGGCCTCGCGTTTCGACAGGTTGAAGACCCGGGGCAGCGCCACGATCTGGATTTCCAGCCCCGGATGGGCATCGCAGATCTGCGCCGCGACCTGCGGCAGCAGGTAATTGGCGCAACCGTCCGGCGCGCCGATGCGCAATTGCCCGGTCAACTCGCCGGCCTGTCCAAGCGCATTGGCCGCGCCGCTCAGCGCCCGCTCGGCGGCTTCGGCATGGGGCAGCAATCGGCTGCCTTCGGTCGTCAGCGCATAGCCCTGCGGCGACTTTACGAAAAGCGGCTGCCCCAGATCCTGTTCCAGCCGCGCGATCCGGCGCCCCACAGTCGAGGGGTCCATCGCCAGCCGCCGCCCGGCCCGCGACAGACCTTCGTCGCGGACCACGGCCAGAAATACCCTGAGATCGTCCCAGTCCACGCGTCACCTTTGCAAAAATGCAAAATCTCTTTGCCGAACTTTCGCTTTTCTGCTGCATTTACGCAAGATATTCTAACCGCGAATTTGCCATGGAGGATAACATGCAAGAGATCGGCCACTGGATCGACGGCAAGGACGTGAAGGGCGGCTCGGGCCGTTATTCGGATATCTACAACCCGGCGACGGGCGAAGTGCAGGCGCGCGTCGCCCTCGCCACCCCTGACGAGCTGAAGGCCGCCGTTGCCAGTGCCGCCAGGGCGCAGGTCGGCTGGGCCGCCACCAACCCGCAGCGTCGGGCGCGGGTGATGATGAAATTCGGCCAGCTCATCAATGACAATATGGACATGCTGGCCGAACTGGTCAGCCGCGAGCATGGCAAGACCCTGCCCGATGCGCGCGGCGACGTGCAGCGCGGGCTGGAAGTGATCGAGGTCTGCATGGGCGCGCCCTCGCTGTTGAAGGGCGAATACATGGACAATGCCGGCCCCGGCATCGACCTTTACGCCATGCGTCAGCCGCTTGGTGTGGTGGCGGGCATCACGCCGTTCAACTTCCCGGCGATGATCCCGCTTTGGAAGATGGGCCCGGCGCTTGCGGCAGGTAATGCGATGATCCTGAAACCGTCCGAGCGCGTGCCCTCGACCTCGCTGGCACTGGCGAAGCTGGCGCAGGAAGCCGGGCTGCCCGATGGCGTGTTGCAGGTGGTCAATGGCGACAAGGAGATCGTGGATGCGATCCTTGACGATCCGACGATTCAGGCGGTGGGCTTCGTCGGCTCGACCCCGATTGCGCAATATATCTATGGCCGGGCGGCGACGAACGGCAAGCGCGCGCAATGTTTCGGCGGCGCGAAAAACCACATGATCATCATGCCCGATGCTGATATTGACAAGGCCGCCGACGCGCTGATCGGCGCGGGCTACGGTGCCGCGGGCGAACGCTGCATGGCGATTTCCGTCGCCGTGCCGGTGGGCGAAGGCACAGCCGATGCGCTGATCGAACGCCTCGTGCCGCGGATCGAGAAGCTGAAGGTCGGCCCCTATACCGCCGGCGACGATGTCGATTTCGGCCCGGTCATCACCAAGGCCGCGCAGGACCGGATCAACCGGCTGATCGCCTCGGGCGTGGATCAGGGCGCCGATCTGGTCGTCGACGGGCGCAGCCTGAAGATCCAGGGCTATGAGAACGGCTTCTTCTGCGGCCCGTCGCTGTTTGACCGCGTCACCCCCGAGATGGAGATCTACCGCGAGGAGATCTTCGGCCCGGTCCTGACCACGGTGCGCCGCAACAACTATGAAGACGCGCTGCAGCTGATCATCGAAAACGACTATGGCAACGGCACCTCGATCTTCACCGCCGATGGCGACACGGCGCGCGATTTCGCTTCCCGCGTGAATGTCGGCATGGTCGGGATCAACTTCCCGATCCCGGTTCCGCTCAGCTATTTCAGCTTCGGCGGCTGGAAGAAATCGGCCTTCGGCGACCTGAACCAGTACGGTCCCGACGCCTTCCGCTTCTACACCAAGACCAAGACCGTGACCGCGCGTTGGTTCTCGGGCATCAAGGACGGGGCCAGCCTGAACTTCAAGGCTCTGGACTAAGCACTTCGCCGGGCGGGACCGTCCCGCCCGGCATATCGACCGGCAGGCGAGACCTGAAACAATCGCGTAAGAATTGCCGGCTAGAGATAGGCTGAAAGACATGAGGGGGAGAGCATGGATTTCGCACTCAGCGAGGAACAGCAGGCGATTTTCGACATGGCGCGCGATTTCGGCGCGGGCGAGATCGCACCATTCGCCGAAGCCTGGGAAAATGACGGCACCATCCCGCGCGAGCTTTGGGGGAAGGTGGCCGAGCTTGGCTTGGGCGGCATCTTCGTATCCGAGGAATATGGCGGCTCGGGACTGTCGCGCCTCGACGGCACGCTGATCTTCGAGGCACTGGCGATGGCCTGCCCCTCGGTCGGCAGCTTCCTATCCATCCACAACATGTGCGGCGGCATGATCGACAAGTTCGGCTCGCCCGAGGCCAAGGCAAGGTTCCTGCCCGGCCTATGCCGCATGGAACAGATCTGGTCCTATTGCCTGACCGAGCCGGGATCGGGATCCGACGCCGCCGCCCTGCGCAGCCGCGCCCAACGCGGCAACGAAGGCTATCGCCTGAACGGCAGCAAGGCCTTCATCTCGGGCGGGGGCTATTCGGATTGCTACCTCAGCATGGCCCGCACCGGCGAGGATGGGCCGAAAGGCATCTCGGCCCTGGTGATCGAGGCCGGAGCGCCCGGCCTCAGCTTCGGCGCGCCGGAACGCAAGATGGGCTGGAAGGCGCAGCCGACCGCGCAGGTCCAGTTCGACGATTGCCTGATCCCGCTCGACAACCTGATCGGAGAGGAAGGGCGCGGCTTTTCCTATGCCATGGCCGGGCTGGATGGCGGGCGGCTGAATATCTCGGCCGGTGCGCTTGGTGCGGCGCAGGCGGCGCTCGACAGGACCGTCGCCTATATGGGCGAGCGGCGGGCCTTCGGCAGAACCCTCGACCAGTTTCAGGCGCTGCAGTTCCGCCTGGCCGAAATGGAAACCGCGCTGCAATCGGCCCGCATCTTCCTGCGTCAGGCGGCATGGAAGCTGGACCGGGGCGACCGCGATGCGACGAAATTCTGCGCTATGGCCAAGCTGCATGTCACCGACCGCGCCTTCGAGGTCGCCAATCAATGCCTGCAACTTCATGGCGGTTACGGCTATCTTGCCGATTACGGGATCGAGAAGATCGTGCGCGACCTGCGCGTGCACCAGATCCTGGAAGGCACGAATGAAATCATGCGGCTGATCGTCAGCCGCGCATTGCTGGAGGAACATGCGTGACGCGGGATCTGTCCATTCGCAAGGAAGGCGTCGCCGGCCGCATCACCTTCACCCGACCGCAGGCGCTGAACGCACTGAGCCACGAGATGGCACTGGCTATCCACGCGGCATTGCGAGGGTGGGAGGATGACAGCGAGGTCAAGCTGGTCGTCATAGATGCCGAGGGCGAGCGCGCCTTTTGCGCCGGCGGCGATATCGCGGCGGTCTATCACGCGGCGAAGGCAGGCGATCATGCCGAGGGGCAGAGCTTCTTCTTCGACGAATACCGCATGAATGCCGAGATCGCGAATTATCCGAAGCCGGTCGTGGCCTTCATGCAGGGCTTCGTCATGGGCGGCGGCGTGGGCGTGGGCGGCCATGCCAGTCACCGCATCGTCGGCGACAGTACCCGCATCGCCATGCCGGAATCCGGGATCGGGCTGATCCCCGATGTGGGCGGAAGCTGGCTTCTGGCCCGTGCGCCGGGCCATCTTGGCGAATATCTGATGCTGACCGCCGACCGCATGGGTCCGGGCGACGCGATCAAGGCCGGTTTCGCCGATTTCTACCTGCCCGAGGCCGAATGGCCGGCGCTGATCGAAACGCTGATCCAGACCGGCGATCTGTCGGTCCTGCACGGTCAGACCCCGCCCGAGGCCCCGCTTTCGGCGCGCGATCTTTCGGCCTTTGCCGGCGCGGATACGGCTGCGATCATAGCCGTCCTTGAAACGCAGGGCGACGAGGCGGCGCTGAAACCGATCCGCCGCAACTCGCCCCTTTCCATGGCCGCCGGGCTGCGGCTGGTGCGCGAATCGCGCGGCGATGCCCGGATCGAGGACAGTCTGGCGCGCGAATACCGCTTCACCCATCGCGCCACCCAGCTTGGCGATTTCGTCGAGGGGGTGCGCGCCCAGGTCATCGACAAGGATCGCAATCCGCAATGGACCGCCGATGCCTCGGACGCGGCGGTCGATGCCATCCTGGCCCCGCTCGGGGCCGAAGAACTGCATTTCGACAGATAGAGAGGACGCCATGAAGATCGGATTCATCGGATTGGGCAATATGGGCCTGCCCATGGCAGGAAACCTCGCCGGGGCCGGCCATCAGGTCACCGGCTTCGACACCGTCGCCCCGGTGCAGCCCCCGCTGAGTGCCGCGAGCTCGGCAGCCGAAGCCGCAGCCGGTGCCGATATCGTCATCACCATGCTGCCCAATGGCGATATCCTGCGCGCCGTCGCGGCCGAGGTGATCCCGGCCATGCGCAAGGGTGCGCTGCTCTGCGATTGCTCGACGGTCGATGTGGCCTCGGCCCGCGCTGTGGCGGAGCAGGCGAAGGCCGCCGGTCTCGGCGCGCTGGATGCGCCGGTTTCGGGCGGGGTCGCGGGGGCTTCTGCCGGCACGCTGACCTTCATGGCTGGCGGCGGTGATGCGGATTTCGAGACCATGCGCCCGCTTTTCGAGATCATGGGCGCGCGCGCCATCCATTGCGGCGCTTCGGGCGCGGGACAGGCGGCGAAGCTGTGCAACAACATGATCCTCGGCGTGACCATGATCGCCACCTGCGAGGCCTTCGCCCTTGCCGACAAGCTGGGGCTGGACCGGCAGAAGCTGTATGACGTGGCCTCGACCTCCTCGGGCAGCAGCTGGTCGATGAACGCCTATTGCCCGGCACCGGGCATCGGCCCCGATTCGCCCTCGGATCACGACTATCGCCCCGGTTTCGCAGCCGAACTGATGCTGAAGGACCTGAACCTGTCGCAGCAGGCCGCCGAGGGCGTCGATGCCGACACGCCGATGGGCCAGCTTGCCCGCCAGCTTTACGCGACATTCGTCGAGGAGGAAGGCGGGCGCGGGCGCGACTTCTCGGCCATGCTGCCGCGTTTTTCGGATCGGGGCAGAAAAGGCTGAAACCAGGGGCGCCGCCGTCGCAAGAAAATCTGACCCAGGCGGGGAACCGGGGCGGCTGCCCTGCGTTTCGTCAGACCGCATCAACCGCTGGGCCTATTCGTGAAGTTGCCAAGTAACCTCGTCCTGACACTGTCTCTTGCAACGCTTAGCCCTGCCGCGCTGCTGCCCGACATCGCATCCGCACAGGCCGAACAAGCGGTGGTCGTGGGCCAGCCTGCCCCCGCCGACAAGCTGCATATCGTGACCGAGCCGGGGCGTTACGGCCTTGGTCCCGAACTGCCGGGCAGCCATTATGCCGTGGTCGGCGACCAGTTGATCCGCATCGACGCGAAAACCAATGTCGTGCAATCCATCATCCGCAAGGTCGACGGCATCCTCGACTAGAATCAGCCGATCAGCGCCCGCGCCGCGTCGCGGGCGGCAGCGGTGATCTGCTCTCCCGAGAGCATCCGCGCGATTTCATCCACCCGCTCATCCGCGTTCAACGCATGGACACGGCTGGTGGTCATCTCGCCCTCGACCTCCTTAGCGACGCGGAAATGGGTCGCACCAAGGGCCGCCACCTGCGGCGAATGCGTCACCACCAGCACCTGAGCCCCTTCGGCCAGCCGCGCCAGCCGGCGCCCGACCGCATCGGCGGTGGCCCCGCCCACGCCCCGGTCGATCTCGTCGAAGATCAGGGTCAGCGCATCGTTGCCGCGCGCGAGACTGACCTTCAGCGCCAGCAGAAACCGCGACAGCTCGCCGCCCGAGGCGATCTTGTCCAATGCCCCCGCCGGCGCACCGGGATTGGTGGCCACGGTGAAGGAGACGACATCCCGCCCCTCCGGCCCGAATTCGCCCTCGTCCAACCGGGTCTCGAACACCGCGCGCTCCATCTTCAAGGGCGCGAGTTCCGCCGCCATGGCCGCATCGAGTTGCCCCGCCGCTTCCAGCCGCGCAGCGCTGAGCGCATCGGCGGCGGCCTCGTAGGATTGCCGGCGCTGAGCGGCTTCGTGCCTCATCTCTCCAAGCAGTTCCTCGCTGCCCGAGAGAAGGCTCCAACGGTTGCGCAGCTCAGTCGACAGATCGGCAAGCCCGTCAGGCTGGACATCGTGCTTGCGCGCCAGTGCCCGCAGCGCGAACAGCCGCTCTTCGGTGCGCTCCAGCTCGGACGGGTCGAAATCCATCGCCTCCAGCGCCGATTCGACACCGCCGAATGCCTCGCCCAACTCGATCAGCGCGCGGGACAGCGCCTCAAGCGGCGCATCGAAGCGCCCCTCGGCCTGATCGGCGGCACCTTCCAGCCAGCGCGTCGCATCCAGCATCGCGCCCTCGGCACCATCGGCGCCAAGCGCCTGCAATGCACGGGCCACATCGCCCCGGATCCGCTCCGCCGCCTGCATCTTGCGCCGTGCCGTATCCAGCGCCGCATCCTCGCCCGGCTGAGGATCGAGCTTGTCGAGTTCCTCTAACGAATGGGTCAGGAATTCCTCTTCCTTGCGCCGCGCCTCCTGCTCGGCCTCAAGCCTGTCGATTTCGGCCTGCAGGCTGCGCAACTCGCGCCATTCGCCGCGGATCTGAGCAAGGTCGATCCCGGCAAATGCGTCCAGCAATTGCCGGTGACCGCGCGGGTTCAGAAGCCCGCGATCGTCGTGCTGGCCGTGAAGTTCGACCAGCGTTTCCGACAGCGCCCGCAGCACCTCGCCCGAGGCGCGGCGGTCGTTGATCCAGGCGCTCTTGCGGCCATCGGCGCTGTTCACGCGGCGCAGGATCAACTCGTCCCCCGGCTCGATCCCGGCCTCGGCCAGAACCGCGCGCGCCGGATGACCCGCAGGCAATGAGAAAACCGCCGTCACCTCTCCCTGCATGGCACCCGCGCGGACCAGTTCCGCCCGACCGCGCCAGCCCAGCACGAAACCCAGACAATCGAGCAGGATGGACTTGCCGGCCCCGGTCTCGCCGGTCAGCACGTTCAGGCCGGGGCCGAATTCCAGATCCAGCCGGTCGATCAGCAGAATGTCGCGGATTTGCAATTCGCGCAGCATCGCCCGCCTCGTTGGATGCGCGTCAGCGCACCGTCACAGCCATTTGCCCCGGACCATCTGGCGATAGACATTGGTCAGCCAGCTATTGCCCTGCACCGTCGCCGTCAGGCCACGTCCGCGCAACTGATCATAGGCATCCTGATAGAAGGGCGAGGATTGGAAGTTATACCCCAGGATTGCACCAGCCGTCTGCGCCTCGTCGACCAGACCAAGTGCCAGATAGGCCTCGACCAGACGCATCAGGGCTTCGGGCGTATGGGTCGTGGTCTGAAAATCCTCGACGACGACACGGAAGCGGTTGATCGCCGCCGTATAGTGACCGCGCTTCAGGTAATAGCGCCCGATTTCCATTTCCTTGCCGGCCAGATGGTCGAAGGCGAGGTCGAATTTCAGGATCGAGCTGCGCGCATATTCGCTGTCGGGATATTCCTCGATCACCTCGCGCAGCGCCTGCAGCGCCTGAAAGGTCAGGCCCTGATCGCGGCCGATCTCGTCGATCTGGTCGTAATAGCTGAGGGCCAGCAGATATTTCGCGTAAGCCGCGTCGTCATCGCCGGGATAGGTGTCGATAAAGCGCTGCGCAGCGCCACGCGCATCTTCGTATTTCTTGGCCTTGTGATAACCATAGGCCTGCATGATCAGCGCCCGCTTCGCCCATTCCGAATAGGGATAAAGGCGCTCGATCTCGGAGAAATAGTAAACCGCGTTATCGGGCTTGCGGTTGTTTTCCAACTCGTATTCGCCGCGCTTGTAGATTTCCTCGGCGGTGAAATTGTCCACCGGCACACGGCCACCATTCGCCTCGCGCCCCGCGCAACCAGCGAGAACACTGCCCGCCACAATCAGCGCAACAAGGGACTTGGACGAAACGAAGCGGACCATCGAAACCTGCCTGTCAGAACTTAACGCCGGAAAAACGAGTCGAGCCCGTGCACAGCCCGGTCGTCCTAGCACAGAACATCAGGGGGCGCAAAATGGCAATGTGGTGATTTTACCGGGGCTTGCAGGTTGCCCCACAAGCTCAGGCTACGGCGGTGAGCGCCGGCGCGTTGACCGGGCCATAGGCGGCAACGCCGGCGCCCGGCAGCCGGCATTCCAGATCAGAGGCGCAGATCTCCCATTCCCAGGCGTCAGGCTGCGAAAACAGCGCGTGCAGAAGCTTGTTGGTCATGGCATGGCCGGCACGGTTGCCGGTATAGCGGGCCAGAAGCGGCGCACCGGCCAGGGCCAGGTCGCCCATGGCATCCAGCATCTTGTGGCGCACGGCCTCGTCCTGATGGCGCAACCCGCCCGGCGACAGCACCTTGTCGCCATCAACAACGACGGCGTTCATATAGGAACCGCCGAGGGCGAGGCCATTGGCGCGCATCGCCTCGACATCGGATTGGCGGCAGAAGGTGCGACTGTCCATCAGCTCACGCACAAAGGCGCCATTTGCCATGTCCAGTGCCTTCTCCTGCCGCCCAATGGCCGGGTCTACGAAATCGATATGAAAGTCGATTTCCAGATGATCGGCCGGCTCCAGCCGCGCCACGGCCTCACCTTCGCGCACCTCAACGGGGCGCTTGACGCGGATGGCATGCTGTTGGGCATCCTGCTCACGAATACCGACATTCAGGATTCCCGCCACGAATTCCGCCGACGACCCGTCAAGGATCGGGACTTCCGGCCCATTGATGCGGATCAGAAGGTTGCGGATGCCGGTCCCGGAAAGGGCCGCCATGATATGTTCGATGGTGGAGACCCGGGCGCCGTGATCATTCTCGATCAGCGTACACAGCTTCGAAGGCACGACATGATCCCAGAGCGCCGGAATACGGTTCCGACCGGTCGGCAGGTCGCTGCGTTCGAAGACGATACCATGACCGGCAGGTGCAGGCACCAGTTCCATGCGCACGGCAGCACCGGAATGAAGTCCGACACCCCGAAACTCTGTCACTCTTGCAATGGTCGCCTGCATGGTACTGCCCGTGTTCATTATTTACCGGGAATTAACTTTCCCCGTAACTTCCACCTAGGCGCAGAGGGCGGTCCACTCAATTAACGATTTGTGACTCTCTGTAACAATGGTGGCGACGAAAACACCAGAATTTCCGCAGATTGCAGCGTTTCCACGAAAAAGGGCCGCCCCGGGGCGGCCCTTCGGATCTCGTTCACACGTGGCCGTGACCGGCCCCGGATGCCCTCGTGATCAGTTCGCCTGACGGCGCAGGAAGGCCGGGATTTCCGAGCTGCCGGTTTGCGAATCGTCGGCCAGCTCGTCGAATTCCGCATCCTGATTTCTCGGGCGGTGGGACAAAACACGTTCGTTCACGCGATCCGCAATCGACGCTGCCGAGGGCTTTTCGGCATTATGGCCGGCCATGCGCTCGATCATGCGACCAAGCCCGGCCATGCGGCTTTCATTGCGGGCAGGCGCCGCCGGCGCCGGATTGCGCGCCTGCGCCAAAGGGGCACGAGCGCCCGCGCCGAGCTGGGCTTCGGCGATACGGCGCATCCGTTCCAGCACATCGGCAGGCGGCGTGCCACGCGGGGCGGCACCGCTGCGCGGGGCGATGAAGTTCTCGGCCTCGTCGCCGATCGGATTGGCAGGGGCGCTGGCACGGCTCGTCTCGCGCGGCTGATAGGCCGGGGCCGGCATCTCGTCCTCGATCCGGGCAGTCGGGGCCTGCTCCTCGGTGCGGGCGACGGGCGGCGCGGCGCGGCGCGGCGGCAGGTCGTCCAGCTCGGCCCGGGTCTCGACCTCGGGCTGATGTGCAACTGCCTCGACCCGGCGACGGGGTGCGGGCGGGGCGGCTTCCTCGATTGCGGCGTCGATGCCGGTGGCGACGACCGACACGCGGATCGTGCCTTCCATCGACGGATCCAGCGTCGAGCCGACGATGATATTGGCGTCGCCATCGACCTTGTCGCGGATGATATTCGCGGCCTCGTCCAGTTCGAACAGCGTCAGGTCGGTGCTGCCGGTGATGTTGATCAGCACGCCCTTGGCGCCGTTCAGGCTGATCTCGTCCAGAAGCGGGTTGGCGATGGCCTTCTCGGCGGCCTGCACGGCGCGGTTTTCGCCGGTGGCCTCGCCGGTGCCCATCATCGCCTTGCCCATCTCGTCCATGACGGCGCGCACGTCGGCGAAATCGAGGTTGATCAGGCCCGGGCGCACCATCAGGTCGGTCACACCCTTGACGCCCTGATAGAGCACGTCATCGGCCATGGCGAAGGCTTCGGTGAAGGTGGTCTTCTCATTCGCGAGGCGGAACAGGTTCTGGTTCGGAATGATGATCAGCGTATCGACATGCTTCTGCAGCTCGGCCACGCCGCTATCGGCCTGACGCATCCGCTTGGTGCCTTCGAACTGGAAGGGCTTGGTCACCACGCCGACGGTCAGGATGCCCATCTGGCGGGCGGCCTGGGCGATGATCGGGGCCGCGCCGGTGCCGGTGCCGCCGCCCATCCCGGCGGTGATGAAGCACATATGCGCGCCCTGCAGGTGATCGACGATATCTTCGATCGTTTCCTCGGCGGCGCGGGCGCCGACTTCGGGCTTGGCGCCGGCACCGAGCCCCTCGGTCACTTTCGGACCCAGCTGGATGCGGCTTTCCGATTTCGACTGCTTGAGCGCCTGCGCGTCGGTATTGGCGACCACGAAAACGCAACCCTCAAGCTGCTGTTCGATCATGTTGTTGACCGCGTTGCCGCCCGCGCCACCGACACCGAACACGGTGATGCGCGGCTTCAGATCGTCGTCGTCGTTCATCATCAGATTGAGGTTCATGGTTTCCGCCTGTTTTATCGCTACGTTCCGGGTCTTGTGCCCGACCGAATCCACCGTATTCGTCAAACTCTACCCAAGCCGGTGCCCAACGTCACCCGAAAAACACGATTCAACCCCAAAATCTTGTGGGCAATCCATGTGGTTCCGGCGGTATCTTGCCGACACCGCAGGATATAGCGGAGACCTCGAAAGCCGCCGCTACCAATGATTTCAGAGGCCTGTCACCAGTTGTTGCGAAACCAGCGATAGGCCCGGCGCAGGGAACGCCCCGGATAGTTTTCGGCAGGCATTTCGAAATCCCACCATTCGTCCTGCGGATGGGCGGCGAAAAGCGCCAGTCCGACGGTCGAAGCGAAGTTCGGACCGGTCAGTTGATGCGGCAGGCCCTGAATGCGCAGCGGCCGACCGATGCGCACATTGCGCCCCAGCATCCGCGCCGCCAGCCCGTCGAGACCGGGGATCTGGCTGCCGCCACCGGTCAGCACGACCTGCTGGCTGGGCATGTGGTCGAAGCCTGCGGCGTCAAGGATGGCCGCGACCTCCTCCAGAATTTCCTCGACCCGGGGGCGCATGATCCCGATCAGGTCGGCGCGGCTGACGCAGCGACGGTCGGTTTCCCAATCGCCGGTCTCGCCGCCCAACTCGATCAGGTCGCGGTCGTCGCGGCCGGTGGCCTCGACCCCGCCATTCAGCGTCTTCAACCGCTCGGCCACCGACAGCGGCACCCGCAGCCCCTTGGCGATATCCTGGGTCACCAGATCGCCGCCCATCGGCACGGCATCGGCAAAGATCATGTGCTTGCGCACGAAGATCGAGACGCCCGTGGCGCCCCCGCCCATATCGACGCAGGCCGCACCCAGTTCCTGCTCGTCCTCGACCAGCGAGGACAGCGCCGACATGTAAGAGCCAGAGGCCACGCCCGCCAGTTCCATGTCGCAGCGGCGGATGACGTGGATCAGGTTGTCGATGGCGTCGCCGTCGACGGTCAGCACATGCATGTCGACGCCGAGGTCCTGGCCCGAATGATCGCGCGGGTCCATCAGGCCCGAGCGCCCGTCGACCATGAAATTCACCGGCTGCGCATGAAGCACCTGCCGACCGCGCCCAAAATTCGGCACCTCGCAGGATGCCAGCACATGGGCGATATCGCCCTGCCCGACCTTGCCGTTCTTCAGCGGGATCTCTCCGGCCAGACCATAGGAAGCCGGGCGCGCGCCCGAGATGCAGGCGATGGCGTGATCGACGCGGACCCCGGCCAGCTTCTGGGCGGCCTGAACGGCGGTGCGGATGGCACGCTCGGTCTCGGCCATGGTCTCGATCTCGCCGAAACGCACCCCGCGCGAACGCGTGGTCGCCGCCCCGATGACACGGAAATTCGACTGCCCGGCCATGGGGCCGACCCCGTCGGTCTCGCGATAGATGCCGGGGCCGTCGAACTGCAGCACGAAACAGGCCACCTTCGAGCTGCCGATATCGAGAACCGCGATCACACCGCGCTGCAAGGCGGCCTGACGCATGTTCCGCATCGCGCGCTGCTGTTGATAGATGTCCTTCATCATCCGCCCTCGCCCTCAGCTTTTCTTGTCTTTTTGCGGGATCTCGCGCCCATCCGGGCCCAGCAGAGGCTGGCCGCGCAGTGCACGGATCTCGTTTAGCGCGTTGATTCCGATCCGCGCCACCGGCCTTGTGCCGTCACGCAGGTCCACCACCGCGACATCGCGGCCCAGCAGATCCTCGGCCCCGTCGAGCGCGATCAGCCGTTCCAGCGCCCCCACCGCGCCCTCGGCCGGCAGCAGGATGCGCTGCCCGCGATCCAGCACCAGATCCCAGCGGCGTTCACCCACCCGTTGCAGGCCGCGAAGCCGGGGCAGCAGCGGACCGGCGGCGCTGAAGATCTGGATCGCCTCGGCACTGGCCTTGTCGGCGCCCTCGCCCGCGATCAGCGGCAGTTCCGCGCGCACCGAGCGTTCGGTGACCGAAGCGACGCGATGGCCCTGCTCGTCCAGCATCTCGATCCCGCGGGCATGACGCCAGAGCATGACCGGCTTGCGCTCGATCACCGTCGCCGCCAGCACCCCGTCGGGCTTGATGCGCAGCTCGACATCCTTGACCGCGTCCAGCATCAGAATGTCGCGGCGCAGCTGATCCAGGTCGATATCGAAGCTCGATGCCGGCAGGTCCACCGGCAGCATCATCCTGAGCGCCTTGTCGACCGGCCCCGACGCGCCGTCGATGGTCATGACCTTGACCATGAACTGCTCTCGATTCTGCACCGCCTCGACCATGCCGGTCAGACCGCCGGCCAGACTGGCGCGGCGGTCGTCATCCGACAGCCACAGCAACGCGGTAAAGGCCAGCAGGAAGGCCGGCACGCCGATCCGCATCAGCCGCCGGAAATAGGGCGTTAGCCACATCCGCTGCAGCCGGTAGGCCAGCCGCGACGGCGCCGGATCGCGCTTCGGCTTCGCCGCCGGCTGCTGCGGGCGCGGCCAGCCCTTGCGGGGCGGCGTCGGCTGCGGAGAGAAACCCTGCATATGATCCTGATCTAGGCCCTGCACAGCGCATCCTCGACCAGCCATTTGCACAGGGCGGGGAAATCCATCCCCACCGCCGCCGCCTGTTCGGGCGCCAGCGAGGTCGGGGTCATGCCGGGCTGGGTATTGGTTTCCAGAAGGTAAAGCCCATCCAACCCGCGCGCCTCGTCCCAGCGGAAATCGGTTCGGCTGAGGCCCGCACAGCCAAGCGCCCGATGCGCGCGCAGCGCGTAATCCAGACAGGCCGCCGTGATATCCGCCGGAATATCGGCCGGGATCACATGGCGCGAGCCGCCGGTCTTGTATTTGGCGTCGTAATCGTACCAGCCCTCGGTCACGATATCGGTCACCCCGAGCGCCCGGTCGCCCAGAACGGCGGTGGTCAGTTCGCGCCCCGGCACATAGGTCTCGACCATCACCATCTCGGGCATCTGTTCGCCGATCTGCGCAGGGCCGTTGGCGCCGTCCTGCACGATATAGATGCCGACGCTCGATCCTTCGGCATTCGGCTTCACCACATAGGGCGGCGGCAGCGGATGGGTTTTCCGGGCGATCTCGGTCGGCACGATGATGCTTTCGACCACCGGCAGCCCGGCATCGCGGTAAACCTGCTTCGAGCGCGTCTTGTCCATCGCCAGTGCCGAGGCCAGCACCCCGGAATGGGTATAGGGAATGCGCAGCCATTCGAGGATGCCCTGAACGCAGCCATCCTCGCCCCAGCGGCCATGCAGGGCGTTGAAGACGACATCGGGCGCGGCCTCGGCCAGCCGCGCGGGCAGGTCCGCCCCCGCGTCGATCTCGGTGACCTCATAGCCCGCCTGCCGCAGCGCCTTGGCGCATTCCGCCCCCGAAGACAGCGACACCTCGCGCTCTGCCGAGGGGCCGCCCTTGAGGACTGCGACTTTCGGGGCTGCCCTGCTCGACTCGCCCGCCAATTTCGCCTTTCTGCCCGGTTGATCCCGGGTCCGGTTCGCCGCCCGGGTTGTCCCGGGTCATGCCTGTATCCGGCGATTCTAGCGAAGCATTGCGAATCAGGGAAGGGGCTTATGCGCCTCGGGGCGAAATTCCTGCCTGTTCGGCGATCCCGCGCAGGACATGGCGCAGCCCGTCCCGGCCTGCGGCCCGCCAGCCCAGAGCCTCCAGCCGGTCGGTGCGCATGGCGTTATAGCCGCTGGCATCGGCGCGTTCGGGCAGCGTCCCGACGATCCCGGTCACCGCCTGCCACTCAGTCAGCAGGTCGCGCCGGTCCAGAAGCAGGTCCGAGACATTATAAATCCCCTCTGCCCCCGCCAGCCCCAGCCGGACCGCAGCGGCAAGATCGTCGCCCAGAACCTCGGTCCCGGCGCGGGGCGCAATCGGGCGCCCGGCAGCGAAATCGTCAAAAGGATCGGCCCATTTGTGCCGCTGTCCCGGCCCCGGCACCCCGTAAACACCCGTCGCCCGCAGCACCGTGGCCGGTTGGCCAGAGGCCAGCAGCGCCTGTTCGGCGGCCAGTTTCGCCTGCCCATAAAGCGTGTCCGGGTGGCATTCCATATCCTCGGTCAATGCCCCCGGCTGAGGCCCATATACCGCCCGGGTCGAGATGAAGACGACCCACGCCCCGGCCTGCCGCGCCGCCTCGAACAGTCGCAGCGAACCGTCGAGATTGCGCTGCAAGAAGCCCTGCGCGTCGTCCCCCTCGCCACCGCGATAGCGACCGGGGATATGATCGAAGGCCGCATGGACGATGGCATCGAGCCCCGCGAGTTGGGGCGTAGCCGCGCCGAGATCGTAGGGCAGATCCGCCACCTGCCCATCGAAGAAACCCATGCGCGGCGGATTGCGCGTCATCACCGTCACCTCATGCCCGTCGCGCAACAGGCCGTTGACGATAAAACGCCCGACCAGCCCGGTGCCGCCGGTGACCGCGACCCTCATGCGGGCGCGGGCAGGCTGGCGATATCCAGCCTCGGCCCCTGCCCCGCGAACCCGCGCCAGATGTCGATCAGCGGGCGCAGACGCCCGGCCTTCTCATGGTCCTGCCAGGGCTTTTCGTATTGGTAATGCAGGATGTGGATCTCCTCCCACGACCACAGGTCGGGCATATTGAACCAGACATATTGCAGCATGTTGTAGAAGACCGGCAGCCCGTGCCAGTCGGGGAAGAAGCTTTCCAGGAAGGTCTGATCGGTGCGCCGCCAGAACATGCCGGGCCGGTCCAGCCGGTCCAGCATGAGTTGAAACGTCTCCGCCGAGGGCTGCGCCGTGAACACGCCAGAGTTCAGGCGGTGAAAATCCGTGAGGCTTTCATAGACATTCGGCGCGGCGCAGAATTCGGGATAGGCGAACAGCTTGTCGCAATTCCTCAGCATCACCGCATCGGCGTCGATGAAGACCACGGCCTCGTATTCGACCAACTGCCACAGCCGCAGCTTGGCGAAATTGTCCAGGGGCGTATGGAAAGGCGGCTTCACGCCCTTGGTAAATGCCGCGCGGGCGTGAAGCGCCTCGCGGGCATGGGTGGCGTTGAATTCGGTCGAGGTGTCCAGCAGATCCACCCCGATCAGCCGCGCCCCAACCTGTCGCAGCGGTTCCAGCCCGGCCTCGGGCACGGCGGTATGCAGCACCACGCAATCGGCCCCGGTTCCGGTGGCCTTGATCGAGTTCACCAATGCCAGCGCCCCAAGCGCGTAATCGGCATTGGTAGCCAGCGTGACATAGGCGAAACGGCTGGCGGGCGGGCCTTCCGGCATCAGACCGACGGACATGTGACCTCCTGCATGCTGGCGGCCCTTGCTATGGGCCGCGCGCGATTGATACTGCAAGCGACCGCCCGCCCGCAAACCCTTCCCGGCAGCAGCCCCGCCCGCCACGATGACAGGACCCGCATGGATCTGAACACCATCTTCCGCGAATTCATCACGCTTTTCGTGGTCATCGACCCGATCGGCTCGATCCCGGTCTTCCTGTTCGCGACGAAATACGTGCCGCGCGCCCTGCATCGCCGCTTTGCCATCCGCGCGGTGGCCGTGGCGACGGCGGTGCTGCTCGGGTTCCTGTTCTTCGGCCAGCTGGTGCTGGAGGCGATGGGGCTGCGCCTCGGTTCCTTCCAGATCGCCGGGGGAATCGTGCTCTTCATCTTCGCGATGACGATGATCTTCGGCGATAGCAAACCCCAGCGTGAGATCGAGGAAGCCGAACGCGACCACCTGGAAGGCGCGGTCTTTCCGCTGGCGATCCCTTCCATCGCCTCGCCCGGAGCCATGCTGGGCGTCGTCGTTCTGACCGACAACCATCAGAATTCGTTCGGAGATCAGCTAATTACAGCCGGCGCCCTGCTGGTCGTGCTGGCGATCACCCTGGCGCTGCTTCTGGCGGCGACCCGGGTCTATAAATATATAGGCAATACCGGAGCGAACATCATCAGCCGGGTGATGGGCATGCTGCTGGCCGCTGTCGCGGTCGATGCCATCCTGGGCGGCATGGATGTCATGGGGCTGGCCAATGTGGTCGGTGGCGCAGGCGAGATGCTGGCACCGAATTAGCCGGTCTCAGGCGGGATCGCCGATGCGGATCACTTCCCATTGCAACTCGTGGCCCGAGCTTTCGCGGACGCGGGTGCGGACCAACTCGCCCAATTCCTCCAGTTCCGCCGCCGTAGCGCCGCCGGCGTTCAGCAGGAAATTCGGATGTTTTTCAGACATTTGCGCCCCGCCGAGGCGATAGCCGCGCAGGCCCGCTTCCTCGATCAGTTTCCAGGCCTTCAATTCGTGCGTGTCGTCCTCGCGCCCGGTGGAGCTATAGCCGGCGGGGTTGCGGAAGGTCGAGCCGGCGGTGCGGTCCTTCGTCGGCTGGGTGGCGTCGCGCCTGGCCAGTTGATCTTCCATTTTCGCGTGCAATTGCTGGGGATCGCCGCGTTCCGCGCGGAAGCGGGCCTGGGTCAGAACCCAGCCCTCGGGCAAGTCGCTGTGGCGATAGGCGAAGCCCAGATCCCGGGGCGAGAGCGTCACCATGCGACCGTCGCGGGTCACCGCCTGGGCGTCGATCAGGTGGTCGGCGACATAGCTGCCATAGCAGCCGGCATTCATGCGCAGCGCGCCGCCGATGCTGCCGGGAATGGTGCGCAGGAAGGTCAGATCGAAGCCCGCATCGGCCGCCTTCCGCGCCACATGCGCATCCAGCGCCGCCGCCCCGACGATCACGGTTTCATCAGCGAAATCAATGCCATTAAAGCCGCGCCCCAGCCGCACCACGACCCCGCGAATGCCGCCGTCGCGCACGATGAGGTTCGAGCCGACACCGATTGGAAAGACCGGCATGGCGGGGTCGAGATCCTTGAGGAAGGCGGCCAGATCCTGCGCATCTGCGGGCTGGAACAGCCAGTCGGCGGGGCCGCCGACGCGCAGCCAGGTCAGCCCGTCCAGCGGGCGGTCAGGGGTCAGGGCGCCGCGCGGCGTGGGAAGGTCGATGCTCATGCCCCAAGCTGGTAGCCAGCCCGGCGCGAGGCGTCAACATCGCGCGCAACGGCAGCGTCCGCAGCCCGGCGCAACAGAGCCGGCGCGAGGGCGGATTCGGCCCGCAATTGCTGGATTTTCGAGGGGATTATTGCGTGCATTTCGCGTACATACCCCGTGCATATCCCGTCGATACGACGACAGGCCGCAATCATGCCGGCATGAGGCGAGATTTCGGGGACAGGGCTGCATCCTGACCGGGCCGGCCCCGGCGTCGGGGCAGGACCGGAAGACCGGCCCGAAAGCCGGCTTTGCGCAGTATCGCATCGCGCCGACAGAATCTCTTTGCATTCGTATGCAGTAACGATAGTATCCCGGCAGAGCTTTACCCAACAGCGTCAGCGAGGTGCAGAATGGCCAGTGAGGACAAGACAGGCGGCAAGGAGGAGGCGCGCGGCGCCAGACAGGCATCCGAGCCGGTCTTGCAGGTCGAACGGCGCGACTTCATCGAACTGGTTCCCGACGGCCGCAAGCGGGTTCAACCGATGCAGGGTTTCGACGACATCTATACCGATATCGTCGATTACATCATCCGCTGCACCCACAAGATCTGGGACGAGCGCGATATCGGGCTGATCTATACCCATTACACGCATAACTGCGTGCTCTATGGCACCATGGGCACGATCTATGACCGCGAGGATGTGGTGCGCGACACCATCCAGCGCCTGGTCAGCCTGCCCGAGAGGCGCGGCATGGCCACCCATGTCATCTGGGGCGGCAACGATCAGGACGGGTTCTATACCTCGCATCTGGTCACCGGCTCGGGCCGGCATACGCAGCATGGTCATTACGGCCCGCCCACGGGTCGCAATTTCGTCTCGCGGACCATCGCCGATTGCATGGTCCATGCCAACAAGATCTATCGCGAATGGGTGGTCTCGGACCAGATGGCGATCATCCAGCAGCTCGGGCTGGACCCCCATGCCTTCGCCGAGAAGGTTGCGAAACGGCTGTTCGACAAGGGGCTGGTCAATATCGATATCGGCGAGAACCGGCGCATGCTGGGGCAATATCCGCCCGATGCGGATGCCGATCTGAGCATTGCCAACACGGATCTGGAGCGCGAGACGCTGCAATGGCTGCACGCGGTCTGGAACCAGCGGATGCTGGGCCGGATCAAGGATGTCTATGCCGAGACCTGCCAGTATCACGGCCCGCTGATGGTCGAACTTTACGGGATCGCGGCGGTCACCCATCAGACGCTGGGGCTCATAGGTTCCCTGCCCGATGCGCGCTTCCGACCGCAGCATATCTGCTCGACCCCCTGCGAGGAGGGCGGCACCAAGGTCGCGGTGCGCTGGATCCTTGAGGGGCATCACCTCGGTTACGGGCTGCTGCACGAGTTGGGAGAGCCGACCGGCAAGCATGTGCAGATCATGGGGATCAGCCATTTCCACTACAAGAACGGCAAAATCGTCGACGAATGGCGCGTCTATGACGAGTTGTCGATCCTGATGCAGGTGAAGCTGGCGCAGATGGCCGACACGCCGGCGGCGCAGCCCGCGCCGCAAGCGGAAGCACAGGAAGACTGAACCCCGGACTCCCCGACTGCCCGGCGCGCATATGAATGCCGCCGGGCTTTTTTTGTTCGGATCAGGGCCTGAGGCCCAGTTGTTCCTGCAGGCGCCCGAGCACGTCGACGCCCATCTGCAACAGCAGGTCGAGGATATCGAGCGGCACCCAGTTCTCTCGGATCAGGCCTTCGTCATGGAGGTAGAAATCCATCACCCGCATGGTCACGGCGCGCCCGGTCGGCGGCAGGCCCATGAAGCCGCCGCCGGCATGTCTGGCAAAGACGCTCGGCCAGCCGCCGGTGACGGAATAGGGGCCGTCGCCGATGCGGATGTAATGGCCGCCGCCATGTTCGGCCTTCAGGGAAGCGATCTCGTCCCATTGGCCGCCGCCCTTGCGATTCGGGAAAGCGGTGCGGAAGGGCAGTTGATGGCAATCGACAAAGCCCGCCAGCCCGCGCGCGGTGCCGATGCCGCTGGGGCCATACCACATCATCTTCGGGTGCCAATGCTGCTTTTGCGGCATGTTCAGAAGCCCGTCGCGACCCTCTTTCGCCTCATCGTCATAGGCCCCCAGCGTTGCGTGCATGGCCAGCGTCTGCGCGATGCTGGCCGCGCCCTGCGCGGGGTCCTGCGGGGCAAGCACGATGCCGTCGCAGGTGATCGGGCCGGGCCACATCCCCTCGACCCCGAGGCTGGGGGCGACCGGCCAGAAGCCCGCCTGCCGGATCAGGTCGAGCACGTCCCATAGGCAATTGGACTGCACGATCTGGCCCCCGCGCAGCTCGTGCACCTCGCCATAGCGCAGGAAGATGGCACCGCCGGTGGCGGGGATGCCCAGCCAGTCCCTTTCGAAGGTGCCGCAATAATGACCGAGTGCTGCGATATAGTCCCGGCCCTGATAGCTGCCGCCAACGAAGATCGTGTCGCGCCGTTCCAGATCCGGGAAGGCCTGCAGAAGCGGCGCCCAGACGCGTTCCGCAATCGCCGCGGTCCCGCGCATCTCGTTCAGCGGATGCGCGCCGCGCCATTCGGCATCGCTTGCGTAAAGATCTGCCAGCGCCTCGCCCGGACCCGCAGGCCCCGCCCCGGCCAGCCGTTTCAACCCTTCCAGAATTCGTTTTCGTTCCATGCATCACCCATCTGCCTGACGATCATGTCTCTGACGATCCGAAATCCGGATCTTCGCCATCTAAATTTTTATTGCATTCGTATGCAAGTCTTGTTAGCGTCAATCTGCGACGGGTTATTTCCGCCCGGTTCGCCAACAAGAAACATTATTCCGACCGGCCCCATAGTCATGGTGCCGACCTGCCGCCCCGGGGCGGAAGCTGTTCTCAACAGGAGACGAAGAATGAACGGATTTCTGAAGGCCTCTGTCGCGATTGCCGCCCTTGTCGGCGGTGCCGGTATGGCGATGGCCGATTGCGGGATCGAAAAGGGATCGGTGCGCATCCTGTCGAACGATTTCGCGGCACTGCATGTCGTCGCAAGCGCGGCCGAGACCTGCGCCAGCGGCACCGTCACGGTGACCAAGAACCAGACGACCGAGCACAAGGACATTCAGGTGCCGGCGCTGACCACCAATCCGGCCAATTACACCGTCGCCATGATCGCGACCAACTCGGTCACGCCGCTTCTGACCAACGATCTGGTGCGCCCGCTGGATGAATATGTCGAGAAATGGGGGCAGGATCTTCAGGAAAGCCAGTTGATCCGCGTCGACGGCAAGATCATGGCCATCGCCTATATGGTCAATGCCGAACACCTGTTCTACCGCGAGGATATCCTGGCCGAGAACGGCATCGAGGTGCCGACATCCTTCGACGAGATGCTGGCCGCCGGCCAGAAGCTGCGCGATGCCGGGATCGCAAACCCGCTCGCTGTCGCTTATCAGTCGGGCTGGTATCTGGGCGCGGCCTTCGTGAACACCTATCTCGGCACCGGGGGCGAGTTCTTCAAGGACGGCACCGCCGAGGTCGATATCAACAACGAAAACGGCATCAGGACGCTGGAAACCCTGAAGGCGATGAGCGGCTACATGTCGCCCGATTTCATCACCTACAGCACCAATTCGCTGCGCCCGATGTGGGAAGCGGGCGATACCGCGATCCAGATCAGCTGGGGCTCGACCACCGGCCAGTATATCGCCGATGACAGCGCCGTGCCGGAAGTGGCCAAGGCGACGAAATTCGCCGCAGCCCCCACGATCAATGGCGGCAGCATCCCTTCGGCTGCGCTGTGGTGGGACGGGTTCGTGATCGCGAAGAACGTCTCGGACGAGGATGCCGAGGCCTCGTTCCGGGCGATGATGGTCGGGATCTCGCCCGACACCGCCGCGGCCAACCCGGAAGTCGCCGTCTGGCTGGTGAAGGGCTATGAGCCGACACCGGCAGCCGTCGGCGTCGTGGCCGACCTTGAAGGCGGCGCCCGGCCCTATCCGATGCTGCCCTATATGGGGCTTCTGCACACCGCGCTTGGCGACAACCTGGCCGAGTTCATGCAGGGCAAGGAAAGCGCCGAGCAGGCACTGGCCGATGTGACCGCCGCCTATACCACCGCCGCCAAGGAAGCCGGCTTCATCGAATAAGCAGCTTTGACGGGGGCGCCCTTGACGGGTCGCCCCCTTCTGTCCGCCGCAACCGGCCTGCGGGTTGAACCCCCCGCGCGCCTTGCATCCGCCCCTGCCCGAATGCGCAGGTGCGGGCGCAGGACCAGGGCCGCCACATCCGACGGAGTAACCAATGCCCCACAGGACGTTCATGGCCTTCATCTGGCCCTCGCTTCTGGCGATGATCCTGTTCATCGCGGTGCCGATCGTTTCGGTCGCCTATCAATCGCTGTTCGTCGAACATCAGCAGATCATGACCCAGGTCGAAAGCTGCGGCCCCTTCGGCTGCAAATCGGAAGCCCGCGTCGATGCCGCCGCCATGGCCGAACTGCGCACCGAAGAGCCGATGGGCCGCTATAACGGCCTTGGCACCTATACCAATGCCAGCCACCTGGCCTTCGGGGAACTCCGCGCCGCATGGGCGGCCAGCGAGGGCTTCGGCGATTTCTTCGACAAGGTGATGAACCTGCCCTTCTACAAGGCGCTGATCTTCACGCTGTGCTATACGTTCATCGTCACGCCGCTGGTGATCGTGCTGGGCTTCTGCATCGCTGTTGCGGTCAATGCGGTCTCGGCGCGGCTGAAGGGGCCGGTGATCTTCTTCTCATTGCTGCCGATGATCGTGACGCCGCTGATCGGGGCGCTGGTGCTGTTCTGGATGATCGATTCGCGCGGGATCATCGGGGCCACGCTGCAGGTGCTGTTCAACGATCCGCAACTGTCGCTGAAAGCCTCGCCCACGCTGACCTGGGTCACGCTGTTCGTGTACGGCGTCTGGCACAGCGCGCCCTTTGCCTTCGTGGTCTTCTATGCCGGTCTGCAGACCGTGCCGCAGGACACACTGGAAAGCGCCATGGTCGATGGCGCGAGCCGCTGGGAGCGGATCAAATATGTGACCATTCCCTATCTGATGCCGCTGGCGACCTTCATCGCGCTGATGCAGCTCATGGACAATTTCCGCGTCTTCGAGCCGGTCATCGGTTTCTCGGCCGAGGCAAGCGCCTCCTCGCTGAGCACGCTGATCTATTCCGATCTGCGATCCGGGGATTTCCCGCTGTTCGGATCGGCTGCGGCTACATCGCTGCTGACCATCTTCGGCGTGGTGATCCTTCTGTCTCCGGTGCTGATCCGCACCTGGCGCGAATTCAAGCACAAGGGCTGATCCAATGTCCCAGAGCATAAACCGGAAACCCATGCCCCTCGTCGCACTGTCCACGGGATTCGTGCTGCTATGGCTGTTCCTTGCCGCCTTCCCCTTCATCTGGACGGCCTGGGGATCGTTCAAGGTCGAGGCCGACTTCTTCTCTCGGACCGACTGGATGAACGCCTTCACCGGCCCGGCAACCGAGGCCCAGACCGGCAGTTCCTTCACCGGCAGCGGCTATCATGGCGCCTGGATCGAGCAGGAGTTCTGGCGCGCGGTGCTGAACACCTCGATCGTGGTCTTCTGCGTCGTCACCATTTCGCTGACCTTCGGCACGCTTGGCGGCTATGCGCTGGCACGGTCGGGGTTCAAATATACCTTCTGGATCCTGATCGCGGCGCTGATCTTCCGGGCCATGCCGCATGTGACGCTGGTGTCGGGCTATCTGCTGCCCTTCTTCGAGATGAATATCTGGGGCTACCTGCCGACCACGATCATCGTGCTGGTGGCGATCAACCAGCCCTTCACGCTGTGGATGCTGCACAGCTTCTTCATGACCATTCCCAAGGATCTGGACGAAAGCGCCATGGTCGATGGCTGCACCCGCTTCCAGGCCTTCCGGCTGGCGGTGATCCCGGTCATGTGGCCGGGCGTCGTGACCACGGGCCTGTTCAGCTTCCTGCTGGCCTATAACGATTTCACCGTCACCTCGATGCTGCTGAGCCAGGAAAACCAGACCATGATCCCCAAGATCAACAGCTTCCTCGGTTCCACCCAGCAGGAGGGCAAGGTCATGTATGCCGTCGCCGCCGCGGTTTCCGCGATGGCACCCCTGTTCGTGCTGGTGATGGTGTTCCAGCGTCAGATTGTCAGCGGCCTGACCGCCGGCGCAGTGAAAGGATAACCCAATGGCCGAGATCCATCTGAAAAATGTGAACAAACGCTGGGGCAATTTCGTCGGCGTCGACAATTTCGACCTGCATATCGCGGATGAGGAATTCATCGTCCTGCTGGGCCCGTCGGGCTGCGGCAAGTCCACCACCATGCGCATGATCGCCGGGCTGGAGGACGTGACCGATGGCGAGATCTGGATCGGCGACAGCATGGTCAACCGGCTGGAACCCAAGGACCGCGACATCGCCATGGTGTTCCAGTCCTATGGCCTCTATCCGCAGTTGTCGGTCTATGAGAACATCCGCTTCCCCCTGAAGGTCCGCAAGACCCCGAAGGAAGAGCACCACGAACGCGTCATGCGCGCCGCCGAGATGGTCGAACTGACCGAGCTGCTGGAGCGTCGCCCCGCCGCGCTCTCGGGCGGGCAGCGGCAGCGCGTGGCGCTTGGCCGGGCGATTGTCAGGAAGCCCACGGTCTTCCTGATGGACGAACCGCTGTCGAACCTTGATGCCAAGCTGCGTGTCTCGACCCGGGCGCAGATCAAGAACCTGCAGCACAAGCTGCGCACGACCACGATCTATGTCACCCATGACCAGATCGAGGCGATGACGCTGGCCGATCGCGTCGTGGTCATGAACAAGGGCCGCATCCAGCAGGTCGGCACGCCCACGGACATCTACGATTATCCGGCCAATACCTTCGTCGCCAGCTTCATCGGCAGCCCGGCCATGAACCTGGTCGATGGCCGGATCGCAAACGGCACCTTCGAGGCGCCCGGCATCCGCGTGCCCGGACTTGCCAGCGACCGCTCCGGCCCGATCACCCTGGGCTTCCGGGCCGAGGATGTGACCCTGGCACCGGATGGCGAGGGCGAATTGCGCGCCCCGGTCTATTCGATGGAGCTTCTGGGCGAGGCCTCGATGATCTCCTATCGGATCGGCGATTCGCTGGTGTCCATCAAGGCCCCCAAGGATTTCCGCATCGAGATCGGCGAGGAGGTCGGCACCGCGATCCCCGCCGAGATGTGCCACCTGTTCGACGCCGAAACCGGCGAACGCATTGCCTGACCCCTGAAGGAACCCGATATGGCCATTGAACATCTGAAATCCGGCAAACCCGCCGAGGCGCGGGCCGAGGACGACGCCAAGGTCCGGGCCACGGTCGAGGCCACCCTGAAGGATATCGAGACGCGCGGCGATGCGGCCGTGCGCGAGCTTTCGGCAAAATTCGACGGCTATGCGCCGCAGAGCTTCCGCCTGTCGCCCTCGGAAATCGAGGCCGCGATGGCTCAGGTCAGCACGCGCGATATGGAGGACATCCGTTTCGCGCAGACCCAGATCCGCCGCTTCGCCGAGGCGCAGCGGGCCTCGATGACCGATATCGAGGTGGAAACGATGCCGGGCGTGATCCTCGGCCATCGCAATATCCCGGTGCAATCGGTCGGCTGCTATGTGCCCGGCGGCAAGTTTCCGATGGTGGCCTCGGCCCATATGTCGGTGCTGACCGCCTCGGTCGCGGGGGTGCCGCGCATCATCGCCTCGGCGCCGCCGGTCAAGGGCGCGCCGCATCCGGCCATCGTCGCCGCCATGCATCTGGGCGGCGCGCATGAGATCTATGTCATGGGCGGCATTCAGGCGGTGGGTGCGATGGCGCTCGGGACCGAAAGCATCGAGCCGGTGCATATGCTGGTCGGCCCCGGCAATGCCTTCGTGGCCGAGGCGAAGCGCCAGCTTTACGGCCGCGTCGGTATCGACCTGTTCGCCGGCCCGACCGAGACGATGGTCATCGCCGATGACACGGTCGATGCCGAACTGGTCGCGACCGACCTGCTGGGACAGGCCGAACACGGCTATAACTCTCCCGCCTGCCTGATCACCACTTCCCGCAAGCTGGCGGACGGCACCCAGGCCGAGATCGACCGGCTGCTGGACCTGCTGCCGACGCGCGAAACCGCCGAGACCTCGTGGCGGGATTACGGCGATATCTACCTCTGCGACACGCATGAGGAGATGCTGGAGCTGGCCAATGAGCTTGCCTATGAGCATGTCCAGATCATGACCGACCGCGACGACTGGTATCTGGAGAACATGCATTCCTATGGCGCGCTGTTCCTTGGCCCGCGCACCAATGTCGCCAATGGCGACAAGGTGATCGGCACCAACCACACCCTGCCGACGAAAAAGGCCGGGCGCTATACCGGCGGGCTCTGGGTCGGGAAGTTCCTGAAAACCCACAGCTATCAGAAGGTCACCACGGATGAGGCGGCGACCCTGATCGGCGAATACGGATCGCGCCTGTGCCTGCTGGAAGGCTTTGTCGGTCATGCCGAACAATGCAATATCCGGGTGCGACGCTATGGCGGGATCAACGTCCCTTACGGCGAACCGGCACCCTATCACGAAGCGGCGGAGTAGCCCATGAGCCTGCCAAAGACCCCGTCCTTCCGGCTGGAGGAGCGCCGCGCGCTTGTCACCGGCGCGTCCTCGGGCATCGGCGCCGCCTGCGCCTCGGCCCTGGCGGAAATGGGCGCGCATGTGGTCTGCGCGGCGCGCGGGGCCGACCGGCTGCAGGCCGTGGTCGATGAGATCAACGCCCGTGGCGACAGCGCCGAGGCGCTGCCGCTCGACATGGCCGATCTCGATGCGCTTGGTGCCGCACTTGAGGCACAGCCGGCCTTTGACGTGGTGGTCAACTCTGCCGGGCTGGCGCGACACTCGGCGGCGCTTGAGACGCTGCCGCAGGATTTCGACGCAGTCATGGCGCTGAACCTGCGCGCGGCCTATTTCCTGTCCACCGGTGCGGCGCGCAAGATGATCGCGGCGGGCAAGGGCGGCTCGATCATCCATGTCTCCAGCCAGATGGGCCATGTCGGCGGCATCGACCGGGCGGTCTATTGCGCCTCGAAACACGCGCTTGAAGGCATGGTGAAATCCATGGCCATCGAATGGGGCCGCGACCGGGTGCGGATCAATACCGTCTGCCCGACCTTCATCCGCACGCCGCTGACCGCATCGACCTTCGACAACCCCGAGCGGGTGGCCTGGATCGAGGAGAAGATCAAGCTCGGCCGCGTCGGCGAGGTCGAGGATATCATGGGCGCGGTCGCCTATCTGGCGTCCGATGCCTCGTCGCTGGTGACGGGGACGGCGCTGATGGTCGATGGCGGATGGACGGCGGACTGATGGCAAACGAGAAGGTGACATCGCAGGACGTGGCGAAGCTGGCAGGTGTCAGCCAATCGGCGGTCAGCCGGGTATTCACGCCCGGTGCCTCGGTCTCGCAGGCGATGGCCAAGAAGGTGCGCGCGGCGGCGGCAGAGCTGGGATACCGGCCCAATGTGCTGGCGCGCTCGCTGATCACGGGTCGGTCGCGGATCATCGGGCTGGTGGTCGCCTATCTGGAAAACCAGTTCTATCCCATCGCCATCGAGAACCTGTCCCGCGCCCTGCAGGCCGAAGGCTATCACATCCTGATCTTCATGGCCGAGAACTCTGAAAGCCAGGTTGCCGAGGTCATTCAGGAGCTGATGGATTATCAGGTCGACGGGATCATCGCGGCCTCGGTGGCGATGACGCATGACCTGTCGGAACGCTGTGCGGCGGCGGGCATTCCGGTGGTGCTGTTCAACCGCGATCAGGACGGGCAGTCCCATTCCGCCGTGACCTCGGCCAATGTGCTTGGCGGGGCCAAGGTGGCGGAATTCCTGATCGCCGGCGGGCATGAGCGCATCGCCCATATCGCCGGCTGGCAGGGGGCTTCGACCGGGCGCGACCGGCAGAGGGGTTTCCTCGACGCGCTTGCCGCTGCCGGACGCGAACCGGTGGCGGTGATCGACGGCATGTATGCGCGCGACGGCGCGGCTGAAGCCGCACGGCAGATGATGGCCATGGCCGCGCCGCCGGACGCGATCTTCGTCGGCAATGACCATATGGCCTTCGCGGTGATGGATGTGCTGCGCAGCGAATTGGGGCTGTCGGTTCCGGGCGATGTGTCCATCGTCGGCTATGACGATGTGCCGCTGTCGGCATGGCCGGCCTTCGATCTGACCACGATCCGCCAGCCGGTGAACCGCATGGTCACGGCGACCGTGGAAACCATCCTCGCCAAGATCGAGGACCCCGCGCAAAAGCCCCGCCGCATCGAAATCGACGGCCCGCTGATCCTGCGCGGATCGGCCCGCATACCCGAAGGATGGCCCGCATGAGCGCCTATGAACGCTGGCAGGATTTCCCCGATTACATCATCGGCATCACCCGGGAGATCTGGGAAGATCGCGGCGTCGAGACGCTGAACCGCTATTACGCGCCCGATATTCCCGTGCGCTCTCCCATGGGCGTATCGCGCGGGAACCAGGCGGTGATCGCCGCGACGATGGGCACGATCCATGAGTTCCCCGACCGCAGCCTGCTGGCCGAGGATGTGATCTGGTCCAACGATCCGCAGGCGGGGCATCTGTCCTCGCACCGGCTGATCAGCATGGGCACGCATCTGCGCGATGGCCAGTTCGGCCCGGCCACCGGGCGCAAATGGACGGTGCGCGTCATCGCCGATTGCGCGGCGAAGGGCGAGGCGATCTATGACGAATGGCTGGTGCGCGATTATGGCGGTATCGTCCGCCAGCTCGGGCTCGACCCGCTGCAATTCACCCGCGACCTGATCGCGGCAGAAGGCGGGCCGGACGGCGCGACCCACCCTTTCCGGCCCGAAGACGATGTCGATGGCGGCTATCATGGGCGCGGCAATGCGAATGAATGGGGTCAGCGCTATGCCGATGACCTGCGTCGGGTGATGGACACGGATTTCAACCATATCCTGACCAGCTATGACCGCGCCGCCATGGGCCATTATCCCGGCGCCCGGACGGTGATCGGACGTGACGGTATCGCCGATTTCTGGTTGGGCCTGCGCTCCTCCTTCCCCTCGGCCCGGTTCGAGATCCACCACCAGATCGGCATGGATGCCGATATGCTGTCGCCCCGTGCCGCGATCCGGTGGAGCCTTGACGGCACCCATGACGGCTGGGGCGCCTTTGGCCGGCCCACCGGGGCGCGGGTGCATGTAATGGGCATCTCTCATGCCGAATACGGGCCATGGGGGCTGCGCCGCGAGACCGCGCTTTACGACGAGATCGCCATCTGGAAGCAGATATTGCTGCAAGCGGGGACCGCATGAGCACGCCGCGCTATCCCGATCCGACCAGCTATATCCTCGGCATCACCCGTGACATCTGGGAGGATCGCGGCATCTCGCTGCTGGAGACCGCCTATGCGCCCGAGATGATCATGCGCAATGCCGGCGGCATGAAGATCGGCAATGGCGCGGTCATCAACGACACGCTGGCCAAGATGGCCGCTTTCCCTGACCTTGAGATATTGGGCGAAGATGTGATCTGGGCCGGCGATCCGGGTGGCCGTTACCTGTCCTCGCATCGCAGCGTCATCACCGGCACCCATAGCGGGCATGGCGTCTGGGGGCCGCCCACAGGCCGGCGTTTCACCGTGCGCTGCATCGCCGATTGCTCGGTCCTGGATGAGGTCATCGACGACGAATGGCTGGCCTATGATACCGGCGATCAGGCCCGGCAACTGGGTCATGACCCGTCGGATTACGCCCGCGCCCGGATCCTGGCCGAGGGCGGGCCGGATGCTGCGGCCCGTCCTTTCACCCCCGATCAGGACCGGCCCGGCCCATATCTTGCGCGCGGCAATGACAGCGAATGGGGGCAGCGGCTGGCCGACATCCTGACCCGGATCATGTCCAAGAATATCAGCGCGATCCGCGCCGAATACGACCGCGCCATCCGCATCGAACATGCCGGCGGCATCGGCGGCTGGGGCTGGCAGAATGCCGAGGCGATCTGGATGCGCCTGCGCTCGGCCTTCCCGTCGGCCGAGTTCCGCATCCACCATGTCATCGGCCGCTCGGACCCCGCGCAGCCCCACCGCGCCGCGATCCGCTGGAGCCTCGACGGCCGGCATGACGGCTTCGGCCGCTTCGGCGACCCGAGCGGCGCGCCGGTTCACGTCATGGGCTTCACCCATGCCGAGTTCGGCCCCTGGGGCCTGCGCCGCGAGTTCACGCTGTTCGACGAGGTCGCGATCTGGAAGCAGATCCACCTGCATACGGGGGGATTCTGATGGCGCCCCTCAGCCCTGCCCTTTCCCGTTTCCATGTCTGGCGGCAGGCGCTGCGTTCTCGCCGGCTGAACCCGCATCCGCCGCCGGCCACGCTTTCCTGACCGTCCAAAACATATTTTTCAGTTACGGAACAAAGACATGACACCTCAGGAAATGGAAAACCGCATCGTCCGCTATGGCGACCTGCAACCCTGCAAGACCGCCTTCATCGACGCCCATACGCCGGGATCGGACCAGAAGGAAAACTTCACCATCATCGGCGGCGGGGTCAGCGAAAGCCCGGATCAGCACGTCCATATCTCGATCCCGCACGGGTTCAATATCGGCGCCGCCGGCCAGCCGCCGAAATGCCGCAACAGCCTGCATTCGCACCGCACCGCCGAGGTCTTCTTCGTCCTCAAGGGCCGGTGGCGCTTCTTCTGGGGTCGCTGGGGCAATGCCGGCGAAGTCGTGCTGGAGGAAGGCGACATCTTCAACATCCCGACCGGCATCTTCCGCGGGTTCGAGAATATCGGCACCGATTACGGCATGATCATGGCGATCCTCGGCGGCGACGATGCCGGCGGCGGCGTGATCTGGGCGCCGCAGGTGATCGAGGATGCCAAGGATCACGGGCTGATCCTGTCCGAGCAGGGCAAGCTCTATGACAGCAAGAAGGGCCAGTCCCTGCCCAAAGGCGTGGCACCGATGCCGCTGCTGACGGATGCGCAGTTGAAAGCCTTCCCCGAACCCACGACCGCCGATGTCGTGCCGCATTACATCGCCCGCTATTGGGATCTGGTGGCGCTTGCCGACAGGCAACCGGCCAGGGTCATCGGCGAGAATGCGAAACTGCGCGACAAGCCGGGATTCGAGGTCGATTTCCTGACCGAGAAAACCCCCAGCGACGCAAAACAGCGCCACGATGTTCCCGCCGTGCTGATGCCGGTGCGCGGGCATTGGAAAGTGACCTGGGCCGATGGCAGCGCCACGCTCGCCCCCGGCGACACGATGAGCGTGCCGGAGGGGCTGGAATATGCCCTCGCCCCCTCAATGACCGGCGAATCCGCGCTTTATCGCACGGTCGGCACCGCCGATCCGGCCGGCCTGACCTGGAAACCCTGATCCTGTCCGGGGCGCCCTTTGGCGCCCCGCTCCTCGGAGGACACCATGACCATCCTGACCACCCATGTCGGCAGCCTTCCCCGCAATCAGGAGGTCGTCGATTTCATCTTCGCCCGCGAGCATGGCACGCCCTATGACGCACCCGCCTTCGATGCCGCGATGACCCGCGCCGTGTCCGAGACCGTGCGCAAGCAGGTCGAGGCCGGGGTCGATATCGTCTCGGACGGCGAGACATCGAAGATCAGCTATGCGACCTATGTGAAGGATCGCTATACAGGCTTCGACGGCGACAGCCCGAGGAACGCCCCCGCCGATCTGAAACTGTTCCCCAGCTTCCTGAAGCGCATCGCCGAATCCGGCGGCACCCCGCAATATGCCCGCCCGATGTGCGTGGGCGAGGTGAAGTCGAAGGGTCAGGGAGAACTGGACAAGGACATCGCCAATCTGAAGGCCGCGATGGCCGAACATGGGGCCGAACGCGGCTTCATGAACGCAGCCTCGCCGGGGGTGATCTCTCTGTTCCTGCAGAACGATTTTTATCCGACACGAGACGCCTATCTGGCCGCGCTCGCCGATGCGATGAAGGCGGAGTACGAGACCATCGTCGCCTCGGGTCTGGACCTGCAACTGGACTGCCCCGATCTGGCGCTGTCGCGGCATATGCTGTTCACCGACCTCAGCGACGCCGAATTCGTGAAGGTCGCGGCGAGCCATGTCGAGGCGCTGAACCATGCCCTGTCCGATATTCCGCCCGAAAAGGTGCGCATCCATATCTGCTGGGGCAATTACGAGGGCCCGCATGTCTGCGACATTCCCATGGCGCAGATGTTCGACACGCTGATGTCGGCGCGGGCGCGCTATGTGCTGTTCGAAACCTCGAACCCGCGCCACGGCCATGAATGGGCAACCTTCCGCGACCGCCGCGCCGACATTCCCGACGACAAGGTGCTGGTACCGGGCGTGGTCGACACCACGACGAATTTCGTCGAGCACCCGGAACTGGTCGCGCAACGCCTGACCCGCTTCACCGAGATCGTCGGCCAGGACCGCGTCATTGCCGGTTCGGATTGCGGCTTCGGCACCTTCGCGGGCTTCGGCGCAGTCGATCCCGACATCGCCTATGCCAAGCTGAAGGCGATGGCCGAAGGGGCGGCGCTGGCATCGTGACACCGCTGGTCCTGCTGCCCGGAATGATGTGCGATGGCCGCCTGTTCGGCCCGCAGATCGCCGCCTTCGGGCTGAGCCGCGCCATTCATCTGCCGCCCATCGGCGGGCATGACAGCATGGCCGCCCTGGCAGCAGAGGTGCTGGCCCATGCCCCGCCCCGTTTCGCGCTGGCTGGCCTTTCCATGGGCGGGATCCTCGCCATGGAGATCATGGCGCGGGCGCCCGAACGCGTCGAAAGGCTGGCGCTTCTCGACACCAATCCCCGCGCCGAACTGCCCGAGGTTCAGGCCCGCCGCGCCCCCCAGATCGAGGCGGCACAACAGGGCCACCTGCACGAGGTGATGCGCGACGAGATGAAGCCGAATTACCTGACCGAAGGGCCGGGCAAGCAGGCGGTTCTGGATCTGTGCATGGAGATGGCGATGGACCTCGGTCCCGGTGTTTTCATCAACCAGTCCCGCGCCTTGCGCGACCGACCGGACCGGCAGGAGGTGCTGCGCGGGGTCAGCGTGCCGACGCTGGTCCTCTGCGGGCGCGAGGACCGGCTTTGCCCCATCGAACGGCACGAATTGATGCACGGGCTGATCCCCGGCTCGACACTGGAAATCATCGACGGCGCCGGGCATCTTCCGGTGCTGGAACAACCTGAAACGACTACGGCGGCACTCGCCCGCTGGCTGGAGGCATGATGGATAACGCTCTTCTCGACCTGCTGAAATCGGTCGATACCCCGACCGTCTGCAACGCCATCGAGGTCGCGCAGGGGCGGCGCGGTTTCGACCGCTTCACCCGTGGCACGGTGATCTGCACCGAGCCCGAGGCGGGTGCGGTGGTGGGCCTCGCCCGCACCGCCAGCCTGTCGGCCATAGCACCGCCGACCGAACCGCCCGAGGTGATCCGCGCCCGGCGCATGGATTATTACCGCTACATGGCGACGGCACCGAAACCCGCCATCGCCGTGGTCGAGGATGTGGATTACCCCAATGCCATCGGCGCCTATTGGGGAGAGATCAACACCACCGTGCACAAGGGCTTCGGTCTTGCCGGCACCCTGACCAACGGCGTGGTGCGCGATCTGGGCGATCTGCCGAAGGGCTATCCGGTCATTGCCGGCTCGGTCGGGCCGAGCCACGGTTACGTTCATGTGAAAACCATCGGTCAGCCGGTCCGCGTCTTCGGCCTGACCGTGGCCGAGGGCGACCTGATCCATGCCGACCGCCACGGTGCCCTGGTGATCCCGCCCGAGGTGATCCCGCAATTGGCCGAAGCGATCCGCAAGCTGCTGGAAACGGAAAAGCTGGTGCTGGAACCCGCGCGCACCGAAGGCTTCGACTTCGCCGCTTTCGAGGCCGCCTGGACCGCCTTCGAGAAGGCCCGGACCTGAAATGGCCGATGATGCGCAGGCCCGCTTCGATGCCGCACTGAAACGGGCCGGGCTGGCGCTCGACCCGCGCGACAATGCGGCGGCGTTGCGGGTTTTCGTCAGCCTTGAAGCTGCCGCATCATTGCTGAAGGCAAAGGACGCCGATGCACCCCGCTGACCGCCCCATCCCCGAGATCGCCGCAGCCCTGCGCCGGGGCGAATTGCGCGTGACCGAGTTGATCGAGGCGCATCTGGACCGCATCGCCGCCCGCAACCCGGCGCTGAACGCCATGGTCGGCATCGGTGCCAAAGCCGCGTTGGATGCCGCCGTGACCGCCGACCGCGAGTTACGCGAGGGCCAGGACAAAGGCCCGCTTCACGGCATCCCCTTCGCGGTCAAGGACCTGATCGACATGGAAGGCGCTGTGAACAGCTGCGGCAGCCGCCGCTTCGCCGGACAGGTCGCCCGCCACGACGCGGCAGTCATCGCCCGCCTGCGCGCGGCGGGTGCCATCCCCATCGGACGCGCCGCCACCTATGAATTCGCCCTGACCGGCCCAAGTTTCGACGCCGCCTATCCGCCCGCCGTGAATCCATGGTCGGCGGATCACATCACCGGCGGCTCCTCCTCCGGCTCGGCCTCGGCTGTGGCGGGCGGGTTGGTGCGGCTGGCGCTCGGCACCGATACCGGCGGGTCGGTGCGCAGCCCGGCGGCCTATTGCGGGATTACCGGGTTGAAGCCGACCTGGGGGCTGGTGCCGATGCAGGGCGTGTTTCCGCTGTCGCCCAGCCTCGACCATCTCGGCGCGATGGCCGCCAGTGTGGCCGAAGCCGCGCTGATGCTGGACGCGATGGCACCGGAATGCGGTGCCTCTGCCGCGCTTGGCATGGGTCTCAAGGGGTTGCGCATCGGCTATGCCCGCGACTGGTTTGCGCATGATCCCGAGGCCGCCCCCGATCTGATCGCGGCGATGGACGATGCGGCCTCGACCCTGTCCATGCTGGGCGCGCGGATCGCCTTGATCCCGATGCCGGATTACGCCCTGGCCGAAGCCGCAGGCGCCGTGATCCTACATGCCGAGGCGCTGGAAACCCATCGCGAGGGGCTACGCGACCAGTTCGACCTCTACGGTCGCCAACCCCGCCAGAGCCTCGCGGCCGGCGCCGGTCTGACGCCCGAAGATGTCGCCCGCGCGAAGGTTGCAGGCCAGCGGATCGCCCAGGACATCGACACGGCCCTGGCCGATCACGACGCGATCATCGCCCCCACCACGCTCGCCCCCGCCCCGCCGGTTGCGGCTTTCATGGGCGAGGAAACCGTGTGGACGGCGATGCGCACGCTGCCCTTCAACCTGACCGGCCATCCGGCCCTGTCGCTGCCCATAGGTTTTTCAGGGGGGCTGCCGCTGGGGATGCAGATCGTCGGCGCGAAACACGCCGAGCCGACGATCTGCCGGATCGGCGCGGGTTTCGAAGCCGCGACCGATCATTCAGCCCAACGCCCCTATTTTGCCTGAAGCCGCTCCAACCGCAGGGCGGCGGCGCGACGGTGGCCTTCCAGCCCTTCGCTGGCGCTCTGGCGCACGGCGGGCGGTGCGACCTGCTTCACCCCTTCCGGCGTCAGCCATTGATGCGTCACCACCTTCACATAGGCCCCGACCCAAAGCCCGCCGGTATAGCGCCCGGCGGCCATGGTCGGCAGCGTGTGGTTCGTGCCGGCGCATTTGTCGGAATAGACGACGCTCGCCAGCGGCCCGATGAAGAGCGAGCCGTAATTGCGCAGCTTACCCGCCGTCGCCTGCGGATCGCTGGTGTGGATTTGCAGGTGCTCGGCGGCGATCACATCGGAATAGGCTAGCATGGCGGCCTCATCGGCACAAACGGCGATCTCGCCATAGTCGCGCCAGGCCGCCCCGGCGGTTTCGGCGGTGGAGAGGGTCTGAAGCTGCGCCTCGACCTCGGCCAGAACCGCTCGGGCCAGTGCCGCATCGGTGGTGATCAGGCCGACACGGGTGCGCACGTCATGCTCGGCCTGGGCCAGCAGGTCGGTCGCCAGCATCTCGGCATCGCCGGTTTCGTCGGCGAGGATGTAGATCTCGGAGGGGCCGGCCAGTTGGTCGATACCGACGGGGCCGAAAACCTGCCGCTTGGCCTCGTTCACGAAGGCATTGCCGGGGCCGACGATCTTGTCGACGCGCGGCACGCTCTCGGTGCCATAGGCCATGGCGGCGATGGCCTGCGCACCGCCGATGCGGAAGATGCGATCCGCGCCCGACAGGTGACAGCCGGCAATCATCGCCTCATGCGCATTGGGCGGCAGGCAGGCGATGACCTCATCCACGCCCGCGACCTTGGCCGGCACGATGGTCATGATCGGCGCCGAGAGAAGCGGATAACGCCCGCCCGGCACATAGCAGCCGACACGTTGCAGCGGGATGACGCGATGGCCCATATGCACCCCGGGGCGGGGCTGGAAATCGTCCAGCGTGCCGATGGTGGCGAATTGCGCCTCGGCGAAGGCACGGACATTGGCAATGGCAAACTCGGTATCCGCGCGGGTCTGCGGGTCGAGAGCGGCCACGGCGGCCTCGCGTTCCTCGGTGGAGACCTCGAACCGGTCCAGATTGGCCTTGTCGAAACGCTGCGAATACTCGCGCACGGCGGCATCGCCCTCGGCCCGGACGCGGGCCAGAACCTGCGTGACGGTTTCAGCCACAGGCGCGTTATCCGAGGCGGCGCTTCGGGCCGGGGCTTTCAGATGGCTGACGCCGGGAATCTGGGTCATCGTGAACCTCCTTCGAATGGGTTGGCGAAAGCTTAGCGCAACGGCGGAAAACGCCTAGGAGGTTGAAGCGGTATGGAAACTATCCTTTCCAACCAATACCTATCCATGCAATAGAATTTTACCGTGATTACCATCCATCGGCATATATAATGGCCAAGATCGGCAAAGACCTGAAAGCCCTGCGCCAACGTCGGCAACTCAGCATGCGCGAACTCGCGATCCGCTCGGGCGTGTCGCATACGACCATTTCGATGATCGAGCGTGACGCGATCAGCCCAAGCATCGACACGTTGCAGGCGATTCTGGATGCGCTTGGCAGCCGGCTGGCGGAGTTTCTGGGTGGGTTGCGCGACGGGGGCGGCAGCCCGTTCTACCCGGCCCGCGACCTGCCAGAGATCGGCAATCCCGAAACGATTTCCTACCGCCTGATCGGGCTGAACCACCCCTATCGCAGCTTCCAGTTCCTGAAGGAAACCTATGCCCCCGGTGCCGATAGCGGCGAGGTCCTGTCCCATGTCGCGCAGGAAGCGGGCTATGTCGTTTCTGGCAGGGTCGAAGTCACCGTGGGCGGTCAAAGCCGCGAGTTGCGGGCCGGCGACGGCTATTATTTCGACAGCCGCGAACCGCATCGCTTCCGTAACACCGGGACCGGCAAGGCCGAGGTCGTCAGCGCGATTTCCCCGCCATCCTATTGAGTAGGGCCTTTACGCCAAGCCCGACACCGGAGGGATTCCGGCCAGCGGCGAGCAGTTTGCTTGTCACGGGCCGCAGCCAACGCCGAGGCGATGAAGCCGGCGCAACCGGCGCGGGCAAGGCCCATCTGGAAGAACCTGCCCTAGCGCTTGACGGTGATCCCGGCGGCCTCTCGGTCCCAGGTCGCGGCGCTCAGCCCACGTTCACGCAGGCGGAATTTCTGGATCTTGCCATTGGCGGTCTTGGGCAGTTCGGACATGAACTCGACGTAACGCGGGACCGCGAAATAGGCCATCTTGCCCTCGCAATGGCGGATGACCTCCTCATGGGTCAGCGCGGCACCGTCATGCAGAACGATGGCGCTCATCACCTCATCTTCGGCCAGGTCCGAGGCGACCGGGAAGACCACCACCTCGGCAATGCCGGGATGGGCGGACAGAACCTGCTCGACCTCGTAGGAGGAGATGTTCTCGCCCCGTCGCCGGATCGTGTCCTTCATGCGGTCGAGGAAGCGGTAATAGCCGTCCCCGGCGCGGACCAGCCGGTCGCCGGTATGCAGCCAGAGATTGCGCCAGGCCTCGACTGTCTTTTCCGGCATCCCGAAATAGCCGAGCGACATGGCGAAAGGTTCATCGGCACGGATCACCAGCTCTCCGGCCTCGCCATCGGGCAGCGGGTTGTCGGCCTCGTCCACGATCATGGCCTCGAACCCGTCCAGAAGCTTGCCCATCCAGCCCGGCTTGACCGTTTCCATGGTCGAGCCGATCACGGCATTGCTCTCAGTAGCCCCGTAAGCGTCCAGCAGCACCACGCCGGTGCGCCGGGTAAAGGCTTCGGCGGCGGGGGCGGGCACGCCGGGGGCAAGGGCCACGCGGATGGAATGGGCGCGCTCGTCTTCGGCCTCGGGGCGGGACAGCAGCATCGGCACCATGGCGCCGAGCACATAGGTCACGGTCGCGCCCGACCGCGCCATGGCCGGCCAGAACCCTGAGACCGAGAAACGCGGCTCGACCACCTGCCGGCAGCCATGCAGGAGCGCCTGGAAGAAGCAGTTGAGCGCATTGGTATGAAAAAGCGGCAGCGGCGTGTGCAGCACATCGCCCCGCCTGAGACCCAGCATATGCCCGGTATAGACGCCCCACCAGAAGAACTGCGCATGCGGGCAGACGACGCCCTTGGACGGTCCGGTGGTGCCCGAGGTATAAAGGATGGTCAGCGGGCTGTCGGGACGAAGCGGCGCCGGCTCGGCCTCGGTCCCTGACTGAGGCAGATGCTCGACCGCCATACCGGGCAGGTCCGGCAGCGCGCCCCCGCCGATGACCCAGAGCCGGGCGATGTCGAGCTTGCCGAGGTCCAGCCCGTCCAGCACGTCAAGCAGCCTGTCTTCGATCACCAGCAGCTTCGCGCCGGAATTCGACAGGATGTGCTGCAACTGGAACCCGCGCGAGGCGGTGTTGATCGGCACCGAGACCGCGCCCATCCAGCCGCAACCCAGAAACAGCGGCATGAACTCGGCCCGGTTGCTGCACAGGATGGCGACACGGTCGCCGGTGGCAATACCGGCCCCCATGAGCGCACCGGCGACACGGGCGGCGGCCTGCTGCATGTCGCGATAGCTCAGATGCAGATCGCCGCAGCTGAACAGGGGCGCATCGCCGAATTGCGCGGCGCGCGCTTCCAGCAGCTTGGGCAGCACCCGCATGGCCGGGGCAAATTCCTGCTTCAAATCCGTAATCGCATTCATCGCTGCCGTCCTGTTCCGTTCAATTTTCGACAAGTGCCAGCACGCGCAAAGGACTACCGGTGCCACCCTTGATCTTCAGCGGCGGCGCGATCAGCACCGCGCCGGTCGGCGGCAGCAGGTCGAGATTGCGCAGGCATTGCAGCCCATAGCGCCCGGCGCCGTGCAGGGTGAAATGGGCCGGATAAGGTGGCGTGTAATGCGCCCCCTGCCCGGCATCGGTGCCGATACATTCGGTGCCGAAGCCGCGAATCTCGCGCTCATGCACCAGAAGCCGGATCGCTTCCGGCGTCGGGCCGGGCGAATGGGGGCCGTCATCCTTCATGTTGAGATAGGCCGCACCGCTGCGCTTCGACCAGTCGGTCCGCATCAGCACCCATGACCCGGCGGGGATGAGACCGTGCCGCGCTTCCCAGTCGAGGATGATCTGAGGCGTCAGTTCGAAATCGTCATTCCCGGCAGTCCCTTCCGAGCAGTCTATGACCACGACCGGGCCGACCAGCATTGCCGGGTCGATCTCGTCCACGGCACCGTTGGGCACGTCGCGGCCGGAAATCCAGTGGCTCGGCGCGTCGAAATGCGTGCCGGTATGCTCGCCCATCGAGATATTGTTCCATTTCCAGGCCGGGCCGCGATGGTCATAGGCACTGATCTCCTCGATCCGGAAGGGCGCGCATTGGCCGAATTCCGGCGGCAGGACGATGACCGGGAAATCCGGGTCAAGCGTATGGGTCAGGTCCACCACCTGCACCGCGCCGGTGGCGAGCCTGGCCGTCAGTTCGGAAAGAGTGCTCATGGGTAACGACGCTCCTCAGCCTTGTCCGGTGGTCATTTCGCGTTCCAGCACCTTGGCGCCGGCGCGGAACCTCTCGATCAGGTCGCGCGCGACATCGCCGCAATAGACATCCTCAAGCCCCGCCTGCAGCCCGGCGACGAGGTCGCGCGCCAGTGCCTCTGGCGGCACCTTGGGCGGCGGCAAAGGCTGGTGCCAGTCATCCTCGGTCGGGCCGATGAAGACGTTCATCACCCTCAGCCCACTAGCCCGAAACTCTGCCCGCAGGCTCTGGCTCAGCGAGAGGGCCGCCGCCTGCGAGGCCGAAAAGCCACCGAGTTCCGGCAGGCTGACAAGCGCATGGGCCGACAGGATATTGACCCAGGCCACGGCCGAGTTGACCCCATCCGCCGTGCGCGCGCACATGCCCGGCCCGAATGCCTGCGCCAGCCGCATGAGACCGAGGTAATTCACCTCCATCTCCTGCTGGGCGAAGACGGTATCGCCGCGCGACAGCGCCCCGCCCGGACGCAGGAAGCGGGCATTGTTGATCAGGATATCGACCTTGCCGCCGATCTCTCCGGCCAGTTCTGCCACGCTGCGCGTATCGGTCACATCGAGCGGCAGGATCTGCACCCCCGGAATATCCTCCAGCACCGCGCGCATCGGGTTCGGGCGCCAGGCTTCGGCCTCACCGATGAAGACCTGGCCGGCGCCGGCCTTTTTCAGGGCGCGGGCGATGGCGGCGGCGTTTTCGCTGCGCGCATCGGCGATCAGCACGCGGCGATGTTTCGGGTCCGAGGTCATGGCACGCAATTGCGGATCGTCCTCCATATTCGGGGTCGGCTGCTCGGGCATGGCGATGAGAACACCCTGCCCGGCACGGTCAAGCCGGTTCCACAACACCACCCGCCCGTTCCGTTCGACATCGCCATGGACATGACAGATGATGACCGGCCCGACATCCAGCTGGACCGTTCCGGTCCGCCACGGCGCGCGCTCGCGGAAATAGAGATTGGTCGAGGTCCGCACCGTGGTCTCGGCCAGAAGCCTGCCTTTGGGCGAAACCTCCTGCCAGTGCAGGTCGGTCGACAGGCATCTGCTGCAGGCATCGCGCGCCGGGTAAAGCACCGTGCCGCAATCGGCACAGACCTGCAGCATGAACCGACCCTCGGCAGCGGCGGCGGTCAGGCCCATGGCCGCACGGCTGCGCATGGTCGGCGGCAGCGTGGGCGCGCTTGTGCGCAGCTGCGGGTTCTTCTTTGGCGGCGACTTCAGCGGTTCAGTCATGCGCCTGCCCCTTCCAGAATGGCCGCGCCGGTGCAAAGACCGCGGTCATAATTTATCATGCCAAAGCCCGAGACCATGGCCCGGCGCGCGCCCGCAACCTGGGTGCCGCCGGCAGTGCCGGTGACCTGCCGAATCGCCTCGACCAGGCCGATGAAGCCGCCCGCCGCACCTGCCTGCCCGCCGGACAACTGCCCGCCCGAGGTGTTATGCGGGAAGTCCCCGGTGGTGGTCAGGTCATGCTCGCGGACGAAGCGCGGGGCCTCGCCCTTTGCGCAGAAGCCCAGATCCTCGATCTGCATCATCGAGATCACCGGATAGTCATCATAGGTCTGCAGCAGGTCGATATCCGCCGGCCCGCAGCCCGCCTGCGCATAAAGTTCGTCGATATCCATGGTCCAGCCGCCGCGCAGCTGAATGGGATCTTCCGCATGGGCATTGTGGCGCTCGATGGCTCCGGCGATGGTGGCATAGGGAAGGTTGCGACGCTCGGCCTCTTCGACCGGCATGACCAGGAATGCCTCGGCCCCGGCGCAAGGCATGACGCAGTCGAACAGCGCGATCGGATCGGCGATCGGGCGGGCGGCGAGATATTGCTCCATGCTCAGCGGCTTCTTCATCACCGCGCGCGGGCTTTTCAGCGCGTTCTGGCGCTGCGAGACGCAGATGCGGCCGAAATCCTCGCGCGTGGCGCCGCATTCCTGCATGTAACGGTCGGTCAGCAGCGCGAAATTCGCATTCGGACCGCCATAGCCATAGGGATAGGCGGCATCGGTGGCGAAGCGCGAGAAGCTGGAAAGAAGTTGCCGGAAGCTGTCGATCTGATTGGTGTCCCCGGCCACGCAGGCGACAATGCTGGCATCGCCTGCCTGCACCGCCCGGGCCGCGCGGCGCAGCGCGACGATGCCCGCCGCACCGCCCATCGGGATGTGATCGAGCCAGCGCGGGCAAAGCCCCAGATGCTGGGTCAGCCCGACGGCGCTGTCGGGAAACAACGTGAAGCTGGCCAGCGATAGCCCGTCGAGATCGGCCGGACGCAGCCCTGCGACATCGAGCGCCTGCCGAAGCGCGGTCGCAATCCACCAATGCGCGGTTTCGATGGAGTAGCGCCGATACTCGGTCGAGGCCGGCGCCACCAGCGCCACACCCTCATAGGATTGGCGCGCATTCATGCCGCCAGTCGCCCGCACATCAATCCCACCGCGATCACGCCGCCCTCCTGCACACACAGGCAGCGGCACCGTGCCGCCGACCTTAAAGATGATTATTCATGTATAATCATCCAAGGCAAGCATTTTGATTCTGCGAGCCAGACAAAACCACAGGTAGAGTTCTGTTCAGACCGCCTGAAGATTGACGAGCATTCGCCGCAGCGAAGCCGTAAGCACCTCTCGTTGATCGGCACTCAATCCCTGGACAAGCGAGTCGTTGACTCGCGTGATCTCGGGGTAAATGCGATCAAACATCCCTTCCCCCGCAAGGGTCAGGTTTATCAGGCGCAGACGATTGTCGGTTTCGCTTGGCTGGCGCGCAATCAACCCCTGCGCCTCAAGGCTGTCGAGCGCGCGACTCATGGTAGGTTGTTCGGCAATGGCCCAGATGCACAGTTCTGTCACCGTGAGACTGCCGAAGGTTTGCAATGAAATGATGATCCGCATCTTCAACGCGGAAATTCCCGCCGGGCGCATACGCCCCTGAAGAACCTGATGATAACGGTGGACGATATGATTGAGCATGAAGGACGGCATCGAATCGAGCCGGGCGACCGGCCTGGACAGTTCGGCAGCAGGGGATTGAACCGCGTTCATGTGGACCTCCAAGACGGCGACGAAAGCTATTTGGTATCTCAAAAACCATAATACAACCTATGGTAGATTTTAAAAGTACAATCTACTTGCATTATCATATGATTTTTCATATAGTTCGTCGCACGGATGGAAGGGCAGGAAGCGGGGACCAGCCATGGCAGAGCGTTCATTCAAGGCAGAAGTCGCGCATCTGCGGCTTGGCGAAGGCGAAACGTTCACGGGTGAAGGCATTCTCGCCATCACCAAGGCATTGCTGCAATCGGGGGTCGGCTATGTCGGCGGCTATCAGGGCGCGCCGATCTCTCACCTCATGGACGTGCTGGCCGATGCCGAAGAGTTGATGGCAGAGCTTGGCGTGCGCTTCGAGGCCAATGCCAATGAAGCAGCGGCGGCGGCCATGCTGGCAGCCTCGGTTCATTACCCGATTCGCGGGGCGGTGACCTTCAAGGGGCCGGTCGGGGTCAATGTCGCCTCGGACGCATTGGCGAATCTGGCGTCCAGCGGCGTCACCGGCGGCGCCATGATCATCGTCGGAGAGGATTATGGCGAAGGTTCCTCGATCATGCAGGAACGCAGCCATGCCTTTGCAATGAAGTCGCAGTTCTGGCTGCTGGACCCGCGCCCGAACCTGCCCTCTATCGTTCAGGCGGTCAGCGACGGCTTCGAGCTGTCCGAGGCCTCGAACACGCCGGTCATGCTGATGGTGCGCATCCGCTGCTGCCATGTCACCGGGTCCTTCGAATGCCAGGACAACAAGCGGCCCGATTTCAGCGTCAAGGATGCCGTGGCCCATCCGCGTTCGGATTTCTCGCGCGTGGTGCTGCCGCCGGCGTCCTTCGCGCATGAGCAGGACAAGATCAACAATCGCTGGCCCGCCGCCGAGGCCTTCATCCGCGACCGCAAGCTGAACGAGCGTTTCGGTCCCGCCGATGCGCCTGTCGGCATCGTCCTGCAGGGCGGCATGTATAACGGTGTCATCCGCGCGTTGCAGCAACTTGGACTGGCCGATATCTATGGTAACACCCAGGTGCCACTTTATGTGCTGAACGTCACCTATCCGCTGCTGCCGGACGAATTCCACGATTTCTGCGCCGGAAAGTCCCACGTCCTTGTGGTCGAGGAAGGCCAGCCGGAATTCATCGAGAACCAGCTTGGCAGTTTCCTTTACCGCGCCAAATCCGATGTCCAGCTGCATGGCAAGGACGTCTTTCCGATGGCCGGCGAATATACCGGCGCGGTCATGCGCGACGGCATCGCGGGCTTCCTGAAAGAGGCCGCGCCCGATCTGCTGTCTGATGCGCTGCGCGCGCCGAACACGCCCACCCCGGCCATCCCGGATCTGTCGAAGACCGTTCCGATCCGGCCACCGGGTTTCTGCACCGGCTGCCCCGAGCGCCCGATCTTCGCCGCCATGAAACTGGTCGAGCAGGAATTGGGCAAACACCAGATCGCCGCCGATATCGGCTGTCATGTCTTCGCCGCCCTGCCTCCGTTCGAGATCGGCGGCGCGACCATGGGCTATGGCCTCGGGCCGGCGGCGAACGGCGCCTTCGATGGCGGCGGAGAGAAGCGGCCCGTCGCAATCATCGGCGATGGCGGGTTCTGGCATAACGGGCTGTCCTCCTCCTTCACCAATATGGCCTTCAACAAGTCGGACGGCGTGGCCATCGTGGTCGACAATTACTATTCGGCTGCGACCGGCGGGCAGGATGTGATGTCCTCTCGCGCGGTGAACGCGACCAAGGCGACGAAGAACCCGATCTCGAAGGCGCTGGCAGGGATCGGCATCGACTGGGTGCGCCAGATCGACCGCACCTATGATGTCGGCAAGATGCGCGACACCATCCGCGAGGCCCTGACCACGCCCGAAGCCGGGCCAAAGGTCATTGTTGCCTCGTCCGAATGCATGCTGAACCGGCAGCGGCGCGAAAAGCCCCTGCGTGCCAAGGCGATCAAGGAAGGCCGGCGCGTGGACATTCCCCGCTTCGGCGTCGATGAAGATGTCTGCACCGGCGATCACGCCTGCATGCGCTTGTCCGGCTGCCCCTCGTTGTCGCTGAAGACCCTGGACGACCCGTTGCGTGACGATCCCGTGGCCAGCATCGACCAAAGCTGCGTCGGCTGCGGCAATTGCGGCGAGGTGGCGGATGCCGCCATCCTCTGCCCCAGCTTCTATCGCGCCGATGTCGTCCATAACCCGACAGGGTTCGAGACCTGGCGCACCGGCATCCGCGCCCGCTTTCGCAACGCCCTGAGCAAGCGCCGCGCCAAACGCCGGCTGAATCTGGGGATCGCGCCATGAACATGCCCGTCCAGCCGCCCGCAAGCACCCCCTCCGGGATCATCAAGATCGCCATCCTCGCCGTCGGCGGTCAGGGCGGCGGGGTGCTGACCAACTGGATCGAGGCTTTGGCCCGCGCCAATGGCTATGTCGCCCAGGCCACCAGCGTCGCGGGTGTGGCACAGCGCACCGGCGCCACCGTCTATTACGTCGAAATGGCCCCCATCGGCCCGCAGATGCCCGTGTTTTCGCTGATGCCCGCCGCCGGCGATGTCGACATCATGATCACCGCCGAAATGATGGAGGCCGGGCGCGCCATCATCCGCGGCTTTGTCACCCCCGACCGGACCGTGCTGATCACCTCGTCGCATCGGGCACTGGCAGTTTCGGAAAAGATGGTGCCGGGCGACGGCATCGCCTCCAGCGCCGAGGTTCTGGCAGCGGCCGAGATCGCTGCCCGCCGGTTGATCTGCGCGGATTTCGACCGGCTGGCGGTGGAAAACGGCTCGGTCATCTCGGCGACGCTGTTCGGGGCGCTTGCCGGCTCGGGCGCGCTGCCATTCGACCGCACCGCCTTCGAGGAAGCCATCCGCGCCGGCGGCAAGGGGGTGGAACCGAGCCTGCGGGCCTTTGCCGCCGGTCACGATCTGGCAGTCGGCGGCGCAGCACCGCAGCCGGATCGTCCCGAGGCAACGGCAACCGAGATCAGCGGCCCGGAAGAATTGCTGCAGGAATGGCGCGCCTTGACCGCACGCGCCGCCAGTCTACCAGCCGCCGCGCAGGAGATGGCCTTGGCCGGACTGCGCAAGACCGTCGATTTTCAGGATGCGGCTTATGGCGCGGAATACCTGACCCATGTCGAAAGCCTCGCGCAACTGGGCAATGACGACCTGACCCGCGAGGCCGCGAAATACATCGCCAATGCCATGGCTTATGACGACATCATCCGCGTCGCCGATGCCAAGACCCGCGACGGGCGCGAGGCCCGGATCTCGCGCGAGATGCGCCTGCAGGATGGCCAGATCATGCAGGTGACCGAGTTCCTGCATCCGAGAGCCGAGGAGATCGTCTCGCTTCTTCCCGCGCGGATGGGCGCACGCTGGCAACAGAACCCAGGCCGGATGAAACTGATCGACCGGCTGTTCAATCGTGGCCGCCGCATCCGCAGCGACGGCATCTTCGGCTTCGGGCTGCTCTATCTGCTGGGCGGGGCGAAGTCGTGGCGACGCCGGACCCTGCGCCATGCCGAGGAGACGGCGCATCTGCAAAGCTGGCTGACCAAGGTCCGCGAAGCCGCCGGGCGCGATGCGGGTCTGGCCATCGAATTGCTGCGCTGCCAGCGCCTCATCAAGGGCTATTCCGACACCCATGCGCGCGGTCAGTCGAAATTCGCCCGGGTGATGGGTGGCGCCGATCTGGTTCAGGACCGGGCCGACGCCGCCGACTGGGTCCGGCGCCTGCGCGAGGCGGCGCTTCAGGACGAGAAGGGCGAGGCGCTCGACGGGGCGCTGGAAACGGTTCGCAGCTTCGCCTGATCCGCGCTCAGCCTGTCGGAGAAGTCAGGCTGTCGCGCAGCCGGCGCAGCATGTCACGCATCCGGTCCAGGTCCTCATCATCGAGGACCGCGAAAAGATCCCCGACCATTTCCAGATGCTCGGCGGCAAGCACCTCGAAGAAGGCCGCCCCGTCCTCGGTCAGCCGGACCGAGACCCGGCGGCGATCCTCGTCCGAGAGCAGCCGCTCGACCATGCCATCCTGGACCAGACGGTTGACCACGGCGGTCGCGTTTCCGTTCGAGATCAGCAACATGCGCGAAAGTTCCGTCATGGTCAGCCCGTCGCGGCGACGGTGCAGCATGGCCATGACATCGAAACGCGGCAGGGTCGTGTCATGGCTGACACGCAGGAACTCGCGCAGCCGGCCTTCGACCTGACGGGTCACGCCCAGCATCCGGATCCATAGCCTCAGCCGGCGCATGGCCAGCGGATCGCTGACCGGATCGTTTCGGACCGGCCTTGCGGTTTCAGGGGCGACCGGTTCCGCGCTCCGCTCTGATGTCATCTGAATCCGTCCATGGCCGAAAATGCTTTGAGGACGAATATTTCAGATTGTGCGCATTTTATCCAGCCGTGAGGTTGCGTCAGATCGGCACAGTTCCGATGCTGGCGCCACCGCAGACGAACAGCGTCTGGCCGGTGATAAAGCCGGCCTCTGGTTCGGCCAGGAACATGAAGGCGCGGGTCACATCCTCGACCCTGCCCAGCCGACCGACCGGGATGCGGCGCGAGAGGTCTTCCTCCTGCGCGCTGCCCTTCGGCACGATGCCCCAGAAATTGTCGGTCAGGATCGGGCCGGGGGCGACCACGTTCACGGTGATGCCATGCTCGGCCAGTTCCAGCGCCCAGGTCCGGGCCATGCCGATCATCCCTGCCTTGGACGCCGAATAGGCCGTCCGCGTCTTCGCCCCAAGCGCCGCTCGCGAGGCGTTGAACAGGATCCGCCCGAAGCCCCGCGCCTTCATCGCCGGCAGAAACGCCTGCGTCAGCGCCAGTGCCGAGCCGAGGTGAAGCTGGGTCAGCGCCAGCATATCGGCGGGCCGGGCATCCTCGATCAGGTTGGGCAGGATGATGCCCGCATTCTGGACGAAATGCGTGACCTCATGCCGGGCGGCGATATCGGCCCCGGCCTTCTCGACGGCATCGGGGTCGGACAGATCGCAGATGAGATGTTCCACATCTGCCGCCTCGCCCGGATGGCGCGCCAGCGACACCACATGCCAGCCGCGCGCTACCATCGCCGCCGCCAGATCGGCGCCGATCCCCTTGTTGCCGCCGGTGATGACGGCGGTGTAGCCGCTCATGGCAGCAACTGGATATTGCCGAAAGCGGCGTCGCAATTGAGGATGTCGACGCGCTTGCCGGCGATGCGGATGCCCTCAGGCGTGGCCTTCAGATCGTGGGTCACGGTCAGCGCCAGCAATTGCTGTTCGTCGAGCCGCGTTTCCACATAATGCATCTTGGTCGCAACACGGGCGCTGTCCTCGGTCAGTTCCAGGATCCGGGGCCGGTTCAGCACATGGTGACAGCGGCTTTTCGGCTTCTGGCTGAAGGTGCGCGCACCGTGCAGGCGTTCGATCCGCAAGCGCAGCATGAAATTGTCCTCATGCAGCAGCGAGGTTTCATTCACCGGATCCTGCTGGTTCCAGTTCAGCGGCATCCAGTAGACCGCATTCGGCAGCCAGAGGTTCAGCCAGTCGTGATACTGACCCTCGTCCAGCATCCAGGCCTCGTCATGGATGAAGTCGATCACCTCGTCCCGGTTCATGCCGCACCCCCGATCATGAAGCGCTTCCAGGCATCGAACTGGTTGCGCATCTGGCGTTCCGTGGTGCCGTTCAGCACCGCCTCCTCCGAAAAGTCCTCACCGTCTTCATAGAGCCGCTGGATATTCACCCATTCCAGCCCGTCGGCCATCAGCCCTTCCTGCGCACGCTCATACATCTCCAGGTCGTCATGGCCGACCATCGAGGTGGGCGCATTGATCATCCGGTTATACATCGCCGTGCGCGCGGTCAGCTCCGAGGGCGCCCCGTCGAGTGCGAAGATCCAGCTTTCCACCAGCGTCTTGTCGGGGCCGAGCGGGATGAAGTTCCGCAATTGCTGGATCGGTCCCTTGATCATGATATTGGGGAAATAGACGGTATTGTGCCGGTTCTCGCCCAGAATCGCATTCGCGCGTTCCTCGCCATAAGCGGCGACCATGGCGTCAAGATAGCCGGGGATGTCGGAATAGGCGGAATGGATCGAGTGATGCACCCCCGTATGTCCGTGACCATTGGGCCAGGTGCGGATGCCCATATTCTCGAAGAACTCATAGGGCGACATGAAGGGGGCGATGATCTCCATCGCCGCGGGCGTGGGCGTGCCCTCGGGCTTCTCCATCTCCTCCCAGATCTTCACGGCGGTGCCGGCGCTGGATTCATGGGCGACCATCGGGTGGCAGGTGTCGGTCTGGTTCTCGACCAGCATCTTCCAGTTGCACTTGTGCATATAGCGCAGGGGGGCGCCGGCCACGGTCAGTTTCCCCTCGGGAGAGCGATCGACCATATTGTCGAGCGACGAGAGGGAATCGCCGAAGAATTCCTCGAAACCGATGCCCTCGGGCGCCAGCCGGGCGAAGATGAAACCGCGATAATTCATCATCGCGCCGACCGGGGCGAGGCCATGCGATGCCTCGGTCTCCTCCAACCCCGTGCCCTCGTAACCCTTCTTCAGCGGGATCGCGAGCAGGCAGCCATCGGTCTTGAAGGACCAGGCGTGATAGGGGCAGCGGAAGAACTTTCCGGTATTGCCGGCCTTGTCGATGACGATCTTGGTGCCCTTGTGCGGGCAGCGGTTATAAAGAACGTGAATCTCGTTATCGGTATGGCGCACCATCAGCAAAGGCTGGTCGCCGATCTGGGCGGTGATGTAATCGCCCTTGTTCGGGGTCTGGCTGTCATGGCCGATATAGACCCAGACATTGCGGAACAGGTGCCGCATCTCCAGCGCATAGACCTCGGGGCTGGTATAGACATCGCGATGCACCTGCTGCGGTCGGATCAGGGCATCGACGCGGGATTTCAGGTCGGCTTCGGTCATGGCTTACTCCTTACAGGTCAAGCTTGAGACGGTCGGACAGCGCGCGGCTCACGCAGATCTGCATGACCTTGCCGGAGTCGCGCTCTTCCTTCGACAGCACCACGTCGCGGTGATCGGGCGTGCCTTCCAGCACATCGGTCTGGCAGATGCCGCAATCGCCGCGCTGGCAGTCATAGACCAGGTCCACACCGGCGGCTTCCAGCGCCTCGATGATGGTCTGGTCGGCGGGGACGGTAATGACCTGCCCGGTCGAGGCGATCTCGACTTCGAAGGGCCGGTCGCCGGCCTCGTGAGAGGTATTCTCGAACAGTTCGGCATGGAACTGTGCATCCGCGCGGCCAGCGGCTTCCATCGCGGCGCGGGTGGCATCGATCATCGGCTTCGGGCCGCAGACATAGACATGGGCGGCAGGGTCGGCCTTGGCAATCAGTTCTGCCACCGGGACCGGGCCGCCGGCCTGATCGTCGTGATGAAGCTGAATGCGCGCGCCATGGGCCGCGACCAGCCGGTCGGCAAAGGCCGCAGCGGCAGGGGAGCGGCTGGCATAAACCATGCGGAAGTCACGCCCACGGGCCGTAAGCGCCGAAGCCATGGCAATGAGCGGCGTCACCCCGATGCCACCGGCCAGAAGCAGAACCGGCCCCTGCCCATCGTCCAGCGGAAAATGGTTCTTCGGCCCGGTCGCATCGAGCCGGTCGCCCGCCTGCAAACCGTGCATGAAGCGAGAGCCGCCATTGCCCGCATCCTCCCGTCGGACCCCGAGCAGATAGGCGGCGGGCGCTGCCGCATCCCCCGCGAAATCGATCAGCGAATAGGCGTTATGCCCACCTTCCGGTAACGTCACCTCGATATGCGCGCCAGCCTCGAACGGGGGCAGCGGCGCCCCGTCGGGTCGGACCAGTTCGATTTCCCGGATCAGCTCTCCGACCTCGTCGGTGCGCCGGACGATCAGCGTCAAATCGGTCAATGCCTTCATCCCTGCTGGGCGTGGGTTATGGGAAAACTATCCGCCAAGGATGGGCCGCCCGTCAAGTTTTAAGTTTGAAATAGTGAAAATTCATACAAATTGGCTCGCGGTGAATATGTTTGGCGGCAGCCCGGGACCGGCTTAGTCTGTCCTGCACAAGGCAGGATCGCAGGGACGGAACGCATGCCCGACAACATTGATTTCAAACAGCTTGAGAACCTGGCCACGGCACTTCTGGCAAAGCCGGGGCCGGGCCGGCAGATCATTGCCATTACCGGCGCGCCGGGTTCCGGAAAGTCTACATTGGTGGAACGGCTGGCCGATACACTCGGCATGGATGCTGCCATTCTGCCCATGGACGGCTTCCATTACGACGATGCCGTGCTGGAACAGATGGGACGTCGTCCATGGAAAGGCGCGCCCGATACCTATGACGTCGGCGGCTTGCGTAACATCCTTGCCCGCCTGCGCAATCCGGACGAAGGCGCGGTCGCCGTCCCGGTCTTCGATCGCGATCTTGAGATTTCGCGTGGCAGCGCCCGAATCATCGGCCCGGACGCCCGCCTGATTCTGGTTGAGGGCAATTATCTGCTGCTCAACATCGATCCCTGGCCCAGCCTGAGGCCTGCCTTCGACCTTACCATTCGTATCGAGGTTCCAGAACCAGAGCTGCGCCGGCGCCTGACCCGCCGCTGGCAAAGCTATGGCCTTACCGAAGCCGAGATCGCCTTCAAACTCGACAAGAACGACCTGCCAAACGGGCATATGGTCGTCAGCAACAGCGCCGCGCCTGACCATCTGATGCATGTCAAATAAGCATCTTCCGTATTTATTTGAATTTAAAATAGTGAATATTCATATTTTTCTTGCCTGAAATATTCGCAGGTGGCAGGCTGGAATGGAGAATCGCAGCAAATCGCCACGGGAGAAAGACATGCGACTGACAGGGAAGTTCGTTCTGCCAAGCCTGCTGGCACTGGCCTTCGCGGCCGGCGCCAGTGCTCAGGAAACCACATTGCGGCTGTCGAACTGGCTGCCGCCCTCGCATCCCGTGGTGAAGGACATCATGGTCCCCTGGGCCGAGCAGGTGGCTGAGGCGACCGAAGGTCGCGTCGCCGTGCAGATCCTCGACGCACCGCTGGGCCCGCCGCCGGCGCATTTCGACCTCGTCGCCAGCGGCGCAGCCGATATCGGTTTCTCGGCCCACAGCTATACGCCCGGCCGCTTCACCCTGACCGAGATCGCCGAGCTGCCCTTTCTGACGCCCAGCTCCGAGGCCAATTCGCTGGCGCTCTGGAATGTCTGGACCGAGATGCTGGCCGAGAAGAACGAACATGCCGGCGTCAAGGTGCTGGCGCTGTTCGGACATGGGCCGGGGCACCTCTTCACCACCGACCGCGCAGTGACGCCGCTGAGCGAGTTGAGCGGCGCCAAGATCCGCGTCGCCGGTGCGATCACCGACCAGCTGGTGCAGGGCTTGGGCATGGTCTCGGTTCAGGCGCCGTCTTCGGAAAGCTATGAACTGCTGTCGAACGGGGTCGCGGACGGGATCGTCTTCCCTTACGAATCCGTCCCCTTCTTCCGGCTTGACGACGTGGTCAAGAACGGCCTCCGGGTCGAGGGCGGGATGTATAACGTGTCCTTCTTCTTCGTCATGAACCAGGCCCGTTTCGACAGCCTGTCCGAGGCAGACCGCGCCGCCATCGACAAGGTCTCGGGCGAGGCCCTGGTGCGCATGGCCGGCAAGGCCTGGGACGCGGCGGATGCCGCCGGACTGGCGGCACTGGAAGGCAAGGTCAGTTTCCACGACGCCACCCCCGAGGAACACGCCGTGATCGAGGAAGACGCAAAGGCGATCTATGACCGCGTTGCCCAGGGCTACGCCGCCAAGGGCGTGGATTTCGAGGCTGCGCTGGCAATGTTCCGTGACGAGCTTGGCAAGGCCGGGCAGTGAGGATCGAAAAGCTGCGGATGCGGGTCCGCACCGTCTCGGCCATCATCCTCGGGGTGATGCTGGTGGCGCTGACCTGCATCACGGTTCTCGATGTGGTCGGGCGCTACCTTTTCAACGCGCCGCTGTCCGGCGGGACCGAACTGACCGAGCTTCTGGTCATGGGCGTCATCTTCGCCGGCCTGCCGGCGATCAGCCTCGATGACGGCCATGTCACCGCCGACCTGCTGTCACAGAACCTCAGCCGGCGCGGGCGGACGATCCAGTTGTTCCTGGCCCGGCTTTGCGCGGTCATCGCGCTGTCGCTGGTGACGATGGAGATGTGGAAGCACGGCGCCCGGTTGAGCAGCTACAACCAGACCACAGTCTTCCTGCACATCCCGGTCGGGCTGATGGTGCAGGCTGCGGCGGCGATCTGCGGGTTGTCGACGCTCATCGTGGCGGTGCTGGCGCTGACCCGTGCCCCGCATGGCAATTAACGCATAAAGGGCGATCATGGATTGGCCGATCGGAACTGCGATACTTTTCGCCATGCTCTTTGTCGGCGTGCCTATCGGCTTTGCGCTGACCTTGGTGGGCTTTGCCGGCGTGGCCAGCATCATCGGCATCAACCCGGCACTGGCAATGATCGGGCAAGTCTATTCCGACAGCGGCCGCAGTTATACGCTGTCGGTGGTGCCGTTGTTCCTGCTGATGGGCAACATGATCGTGCAATCCAAGATTGCCGACGAGATCTATGACGCCGCCAATGCCTGGTTGCGCCACCGCAAGGGCGGGCTGGCCATGGCCACCATCGTCGCCTGCGGCGGCTTCGGTTCGGTCTGCGGATCGTCGCTCGCCACCGCCGCGACCATGGGCAAGATCGCCCTGCCAGCGATGCGCCGCCACGGCTATTCCGACCGGCTGGCGACCGGATCCATCGCGGCGGGTGGCACGCTTGGCATCATCATCCCGCCTTCGGTGATCCTGGTCATCTATGGCATCCTGACCCAGCAGGATATCGGCAAGCTGTTTCTGGCCGGGATCGTGCCGGGGCTGATGGGGATCGTCGGTTACATGCTGGCGGTCCGGCTGTCGTTGTTCCTCCACCCTGAGCCGCTGGCGCCCCTGCCCCGGCTCAGCCTCATCGCCCGGATTCACGCCACCCGAGGCGTCGCCCCGGCACTGGCGCTTTTCGCCTTCGTGCTGGGCGGGATCTATCTTGGCATCTTCACCGCGACCGAGGCCGCCGGCATGGGCGCAGGCGCCTCGATCCTGCTGACGGCGCTGCGCGGGCGGCTGACCTGGCGGGCGACGCTGGAAACGCTGTTCGACACTGGCAAGACCACGGCGGTGATGTTCTTCGTCCTGTTCGGGGCGCTCTATTTCCTGAACTACGTCAACCTCTCGGGGCTGTCGACCGATATCCGGGGTTGGGTGCTGGGGCTCGACCTGCCGCCCGTCGGCGTGATCCTGATGATCATGCTGATGCTGCTGGTTCTGGGCAGCCTGCTGGAAAGCCTGTCGATGGTCATGCTGATCACGCCGATCCTGTTTCCCATCGTCACCGCGCTTGGCTTCGATCCGATCTGGTTCGGGGTCTTTCTGGTCGTCGCGACCGAGCTGAGCTATATCACCCCGCCCATGGGCATGAACGTCTTCGTGCTGCGGGTCGTCGCCCGCGACGTGCCCATCGGTGAAATCTTCCGGGGCGTGGTTCCCTTCGTGCTTCTGGATGTGTTACGGCTGCTTCTGCTGATCGGTTTCCCCATTCTGGTCCTGCTGATCCCCAACGCGATGTAGAGGCCACCCTTGCCGGATCCCGACACAGCCCATCCCGGCTTTCTCGAAAACTACACCCTGTTCCTGATGGCCGTCGCCAGTGCCCAGGTCAGCCGCAGCTTTCACGAGATTGCCGCCGCGCAGGGCCTTTCCGTCGCCGAATGGCGGGTGCTGGCCTGCCTGCACGATCTGGGCAGCGCCAGCGTGTCGGAGCTGGCGCGGCTGTCGCTGCTGGAACAGTCGCGGCTGACCCATTTGATCGGCCGCATCCAGAACCGCGGGCTGGTCCTGCGTCAGCGCAGCAACCGGAACCGGCGCAGCGTGCTGGTTCGACTGACCGACGAGGGGGCGAGACTGGCCGCCGATCTGGTCGCCCAGGCCAAGGCGCACGAGAGGCAGGCGGTCACCGACAAGCTCGGCCGTGCCGATACCGAGAAGCTGCACGAGATCCTGCGCAAGCTGATCGGGCATCCGCCGGTCTGACGAAGGCCCCGATCAGTCGGGGATCACCGCCGTCGCCTCGATCTCGACCTTGGCGCGGTCCTCGACCAGGGCCACGACCTGCACCAGTGCCATGGCCGGATAGCTCTTGCCGATGACCTCGCGATAGGCCCGCCCGGTTTCTTTCAACGCCGCAAGGTATTCCGCCTTGTCGGTGACATACCAGGTCAACCGCACCAGATGTTCGGGCTTTGCCCCTGCCTCGGCCAGAATGGCCACGATGCTGCGCAACGCGGTTTCGACCTGAGCGGCAAAATCGTCGGTTTCAAACTCCTGATCGGCGTTCCAGCCGACCACCCCGCCGGTAAAGACCATGCGCCCGCGTGCGGCAATGCCGTTCGAATAGCCGGGGGTCGCTTTCCAGCCCTTTGGGTGCAGCACCTCATGTTGCATCGCATTGCTCCTTGAATTTCATCATCGTCTCGCGGATCCCGTCCGGCCACGGCGTGGCCTTTCCGCCATCCGAGACCCAGACAACCGTCAGCATCGCCGCCAGCCGCTTCTCGCCATCGCAGTCTGCGCGCAGATCGAAAGCCGCGCTCGCGCCGCCGATGCGATGGATCTCCAATGTGAAATCCAGCAGGTCACCAAGGCGGGAAGGGGCGGAGAATTCGGCCTCGATGCGGACCGTCGGCACGCCCGTGCCCTCGTCGAGATGCATCCGGCGGAAGGGATAGCCGACGACTTCGGCAAAGAAGTTCTCGACGACCGAGTTGGTCATCTCGAAATAACGGGGATAGAAGACGATCCCCGCCGGATCGCAATGGTTGAACTCGACCTGAATGCGACGGCGATAGATCATGGCATTACACTTCGCGCGATGATCAGGCGCTGCACGTCGCTGGCACCTTCATAGATGCGCAGGGCGCGGATCTCTCGATAAAGCTCCTCGACCTTGACGCCATGCTTCACGCCGTCGCCGCCATGAAGCTGAACCGCCATGTCGATCACCTCCTGCGCGGCCTCGGTGGCGTAAAGCTTGGCCATCGCCGCCTCGCGGCTGATGCGCGACGCGCCCCGGTCCTTGGTCCAGGCGGCGCGATAGATCAGCAGCGCCGCCGCGTCGATCTTCAATGCCATATCGGCCAGATGCCCCTGCACCATCTGCAACGAAGCCAGCGCCTCGCCCTGAATGCGGCGGCTGGCCGTTCGCGCGAGCGCCTCGTCAAAGGCCCGTCGCGCCATGCCAAGCGCCGCCGCGCCAACTGTCGGGCGGAACACGTCCAGAACCGACATGGCCAGCTTGAACCCCTGCCCCGGCTGGCCGATCAGCGCCGCATCGGGCAGGAAGGCACCCTCCATCCGCAGGGTCGCCAGCGGATGCGGGGCGATCACCTCGATCCTCTCTGCGATGGAGAGGCCCGCAGTCTCTGCCGGCATCAGGAAGGCCGACAGGCCGCGCGCGCCCGGCGCCTCGCCGGTGCGGGCGAAAATGACGTAAAGATCGGCGATGCCGCCGTTGGAGATATAGGTCTTCTCGCCGCTCAGGCGGTAGCCGCCCTCGACCTTCTCGGCGGTGGTCGTGGTGGCGGCCACGTCGGAACCCGATCCCGGCTCGGTCAGGGCGAAGGCTGAAATCGCGGTGCCGGCGCGGGTGCGGTCCAGCCAGGCGCGTTGTTCGGGCGTGCCGAAAAGGCTGATCGCCCCCATGCCCAGCCCCTGCATGGCAAAGGCGAAATCGGCAAGCGCATCGTGCCGGGCCAGCGTCTCTCGGATCAGGCAGAGCGTGCGCACGTCAAGCGCCTCGCCCCCCGAATGGCGCAGCCAGCCGCCCTGCCCAAGCGCCGCAACCAGCCCGCGACAGGCCGCGTCCACATCGCCATGATCGACCGGCAGATTGGCGGCGCACCAATCATCCAGCGCCGCCGCCAGGTCGCGGTGGTGATCCTCGAAAAACGGCCAATCCAGAAAACTGCGATCCATAACCTTACCCAAATCCTGACCGGGGGCGCTTGCCCCTGCGTGGTCAATTCCCTTCGAAAACCGGCTTTTCCTTGCCGACAAAGGCGCGATAGGCGCGGGCGAAATCCTGTGTCTGCATACAGATCGCCTGCGCCTGCGCCTCGGCCTCGATGGCCTGTTCAAGACCCATGTTCCATTCCTGGTTCAGCTGGGTCTTGGTGATCCCATGGGCAAAGACCGGCCCCGCCGCGATGCGATGCGCCAGCTTTTGCGCCTCTGCCTCCAGCCCATCGGCGGGGTGCAGGCTGTTCCAGAACCCCCAGGCCGCACCTTCTTCGGCGCCCATCACCCGACCGGTATAAAGAAGCTCTGCCGCGCGGCCTTGGCCGATGATCCGGGGCAGCATGGCGCAGGCCCCCATGTCGCAGCCGGCAAGGCCGACGCGGGTGAACAGGAAGGCGCATTTCGCCTCGGGCGTTGCCAGCCGCAGATCCGAGGCCATGGCGATGATCGCCCCGGCCCCCACGCAGATCCCGTCCACCGCCGCGATCACCGGCTTGCCGCAGCCGATCATCGCCTTGACCAGATCGCCGGTCATGCGGGTGAAGGCCAGAAGCCCTTTCATGTCCATGCCGACCAGCGGGCCGATGATGTCATGCACATCCCCGCCCGAGCTGAAATTCCCGCCATTCGAGGCGAAGACGACCACATCGACATCACTTGCATAGGCCAGGGCACGGAACGTGTCGCGCAACTCGGCATAGCTTTCGAAGGTCAGCGGGTTCTTCCGCTCTGGCCGGTCGAGCCGGATGGTGGCGATGCGGTCGTGGCACTGCCAGAGGAAATGTTTCGGGGTGATCCCGGCCATCTCGGTCATGTCATATCCTTGGTTCACGGTTTCGGGCGCTCATATCTCGCCACCGGCAATGGCAATGGCCTGCCCGTTGATCGCGTCCGAGCCTGCCCCGCAGAGCCAGAGCGCGGCGGCACTGACCTCGGCTGGCTGAACCAGCCGGGCCTGCGGGTTGGATGCGGTCAGCGCCGAAAGCGCCTGCGCCCGGTCGCCGCCGGTCTTCTTCATGATATTGGCGATGGAACGCTCGGTCATTTCGGTGTCGAGAAAACCGGGGCAGAGCGCATTCGCCGTCACTGGCCGCTTCGCCACTTCCAGCGCCAGGCTGCGGATCAGCCCGACCACGCCATGTTTCGCCGCCGCATAGGGCGCGACATAGCGATAGCCCTTCAGCCCGGCGGTCGAGGCGATGGCGATCAGCCGACCCCAGCCGTCCATCCGCAGAAGCCCTTCGCGCAGGGTCAGGAAGGTGCCGGTCAGGTTGACTGCCAGCATGGCATTCCAGTGATCCAGATCGACACGGTGAAATGGCGCGCTATTGGCCGCACCGGCATTGGCGATGACGATATCGCAGGGGCCGGCGGCGTCGAACATGGCCCGGGTGCTGGCCTCGTCGGTCACATCGGCGGTCACGGCAAGGGCACCGGGCAGCGTGGCCGCCAGGCTTTCCAGCGGTTCCGCGCGACGCCCGGCAATGACGACACGCGCACCGGCACCGGCAAAGGCGCGTGCCAGATCGGCACCCACGCCCGAGCCCCCGCCCGTGATCAAAACCTGCTTGCCTGCAAGCGCCATTGCCTGCCCCCTCCACTCGCCCTGCTCAACGAACCGTGCCATAGCCATAAGTTTATATCAAACACAAATAGTTTGAACACGAAGCACCTTCTGCGCGCTCAAAAGAACGCCTGCAACCCGGTCTGGGCGCGACCGAGGATCAGCGCATGGACATCATGCGTGCCCTCATAGGTATTCACGGTTTCCAGGTTCACCATGTGGCGGAAGACCGGGAATTCGTCGGAAATGCCGTTGCCACCATGCATGTCGCGCGCCATACGCGCGATTTCCAGCGCCTTGCCGCAATTGTTGCGCTTGATGAGAGAGATCATCTCGGGCGCCATCTTGCCCTCTTCGAACAACCGCCCGACACGCAGCGCGGCCTGAAGCCCGATGGTGATTTCGGTCATCATGTCGGCCAGCTTCTTCTGGTAAAGCTGGGTCTGCGCAAGAGGCCGGTCGAATTGCTTGCGGTCAAGCCCGTATTGCCGCGCCGCATGCCAGCAGGTCTCGGCAGCCCCCATCGCCCCCCAGGCAATGCCGTAACGCGCGCGGTTCAGGCAGCCGAAGGGGCCGGCAAGGCCCTCGATCTCCGGGAAGATCGCGCTTTCCGGAATCTCGACATTCTCCATGACGATCTCGCCGGTGATCGAGGCGCGCAAGGACAGCTTGCCTTCGATTTTCGGCGCCGACAGCCCCTTCATGCCCTTTTCCAGCACGAAGCCTCGGATCTTGCCGCCATGCGCCTCGGACTTGGCCCAGACCACGAAGACATCGGCAAGGGGAGCGTTCGAGATCCACATCTTGGTGCCGTTCAGCACATAGCCGCCCGGAACCTTTCGCGCCACCGTGCGCATGCCGCCCGGATCGGACCCCGCATCCGGTTCGGTCAGGCCGAAACAGCCGATCCACTCGCCCGAGGCCAGCTTGGGCAGGTATTTCTGCCGCTGCTCTTCCGAGCCATAGGCATGGATCGGATACATCACCAACGAGGACTGCACCGACATCATGCTGCGATAGCCGCTGTCCACACGCTCGACCTCGCGCGCGACAAGGCCATAGGCGACATATCCCGCGCCGATGCCGCCATATTCCTCGGGCACGGTCACGCCCAACAGGCCCTGCGCGCCCATTTCGGCGAAGATCTCGGGGTCGGTCTGCTCGTTGCGGAAAGCCTCGCGGACGCGCGGTTCCAGCTTCGACTGCGCATAGGCGCGGGCGCTGTCGCGGATCATTCGTTCTTCGCTGCTCAACTGCTGATCCAGCAGGAAGGCATCGTCCCAGACGAGCTTGTTGGTGTCTTTCATTATCCTGTCCTCATCCCCGCATATGCTGGCCGGGGGCGGCCTTGCGCTGGAGTTCCAGCAGTTTCTCGCGCGCCTTCTCGGCCTCTCGGAAAGCCTGCGCCCCGCCTGCGGCATAGGGCTTCGGCCAGGCCTTGCGGTTCTGCGCGCCATACCAGGCCGCGGCCTGATTGGCGAAGAAGGGGTTCGACAGATGCGGTCGGCCAATGGCGACCAGATCGGCGCGGCGGGTGTGCAGGATGGTATTGACCTGCCCCGGCTCGGTAATGGCGCCCACGGCCATGGTGGCCATCTTCGGCACATTGCGCACGGCCTCGGCCAGGTGGGTCTGGAACATGCGGCCATAGATCGGCTTCTGGTCCGGCACGGTCTGCCCGGCAGACACGTCGATCAGGTCGCAGCCGGCATCGCGGAAGGCCTCGGCAATGGCGAAAAGATCCGCCTCGCTCAGCCCGCCCTCTTTCCAGTCGCTGCCCGAGACGCGCACCGACATCGGCCGATCCTCTGGCCAGACGGCGCGCATGGCCGCGAAGACCTCCAACGGAAAGCGCAGGCGGTTTTCAACGCTGCCGCCATAATCATCGCCGCGCAGATTGGTCAGCGGCGACAGGAACGAGGCCAGCAGGTAGCCATGGGCGCAATGCAGTTCCAGCATGTCGAAGCCGGCCCGCGCGGCGCGTTCGGTCGCCTGCACGAAATCGGCCTTGATCCGGTCCATGCCCGCCCGATCCAGTTCCGCCGGAACCTGGCTTACGCCCTCGAACCACGGAATCGGAGAGGCCGAGACAAGCGGCCAATTCTCCCCGCTCTCGGCAATCGGATGATCCATCCTTTCCCAGCCAAGCTGAGTCGAGCCCTTGCGACCCGCATGTCCCAACTGCATCGCCACCTTGGCGCCGGTATTGTCGTGGATGAAATCGACGATCTCGGTCCAACGACGTTCCTGCTCGTCGGTCCACATGCCGGGGCAGCCCTGCGTGATGCGGGCATCGGCGGAAGGACAGGTCATTTCGGTGAAGATCAGCCCCATGCCGCCGGTGGCATGGCTGCAATAATGCACCTTCAGCCAGTCGGTCGGATTGCCGTCGCGGTCGCAGCTGTATTGCGCCATGGGCGACATGACGACACGGTTCATCAACTCCATCCCGCGCAGGCGGAAGCGCGAGAACATCGGCGTCGGCCGGGTCTCGCGCAGATCCTCGCCGGTTTCGCGCAGGTGACGAGAATACCATTCGTCATCGGCGCAGCGCACGAAATCGGGGTCACGCACGATCAGGTTGTCATAGGTGATCGACTTGGCGCGGCACATGACCACCATGGCGAACTGGTATGGCTCCATATCCCAGGACCGGTTCATATGCTCGAACCAGGCGAGCGACACATCGGCATTGTGCTGGATGATCTGGCAGGGCGTCCGCCGGGCCGTGTCATAGGCGCGAAAGGCCGCCTGCACATCGGTCTCGGCATGTTCCAGCAGCGCATCCGACAGCGCAATGGCGCATTCCATCGCCAGCTTGGTCCCCGACCCGATCGAGAAATGCGCGCTCGCCTTCGCATCGCCCAGGATGACGATATTGTCGACGAACCAGTTCTCGCAGAAGACGCGCGGGAAATTGCGCCAGTTCGAGCGGTTCAGCAGCAGCGGATGGCCCTGCAATTCCTCGGCAAAGATCGCCTCAAGCTTGGCCTTGGAACCTTCCTCGTCGAATTCCTGAAATCCGTGGCCCTGCCAGGTGGCTTCGTCCATCTCGAAGACCCAGGTCGAGCGGTCCTTCTGATACTGATAGCAATGCGCGACCATCTGGCCATGCTCGGTCTCGCGGAAGAAATAGTTGAACTCGTCCATGGGCCGGCTGGAGCCCATCCAGCAGAAACGGTTCGATTTCCAGACCGTGCTTGGCTGGAAACCATCCTTGTAATGCTCGCGAATGGCCGAGTTGATGCCGTCGCCGGCCACGATCACGTCGGAATCGGCGAAGCGGGTCTTCAGGTCCTCGGGCTTGATCTCGACCCCGAATTCCAGGCGCACACCCAGTTCGGCGCAGCGGTCCTGCAGGATGGTCAGCAGGGTCTGGCGCGAGGTGCCGCAGAAGCCGTTGCCGGCACAGCGCATTTCCTGCCCCTTGAAATGCACGGCAACGTCGTCCCAATAGGCGAATTCGTCGCGGATGCGGTCGAAAACCGGCTTGTCGCGGCTGAGAAACTGGTCGAGCGTCTCGTCCGAGAACACCACCCCGAAGCCGAACGTATCGTCCGGCTGGTTGCGCTCATAAACCTCGATATCCCAGTCGGGCCGCGCCTTCTTGGTCAGAAGCGCAGTATACAGCCCGCCCGGGCCACCGCCGATTACCGTGATTTTCAATGCAACCTCCTGCGAATCGAAGTTCATGGGCTGACCAATCCCTAACATGCCTGAGTTTATATTTTAAGCTCAAAATATATGAAGTTGAAACTCATCTTTCATGGCGAGGTCCCGCCCCTCAGTTCAGGTTCTCACGAAAGAAGATGTCCAGCTTCGGCGCCAACGCCGCGCCATCCTGCGCCGCCAGCCGGGCAATGGTGGCCTCGATCAGCAGGTTCGGGTCCAGTTCGAAAACCGCATCCATGGTGCCGTCGATCAGCGCCCGGCGGGTATCGGCGGTCAGCCCGTGCCCGATCAGGACCACATCCTGTCGCCCCCTCTCGCGCAGCGCCCGACAGATCCCGCCCGAGGCACCGCCGATATTGTAGATGCCGACGAGATCCCGGTTCTGTTCCAGCAGGGTCAGGGTATGGCGATAATTTTCGCCCGGATCGTCATGACCCTCGCGCAGCGCCATGACGGTCAGGCCGGGAAACATCTCTTCCATGATGCTCTGCACGCCCGCCTCACGCTCGGAATGCGCCCGATACTGGCGAGAGCCGGCCAGCAGCGCCACCGAACCCGTCGCACGACCGGCGAAACGCCCGATCAGCATTCCCGCCGTGCGGCCGACGGCGTGATTGTCCAACCCGACATGGGCAATCCCCGAGGCAAGGCCAAGATCGGAAACGAAGGTGACAAGGGCGGTGCCCTGGGCGGCGACCTCGGTCGCGGCCTGCCGGACCGCCGGATGCTCGATGGCGAAGAAGGCGATGCCATCGGCCCAACCGGCATTCTTGCGCAGGGCATCGGCCAGGGCATCGGCGTTGAACCCGTCAATGAAGAAGCAGCGCAGGTTGGGCGCCCCCGGCATGATCGTCGCCGCCATCCGCGCGCGCAGCTTCTCGCCCAGAAGCTGCAGATAGGGATTGCCGCCCGAAGGCAGCAGGAAGACGATATTCGGCGGCGGTCGGGTGGTATAGGCGGCGGCATCCTCGGCGCTGAGAAGTCCCATCTCGCGGGCCAGTTCCAGCACCCTCAACCGGGTGCGCTCTTTCACGCCGCGCCGCTGGTTGATGATCCGGTCGATTGTGGCCAGCGACACCCCTGCCGCATGGGCGAGGTCTGGCAAGGTCGGGCGGCGCGGCCCATCCCCAGCAGGCTCAGAGGGTTTCGAGCACATCAAAACACATCATTTCATTCATTTTGACGGATGATCGCGCGATCCCTACCCTTGGTCAATACCGTTGATGCTGCGATTCATACGGCCCGAGGAGAGGCCACTCGCACATCAAATCACATCATTCCGGGTAAGGGGGAGGAAACCCATGACCAAGAGCTTCACTCAGATCCACCGTCGCGGCTTCATGGCGCTTGGCGCCGGTGCTGCCGCCATGTCGCTGCTGCCGCGCCGCGGCTTCGCGCAGACCAGCCTGCGTTACGGCCATAACAACGAGCCCGCCTCGGTCGCGGGCGCACAGGCCGACTGGTTCGCCGAGGCGCTCGGCCAGACCTCGGGCGGCGATATCGAGGTGCAGGTCTTCCCGGCAAGCCAGCTCGGCAAGCTGCAGGAACTGGCCGAAGCGGTCTCGCTTGGCACCATCGCATTCTCGCATAACACCGCCGGCGCGCTAGGTTCGCTGTATGAGCCCTTCGCGGCGCTGGATACGCCTTACCTTTACCGCGACGTGGATCACCTGATGAAGGTGACCGATGTCGACAGCCCGGTCATGCAGGAACTGAACAAGGGCCTGATCGAGGCGGCGAATGTCCGCGTGATCTATGCCCATTACTTCGGCAAGCGGAACCTGACCTGCAACAAGGCAGTGATGTCGCCGGCCGACCTTGCGGGCGTCAAGATCCGCGCCGTGCCCTTCCCGATCTATACCACCGCGGTCGAGGGCATGGGCGCCGTCGCCGTGCCGGTCGACTGGTCCGAAGTGCCGACGGCGCTCGCGACCGGGGTCGTGCAGGGGCAGGAAAACCCGGTCAATGTGGTGCTGAACGTCAAGCTTTACGAGGTGCAGTCGCATCTGATGCTGACCGGCCACATGTCCAATGCCGAGGTCGTGGTGATGAACGAGGACGTCTGGCAGGGCATGTCCGACACCCAGAAGGACGCGGTGCGCGAAGCCGCCAGCCAGACCCGCGAGAAGGCGACCAAGGCCATTCTGGACAATGAAGAGGCCGAGACCCAGCAGCTTCGCGATCTCGGCATGACCGTGATCGGGCCGGATGAGGGGCTGGATATCGAGGCCTTCCGCGCCTCGGTCAGCAAGCTGGTCGAGGAACGCTTCGGTGCGCAATATGGCGATCTCTACGCCCAGATCGCGGCGATCGAGTGATGCAGGCCGGGACGGAAAGGCCGGGCCTTCTGTCCCGGTTGACCCATTGGGGCATCGGCGCGGGCATGGTGCTTCTGGCGCTGATGGCCGGGCTGGTCGTGCTGCAGGTGCTGGCGCGGAACCTCGTCGATATGGGCCTGCCCTGGGCGGATGAGCTGGCGCGGTTCTGCGGGATCGGGCTGGTCTTTCTGGGCGTGCCGGCGCTTGCCGGGCGCGGGGTCATGGTCTCGGTGACCATGCTGCCCGACGCGGCTCCGGCTGCGGCGCGGCGCTGGATGGTGCTGTTCGCCGATCTTGCGACGCTGGCTTTCGCGGGCCTGCTGCTGTGGAGCTTCGCCGAATTCCTGCCCCGCGCCGGCAAGTTCCTGACCCCGGCCATGCGACTGCCCAACTGGGTCTATTATTCGCTGGCGCTCGCGGGCAGCCTGATGCTGTTCGCGGTCGCCCTGCAGCGCATCGTTGCGACGCTGCGCGGCAACAATCCCGCGACCGCCTTCGGCGGCGACGATCACGACACGGTGCCCCAGCCATGAGCCTTCTTCTCATCGCCATCTTCGCCCTGCTGCTGGCACTGGGCGCGCCGGTCGCGGTCTGCCTCGGGTTGTCCTCGGCGGTCGTGATCGTGACCCAGGGCCTGCCGGTCTCGGTGCTGGCGCAGCGCAGCCTGAACGCGCTCGACAGTTCGCCCCTGCTGGCGGTGCCGCTGTTCATCTTCGCCGCCAGCCTGCTGAACGCGACCGGCGTCACCACCCATATGTTCGACCTCGTGCGGATGATCTTCGGGCGCATCCGGGGCGCGGTGGCGCAGGTCAGCATCTTCGTCTCGCTGATCTTTTCCGGCGTTTCCGGCGCGGCGCTTGCCGATATCGGCGCGCTCGGCAAGATCCAGGTGGACGAGATGACGCGGCAGGGCTATCGCAAGGATTTCGCCGCCGGGCTGACGGTCGCGGCGGCCACCATCGGGCCGATCTTCCCGCCCTCGATCCCGATCATCATCTATGCCTCGGTCGCCAATGTCTCGGCGGTGAAGCTGCTGATCGCGGGGATCGTGCCGGCGCTTCTGCTGACTGCCTTCCTGATGATCCAGGTGGCCGTCATCGCCCGGCTGAAATCGCTGCCGCGCGATGACATCCGCCCCGCCGCCGGCGACGTGCTGCGGAAATTCGTCTTCTCGGTCCCGGCGCTGTTCGCCCCGGTCCTGCTGATCGGCGGTCTGCTGAGCGGCTATTTCGGCCCGACCGAGGTCGCCGGCGTCACCGTGGCCTATGCGCTGCTGATCGGCATCTTCGTCTATCGCAGCCTCGGCCTGCGCAAGATCCTGGGCGCACTGCGCGAGACCACGGAAGCGACCGCGAATATCCTGTTCGTCGTCTCCACCGCCGCCTTGTTCGCCTGGGTGCTGACGCTGGACCAGGTGCCGATGAAGGTCTCGGCGCTGATGCTGGGCGTGTCGGAAAACCCGCTGGTGCTGCTTCTGCTGGTCAATCTCCTGCTGCTGGTCGTCGGCATGGTGCTGGAAAGCATCGCCGCGATCCTGATCATCGCCCCCATCGTCGCGCCGGCCCTGACCGCCGCCGGGGTCGATCCGCTGCAGCTTGGCATCGTTTTCGTGCTGAACCTGATGATCGGGTTGCTGACGCCGCCCGTGGGGATGAGCCTCTACATGATCTCGATCGTCGCCCGGATGCCGATCGGGCGGGTGATCGCGGGGGTCATGCCCTTCTTCATCCCGCTGCTTCTGTCCCTGCTGGTCGTGACGCTGGTGCCCCAGCTGTCGACCTGGCTTCCCGAAACCCTGATGAAGTGAGGCGCGCGAGATGAGCACCTTCCTTGGCCCGATCCGCCAGCTTGGCTATGTCGTCGACGATATCGAGGCGGGCATGAACTACTGGTCCGAAACCATGGGCGTCGGCCCCTGGTTCTACAATCCCGCCGTGCCGATCCGGGATTATACCTTTGACGGTCAGCGTTACGACGTGACCAATTCCGTCGCGCTCGCCAATTCCGGCGAGATGCAGGTGGAACTGATCCAGACCCGCAGCGACACGCCCTCGATGTATCGCGACTTCAAGGAACGGGGCCTGCGCGGCTTGCAGCATGTCGCCTTCTGGACCCGCGATTACGACCGCGACCTGAAGATGATGCTGGATCGCGGCTTCACCCCGAAGATGAGCGGTTACGTCGGCAAGAACGGCCGCTTCGTCTATTTCGCCGAGGAACATCACCCCGGCACCTGTATCGAACTGTCCGAGGTCATGGGTCCGAAAGGCCGCATGTTCGACCTGATCCGCGATGCCGCGAAGAACTGGAATGGCAGCGACCCGGTGCGGCCTTTCCCCGACCTGTCGGGCGACTGAGATGGGCCGCATCGTCGCCGAATACCGGCTGGAAACCCCCGCCGACCCAGGCGAAGTCGCCGCCATGATGGCGGGCGAGCAATCCAGCGGCACCTTCATCCGCGTCGCCGGCGAGACCGACGAATTGCGTGCCCGCGCCGCGGCCGAGGTGCTCTCGGTCGCGGAACTGCCGCCAGTGGCGCAGCCTTCGCTGCATTCCGCCTATCTGGACCGCAAGGGGATCTCTGGCCCCTACCGGCGCGCGCGGGTCCGCATCGCCTTTCCGCCGGACAATATCGGGAAGAACCTGCCGACCCTGGCCGCGACCGTGTCCGGCAATCTCTACGATATCGGCGAGATCACCGGGCTGAAGCTGACCGGGCTTTCCATCCCCGCCGATTATCGCACAGGCTATCCCCTGCCCGTGCATGGCATCGAGGGCACGCGGGCGATAACCGGGGTCGTGAACCGGCCTGTCTTCGGCACCATCATCAAGCCCAATGTCGGCATGCGCCCCGCCGAGATCGCCGCCCTTGTCGACCGGCTCTGCGCGGCGGGCGTCGATTTCATCAAGGATGACGAGGTCTGCGCCAATCCAGACATTGCGCCGCTGTCCGAACGCGTCCCCGCCGTCATGGCGGTGATCCGCAAATGGCAGCAGCGTTCGGGCCGGCAGGTGATGATGGCTTTCAACATCACCGACGAGGTCGATGCCATGCGCCGCCATGCCGATCTGGTCGCGGCCGAGGGCGGCTCCTGCGTCATGGCCAGCCTCAACTGGTGCGGGCTATCGGGAATGGAGAGCCTGCGCGCGCATACGCCGCTGGCCATTCACGCGCATCGGAACGGCTTCGGCGCGATGTCGCGCCACCCCGCGCTCGGCATGGGTTTCCAGCCCTATCACGCGCTTTACCGGCTGGCGGGGATCGACCACATGCATGTCCATGGCATCGGCGGCAAGTTCGTCGACACGGCGGAAGAAGTGACTGAGGCCACCCGCGCCTGCCTGTCGCCGCTGTCCGAAGGCGGCCCCGACGACCGGGTGATGCCGGCCTTTTCCTCGGGCCAATGGGCCGGGACGCTGCCAGCGACGCTGGAAGCCGCGCAGGGGCCGGAACTGATGTTCATGTGCGGCGGTGGCATCCTCGCCCATCCCGAGGGGCCGGAGGCCGGCGTCGCCTCGCTGCGCGAGGCCTATGACACGTTGCGCGATGGCGACACGCTGGAAGACGGCGCCAGGACGCGGCCGAACCTTGCCGCAGCACTCCGCTTCTTCGGCGGGCGCTGATGGCGGCGCGGGTCGTCTTTCTGGGCGACGATTTCACCGGCGCATCGGACAGTCTGGCCCGCTATGCCCAGGCCGGATGGCGCAGTCGCCTGCTGATCGAAACGGGGCACGCAGCCGATGATCTCGACGCGCTCGGCATCGCCACCGACCTGCGCTCTCGTCCGCCGGAGGAGGTAGGGGCCGAAATCGCCCGGCTCTGGCCGCTGATCGCCGCGCAGGACCCGCAGATCGTCCATCTGAAGATCTGCTCGACCTTCGATTCCTCGCCCCGGATCGGCTCCATCGGGGCCATGGTCGCGGCGCTTCGCCAGCACTTCCAGCCCGAGGTTACCGCCATTATCGGCGGCCAGCCGAGCCTTGGCCGATACCTCGCTTTCGGGCATCTTTTCGCGCGCGGCCCGGACGGGGAAATCCACCGCATCGACCGCCACCCGGTCATGGCCCGTCACCCGGTCACGCCGATGCGGGAAGCCGACATGCGCCTGCATCTGGCCGCGCAGGGCCTGCAATCGCTGGACCTTGTCACGACAGACATGCTTGCCGATGCCGATGCGGTTGCCGTGCGGCTGCGGGCGGGGGCGGTCGTCTTCGACATCCTTCGCCAGCAGGACCTTGAACGGGTCGCCGAGGCGCTTCGCCGTGCAGGCGGGCGGCAATTGCTGGTCGGTGCAAGCTCGGTCGCGGAGATGCTGACCGGGGCCGGTCATCAGCAGAGGGCAGCCGCCGAAACGCCGGTGCCGCGGCATGGTGGCGTGCTGATCTTCGCCGGCAGCCGGTCGCCCCTGACCGGGGTGCAGGTGGCGGGTTTCCGGGATGGGCCGGTGATGCGGGCGGGGCCCGCAGACCTGGCCTCGGAGAGCTTCGCCGAGGGCTGTGCAGGGCAGTTGCGCAAGGGCCGGCCGGTGCTGGTGGCGCTGGATCCTGAGGCCGATTACGCCATGTCGCCCGACGCTCTGGCGGATCGCTCGGTCGCGCTTCTGGCACGCATTCTTGCGCAGGTTTCGCTGGGTTATCTGGGCATTGCCGGTGGCGATACCTCCAGCCGTATCTGCGCCGGATTGGGCTTTCATGCGCTGGAGTTCGACCACCAGATTTCGCCGGGAGTCAGTGTCTGTATCGGGCGCCATAGAGACCCGGGACGGGACCGGATGCGGCTGATGCTGAAGGGTGGGCAGATGGGCGATCCGGCACTTTTCGGGCGCTTCGTGGACTGGGCCGGAAGGCGCTGAAACCGCGTCCATATTGCGTGCATACCCCCGTACATACCGCGTCGATATTCCGTCGATACGGTTTTGCAGCCCTGCGGGAGGACGCGACAGACAGCGAGGGGCGTCAGGCGGCCTTTTCGGTCAGCCGTTCCGGCAGCGCATTGGCCCATGTGGAAATCGTGCCGGCGCCGAGGCAGACGACCATGTCGCCGGGGCGGGCCTGTTCGCGGACCAGCCGGGCGAGATCGGCCTCGTCCACCACGGCGCGGGCGTGGCGGTGGCCGTGGGCGATCAGCCCGGCGACCAGATCGTCGCGCGAGGCGCCGGGGATCGGGTCTTCGCCGGCGGCATAGACTTCGGCGATGCCGACCACATCGGCCTCGTTGAAGCAGGTGCAGAAATCGTCGAAGAGGCTGGAGAGCCGCGAATAGCGATGCGGCTGGTGGACGGCGATGACGCGACCCTTGGTGGCCTGACGCGCGGCTTTCAGCACGGCGGCGATTTCGACCGGGTGGTGACCGTAATCGTCGATGATGGTGACCCCGTTCACCTCGCCCACGCGGGTGAAGCGGCGCCCCACCCCGCCGAATTTCGCCAGCGCCTCGCGGATCTCGCCGCGTTTCATGCCGAGGTGGCGGGCTACGGCGACGGCGGCAAGCGCGTTCGAGACGTTGTGATCGCCCGGCATCGGTAGGGTGCAGCCCTCGATCACCGGGATCTCGCCGCTTTCGTCCAGATCGGCCTCGCCCTGAAGGGCGATGTCGAAATGCGCGATGCCGTTTTCATAGGTCAGGTTCATGGCCCGCACATCGGCCTGGGCGTTGAAGCCGAAGGTGACGACGCGGCGGTCGGAGAGTTTGCCGACAAGCGCCTGCACCTCGGGGTGGTCGGTGCAGCAGACGGCGAGGCCGTAGAAGGGCACCGAGGAGGCGAAGTTGTAGAAGCCTTCGCGCAATCTGTCGAAATCGCCCCAGTGCTCCATATGCTCGGGGTCGATATTGGTGATGATGGCGATGGTCGCGGGCAGGCGGTTGAAGCTGCCGTCGCTTTCGTCGGCCTCGACCACCATCCATTCGCCGGCGCCGGCGCGGGCGTTCGAGCCGTAGGCGTGGATGACGCCGCCATTGATGACGGTCGGGTCGAAATTGCCGGCATCGAGCAGGGTCGCGACCATGGTCGTGGTCGTGGTCTTGCCATGGGTGCCGCCGATGGCGATGTTGGATTTAAGGCGCATGAGTTCGGCCAGCATCTCAGCCCGGCGGACGATGGGCAGGCCACGGCGGCGGGCCTCCTCAAGCTCGGGATTGCCCTTCTTGATCGCGGTCGAGATCACCACCACGCCGGCATCGCCGATATTTTCCGCCCGCTGGCCTTCGAAGATCCGCGCGCCGAGCTTTTCCAGCCGGTCGGTGATCTTGGATTTCTTCGCGTCCGAGCCCTGCACGTCATAGCCGAGCGTCATCAGCACCTCGGCAATGCCCGACATGCCGATGCCGCCGATGCCGATGAAATGGATCGGGCCAAGCTCTCCGGGCAGTTTGGTGGCGGCGTTCATGCGGCGATCTCCGTGACGATTTCGTAAAGCCGCGCGGCGGCGTCGGGGCGGCCCAGTTCCCGGGCGGCCTCGGCCATGCCGGAGGCGCGCTCTGGGTCGGTCAGAATGGCGAGGATGTCGCGCGCGAGCGTGTCGGGGTCAAGTATACTTTCAGGCAGGACCATGGCGGCGCCGGCATCGGCAAGGGACCGCGCATTGGCGCTCTGGTGATCGCCCGAGGCGGCGGCATAGGGGATCAGGATCGCGGGCCGGCCGATTGCGGTGATGTCGGCGACGGAGGACGCCCCGGCGCGGCTGACGACCAGATGGCAATCGGCGAGGCGTTGCGGCACGTCCGAGAAGAAGGGCTGCACTTCTGCGGTGACGCCGGCAGCCGCATAGGCGCCGGTCACGCGGTCATGATCCTCGGCCCGGGCCTGATGGGCGACGTTGAGGCGGGCGCGGGTGTCTTCGGGCAGCGCGGCGATGGCGGCGGGCACCATGTCCGAGAGGACCCGCGCCCCCTGACTGCCGCCGATCACCAGCAGGTTCAGGGAACCGTCGCCGGGCGCGGCATAGGGGCTGGCGGCGCGGTCGAGCACGGCCTTGCGCACGGGATTGCCGGTATGGATGCCCGAGACGCCTTGCGGCAGGGTGGTGGGCCAGATGCCGCAGGCGACGCGGTCGACGCGGGGGGCGAAAAGCGCGTTCACCCGGCCCATGACGCCGTTCTGTTCGTGGATCATGCGCGGGATGCGGCCAAGACGCGCCGCCGACATGGCCGGGATGGTCGGATAGCCGCCGAAGCCCACGACCACATCGGGCCGGTCCTTGGCGAAGGCGCGCCGCGCCGCCAGCACTCCGGCGGCGATCTTGAAGGGCGCGCTGAGCTTGCCCATCAGTCCGCCGCGTGCGGTGGTGGCCGATGGCACGACCTCGCGGATCACATCCACAGGGAAAGCGCCGGCATAGCGGGCGCCGCGATCGTCGGTGGAAAGCTTCACCCGCCAGCCATGGGCCAGGAGCACCTCGGCCAGGGCCTGGGCCGGGAACATGTGCCCGCCGGTGCCGCCGGCGGCGATCAGCGCATAGCCGGGCATCAGTGCCGCCGCCCGAGCACGTCGGAAATCTCGCCCTGGGGACGGTTGCGGGTCAGGGCCAGCAGCATCCCCATGGCGATGCCCGAGGCGATCACGGACGAGCCGCCATAGCTGACGAAAGGCAGGGTCATGCCCTTGGCCGGCAGAAGCCGCACCGCAACCCCCATATTGATCAGCGCCTGCACGCCGAAGGCACAGGCCAGCCCGGTGCCGGCGATGCGCGCGAAGGGGTCGCGTTCACGCAAGAGCCGCATCAGCGAGCGGAAGACGATGGTGGCGTAAAGCGCGATGATGACGAGGACCAGGATCAGGCCGTATTCCTCGGCCGCGACGGCGATGATGAAATCGGTATGGGCATCGGGCAGCGACCATTTCACCGTGCCCTCGCCCACGCCGACGCCGAAGAAGCCGCCTTCCTGAATGGCGTTGGTGGCATAGCCGATCTGGGTGCGGGGGTCGATCTCGGCGGTCAGGAAGCCGTCGATGCGGCGGGCGAAATGCTCGGACGCGCCATAGGCGAAGACGCCGCCCATCACCGTCATCGCCGCGACCCCGCCCAGAAGCCAGAGCGGCGCACCGGCGACGAAGAACATCACGCACCAGGAAAACAGCACCAGCGAGCCCTGTCCGAAATCGGGCTGCATGACCAGCATTCCGACCACGCCCATGGTGATGACGAAGCTGATCGACTTGCCGGGCGGGCCGCCGACCTCCTGGCTGGCGGCCATGCACCAGGCCATGGCAGCGACGAAACAGGGTTTCAGGAATTCCGAGGGCTGGACCGAGGCGAAGCCGAGGCTGAGCCAGCGCGTCGCCCCCTTGCCGAAATCGGTGCCGATCACCGGCAGAAGCGCCACCACCACGACCGAGACGACAAAGCCGATCACGCCGATCCGGCGGATCTGCTGGGGGCCGAACATCGAGATGACCAGCATCGCCGCCAGCCCTACCCCGCCGAAGAAAGCCTGGCGGATGACGTAATAGAAGGGCGGCAGGTTGTTCTTTTCGGCCAGCGGCACCGAGGCGGCGAGGCCCAGAAGAAGCCCGATGGCAAAGAGGATGAGCACCGCGAACAGGGACCAGCGGTCCACCGTCCGCCACCATCTTGGAAGAATCGGATCGCCAACCCGCGCGGGAATCGCGCCGAATACCATCTCGGTCATGAGAATACCGCCGTCACTGCCTCTGCCCGTTGCCCGGTTATCCGGGTCTGATGGGGCAGCATAGCGTGATTATCCGCATCGCGCTACAAGTGATTCGGTCCTGCCGGACCGCTGCGCGAAGCCCCGCCGGAAGGATCCCGTGCGCTTCGCGGTGGACCCGCCCGGCGCCTGCCGCTAACCTGCGCGCGTCCAGCCAGAGGCGCGCCCATGTCCAACGATCCGCTCTATATCCTGATCCTGCTGGCGATGCTGGCTGTGGTGGTCATCCTGATGATCGGAATCGGCGGCTTCGGCATCGGCGGCAAGTTCAACGCCAAGCATGGCAACCGGATGATGCGTTGGCGGATCATCGCCCAGGCCATCGCCATCGCGCTGATCCTGCTGTTCATCGCGGTGCGCGGCTGATGGTGGTCCTGAACCGCATCTATACCCGCACCGGCGATGGCGGCGAGACCGCGCTTTCGGATGGCAGCCGGGTCGCCAAGACCGATCCAAGGGTCGAGGCCTATGGCACGGTCGATGAACTCAACGCCGCGATGGGCCTGTGCCGGTTGCATGGCGGCGCGATGGCAGACCCGCTCGCGGTGATCCAGAACGAGCTGTTCGATCTGGGCGCGGACCTGTCGCGGCCCGACATGGCCGGCGATGCAAAGGCCCCCTATCCCGTCCTGCGCATCATCGACGAGCAGGTGACGCGGCTGGAGGCCGAGATCGACGCCATGAATGCGCGGCTGGCCCCCCTGCGCAGCTTCATCCTGCCCGGTGGCAGCCCGCTGGCCGCGCATCTGCACATGGCCCGCACCATCGCCCGCCGGGCCGAACGTCAGGCGGTCGCGCTTGCGGCGCTTGGCGACGCCAACCCTGCCGCCCTGCGCTATCTGAACCGGCTGTCGGACTGGCTTTTCGTCGCCGCAAGGGTTGCCAATCTGGACGCGGGCGGCGACATTCTGTGGCAGCCGGGCGCCAGCCGGGGGGCGGAAAGCTGACCTGTCATCAACGCAGCGTCAAAGAATTTTTTTCTGTCGTCGCGGGACAGGCGCCGCTATCAATTGCAACGAATTGCTTGAGGTCAGGAAAGGGAGTGAGCACCGATGAAGGTTCTCGTGCCGGTAAAACGGGTGATCGACTATAACGTGAAGGCGAGGGTGAAATCCGACGGTTCCGGGGTCGATCTGGCCAATGTGAAGATGTCGATGAACCCCTTCGATGAGATCGCAGTGGAAGAAGCGATCCGGCTGAAGGAAAAGGGCGCGGCCGAGGAGGTCGTGGTCGTTTCCATCGGCGTCAAGCAGGCTCAGGAAACCCTGCGCACGGCGCTGGCCATGGGCGCGGACCGGGCGATTCTGGTCGTGGCCGCCGATGATGTGCACACCGATATCGAGCCGCTGGCGGTCGCGAAGATCCTGAAAGCGGTGATCGACGCCGAACAGCCCAAGCTGGTCATTGCCGGCAAGCAGGCCATCGACAATGACATGAACGCGACGGGTCAGATGCTGGCCGCCCTGCTGGGCTGGCCGCAGGCGACCTTCGCGTCGAAAGTGGAAATCGAGGGCGAGGCCGCCAAGGTCACCCGCGAGGTCGATGGCGGTTTGCAGACCATCGAGGTCAAGCTGCCGGCCATCGTGACGGCGGACCTGCGCCTGAACGAGCCGCGCTATGCCAGCCTGCCCAACATCATGAAGGCGAAGAAGAAGCCGCTGGATGAAAAGACCGCCGCCGATTACGGCGTCGATGTCTCGCCCCGGCTGGAGATCGTCTCGACCCGGGAACCCGAGGGCCGCAAGGCCGGGATCAAGGTCGGCTCGGTCGATGAACTGGTCCAGAAACTCAAAGAAGCGGGGGTTGTGTAATGGCTGTTCTGCTGCTTGCCGAAGTCACCAATGGCGAACTCAGCCGCGATGCCACCGCCAAGGCGGTGAACGCGGTCAAGGCTCTGGGCGATGTGACGGTGCTGGCCGCCGGGTCCTCCGCCAAGGCCGCCGGTGCCGAGGCCGCGAAGATCGACGGCGTGGCGAAAGTGCTGGTCGCCGAGGATGCGCTTTACGGCCACCGTCTGGCCGAGCCGACGGCGGCGCTGATCGCCTCGCTGGCGGGTGATTACGAGCATATCGTGGCGCCGGCGACGACCGATGCCAAGAACATCATGCCGCGTGTGGCGGCTTTGCTGGATGTGATGGTGATCTCTGACGTGTCGGGCGTCGTCGATGCCGACACCTTCGAGCGCCCGGTCTATGCCGGCAATGCCATCCAGACGGTGAAATCGAAGGACGCGAAGAAGGTCATGACCATCCGCACCGCCAGCTTTGATGCGGCGGGCGAGGGTGGCGCGGCTGCCGTTGCCGATCAGGCCACGGGCGAGGATCCCGGCCTGTCGAAATGGGTTGCGGACGAGGTGGCGAAAAGCGACCGGCCGGAACTGACCTCGGCGGGCCGGGTGGTTTCGGGCGGGCGCGGTGTCGGTTCGGAGGAAAACTTCGCCATTATCGAGGCGCTTGCCGACAAGCTGGGTGCTGCGGTCGGGGCCTCGCGTGCCGCCGTCGATTCGGGCTTTGCGCCGAACGACTGGCAGGTCGGGCAGACCGGCAAGATCGTCGCACCCGAGCTTTATATCGCGGTCGGCATCTCGGGCGCGATCCAGCACCTTGCCGGGATGAAGGACAGTAAGGTCATCGTGGCGATCAACAAGGACGAGGAAGCCCCGATCTTCCAGGTCGCCGATTACGGGTTGGTGGGCGATCTGTTCCAGGTCGTCCCGGAACTGACCGAGAAGCTGTAAACGGCGGGCCCGAACCAATCGTGAAGCCGCCCGGCCCCCCGGGCGGCTTTTTCATGCGCGGCGCATATGCCCCCTGCCCCGCGCATTCCGGCATTGATCCGCAGGGCTTGCCCGCCTATCGTCGCGCGGAAATCGAAAAGGGGCGATGATGATGGCGATTCAATCGGTAGGCGTGATCGGCGCGGGCCAGATGGGCAACGGGATTGCCCATGTTTTCGCACTGGCGGGATATGACGTCCTGCTGACCGATGTCAGCGAAGAGGCGATGAAGAAGGCACTGGCGACGGTCACGAAGAACCTCGACCGGCAGGTCAAGGGCGAGAAGATCACCGAGGCCGACAAGGCCGCCACGCTGGGGCGCATCCGCACCACGCTGGTGCTGGCCGAACTGGGCCAATGCGATCTGGTGATCGAGGCCGCGACCGAGAAGGAGGCCGTCAAGCAGGCGATCTTCGCCGAGCTTCAGCCGCATCTGAAGCCCGAGACCATCCTGACCTCGAACACCTCGTCGATCTCGATCACGCGGATGGCCAGCCGCACCGACCGGCCCGAGAAATTCATGGGGTTCCACTTCATGAACCCGGTCCCGGTCATGCAGCTGGTCGAGTTGATCCGGGGCATCGCTACCGATCAGGAAACCTATCAGACCCTGGTCGAGGTGGTGGAGCGCATCGGCAAGACCTCGGCCACCTCGGAGGATTTCCCGGCCTTCATCGTCAACCGCGTCCTGATCCCGATGATCAACGAGGCGGTCTATACGCTTTACGAGGGTGTCGGTTCGGTCAATTCGATCGACCAGTCGATGCGGCTGGGGGCGAACTGGCCGATGGGGCCGCTGGAACTGGGCGATTTCATCGGGCTGGACACCTGCCTGGCGATCATGAACGTGCTGCATGACGGGCTGGCGGATACCAAATACCGACCCTGCCCGCTGCTGGTGAAATATGTCGAGGCCGGCTGGCTGGGCCGCAAATCGGGCCGCGGCTTCTATGATTATTCGGGGGAAAGCCCGGTGCCGACGCGCTGAAAAGGCGCGTCAGATACAGGAAGGGCCGGAGGCGAACCTCCGGCCCTTTTCTCATTGCGCGGGGCGCGGTTACAGCGTGACCGGGCGATTCGCGGCTTCGCGGCGTTCGGTCAGGAACTGGTCGAACTCGGTCTTGTCGCGGGCCTCGCGCAGGCGCGCCATATATGCCATGAATTCGCGATGTTCCTCTTCAAGACGCTTCAGCGTCTCGTCGCGATAGGAATCGAAGGCGACATTGCCGGTCGATCCGGTGAAGTGATTGCGCGCCGAATTCCGGCGATGCGAGCAGTTGAACATGCGATTGCTCCCGATCATGTAGATGAGAATGGCCAGACCGACCGGCCAGACGAAGATGAAGCCCGCGATCATGGCGAGGATCCAGGCACCCTTGCCCTTCGCGTCCAGCCAATCCCGGGCCTGGATCAGCACGCCGTTGATGCGGCTGAACAGTCCGGGCCGATAGGTTGAGGTCGCACCATATTCCATTTTTGTTACCCTTCGCTTGTTATGTGAAGACCATTCACATTAACAGAGATGGGGGGCGCAATCCGCGTATCAAGACCCACGGGTCGAAAAATCGACCTGCGGCGGAAAGACGCGAAAAAAGGGCCGGCCCAAAGCCGGCAACCACATCGAGCGGCGGGGTTTCAGTGAACGACGAGGTTGAGGCCGCGCAGATAGATCAGCACACCCGAGGCCAGCATATCCTCGGGCGAGACCGGGCTGCGTGAGAAGTTGCGGTTGCGCGAGAACAGCTCGACCACGCCATGGCTCAGCGCCCAGATGTGGTTGGCGACCATGCGCGCGGGCGGTCGCTCTTCCTTCGGCAAAGGCTCGGACAGGGCTTCGGCGGCGCGAACGAGCACCCCGAAGGCGCGTTCCGAGGTCTCCCACAGTTCGGAATTCGAGACCACGGCGACGTTACTTTCAAACATGGCCATGTAATAGCCGGGATTCCTGCTGGCGAAGTCGAGATAGGCATTGCCGACGCGTGACAGCGCCCGAAGCGGGTTCGGCTTGCCGTCGTCATAGGCGTCGTTCATGCATTCGGCGAAGGCGATGAAACCGCGCCGTGCGACTTCCTCCAGCAGATCGTCGCGATTCTTGAAATGGCGATAGGGGGCGGCGGGCGAGACGCCGGCGCGGCGCGCGGCCTCGGACAGCGAAAAAGCCTGCGGGCCGCTTTGTTCGATCAGCGCGACGGCGGCTTCCACAAGCGCCTCACGGAGATTGCCGTGGTGGTAGGATTGCCGCCCTGCCAAGGCTCAACTGTCCTCGCCGAAACGCTGAGCGACCAGTTCGGTCAGGGCATCGGCAAGGGCCCGGGCGTCGGCGCCCGAAACCGCGAGCGCGATCTCGCTGCCGCGCCCGGCGGCCAGCATCAGAAGGCCCATGATCGAATCGCCCGAGACGGTCATGCCGTCGCGGGTGACCTGGGCATTGGCATCGAAACGCTCGACCATCTCGACGAATTTCGCCGAGGCGCGGGCATGGAGGCCCTTTTCGTTGACGATGGGCAGGGTGAGGCGGATGGGATCGGTCATTGGGCGACGTGGCGGGGCGCCAGTTCCTCATGGACCGTGTAGCTGTCGATATATTTGCGCCCGGCGGCGACAGCATGGGCGGCGGCCTGCTGGGCCGGCAGGTTGCGCAGTTTCGCGAGCTTGACCAGCATCGGAAGATTTGCACCGTAAAGGATGATGCGATTGCTTGCCGAACAGGCCGGCAGCGACAGGTTGGAGGGCGAGCCGCCGAAAAGGTCGGTTACCACAACCACCCCGTCGCCCTCGTCGACCTCGTCGGCGGCGATGCAGATCTCGCGGCTTTTGGCGTTGCGGTCGTGATCGTCCTCGATGGTGATGGTGCGCACCCCGGGCTGCGGGCCGACCACATGTTCCATCGCTGACCGATATTCTCGTGCCAGACCGCCATGTGCGACGATGACAATTCCGATCAAATCTGCGTTCCCCGAGCGGCCGAACCCGGAAGCGTCAGCTGCGGTCGTTCCGCTTCGCGACGTTCGAGTTCCCTGTGACGTTTGGACACCTGCCAACCATGTTCAGCAAGCGCTTTTGACATAATCTCTGCCAGAGTGACAGAGCGATGTTGCCCGCCCGTGCAGCCGAAACCGATGGCCAGATGGGTTTTTCCCTCGGCCAGATGCGCAGGCAGGACAAAAAGAACCAGATCCAGCACCTTCTGCAGGAATTCGGCGAAGCGCGGATCATCCTCGACGAATCGCTGAACGGCACCGTTGCGCCCGTCGAGAGCGCGTAATTGGGGATCCCAATGCGGGTTTTCAAGGAAGCGGCAGTCGAACATCATGTCGATGCCGCGCGGAACGCCGCGTTTATAGGAAAAGCTCTGGACCGAGACGGTCAGGCGGCTGCCCGGTTCGACATCGAAGAAGCGCGCCAGTTCCGCCTTCAGGTCATGGGGCGACATCTCGGTCGTATTGACCAGCACATCGGCCCGCGACCGGATCGGTGCCAGCAGGTCCTTTTCGGTCAGGATACCGTCAAGCGGCGCGCCCTCGCCGGCGATGGGATGGCGGCGGCGCGTCTCGTTGAAGCGGCGCACCAGCGTGGTGGAATCGCAGTCGAGATAAAGCACTTCGGCGGTATAGCTCGGGTGTCGGGTCAGCCGGTCGATCAGTTCGATCACCGCCGAGGCCGAGAAATCGCGGTTGCGCACATCGAGACCGAGGGCCAGCGGCGCATTGCGCGGCGGCCCGTCGAGAAGTCGCGGCACCAGAGAAAGCGGGAGGTTGTCGATGGCCTCGTAACCGAGATCTTCCAGCACGTCGATCGCGGTCGAACGCCCGGCACCGGAAGGGCCGGTGACGAGCACCAGCCGGGTCGCGGCGCTGTCCGTTGCGGCCGTCCGGGCAGGATCGCTGGGAGTCATGGCTTCGTTCATCGCTTGACCGGCAACAATTCATACGTCGGGGGCGATCCAGCCTCCCCGCAATAACAGACTGATCGCAGATGAAAGATGATCGGTTAACGGGCCGAGGACAAGGGGCAGTAACATGTCCTTTACGCAGGTGTTGCGGATTGGCGGCAGCCTTTCCGGACAGGTCTGGCCCAGATCGGCGACCAGCACGATGGGACCGGGGGCATGTGCGGTGCGGATCAGGCCGACATGGCGGGCCTCGATCAGCCCCGCCAACGCGGCCGGGGCCTCGGCCCATAACGTTGCGTCACGCCGGGTCAGGATCACCCGGTCATCGGCGATCAGCACCCCGCCAAGCGCGATCAGCCGAAGTGCCAGCGCGGATTTGCCGCTGCCCGAGGGACCGAGGATCAGGACGCCACGCCCGTCCATCTGCACGGCGCTTGCGTGAACGGTTTCAACTTCAACCAATTCCACCCCCTCCAACGCCTGCAAACGCGGCAGCGCGAGGCCTGTTTGCGCTAAACATTCCTGATTTCGCTAACATGGGAAAATCGCCTCTTTTTTCACAAATTTGCCATGTTATAGGGGCGAAGACCAACGTGCCTGTCCAGCCAGAAGCGGAGATATCCCCCCATGTCGCAGACCCGAGTTAACCCCGATTTCAAACTTGAGGACCAGGGTATCGAAGGGGTGGGTTCTGTCTATTACAACCTGCTCGAACCGGCACTGGTCGAACATGCCGTCCGCCGTGGCGAGGGCAAGCTGGGCCTTGGCGGTGCGTTCCTGGTTTCGACCGGCAAGCATACCGGCCGCTCGCCCAAGGATAAATTCGTCGTCCGCACGCCCCTGGTCGAAGATTCGATCTGGTGGGAAAACAACCAACCGATGGAGGCCGAGGCCTTTGATCGGCTCTATGAGGACATGCTGGCCCATATGCAGGGCCGCGAATATTTCGTGCAGGACCTTTATGCCGGTGCCGATCCCGAACAGCGCCTCGATGTCCGGGTGGTTTCGGAACTGGCCTGGCACAACCTGTTCATCCGCCACCTGCTGCGCCGTCCCAAGGCCGACGAGTTGGCGAGTTTCAAGGCCGAATACACGATCATCAACTGCCCCAGCTTCAAGGCCGATCCGGCCCGCCACGGCTGCCGTTCGGAAACCGTGATCGCGCTGAATTTCGACCGCAAGCTGATCCTGATCGGCAATACCGAATATGCGGGCGAGAACAAGAAGGGCGTGTTCACGCTGATGAACTACATCCTGCCGGGGCGTGGCGTCATGGCCATGCATTGCAGCGCCAACCACGCCCCCGAGGATACCAGCGATGTCGCGATCTTCTTCGGCCTGTCGGGCACCGGCAAGACCACGCTGTCCGCCGACCCGGACCGGGTGCTGATCGGTGACGACGAACATGGCTGGTCCGACAAGGGCGTCTTCAACTTCGAAGGCGGCTGCTATGCCAAGACCATCAACCTCTCGCCCAAGGCCGAGCCGGAGATCTATGCCACGACCTCCAAATTCGCGACCGTGATCGAGAACATGGTCTTCGACCCGGCGACGCTGAAACTGGATTTCGAGGACAGTTCGCTGACCGAGAACATGCGCTGCGCCTATCCGCTGGAATATATCTCGAACGCCTCGGAAACCGGCATGGCCGGCGTGCCGAAGAATGTCATCATGCTGACCTGCGACGCCTTCGGCGTGCTGCCGCCCATCGCGCGGCTGACCCCGGCGCAGGCGATGTATCACTTCCTGTCGGGCTTCACCTCGAAGACGCCGGGCACCGAGGTCGGCGTGACCGAGCCGATCCCGACCTTCTCGACCTGTTTCGGTGCCCCCTTCATGCCGCGCCGCCCCGAGGCTTATGGCGCGCTGTTGCAGGACCAGATCGCCAAGACCGGCGCGACCTGCTGGCTGGTCAATACCGGCTGGACTGGCGGCGCTTTCGGTCAGGGCTCGCGGATGCCGATCAAGGCGACGCGCGCGCTGCTGCATGCGGCGCTCGACGGTTCGCTGAACGATGTGGAATTCCGCAAGGATCCGAATTTCGGCTTCGAGGTTCCGGTCTCGGTCGAAGGTGTGTCGGATGTGCTGTTGGACCCGCGCCGGACCTGGGGCGACGGACCTGCCTATGATGCGCAGGCGAAGAAGCTGGTGCAGATGTTCTCGGACAATTTCGAGCAATATATCGACAAGGTCGACGCACAGGTGAAATCGGCCGCCATCGGCTGATATCCCGGCGATGAAAAGGAAAACGCCCGCCGGATGGCGGGCGTTTGCTTTATTGGCTGCAAGTTCAGCATCACGCGTCTTGCGGCCCAAAGCAAGCGGTTCATTCGTAAAACTCTAACGAGTGCCGCTCAGACCGGCGCCGTCGCCCGCTCCAGCCAGCGGCGCGTCTCGGCATCGACCAGAGGGGCGACCTTCGCCAGCACCTCGGCGTGATAGGCGTTCAGCCAGTCGCGCTCGACCGGCGAGAGCATCTCGGCAACGATCATGCGCCGGTCGATGGGCACGAAATTCAGCGTCTCGAAGCCCAGCATCTCGCGCCCATCGGGGCTGTCGGCAGGGGCGACAACGAGCAGGTTCTCGATCCGGATGCCGAAAGCGCCCTCGCGGTAATAGCCGGGTTCGTTGGACAGGATCATGCCGGGGGACAACGGCACCTCAGACGCGCGGGAGATCCGGGCCGGGCCTTCATGGACGCAAAGCGCGGCCCCGACGCCATGGCCGGTGCCATGGTCGTAATCCATGCCCACGGACCAGAGCGGCGCGCGGGCGACGGCGTCGATATCGCGCCCCGACAGCCCCTTCGGAAAGCGCAGCCGCGACACCGCGATCATGCCCTGCAGCACGCGGGTAAAGGCTTCGCGGATCTCAGGCGCCATCCCGCCCACGGCCATGGTGCGGGTGATGTCGGTGGTACCGTTCGGATATTGCCCGCCGGAATCGACCAGCAGGACCTGACCCTCGGCAAGCGGCAGATCGCTCGCCTCGGTGACGTGGTAATGCGGCAGGGCGGCATGGGGACCGACCGCGCTGATCGTGTCGAAGCTGATATCGAGAATGCCTGCCTCGCGGCGCATCTGTTCCAGCCTTTGGGCCACGGCGATCTCGGTCAGCCCGCCGGGTGCGGTGGCATCGAGCCAGCAGAGGAAGCGCGCCATCACCGCCGCGTCGGTCAGATGGGCGGCGCGCATCCCGTCAAGCTCGGCCTCGTTCTTGCACGCCTTGGGCAGGACGATGGGGTCCTCGCCCTCGGCAATCTCGATCTCGCATTCGGCAAGTGCCGCAAAGACCGCCTCGGGGGCCGAGGCCGGATCGACGCGAACCGGGCCGTCCAGCGTCCTGAGCGCGGCGGCGAAGCTTTCGGGATGGATGATTGACACCTCGGGGCCGAGATGGGCGCGCAGCTCATCCGGGAACTTGTCGGGATCGACGAAAAGCTGGACCGAGGCATCGGCGCCGATCACCGCGAAGCCCAGCAGCACCGGGTTGCGGGGGATGTCGCTGCCACGGATGTTCAGCAGCCAGGCCAGCGAATCCGCCAGTGTCACGACCGCAAATTGTTGGCCCTGCTTGCGCAGATCGGCGGCGATACGGGCGCGTTTCTCGGCCGCCATCGCCCCGGCGATACGGTCATCATGCAGCCGGACCCGCCCCTTGGGCGGTGCCGGGCGGTCGGTCCAGATGCGATCCACGAGGTTTTCGACCGGGACCAGCCCGATATTCGCCGGTGCCAGCGTCTTTCGCATCTCCTCGATCTCGCGATGGGGGTGCAGCCATGGATCGAAGCCCACGCGCCCGCCTTCCGGCAGCGCCTCGGGCAGCCAGCCGGCGGGGCGGGTGGCCGGGAAGTCGACGGGGGTGAAATGGCCGAGATCCAGTTCCGCCCGCGCCTGCACCTTGTAGCGGCCATCGACAAAGACCGCCGCCTGATCGGCGGTGATCACGGCAATGCCGGCGCTGCCGGAAAAGCCGGTGAGCCAGCGCAGCCGGGCATCGGCATCGGCCACATATTCGCCCTGATGCGCATCGGCGCGGGGGATCAGGAAGGCATCGACGCCTTCCGCCGCCATCGCCTGACGCAATGCGGCAAGGCGCGGCGGATGCAGCGCGGGATTGCCGGTTTCGGTGAAATTCTGGAACATCTGCGCCCTTCCCCTGCCCGCGCCGATCAGCCGATCCGGCGCTGCAAGCCCCGTCCCATGACCCGCGCCCGCTGGCGCGGATCGGATTCGAACAGCCCGGCCAGTTGTTCGGTCATGGCGCCGCCCAATTGTTCCGCATCGGTGATGGTGACGGCGCGTTCATAGTAACGCGTCACGTCATGGCCGATGCCGATGGCCAGCAATTCGACCTGCCGGCGCTTCTCGATCATGGCGATCACGTCGCGCAGGTGCTTTTCCAGATAGTTCGCCGGGTTCACCGACAGCGTGCTGTCATCGACCGGCGCCCCGTCCGAGATCACCATCAGGATCTTGCGCGCCTCGCCGCGCCGGACCAGCCGGCGATGCGCCCATTCCAGCGCCTCGCCGTCGATGTTTTCCTTCAGCAGCCCTTCCTTCATCATCAGGCCCAGATTCGGGCGCACCCGACGCCAGGGCGCATCGGCGCCCTTGTAGATGATGTGGCGCAGGTCGTTCAGACGCCCCGGCAAGGCCGGGCGGTTGTCCTTCAGCCATTGCTCTCGGCTTTGGCCGCCCTTCCAGGCGCGGGTGGTGAAGCCCAGTATCTCGACCTTGACCTGACTGCGTTCCAGCGTGCGGGCCAGCACATCGGCGCAGATCGCGGCGATAGAGATCGGCCTGCCGCGCATGGAGCCGGAATTGTCGATCAGCAGCGTCACCACGGTGTCGCGGAATTCGGTATCCTTCTCGATCTTGAAGCTGAGCGGCGTGGTCGGGTTGGCAACGACGCGAGCAAGACGCCCGGCATCGAGCACACCTTCCTCCTTGTCGAATTCCCAACTGCGGTTCTGCTGGGCCTGAAGTCGGCGCTGCAGCTTGTTGGCCAGCCGGCTGACCGCGCCCCGCAGGGGTTCAAGCTGCTTGTCGAGATAGGCGCGCAGCCGTTCCAGTTCCGCCGGCTCGGCCAGATCCTCGGCCTTGATCTCCTCGTCATAGGCCTGGGTATAGACCTTGTATTCGGCGCTGGCTTCGCTGACCGGGGGCGGCAGTTCCTCGGGCATCTCGCCGTCGGGCATTTCGCTGTCCTCGGCGAATTCCTCCTCCGAGGAATCGTCCATCGAGACCTGCGCCTGCCGTTCGTCCTGGGTGCGTTCCTGGCTCCGCTCGGGCGAGGATTCGCTGTCCTCGCTGTCATCCTGATCGCGGGCCTGGTTGTCGCCGGCCTCGGGATCGGGCTCGGCTTCCTCGGAGGCATCGTCTTCCGGTTCCGCATCCGGGTCTTCGCCAAGCTGATCGCCGTAGCCCAGATCCTCGATCATCTGCCGGGCAAGGCGGGCGAAGGCGGCCTGATCTGCCATGGTTTCGCGCGCGGCTTCCAGCACATGACCGGCCTGCTGGCTGACGAAAGGCCGCCAGAGTTCTGCCGCATGGGCGGCAGCGGCGGGCAACTTGCGCCCGGTCGCGGCCTCGCGCAGCAGGTAACCGGCGGCCACCGACAAAGGAATGTCGGCGGGCTGCTTGACCTGAGCGTAGCCGCGCCGCTCGGCCTCGGCCCCCATCTTCGCGTCAATATTCGACAGGGCACCCGGCATTTCGCGCGCCCCGAGCGCCTCGACCCGTGCGGTCTCCACCGCCTCGAAGATCTCGCGCGCCATCGGGCCACTGGGGGCGTATTTCGCATGCGTGGCCGGGTCGTGATGCCGCAGCCGCATCGCCAACGCATCGGCGGTGCCGCGCGCCTGCACGATCTCGTCACGGGTCATGCGCCGGCTGACCTGCGGCAGCCGCATCGTGTCGCCCGCCACGCCCGAGGGATCGGCGGTGAAGGTCACGTTCAACTCGGCCTCGTCCGCGAGCGCACGCGTCGCCTCGGTCAGGGCCTTCTTGAAGGGATCGGCGGGGTTGTCGGATTTGTTCATACAGGGTCGATCAGTCAGCGCATCATTCGGTCGGCGACAGGCTAGGCCCTTTGGCGGCGGATGACCAGCATTCGCAGCGATGGCCGGCCAGATTTCCACCCGCCTTCAGTATGGTGCAATAGGCAATACGACAGCCCCCGCACGGACCATGCCAACAGCACGCACTTATGCGCTGCCAGATATACCTCCGATCATGTCCCGTGCCTGAACCGGGCATGCTAAGCAGAGGACGCGTCGTCGGGTGGTCCACGTCGATTCACCCCTTATTCACCGTTCAGCCATGTTCCCGGCCAAGGTGTGCAGCCCCCACTGGCTGTCAAAGAGCCAGAAGGGACTTCGGCACCAATTCATGTCAAGGCGAAGAGCAGCCAAATGGTCGCAAGCAATACTTATGGCGTAATCTATCTCGGCACCGTCGCGGATCTGGACCCGACCGAGGGCAACCCGGTTGCCGAAAATGCCAATACCATTCTGAACACGACCTTCGGCAGCAGCGTGGACCCGCTCTGGTCGCATGTCGGGACCATGTCCCCGGTCGGATCGCCCGGCGACTATTACCGGACCAATAACAACTCCTTCACCGATCAGTTCACCATCGACGGCGGCTCCGCCCAGACCTTCGATTCGATCAGCCAGTATACCGCCACCTTGACCTATACCGACGGCACCACCGCGACGCTGAACACTGCGGTTGTCTTTCAGGACTCCACCGGGAAACTCTATCTCGCGCCCAAGCTGACAAATGATGCCGACCAGCAGGCTCTGGCGGCGAAGTCGATCCGGTCGATTACGCTGACGACCTTGAACAATAATAGCAACTTCGGCATGGATGTGGTCCGCGTCCAAACCGATTTCGTGTGCTTCGCCCGTGGCACCCTGATCGAGACCAGCATCGGCCCGCGCCCGATAGAGGAATTGCGGCCCGGCGACGCCTTGCGCACCGCCGATCGCGGGTTCCAGCCGCTTCGCTGGGTCGGCTCTGCCACGGTCGCGGCCATCGGCCGGCTGGCCCCGGTGCGGATCGCCGCACATGCCATCGGGAATACGCGTGCCCTCGTCGTCTCTCAGCAGCATCGCATCCTGAGTTGGGGCGAGTTGAAGGACGGAACGGGGCGGATGGCCGAGTGTTTCATTCCGGCCAAGAAGCTGGTCAATGGCAGCACCATCCGGCTGCAGGAGGGTGGCGAGGTCGAATATTTCCACCTGCTTCTCGACCGGCACGAGGTGCTCTACTCGGAAGGGGTGCCGACCGAAAGCTTCTATCCGGGCAGGGAAGGCTGGAAGATGCTGACCGAACGCAGCCGTCTGGAAATTCTGGATATCTTCCCGGACCTTCATTTCAAAGAGGACGGCACCAGCAGCTATGGCCCGCTGGCCCGGCCGGCGGGCAAGCCGGCAAAGCAGGGGAAACTTGCCCGGGCCTGCTGATCGGCAGGCCCCGTCCGGGATCAGGACGAACGGAAGACCGACCAGTCCATGACCCGGGCCAGCCGTTCGGCGGCATAGGATCCCATCTGCGAATTGCCGTTGCCGTTCAGCCCCGGCGACCAGATCCCGATCGAGGCCCGCCCCGGCGCGACCAGCAGGATGCCGCCGCCGACCCCGCTTTTGCCGGGCAGGCCGACACGGAAGGCGAAATCGCCCGAGGCATCGTAATGCCCGCAGGTCATCATCAGCGCATTCAGCCGCCGAGCCCGCTGTTCCGACAGCAGGCTTGGCGCGCCGGGCAGACCGGCAATGCAGCGCCCGGCAAGGGCAAGCTGTTCGCAGGTCATCTCGATGGCGCATTGGTGGAAATAGGTGCCGAGCACGTAATCCACCGGGTTCTTCAGATTGCCATAGGATTTCAGGTAATTCGCCAGCGCCCGGTTGCGAAAGCCGGTCTCGTCCTCGGACTTCGCGACATGCTTGTCGATATGGATGTCACCGTCGCCCGTCGCCGCCGTCAGGAAGCCGAGGATTTCCGACAGCGCATCGCGCGGACTGCGCCCGGTCAGAAGCTCGTCCGTGGTGACAAGCGCGCCGGCATTGATGAAGGGGTTGCGCGGCCGGCCCTTTTCCAGTTCCAGAAGCAGGATCGAATCGAAGCGCGACCCCGAGGGCTCGCGCCCAACCCGGGTCCATATCTGTTCCCCGATCCTGCCCAGAACGCAGGCCAGCGAGAAGACCTTGGAAACCGACTGGATCGAGAAGCGCTTCCGCGCATCCCCGGCGCTGATCATGGTCCCATCGGCAAGCGCCACGGCAATGCCGAATTGCGCCGGATCGACGCGGGCGAGTTCGGGGATGTAGTCGGCCACCCTGCCCCAATCCGCGCGATCCCGGATGTCGCGGTCGAGCTGGGGCAGGAAATCGGCAAGATCAGTGGTCATGCTGGTTTTTTTTTTCGGCGACAGGCTTACGAACAGCTTAGCCGTCGTAAGCCTGTCTGGGAAACCACTCAATCCTATTCATGCGTGACGCAAGCGCAGACAGCCGTCCGGGACCCAACTGAGCCCCGGATGCCGCTTCGTCGTATGGATCACCCCGCCTTGGCTGCGGCACTTTCCGGCAGTTCCTCGTCGAACAGGCGCTGATAGAACTCGGCCACGGTCTGGCGTTCCAACTCGTCGCATTTGTTCAGGAAGGTCAGGCGGAAGGCGTAGCCGACATTGTCGAAGATGCGCGCGTTCTGCGCCCAACTGATGACCGTGCGCGGCGACATGACGGTGGACAGATCGCCCTGCATGAAGGCGGTGCGGGTCAGGTCGGCCAGCGTGACCATGCGAGAGATCACGTCGCGACCCTTCTCGTTATTGTAGTTCGGGTTCTTGGCCAGAACGATGGCGGCCTCGGCATCGTGGGAAAGATAGTTCAGGGTGGACACAAGCGACCAGCGGTCCATCTGGCCCTGGTTGATCTGCTGGGTGCCGTGATAAAGGCCGGTGGTGTCGCCCAGACCCACCGTGTTCGCGGTCGCGAACAGGCGGAAGAACGGGTTCGGGGTGATGACCTCGTTCTGGTCCAAGAGCGTCAGCTTGCCGTCAGCCTCCAGCACGCGCTGGATCACGAACATGACGTCGGCGCGGCCGGCATCGTATTCGTCGAAGACGATGGCGGTCGGGTTGCGCAGGGCCCAGGGCAGGATGCCTTCGTGAAAGACCGTGACCTGCTTGCCGTCGACCAGCTTGATCGCGTCCTTGCCGATCAGGTCGATCCGGCTGACATGGCTATCGAGGTTCACGCGCACACAGGGCCAGTTCAGCCGCGCGGCGATCTGTTCGATATGGGTGGATTTCCCGGTGCCGTGATAGCCCTGGATCATCACCCGGCGGTTATAGGCAAAACCCGCCAGAATCGCGAGCGTAGTATCGGGGTCGAACTTGTAGGTGGTGTCGATATCCGGCACCCGGTCGGTCTTCTCGGCAAAGCCCTTGACCTTCATGTCGCTGTCCAGCCCGAAGACCTCGCGCAGGTCGATTTCCTCGGTCGGTTTCGCTTTTGCGTCCAGATCGGCCATGGTCTTGCCCTTTCGCTTGCATCGCCGCCGTGATGAAGGATTCGCCGGGACAGTGCAAGCGATGGCGGCTCTGGAACCTTTCCATCTGGCCAGTATTATACCCGGCGAACCGGGAAAGGACTGTGAATGAGCGGATTGATCGCGCTACTCGACGACGTGGCAGGCATTGCCAAGGTGGCGGCGGCCTCCATCGACGATGTGACCGGGATGGCGGCGAAGGCCGGTGCCAAGGCCGCCGGCGCGGTCATCGACGATGCAGCGGTGACGCCGAAATATGTCCATGGCTTCAGCGCCAAACGCGAATTGCCGATCATCTGGAAGATCGCGAAAGGCTCGATCTTCAACAAGGTGGTGATCCTTCTGCCCATTGCGCTGCTGCTTTCGGCCTTTGCGCCCTGGGCGATCTCTCCCTTGTTGATGCTGGGCGGGTCCTACCTGTGCTTCGAAGGTGCCGAGAAGATCTATCACGCCATCTCGCCACATGGCGATCCGCATGACCATTACGAGGGCGGCACCGGCGATCCCGCGCATCTGGAGGAAAAGAAGGTCTCGGGCGCGATCAAGACCGACTTCATCCTGTCGGCCGAGATCATGACCATCACATTGAACGAGGTCACTGCGCTGATGGCCGACAGCCCGCTGCATGGTGCAGCGAAATTCGCGATGGAGGCAGGTGTGCTGTTCGTCGTCGCATTGGCGATCACGGCGGTCGTCTATGGCTCGGTGGCGCTGATCGTGAAGGCGGATGACCTGGGCCTCGCCATGGCCGGAGGACGCAGCAGACTGCTTGCCGCGCTTGGCCGCGGGCTGGTCCGGCTGATGCCGGTGCTGATGAAGCTGCTGACCATTATCGGCACGGCGGCGATGATCTGGGTTGGCGGCAACATCATCGTCCACGGTCTGCACGAGTTGGGCTGGCACACAGCTTATGACTGGATCCACCATCAGGCAGAGGCCGCTGCCCTCGCGGTCCCGCAGGCACCGGGACTGGTCGGTTGGGCCGTCACCGCGTTCTTCGACGGGATCATCGGGCTGATCTGGGGCCTGATGCTGATCCCGCTGTCGGAATATCTGATCGTGCCCCTTGCCCGCGTGACCATCCTGCCGCTGATGAACGCGGCAAAATCGCTGTTCAGGCAGGGCGAAGCCTGACGGCCCGACCCGGATCACACCGCAGGACCAGCCGCTGCCAGCCCACCGCCGCCCCGGATATCCCCCGGGCATCTGGTAGGCTGGCGGATTTCATCCACAAGATTTTGCGGAAATTAACGAAAAATTCCTTTACAGCGGCCGCCCGGTGGCACACCCTTATCTTGTAGGGCGCGAAGGGCAAACCACATCCTGTCGCGGTTCTACACGAGACAAGGTGGGTTCACCACCGAAACACAGGGGACGGCAGGCATGGCACAGGCGGACGCGTATATCCACAGCAGTGAAATCCATCCCATCGACATCGTCGAGACCATCGCGACCCATCACGACTGGGATTTCGACCGGCTCGCCGATGACCAGATCGCCATGGCGGTCGAAGGCCAGTGGCGCAGCTATTCCATCACCCTCGCCTGGTCGGGGGCCGAGGAAATGCTGCGCCTGATCTGCACCTTCGACATGGACCCGCCGGCAGAGCGGATGGGCACGCTCTACGAGGCGCTGAACCTTGCCAATGATCAGGTCTGGGACGGCGCCTTCACCTTCTGGCCCTCGCAACGGATGATGGTCTGGCGTTACGGGCTGTGCCTCGCGGGCGACAGCATCGCCAGTGCCGAACAGATCGATCACATGATCCGCAACGCGGTCGAGCAGGCAGAGCGGCTTTATCCGGCCTTCCAGCTGGTCGCCTGGGGCGACAGCACCGCCGAGGCGGCACTGGACATCGCCATGGGCGCAGCCTACGGACGGGCATAGCCGGGCCGCAACCGACGCGCCCCCGGCGAAAGGGGGACGCAATGGATTTTACCGATATCAATTCTCGTGGACTGGTTCTGGTCGGCTGTGGCCGCATGGGCGGCGCCATGCTGACCGGCTGGCTGAAGAACGGCATCCATCCCGGCGCGGTGACGGTGATCGACCCGAACGTGCAGGCGCAATGGGCGGATCGGGGCGTGCGGCTGAACCAACCGCTGCCCGGGAATCCCGCCGTGCTGGTGCTGGCGGTCAAGCCGCAGATGATGGGCGCGGTGCTGGACGGGCTGCAGGTCGGAGCCGACACGCTGGTGGTTTCGGTGGCCGCCGGGGTGACGCTGGCGGCCTATGGTCGGGCCTTCCCCAGCGCGCGGATCGTGCGCGCCATGCCGAATACACCCGCCGCCATCGGGCGCGGCATCACCGCCCTGATCGGCAACGAGGCTGCGGGCGCTGAATCCCTCGACCTGGCCCAGGGGCTGATGTCCGTGGTCGGCGAAGTTGTGCGGCTTCAGGACGAAAGCCAGATGGATGCGGTCACCGCCTTGTCGGGGTCCGGCCCCGCCTATGTCTTCCACATGATCGAGGCTTTAACCGAAGCAGGCCGCGCTCAGGGCCTGCCCGAGGCACTGGCGCTGCAACTCGCGCGCGCGACCGTGGCCGGGGCCGGCGCATTGGCCATGGCCGACGACACGCCCCCCGCCGCCCTGCGAGAGGCCGTCACCTCGCCCAATGGCACCACCGCCGCCGGGCTGGCGATCCTGATGGACGCAGGCACCGGCCTGCCGCCGCTGATCGCGCGCACCGTCGCCGCTGCCGCCGACCGCTCGCGGGAGTTGGGGAAATGACCATCACCTATGACGATTTTCAGGCCGTCGATATTCGCACCGGCCGCATCACCCGGGCCGAACCCTATCCTGAGGCGCGCAAGCCCGCGATCAAGCTCTGGGTCGATTTTGGCGGCGAGATCGGCGAGAAACGCAGCTCGGCCCAGATTACCGCGCATTACAAACCCGAGGAGCTTGTCGGCAAGCAGGTGCTCGCCGTGGTCAATTTCCCGCCGCGCCAGATCGGCAAATTCATGTCCGAAGTGCTGGTCCTCGGCCTGCCCGATGCCGATGGCGAGGTGGTGCTGATCGGGCCGGATCTAGACGTCCCCATCGGTGGAAGGATGTTCTGATGAAACTGCTTGTCACCCGCCCGATGACCAAGGCGGCCGAGGCCGCCATCGCCGAACGTTTCGAGACCCGCTTTCGCGACACCAATGTGCCGATGACCGAGGCCGAGGCGGCAACGGCGCTGGCAGAATACGACCTGATCATGCCCACGCTCGGCGATGCCTTCCGGGCCGGCGCGTTTCAGGCCGCGAAGCCGCGCACAAGGCTGCTGGCGAATTTCGGCGCCGGTTACAACCATATCGACCTCGACGCCGCGCGAGCGGCCGGGGTCGCCGTCACCAATACGCCGAATGTCGTCACCGCCTCGACCGCCGAGCTTGCGGTAACGCTGCTTCTGATGACCGCGCGTCGCGCCGGCGAGGGCGAGCGGCTGGCGCGCAGCGGCACTTGGACCGGCTGGCACCCGACGCAGATGCTGGGCGCGCCGGTTACCGGCCAGAAGCTCGGCATCGTCGGCATGGGCCGGATCGGGCAGAGCATCGCCCGGACGCTGCATCGCGGCTTCGACATGGAGGTGGTGTTCTTCAACCGCTCGACCGTCAGCGGGCTGGACTTTCCGGCGCGCCAGCTTGGGACGGTTGCAGAGCTGATGCGCGAGGCCGATTTCGTGGTGATCGCAGTGCCCGGCGGGGCCGGCACCCATCACCTGATCGACGCGGCAGCGCTTGAGGCACTTGGCCCCGAGGGGATCGTCGTCAATATCGCGCGTGGCGACGTGATCGACCAGCAGGCGCTGATCGCGGCGCTGAGCACGGGGAAGATCCGTGCCGCCGGGCTGGATGTGTTCGAGTTCGAACCCGAGATCGCGGAGGCGCTGCGCAGCCTCGACAATGCCGTGCTGCTGCCGCATCTGGGCACCGCCGTCGAGGCGACGCGAACCGAGATGGCGCTGCGCGCGCTCGATAACCTGATCGCCTTTACTGAGGGCCGCACACCGACCGATCTGGTCGCCTGAACCCCGGCCAGCCATGAGGCGGCTCGGACAAGCCGCCTCACTCAGGACTAGCGGCGGTCAAGCTCGCTCTGGATGGCGAAGGTCGACGGCTTGAAACTGACGCCCTTGCGGCCTTCGCCCAGAATGACCGTGGTCTTCTTGCCGGTATCGTCGGTCACGATCCACTGGCGCAGCTCGGTCGGGTTGGTGAAGACCATCTGGATATTGCCGTATTCGGGGTGCTGAGGATCCTGCGCCGTCACCACGGTGCTGTTCTTCACCTCGCTATGGCCAGTGACCATGCCCTGACGCGCCAGGTTCACATTCGCCGCCAGGATGATCGAAAGCGGCGTCTCGCTCAGCGGAAATATCTGCGGTCCCTGGTTGGATTTGGAATCGAAGACCGCCACCTGCCCGCCCGAGGCCAGCACCAGCTGTTTCGAGTTCTTGTATTCGAAGCGCACCCGGTTCGGTCGCTGAATATAGACCGTCCCCGCCGAGATCGTCCCATCCGGGTTGATCTGCGTGAACTCGGACTGCAGCGTCGTCAGCCCGTTCAGGTAATTCGAGATCGTGTTGAGCGGAATCTTCTGTGCCAGCGCCGCCGGGGCGGTGACCAGAAGGGCGATGACGGGCGCGAGTGCGAGAGCTAACTTTTTCATGCGGCCTTTATGCAGTCCTTTGGGGCGGTTTGCACATCACCTTGCGGCGACGTTTCTCTGCTTGAACGCGCACCGTTATGTTACCGTTCCGAGACCTTTGGCCCCTGCATCGAATTCGTGAAGGTGCCGGAGCCGGGTCGCGCCCTTGTAAACAGGTCCCGTTGACGGTCAGCGCGCGAAAATCCCGTCCCAGTCGCGAAACCCCTTGATCTCGATGGGATTGCCCGACGGATCGGTGAAGAACATCGTCGACTGCTCGCCCGGCTCACCGGCAAAGCGGGTCTGGGGCGGCAGGATGAACGCGATCCCGGCGGCCTCCAGCCGGTCGGCCAGAGCGCGCCAGTCATCCTGATGCATGACCAGTCCCAGATGCGGCATCGGCACCATGTGATCGCCGACCTTTCCGGTGCGCGCGGTGGCGAAAGGCTCTCCCAGGTGCAGGCTGATCTGGTGGCCGAAGAAATCGAAATCGACCCAGGTTTCGGTGCTGCGCCCCTCTTTACAGCCCAGAACGCCGCCATAGAAGCCGCGCGCTTCATCAAGATCGCGAATGTGATAGGCAAGGTGAAAGCGGGTTTCCATATTGGCCTCCTGATCTGCAGCGATGCGGAGTCTGCCCTGCCTGCGTGGCAAGGCCAAGCCCCGGCGTGGCGGCTTGAAACCGGGTCCGGAAACGCAACAGGCCCTTCGCACCATGGCGAAGGGCCTGTCTCCTCCCGCTTATGGGCGCCCGGGCCTCCCCGCCCCGCACCCAGCGTATTCTGCATCGTCACGAAAGCATCACATCTGCTTGACGATGGCGCAGTTCTGCCCGATCGCGGGGCAACCTGTCAACGATTCATATTATAAACTGCATATCGCTCGACTTGACGCCCCGGCCATGCGGGCGCATGACGACTTCCATATCTGCCAAAGGAGTCGCGCATGTCCCGGATCGTCTTTCTCAACGGCGAATACCTTCCCGAGGCCGAGGCCAAGGTCTCGATCTTCGACCGGGGGTTTGTCATGGCCGATGCCGTCTATGAGGTGGTCAGCGTTCTGGACGGCAAGCTGATCGATTTCGACGGGCACCAGGCGCGGCTGAACCGGTCGCTGTCGGCGCTGGAGATCGGCAATCCGATGGCCGACGCGGATTACCTGGCCATGTTCCGCGAATTGGTGACACGCAACGGGATCACCGACGGCATGATCTATCTGCAGGTCACGCGCGGCAATCCCGGCGACCGCGACTTCGCCTATCCGGCCGCAGACACGCCGCAGACGGTCGTGGCCTTTACGCAGTCCAAGCCGGGGCTGGCAGACAGCCCGGCCGCAAGAACCGGCTGGAAGGTCATCAGCATTGCCGACGAACGCTGGGGCCGGCGCGACATCAAGACGACGCAGCTGCTTTACCCCTCGATGGCGAAGATGGCGGCGAAAGCCAAAGGGGCCGACGACGCCTGGCTGGTCGAGGAAGGCGCCGTGACCGAGGGCACCTCGAACAACGCCTATATCATCAAGAATGGCACCATCGTTACCCGCCAACTCAGCCATGACATCCTGCACGGCATCACCCGTGCCGCCGTGCTGCGCTTCGCCCGCGAAGCCCAGATGAAGGTTGAGGAACGCCCCTTCACCATCGAAGAGGCGCAGGCGGCTGACGAGGCCTTTGTCACCTCGGCCTCGGCCTTCGTGATGCCGGTGGTCGAAATCGACGGCCAGAAGATCGGCAGCGGCACCCCCGGCCCGGTCGCGGGCAGGCTGCGCGAGATCTATCTGGACGAGATGCGCAAGGCGGCGATCTGATCCTGTCCGGCCCGGTTGGCAGAACCGGGCCGACCGCTCAGCGAGACGGCGCGACCCGCAGAACCGGGGCCATCGCCGCCGCCCAAAGCGCCAGCAGGGCCAGCATCGCGAAGGACACCCGCAATCCGAAAAGCTCGGCGACAAAACCCACCACCGGCGGGCCGAGCAGCATGCCGCTGTAACCCACGGTGGCAACGCTGGCGATGGCCGGTCCCGGCGGCAGGTCCGGGTCGTTCGCCGCACGAGAGAAGACAAGCGGCATGATCAGCGCATAGCCGATTCCGACAAGCGCAAAGCCGAACAACGCCCAGGACAGCCCCGGCGCGAAGATGACGATCACCAGACCGAGGCAGGCCATCAGCCCGCTCATCCGGGTCACACCGACGGGGCCCAGCCATTGCACCAGCAGCCCGCCCGCCAGACGCGTCAGCACCATGGTCGCGCTGAACGCCGCATAGCCGAGCGCAGCCTGCGCTTCGCTGACCTGAACGACACGCTGAAGGAAGACGGCGCTCCAATCGGCCATGCCGCCTTCCCCCATCGAGATCGCCAGGGCGACCAGCCCGACCAGCAAAAGCGGCCCCTTCGGCAGCGCGAACAGCTTCCGCTCGGCATGGCTGGCGGCAGGGATGGGCGGCGTCGCATCCCGTTCGGGCCACATCAGCCGCAAGGCAATGGCACCACCAATGCCCGCCATCAGCAGGAAATGCGCGGCGGGCGCCAGCCCCAGCTTCACGGCGATATAGCCACTGGCCGCGCCAAGACCGGCACCCAGGCTGAACATGGCGTGAAAGATCGACATGGTCGGACGCGCCATGCGCGTCTCGACTTTCGCCGCCCAACCGTTCATGGCGACATCCATCGAACCATGCATCGCCCCAAAGACGAACAGCGCCATCCCCAACAGAATGACCGATGGCGCCAGCGACAGCGCCACCAGGGCCGGGCAATAAATGATGGCGCAAAGCACCGTCATCCGCGCGGCACCCAACCGTTCGCTGAGACCGCCGGCAAACGGGAACGAGGTGATGGCACCGCCGGCCAGGCCCAGAAGCAGGAAACCAAGCGTCGCCTGCGAGAGCGCGAACTCCTCCTTGAAGCTGGGGATGCGCGAGGCCCAGACGCCGAACAGAAAGCCGTTCAGGGTAAACGCAGCCGTAACCGCGCACCAGCCGCTGTCCGACCAAAGGGCGCGAGAGGGCTGGCGAATCGATTGGTCAGACATAATGCTCCCACCTCTCCGGGGCCGGCGGGCCGCGGAGACATCCTGAAATTGCCTCAATATGGTATGACCTGCCCTAACCCGCCAAAGGCTTCAATATCCCGGCAAGGGCGCCATCAAAAAAAAGCGCCCGCACAAGGCGGGCGCAAGTCATGAGGCAGGTTTCATACAGGCAAGAAACCTATCGAGCAGTGACTCATGTATAGGCGAAACCGCGCGTGAGTCCAAGGCTGTTGTTTGTCACGGTAAACTCGCTCGGCTAGTCTGAGCTTTGAAATAACTGGCATTTGCCACAAGCAACCCGGGGTCGAGATGCGAATCTTCAAAAAACCTAACAAATCCGCGATCACGGGGCATTTTCTTGCCGCCCTGCTCGTCGTTTCGACTGTTGCCGCGATGCCGCGCGCAACCCTTGCCGAACCGTCGCATGGCATTGCAATGTATGGCGAACCTGCCCTGCCCGCGGACTTCACAAGCCTGCCCTATGCGAATCCCGAGGCCCCGAAAGGCGGCACGATTCGCCTGGCCGAATCGGGCTCTTACGATTCGCTGAAGCCGTGGGTCCTGCGCGGCAGCCCGGCCTGGCCCGTCTTCACCATGCCCGGCGTGCTGGCCGAAACGCTGATGCTGCGCTCGCTCGACGAGCCTTTCACCCTTTACGGCCTGCTGGCAGAATCGGTCGAAACCGATCCCGAACGGAGCTGGGTCGAATTCACCCTGCGCCCCGAGGCCAAATTCTCGGACGGATCGCCGGTCACGGTCGAGGATGTGATGTGGTCCTACGAGACGCTCGGCACCCAGGGTCATCCGCGCTATCGCTCGGCCTGGACGAAGGTCGAGAAGATGGAACAGACCGGCCCGAACAAGGTCCGCTTCACCTTCAACACCGAAGACCGCGAACTGGCGCTGCTGATGGGGATGCGCCCGATCCTGAAAAAGGCGCAATGGGAGGGCAAGGATTTCAGCCAATCGGGGATGGAGGTGCCGATCGGATCCGGCCCCTATGTGATTTCCGCCGCCGATCCCGGTCGCAGCCTGACCTTCACCCGCAATCCCGACTGGTGGGGCAAGGATCTGGCCGTCAATCAGGGCCTGCATAATTTCGACAGCGTGATCTACGACTATTACGGCGACAACAACGCCATGTTCGAATCCTTCAAGGCCGGCGAAATCGATGTCTGGCGCGAACTGGACCCCGCGCGTTGGGCCAGCGAGTTCAACTTCCCCCGCGCCACCTCGGGCGAGATCGTGACTTCGGAAATCCCCAACCAGCGACCCTCGGGGATCATGGGGCTGGTGATGAACACCCGCAACCCGATCTTCGCCGACTGGCGCGTGCGTCAGGCCATGATCGAGGCCTTCAACTGGCAGTTCATCAATACCGCGCTGTCGGGCGGGGCCGAGACGCGCATCACCTCGTATTTCGCCAATTCCGATCTTGCCATGACACCGGGCACACCCGCCGAGGGCCGTGAACTGGACCTGCTGGAGCCATTCGCGGGTGAGCTTCCTCCGGACACGATCGAGGGCTACAGCCTGCCCGAAGGTTCTGAGCAGCCGACCGACCGCCGCGCCATGCGGCGTGGGTTGAAGCTGCTGGAAGAGGCCGGCTGGACGGTTCAGAACGGCACCCTGTCCGATGCGGGGGGTCGCCCCTTCGCCTTCGAGATCCTGCTGAACCAGTCCGGCGCGGCGATGACAAGCGCCTCGGAGATGCGGGAAATCGCCCAGATCTTCAGCGAGGCGCTGCGCCAATACGGCATCCAGGTCACCGTCACCATGCTGGACAGTGCCCAATATGTCGAACGCACCAACAATTACGAATTCGACATGACCTGGTATGACCGCGCGCTGTCGCTGTCGCCCGGGAATGAGCAGATGCTCTATTGGGGCCGCGCCGGTGTGACCGAACCCGGCACGAGAAACTGGATGGGCATGGATTCCCCCGCCGCCGAGGCGATGATCGCCGAGATGCTGACCGCCGCCTCGCCCGAGGATTATCGGGCCGCGGTCCATGCGCTCGACCGGATCCTGACCGCCGGGCGCTATGTGATCCCCGCCGGTTACTCGCCGATCAGCCGCCTCGCCCACGATTCCGCGCTGAAATTCCCCGCCGAGATCCCGGTCTATGGCGATTATCCCGGCTTCCTGCCAGAGACATGGTGGCGGGAAGATGGCGCGAATTAGGGAACCGGGTGGCCGGGGCCGGTGTTGCGCCAGAAGGACCGCGATCCGGCCCCTGTTATCAAGGAGTTGCAAATGAAGTGGCACCATGTCGCCGGCAACTGGCCGGCTTTTTACGAGGCGATCATCGAACGCTGGCCGGATGTGGACGAGGCCGAACTGGACGAGATCGACGGCGATCAGCGCGGCTTCCTGCGCTATATCGCCGAGATCGAGGGGCTGGAGCCCGAAGAAGCCCGCGAGGAGGTTCGCGAATGGCTGGCCGGCGAGATTCCCGCCGATGTCGTCATGGATGAAAGCCACGACAATATCTCGATCCGCAACTCGGCCAAATATGTCGGCGAGGGCGAGGACGAATATGACGACGACGCCCGTTTCGGCGATGACGACGAAGATGGCGAAACCGGCTGATCCGTCGGGTTTCGCCCTCCGTTCTCAGGCCTGAGCGGCGATCCTGACCAGATGATTGTCCCAGGCGAGCGGGTGACGCGCCAGCAGGCGCAGCCCGTCCGGGTCCGCCGCCCAGACCGCACCGCCGCCATCGGTCAGCGCGAAACTGTCCGCATCGCGCGCCGCCGCCCCGCAGATATCGGCCCGCCTCAGGCTGGCCAGATGCGCCCCATCCAGATCGTGAATCATCGCAATCCCGCCCACCGGAGAGGTGATGGCGATCATCCCCCCGGTCGCCGCGACCGAACCGGCATAGCCCTTCATCGCATAGGCCTCGCTCTCCGGCACGGGATGGGCGACCAGATCCCCCTCGACCGGTGCAATGCCCAGAAGCGGCACCGGATCGGACGGGTCGCCCTGCCACTGCATCGCGAAGGCCACGCCATCGGGCAAAAGCGCCAGATGCCGGATCGAGTCCTGCGCCAGATCGGGCCCGAAGGCACGCACCGAAACCGCCGCCCCCTCGCCATCCAGAACGGTCAGGTTTGGCTGCATCCGGTCCAGGTTCAGCGGCGTGCGATCCTCGGGATCGGTCTCGATCCCGCCATTCGCGATCACCAGATTGCCATCTGCCATCAACCGCAGCTCATGCGGGCCGATGCCCTGGCTGTCCCATTCGCCAAGCCGTCGATAGCCGGCGCGCACGTCCCAGACTCCGACCCGCCCGGCGGACCCCTCGGCCACGACTTCCGAGGTATAAAGCCGCGTCCCATCGGCCGAGAACGCGCCATGCCCGTTGAACTGCCGCCCTTGCGGCGGGCTGAGGCGGTGGCTGACATGGCCGTCGCGACAATCGACGACCAGCCCGAATGTGCCAGGCCGGCGCGCAAAAGCCACGACTTCGGCGCGATAAGGATGGGCGGCAGCGGCATGGCCGCGATCCGGCAGGGGCACCGCGAAGGTGATGCCGCCAGCGGCGTCGAGGCCGTGAAGCGCATGGCTGTCATCCGGCAACCTGCCCGCCGCGACCCATTCCGGCGCCCCGACCGCCGCCCAGCCCCGGATCGGCAGGATCGCGGCGGCTGCCAGCCCCTTCAGCAAGGTCCTGCGGTTAGCCATCAGTCGCCATCCTTGGAATTGAACCCGACGCTCAGCCCGAGCGCCTCGCCGATATCGCTTTCTACCGCCAGCTTGGCCGACCAGACCGCGCGTTCGACCGCCAGGGCGCGCTTGCGCCCGTCAGGATCTGAGACGCCCTCGAAAACCGGATCATCCAGCGCCTCGGCCTCGGCAATCGCCTTGTCAAACGCCGCCCGCGCCTTTTGCGCCTCGGGGCGCAAGGCCATGGCCAGATCGCGCATCCCCTGCAGCGACAGGGCGACATTGCGCAGGCTGCGACCCGCCGCGCGGGCCTCGGCGGCGTCCGGGCGCGGCTTTTCGGGGGTGCCGATGGGGCGTCCCAGCCGCACCTCAGCGAGATGATCGAGCCCGGTAACAAGTTGGGTATAAAGCGCCTGCCGCGCCTCGACCGGCGCCAGATATCGGCTGTTCTCTGGCGCGCCCGCCGTGGTCAGACTGCCCTCGAAATCGGGCCAATCCGCCGCGATCTCCGCCGCTGTCCGGGCCAGGTCCGTCGCCGTCGCACGGCGCATCCGGCACAGCACATCCTCATCGCCCTCGACGCCGGGCTGATAAAGCAGGCGCTCCATCCCCGACAATCCGCGCGCCGCGACCGAGACCGTCGCGAAAGCCTCGGGATCGTCAATCACCGGCGCATTGGCGTCGATCAGCGCCTGTTGCGCCCGCTGGCCCGAGGATTTCTTGTCGGGCCAGAAGCTGACGGCAAGCGCGCGCCCGCCCTGTTCGACCGGGCCAAGCTGAAAATAATCGATCGAGGCCCAGGCATCCCAGGCCGCCTGATAAGGCGCCTGCAAGGCCGCGGCCGAACAATCCGCCTGCGCCGCCTGGTCGAGCGCGGTCGCAGCTTCGGCAAAATGCCGATAGGCCGGCCCGATGACATCGCGCGCCGCCTGATCGACATCGGCGCTGGCTGCAGTTCCTGTCAGGACGCAGAAGGCGCATAGCGTTACGGTTTTAAATCTCATGGGCATTCTCCGCTGCCTTGACGGGCTGGCAAACCGGGCTGGCCGTTTTGATTGCAGTCCGGGTCCGCAGTGGGTCCCGGCTTCTTGACGGGATCGGATTGGCAGATTTGGTGCCGGCGTTCAACTGCCGCCGGCATTCCGCTGCGTTACATGCACGAACGACCCGCTTTGGGCAAAGCCCTGCATCCGCAATCGCGGCAAGGCAGGTTCACCCTTCCGCCCAACGCGGCGCAACCGTCTCAAACCGGAGCAATACCGAAAACGAAAAGGCCGGCGCAAACAGCGCCGGCCTTTTCAGCATGGGTTCGCTGCCGATCAATCCTCCGACAGAACGTCCGATTCGCTGTCGGTCACGTCGAATTCCAACCCGTGGCTGGCACGGATCTTGTCCTCGATCTCCAAGGCCATGGCCGGGTTGTCCTTCAGGAACTGCTTGGCATTCTCGCGGCCCTGGCCGATCCGTTCGTCGCCATAGGAATACCAGGCACCGGATTTCTCGACCACGCCGGCCTTGACGCCAAGATCGATCAATTCGCCCCGCTTCGAGATGCCTTCGCCATACATGATGTCGAACTCGACCTGCCGGAAGGGCGGCGCGACCTTGTTCTTCACCACCTTGACGCGGGTGCTGTTGCCGACCACCTCGTCACGATCCTTGATCGAGCCGATGCGGCGGATATCCAGACGCACCGAGGCGTAGAATTTCAGCGCATTGCCGCCCGAGGTCGTCTCGGGGCTGCCGAACATCACGCCGATCTTCATGCGGATCTGGTTGATGAAGATCACCATGCAGTTGCTACGCCCGATCGAGGCGGTCAGCTTGCGCATCGCCTGGCTCATCAGACGGGCCTGGGCACCGACCTGATGGTCGCCCATATCGCCCTCGATCTCGGATTTCGGGGTCAGCGCCGCGACCGAATCGACCACCACCATGCTGACCGCGCCCGAGCGTACCAGCGTATCGACGATTTCCAGCGCCTGCTCGCCCGTATCGGGCTGCGAGATCAGCAATTCGTCCAGATTGACGCCCAGCTTGCGGGCGTAATGCGGATCCAGCGCATGTTCGGCGTCGACAAAGGCGCAGACGCCGCCCTTTTTCTGCTCTTCCGCGATGCAATGCAGCGTCAGCGTGGTCTTGCCCGAGCTTTCCGGGCCATAGATCTCAACGATGCGCCCCTTGGGCAAACCGCCGATGCCAAGCGCGATATCCAGCCCCAGAGAGCCGGTCGAGGTCGCCTCGATCTCGGTCACCGGATTGTCGGCACCCAGCTTCATGATCGAGCCCTTGCCGAACTGCCGTTCGATCTGCGCCAGTGCGCTGTCGAGCGCCTTCTGCTTGTCGGCCGATTTCTTGTCCATTTCCGTATCGCTCATCCTGCCTACTCCCAGCCCTTATGTCAGACCCACCACCCCTGCTCAATCGGCGCGGCATTATGTTCCATAAATGTTCTCATACGCCAGCACCGCCATTCAGGCAAGCACCTTACGCCAAGGCCTAGCAGGATTTTCTTAACCAAAGGTTTACACCCGAGAGCCGAGGGCTTAGTTCCGCCCCGAGCTACGGGAGGCAACGACATGCTGATTTTCTGGGATCAGAGGCTGGTGTTCCTGGCAACCCCCAAAGCCGGATCGACCGCAGTAGAGGTGGCGCTTGAGCCCCTCGCGAGCCTGGCCGTGCAGCGCCCGCATGCGATGAAACATGTCAATGCGACGCAGTTCCGCCATCATCTGCAGCCCTGGTTGCGCGAGATCGCTGCGGAAGATTTCACCACCGTCGCACTTATGCGCGAACCCGTAGAATGGCTTCGCAGCTGGTATCGATTCGAGCTGCGCGACAGCGACGCCGATCAGTTGCCGGATTTCGAGCATTTCACCCGCCGTTACCTGAGCGAGCCTGGCGCCGTGACCAACGGGATCGGCACACAATCCGCATTCCTGGGCGGCGAGACACCGGTTGACCGGATCTTCCGTTACGAGGATATCGACGCCTTTACGGCCTTTCTCGACGACCGGCTCGGTTGCGAAATCGTGCTGCCACGGGTCAACGTTCCCCCCGCAGCTGATGTGACCCTCTCCCCGGCCACCGAAGCCCAGTTGCGCGAAACGCTGCGTCAGGACATCCTGCTATACGAAAGTCTCAGCTAGGCGGCACGGTTCAGTTCACCGGCCACGGCTGCGATCAGGTCGCTCAGCGAGAATGGCTTTTGCAGAAATGATGCGCCCTCGACCGGGTTGCGACCGTCCTCGAAGACATCTTCGGTATAGCCGGACATGAAAATCACCCTCGTGCCCGGCCGGTCCTTGAGCGCCTGACGCACCCAGCTGACACCATCCAGTCCGGGCATCACCACATCTGACACGATCAGCTCGATCTGAAGGCGGTTATCGGTCAAGAGGGACAGCGCCTGCTCTCCCGAACTGGCTTCGGTCACCTTGTAGCCACGCAACTTCAACGCCCGGCTTGCGAATGCGCGAACCGGCTCTTCGTCCTCGACAAGAAGGACATGCTGCATTTGCCCGGCATTGGCTGTCGCCTCAGGCAGGGGCAGCGCGACATCGTCCATTGGCTGTTCGCTGCCCGAATGGACCGGAAGAAAGATGGTGAATGCCGTCCCGACCCCGACGGTACTCTCGCAAAGAATATAGCCCCCGGTCTGCTTGACGATGCCATAGGCGGTCGACAGGCCCAGCCCGGTGCCTTCGCCGATGCGCTTCGTGGTAAAGAAGGGCTCGAAAATCTTGCCCTGCAATTCGGGCGCAATGCCGCAGCCCTGGTCGGCGACGGTGACCTGGACATAGCGGCCAGCGGGAACTGCGAAACGGCCCTGGTGGAGCGGCTTCTCCAGGTCGAGATTCTGCGTAGAGATGTCAATGCAACCACCATCTGGCATGGCATCGCGGGCATTCACGACAAGGTTCATGATCACCTGCTCGATCTTGCTGCGATCCGCGCGCACCGTTTCAAGGCCGGGATCATGTCGAAAGTCGAGCGTGATCTTCTCTCCCACCAGCCGGTTCAACAGATGCGACAGGTCCGAAATGGCCTCTCGCATGTCAAGCAGTTGCGGCTTCAGCGTCTGCTTGCGTGAGAAGGCAAGCAGATGACTGACCAGATTGGCGGCACGATTGGCATTCTGGCTGATCTGGTCAAGATCTGCGTAATCGGGATCGCCCTTGTCATGGCGCAGCATGAGCAGGTCGCAATGACCGCTGATCGCTGTCAGCAGATTGTTGAAATCATGTGCAATTCCACCAGCCAGTTGACCGATGGCCTGCATCTTCTGGCTTTGGACGAATTGCGCCTCCAGCGTCTTCAACGCGCGCGCATCCGAGAGGACGGCGATCAACGTGCCCTCTGTCCCCTCTTCCGGGTGAAGCGAGATCTGGATGAAGCGGTCCGGCCCTGCCTTTGGCGCGCGCAGCACTTCGGGCGGAAGGGGCTGGCGCGATTGCTTGGCTTCTGCCAACCAGCCCTCAAACGGTCGGCCCAAGCCATCAAGCAGTTTCGAGACATGTTGCCCCGAAGCGCCATCGCCACAATAGGACCATGCCGCCCGGTTCGCCTTCAGGATCACGCCATCGCCGGACAGGCGCAAGATCGCGACAGGCAGCTTGTCGTAATCCATCGGATCCGGAATTTGTGCGGACTGGCACGACACGAAATGAAGATGCACCACCTTCGAACCGACGCGTTCAGCCCGAAAGGCATTCCCATTCTGCAGCGGAATCTCATACTTGCCGTGCCGCAATGTTCGGGTCAGCAACCGGTCAGCCTCCCCTTCCGCATCGGCGATATGGCTGGACAGAACATGTGCGAGCGGCCGTCCCACAAAATCCCCGCGGATTTCCTGCGCGGCGGCTGATTGCGCCAGAATCAGCCCGGCAGAATCGACCGCCCATTCGGGGTTTCGCGCGGCATCCAGCGCCGGTTGCAGCCGTGACAGTTGCCGCCGCCGCATGAGTCCTTCGCGCGCATGGGCCAGTGCAAGGCCGCCGCCCAGAAAATACCAGCCGACCAGCGCCGTCGCGACGCCCATCGACAGCGCAGCACCCGGATTGGGTCGGAGCCCCGCCGCATGTAGCCAGATCTCGCCGATCAAAAGCGGCAGCACCAGAACCGGCACCCAAAGCCCGATGTGCTTGGGCAACCGCTTCAACAGCTTCTTCATGAGGGCATTCCAAACTGTTTTCACGAGGAATAGCCGTGCCGCCTTAAAGAACCGTTAATGGGGGCCAATGCGTCGCAGCAGCGACAGATAGAACCCATCAGAGCCCTGCGGGGCGAGCCATTTGCGCTCGAACTCCTGCGAAAATCCGGCATTCTCGCGCATAAAATCAGCGATCTGGCCCGCATTCTCCTGCGCCAGCAGCGAGCAGGTCATATAGGCGAGATGCCCGCCCGGGCGCACCATCGGCGCGACCTCACGCAGAATCCCGGCCTGCGTCCTGATCAGCCGGTCCAGCCCGGCCGGGTCGAGACGCCATTTCGCATCCGGCGTCCGCCGCCAGGTTCCCGAGCCGGAGCAGGGCACATCGACCACCACCAGATCGTAATCCCGCCCCAACTGCCCCTGTGAGGCTATCGCAATCTCGACGCCCGCCCGGACCGCGCGGGCCGGCAAATCGGCCATGCGCGCCGGGGCCGCGTCATGCGCCGTCAGCGCAATCTCGGCGCGCGCGGCAAGCGCCAGCGACTTGCCGCCACCACCGGCGCAGTAATCCAGCACCCGCGCGCCCGCCTGCAATGGCAGCGCCGCGCAGGCCAGTTGCGGCGAGAGATCCTGCAACTCGACCTTGCCCTCGCGATAGGCGGTGGATCCAGCGATCCGGCGCTCGCCCGCGACCACACGCAATGCGGTGGGCAGATCGGGCGTGGCCTCGGTCTCGATCCCGTCGCGGGTCAGTTCGGCGCGGACCTCATCCGGGGTTGCGCGGCGCGGGTTCACGCGCAGCCAGACCGGCGCGCGCGACCGCATCGCCTCGGCCGCCGTGCGCGCATCGGGGCCGAGCGAGGCCTGCCAGTCGGGCCAGATCCAGTCCGGCAGATCGCTCAGCGCATCCGCCGCCTCGGGGCTGGCACCTGCCGCGCGTTCTTCGGCCAGAAGCGGCGGCGGGGCGTGGCGCTGACCGGTGAAGACCTCATCCGGGTCCTCGCCGCGCAGGCGCAGAAGCCCGATCATCAGCCCGCGCCCGCTCAGGCCGCCGCCGAGTGCGGCCAGACTGTCGCGGCGGCGCAGGGCCTCGAAGACCAGATCGCGAATGGCGGCACGGTCGCCCGATCCGGCAAAGCGGCTGGCCCTCGCCCAGCCGAGCAGCGCAGGCTCTGCCGGTTGCCCGGCAAGAATGGCGTCGAGAATGCCGATCGCGGCGTCGATACGGGCGGCGGGGGTCATGGGAAGTCCGGTTGCAGATGGGTTCAGGCGAAGAGGCGGAGGATGCGGCGACGCTTGACACCATCGGCGGCGGGCATCTGCGTCGAGACCTCGATCCGGGGTATCACGCAGCCCTTCCGATGCGCAAGCTCGGCACATGCGGCCCGCAGCTGCGGCAGCGCCGCAGCCGGATCGGCGCCGGTCAGATGAAAGCGCAGCCGGTCGGGCGCGGTCTGGGCAAGCGCCCAGTCCCGGACCCCGGGAATGCCGAAGGCGATGCGGCGCAACGCCTCGCTGCTGATCCAGCGCATGCCATCCGGGGCCGGCAGGAAGATCGCATCGTCCAGCCGCCCCTCGATCCGAGCAATGCCGGTCGAGGCGCAACCGCAGGGGCATGGCTCCGGGTCGGGCAACAGCACGTCGTCCAGCCGATAGTTGAGCACCATCAGGCTGCGCCGCGAAAGGTCGCTGATGATCGGCAGGAAGGCCCCGGTCCCGGCGTCGATGACCTCGCGGCGGAAGGCGATATGGCCTTCGTTCAGATGCAGCCGGCCATGGCGGCAGGTCATGGCCAGCACGCCCTCGGTGCATTGATAGATGATGTCGGGGCGGATGCCGAAGGCCTGTTCCAGCCGGCTGAGATCCTGCGGCTCGGCCGGCTCGGCCCCGCACAGGACCACGCTCGGGCGCAGGCGCAGGCCCAGTGCAGCGAGCGCCTCGGCAAGCGCCAGCAGGGTCGAGGGCGGGCCGGCCAAAACGGTCGGATCGAATTCGGCGATGCCTGCGACATGGACTTCCGCCGGCAGCATCGCCCCGAAGAAGCGCAGCCGCAGCGGCCCGGCATTCAACGCGTCGTAAAGCCGGTTATCGGCGCGCAGGAACAGCGCGGTCCGCTGCGGGCGCAGGGCCGGGCGCGGCCAGAACCGCCCCGCCAGCGCCCCCGCCCAAAGCCGCCGCTCGGCCGGGCCGGTGACATAAAGGCCGCGCCGTCCCGACGTGCCGGTGGAGAACCCGGCGGCCAGCCCGTCCCGGCGCGACGGCAGGGCCGGCGCACCCGGTTCGGCGGAACGCGCCATGGCCTCGGCTTCGGCCCGGGTCAGGCCAGACGTGGTCAGCCCGTCGAATTCGGCCATCAGCCGGTCGCGATCCATGGCCGGCAGATCATGGGGATCGGCGGGATCGAGGCCCCGGTAAAACCCCGTCAACGGCAGCAGGTCACGCCGCATCCGCGCCCATTCCCGGCGCTGATGCGTCTCGATCGCCGCGCGGTCGGCGAAGCCGCCCCAGCGATGCCGGGCGAAGGCCCGGATCGCCGCCCAGATCCCGCGCTCAGGAGGTGCGGACATGCGGGTCATGCGAGACGATGATCTCGATCCCTTCCGAGGCCAGACGGCCAAGCGCCTCGAAGGTGCGGCGATAGGCGACCGGGTCGCCCAGCCGGGCTAGAATGGCGGCTGGCGGCAGCACGCCGTCGCGCAGTGCCGCACCGGAAAACGCCGCATCCGCCGCCAGCAGCACCGGCCCGCGAGAGCTGCGCGGCAGCCACAGCCCGATCTGGCCATTGCCATGCCCCGGCAGGGCGACCGAGATCATGCTGCCATCGCCCCTGAGGTCGTGGCCCGGCCCGAAACCCGCAAGCGCGGGCGGCAGGGCGCAGGTGGGTGCGGCCTCGATCTCGGTCAGCCGGCCATCCGTGACAAGCCCCTGCAATTGCCGGGCAAGCGCCATGGGCAGCGCCTCGAACAGGGCCGCGACCCGACCCGCAGCGCCCTTCCCAGGTGCAATCCGGGCCAGCTTCGCCAGCGCCTCGCGGCTGGCCAGACAGGGCGGCATCGGGTCGAGGTCGAACAGCCCGGTGACATGATCGGCATGAAGATGCGAGAAGATCACCCGCGAGACCTGCCCTACCCCCAGCCGGCGCAGCGAAACGTCAAGCTGCTGACCCGCCGGGATGCGCGACGGCACTGCCAGCCGATAGGCGAATTCCGGCAGCCGTCGGGTGATCCACGACCAGGTCCGGCCATAGCCGGTATCGAACAGGCTGACCTCATCGCCATGGTCCAGCACCGCCACAAGCGCCGGCACCACGCGCGGCACCGGGGCCGCATCGCGCCGCAGCGCCGTGCCGGGCGAGACGCAATCGCCGACGCGCAGCATCTCCAGCCGGATGGCATTGTCGCGCGGTTGGGCCGGAACCGGGACCGGACGGGGGCCGGTCGATGGCCTGCTCAGCCCCGAGAGCCCCTCCTCCAGCGAAACGCGCGGCACATAACCCAGATCGCGCCGCGCGGCCGAGATATCCAGCGTCAGCGTCAGGCCGAGTGCGGCCACCGCATGTCGGGTCAGGCGCGGCTCCTGCCCTGGATCGCGCAGGCGCTGAATCCTTTCGGTCAGGCTGGCGGCCGTGGCGGCGGCGGCATAGGGCATGAAGCGGCGCGGAACCTTGCGGCCGACAATCGGCGCCAACCGGTCGAGAAGTTCATTGACCGTCACCGATTGCCCCGAGGTGATGTTATAGGCCCGCCCACCGACCGTCGCCGCATCCGCCAGCGCGGCAAGGCGCATGGCCTGCGCGGCATCGCTGGCATGGGTCGGGTCGATAAGCGCGGTGCCGTTGCCCGGCAGGGTCAGGGGCCGGCTGTCATCCGCATCGCCCAGGGCCTTCAGCAGACGTGGCAGCAAGGCCCGGTCATGGGGCCCGTAGATCGCGCGCGGGCGCAGCACCACGGTGGTGAAATCCGCGCCGCTCGCCGCCCGCACCAGCGTTTCGGCGATGAATTTCGTCCGCGCATATTCGGTCAGGAACTGACGCGGCAGGGGTGCCTCCTCGGCCAGATCCTCGCGCGGGCGGCCATTGATATAGATGCTGGGCGTCGAGGCGAAGACGAAGCGCCGCGCCCCCGCCCTGCGCGCAGCCGCCAGAAGACGCTCGGTCGCGGTGACATTGGCGGCGTGGAATTCCGCCGCCGCGCCCCAGGCCGAGGACAGCGCGGCACAGTGAAACACCGTATCGACCCCCTGCAGCGCATCCTCGGGCAGCGGATCCGACCCCAGATCGAGGGCGTAATGGCGTGCGACCGGGGTCTCGGGCGGGGCCGGGTGGCGCGACAGGCTGCGGATGGTCCAGCCCTCGCGGGCCAGATCGGCGCAAAGCGCCTGACCCAGACAGCCGGTGGCGCCGGTGACAAGGGTAAGTGGCATGATATGTCCTTTCCCGGTCTCAGACCCGGATCAGCGCGCCGCCGACCGAGATCCCGGCCGAGGTGCCGATCAGCAGGGCCAGCTTGCCCTTCTCCATCCGCCCTGTCGTCACGGCGTGATGCAGCGCAGTCGGAATCGATGTCGCGATCTGATTGCCATGGGTGGCGAAGATATCGACGACCTGCGTCTTGCCGAAACCGATCAGGGCGCGGGCATGATCCAGCGCCTGTGCGCTTGCCTGATGGGGGATGACCACGTCGATCTGATCGCGCGCCACCCCGGCCGAGGCCAGCAGCCGCGCCAGAAACCGGGGCAGCCGCCGCGCAGCGACGCGGAAGGCCGCCTGCCCATCCATGCGAAACAGCGCATCCGCCGGCGCGATGCCGTCGTCGCGCGCCGGATTGATGCGGGTGCCGCCGGCAGCGAGCACACAGGCCTCGCGGCCCTCGGACCAGGTCTCCATCCGCAAGGCCAGAAGCCCGGCCTGACGCCCGGCCTGACGCCCGCCCGCCTCGGCTTCCGGCTGGCGGCCCAGAACCACCGCCGCCGCGCCATCGCCGAAGATCGCCGCGGCCTCCGGGTGCGACCAGTCAAGCCCGACCGAGGCGATATCGGCCGAGACGATCAGCACCCGCCGCACCTGCCCGGCCGCGATCTTCAGCGACGCCTGATCGAGCGCAGCCATGAAGGACAAGCAGGTCGCACCGATGTCATAGGCGGGAATGCCGCTCTGCTGCAGGCCAAGCTGCGCATGGACAAGCGCCGCCGTCGCCGGGATCGGCTGCTCGCCCACCCCGAAAGCGCCCAGCACCAGATCGACCTCATCCGCCGCGATCCCCGCCGCATCCAGCGCCACGCGCGCCGCCCGCGCGGCCATGACCGAGCTGGTTTCATCCGGCCCGGCCACCGCCCGGCTCTCGATCCGATAGCTCTGCGCCGTCTGGCCGGAACGCCAGCCAAGCCGGCAATCGATCTCGGCCGAGTTCAGCATTTTGCGCGGCCGATAGACGCCGGTGCCTTCGATGCGGATCGGCAGGATCGGATTGCGATCACGCGTAATTTTCTTATGCAAATCAGCGGGAAGATACATGTCCACACCTTTTCTGAACACTGTTCAATATCAGAGCTTGACGAAAACAGGCCAACCCGTCAAGTTGATTTTGAACAGCGTTCACCCCCCTTTCAGACTGCGGGAAACCCTGGCAATGGATAGCGATAACCCGGCGCAGCCCCCTGAAATGCCTGACGACAAGGCCCCTCGCACCCGCCGCTCTCGCGAGGAATTGCGTCGTCTGACGCTGGAGGCGGCAAGGGATATCATCCTTCAGGACGGTCCCGAGGCATTGACGGCGCGCCGATTGGCAAAGGCGGTGGGCTATACGCCCGGCACGATATACAACCTTTTCGATAGCCTTCCCGATGTGCTCTGGCAGGTGAACCGAACGCATTTCGCGCGGATCGCGGCATTGTTCAGCGACCTGCCCGGCGCCAATCCGCCCGACCGACTAAGGACCCTGGCCGCACGTTATCTCGATCTGGTCGAGGCAGAGCCGACCCTGTTTCGCTCGCTTTTCGAAGGGCCACGCCGGTCCGACGACTTCCCCGACTGGTATCTGAAGGCGATCGACGACCTGCTGGACATGGCGGCAAGCGAACTCATAATGATCGCGCCCGGGTTGGACAGGGACTCCGCCCGGCGCGAGGCGGCAAGCCTGTTCGCAGCCATTCAGGGCCTGGCACAGCTTCGGGCCAGCGGTCGGCTGGACCTGCTGACCGATGCCAGCGCGAAGCAGCTCGCCGATGGTCTGGTGGTCCGCTTCCTGCGCGACATAGAGCATCAGCAGGCTTGAGCGAACAATTCCACGCAAACCGCGACGCCAGCGGCATGAGCGGGGCCCTTCTGCTCGGCTCGGCGCGCTGCGGCTCGACACTGATCTCGGCCATGCTGCGCAGCCATCCCGAGGTGCTGAGCCTGTCGGAATGCTTCGCCATGATCGGCCCCCGCGCCTTTCGCCCGGCCCGTTGCGATGGCGCGAGTTTCTGGCGCGCGCTTTCCGAACCGCTTCCGGGCATGTCGCGGATCGGCAATCCCGATAACGCGCCGGACGAGTTCCTGTATCACCTGACACCCGATCCCCGGCACGATCCCTGGCGCTGCCCGCCGCTTCTGGCGATCACCTTGCCGCATCTGGAAACCAACCCCGACGCCGCCTTCGCAGACTTGCGTCCACAGCTTGCGAATCGCCCTGACGGCCCGCTTGCCGACCACTATTTGACGCTGTTTCGCGCCCTCGCCGCCCGGCAGGACCCGGCCCCGAATGTCTGGGCCGAACGCTCGGGCGGTTCGCTGGCCGCAGCCGGCACGCTGCGCAGGATGTTCCCGAAGGCGCGACTGATCGTGCTGCTGCGCGCCGGGGCCGACACGGCGCTGTCGCTGCGCGATTACCCGCCGGGCCGGCTGGCGATCTGGCTGTGGAAGCACGGGTTCGGCCTGCTCGATCCGATTTCACCGAAACGCCATCTCGGGCGCGGGGCGGTCTGGCCCTTGCTGGCCCGGGTCGGTGGCGGCCTGCCGCTTGGTGCGATCCTGCGGCACCGCCCCACGCTGCGGGATTGCGGCAGGTTCTGGTCTGCGCTGATGCAACGCGGCGAAGCGGCCCTGACAGACCATCCGATCACCACGCTGCGGCACGAAGATCTGTTGGCCGATCCATTGGCCGGCGCTCATGCGCTTGGCATGGCCGTCGCGGGCACCGCGCCAGAGCGCTGGTTACTACAGGCCCGGCAACTGCCGCAGCGCCGCCCCTCGCGTGTGGATCGGCTTTCCACCGCCGAGGCCGAAGTTCTCATCAATGCCTGCGCCCCCGGGGAAGCCGCCGCCGCACGATTGCATCAGCGCGGTTGCGCCCAACGAGACTGCTGACAAATCTTGCATTCCCGGCGACAAAACGCCCGGCCCCGCTTGTAACCTTTCCGTCGAGCAGCAATCTGTAGATCGACAGAGGATAGGACCACAGATGAAGAAGATCGACCTGCCAGAGCGCCCGGGCTGGCGCGACCGCGCCGCCGAACTGGGCTTTACCTTCGCCGATATGGGCGGAGAACCCTATTGGGACGAAAGCAGCGCCTATCGCTTCACCCTGGCCGAGGTCGAGAACGATATCGAGGACCCCTCGACCGAGTTGCACACCATGGTCCGCGAGGCCGTGGCCACAGCGCTTGCCAGCGACGAATGGCTGAGCCGGATGGACATCCCGTCCGAGCATTGGGATTTCATCGCCGACAGTTGGAAGGCGGGCGAGCCCGAGCTTTATGGCCGCATGGATCTGGCCTATGACGGCAATGGTCCGGCAAAGCTGCTGGAATACAACGCCGACACACCGACCTCGCTTTACGAATCCGCCTCGTTCCAGTGGCTCTGGCTGGAGGATCAGCAGCGCCTCGGCGTGCTTTCGCCCGGGACCGACCAGTTCAACGCCATCCACGAAGCACTCGCCACCCGTTGGGCCGAGATCGCCGCGCCCGGCACCGATATCCATTTTGCCGCCGACAAGCAGAACCCCGAGGATTACGCCACCGTCGAAGCCCTCGGCTGGGCCGCGCGCGAGGCCGATCTGGGCGCGCATTTCACCGATCTGGCCGGGATCGGCCTGACCGAAGAAGGCCAGTTCGCCGATGACGAGAACCGGGTGATCGGCACGCTGTTCAAGCTTTATCCGTGGGAGGACATGCTCCGCGACGATTTCGCACAGCATCTCGCCTCGTCGCAGACCCGCTTTATCGAACCGCCCTGGAAGGCGGTGGTCTCGAACAAGGCGATCCTGCCGCTGCTGTGGCAGATGTTCCCCGGCCATCCGAACCTGCTGCCGGCCTTTTTCGAGGCGGATGTGGCCGAGGCCATGCGCGGTGGCACCCCCGCCCCCCGCATCGCAAAGGCCTTCGAGGCGGCGCGCGACGCCCTGCGCGCGGGCCATGTGTCAAAACCGATCTTCTCGCGCGAGGGGGCGGGCGTCGTCATCCATCAGCAGGGCAGAGAGGTTGAGCGCGCGCCCGATGACAGCTATGACCACCATGTCCGCATCGTTCAGGCACTGGCGCCGCTGCCCGATTTCGGCGGTTTCTACCCGGTGGTCGGCGCCTGGATCGTGGGCGAGGCCTGTGTCGGCATGGGCCTGCGCGAGGATGCCTCGCGCATCACGCATAACCTGTCGCGCTTCAAGCCGCATTACATCGAGGGCTGACCATGACCAGACCGACCCGCAAACGCTCTCGCCATGTGGCGCTGTTCCTGGCCGGTTCTGCCGTGCTGACCCTTGCCGCCTGCGAGGAGGAAAAGACCGACGCCGCCGCCTTCCCCGACCTGCAAAGCTGCGTGGCCGAGGCACAGAAGGGCTCGCTCTTCTTCACCGAGGCGGATTGCCAGACCCAATTCGCCCAGGCCGAACAGACCCATCTGGAAACCGCGCCGCGCTACGATTCCAAGCAGCTTTGCGAACAGGAACACGGCGTCGGAAATTGCGAAACCGACCCGTCGGTGCAGAATCAGTCCGGCGGCGGTTCGATCTTCATGCCGATGCTGATGGGCTACATGATCGGCTCGATGCTGGGCGGCGGGCGCGGGGTGATGTCGCAGCCGATGGTGCGCACCGCGCAGGGCGGCTTTGCCACCCCGGACGGCAAGCAGACTTTCGCCAACAATCGCGGCACCGGGAAAGTGTCGGGCTCGACCTTCACTAAGGGTCCCTCGACCATCGGCAAGGCCCCGATGACGCCCGCGCAGGTCAGCCAGCGCGGCGGCTTCGGCGCCTCATCGACCGCGCGCAGCGGCAGCCGCAGCTATGGCGGCTGACGCGCACTGAATCTTGGCCGCCGCAAGGCGGCATCCGCTGCCCAAAGCCCAAAAATGAAAAACGGCGCCCGAAGGCGCCGTCTTCCGAAACTCTTAAGGCTGGATCAGACCGCGCCCTTGATGAAGCCCACGGCGTCGCCGAAGGTCTGGATGGTTTCGGCGGCGTCGTCCGGGATCTCGATGCCGAACTCTTCCTCGAAGGCCATGACCAGCTCGACCGTGTCGAGGCTGTCCGCACCCAGATCGTCGATGAACGAAGCGGTCTCGACCACCTTGTCCTCGTCAACGCCGAGATGCTCGACAACGATTTTCTTCACGCGATCAGCGATATCGCTCATGTCTTATCCTCATGTTCGCGGGCATCAGCCCAAGGTTTGCGGCCATGCCGCGATGCCGGGGTCAGCCCCCGCGCCTCATCACGGGATATAGCAGCGGATCACGCCCATGCAACCGCTTTTGCCGCGTTTTCGGTTCCGAGAGACCTGTAGATGGACAGGTTCAGAGCATCGCCATGCCGCCATTCACATGCAGCGTGGCCCCGGTGACATAGCCTGATTCGGGTGAGGAGAGATACAGCACCGCTGCCGCAATATCCTCGGGCGTGCCCATCTTGCCGGCGGGAATCTGGGTCAGGATCTTGCCCTTCTGTTCCTCGTTCAGCTTGTCGGTCATGGCGGTGGCGATGAAACCGGGGGCAACGCAGTTCACGGTAATGCCTCGGCTCGCGACCTCGTAGGCCAGCGATTTCGACATGCCGACCAGCCCGGCCTTGGCGGCGGCATAGTTGCCCTGCCCCGGATTGCCGGTCGCGCCGACGACGCTTGTGATATTGACGATCCGACCCCAACGCGCCTTCATCATCCCGCGCAGCACCGCCCGGCACAGCCGGAAGGAGGAGGTCAGGTTCACGTCGATCACCTGCGCCCATTCCTCGTCCGACATGCGCATGAACAGATTGTCGCGGGTGATCCCGGCATTGTTGACCAGAATGTCGATCCCGCCTATCGCCTCGGCCGCGGCTTTCGGCAGCGCCTCGACGGCCTCCGCATCGCCCAGATTCGCGGTCACGACATGGGCGCGCTCGCCCAGCTTCGCGGCCAGTTCGGCCAGCGGCGCCTCGCGCGTGCCGGACAACGCCACCGTGGCACCGGCGGCGTGCAGCGCCTCGGCGACGCCGCCACCGATGCCACCCGAGGCACCGGTGATCAGCGCGCATTTCCCTGTCAGATCAAACATATGTCTCTCCTGTCTCGAAAGAGGCGGCTTCCAGCGCCGCCCGGCAGTGAATTTCGACCGTATCGAAGACCGGTGCGGGGACGTTGCCGGCATTCAGCAGCAGCCCGACCTCGGTGCAGCCGAGGATGACGCAATCCGCACCTTCGGCGACCAGCTTCGCGGCAATCTCCTCATAGGTCCGGCGACTGGTGTCGTTCACCTCGTCGCGAACCAGCTCGTCGAAGATGATGCGATGGATCTCGGCCCGGTCGGCCTCTCCCGGGATCACCGGATCGAGGCCCGCCGCCTCCAGCCGTTCGCGGTAGAAGCGACGCTCCATCGTATAGGCGGTGGCGATCAGGCCGGGGCGCTTCAGCCCGGCGGCGGCGATGGCATCGGCTGTCGCATCGGCGATGTGGATCAGCGGCAGATCGGTGGCGGCCGCGACCTGATCGGCCACAAGATGCATGGTATTCGCGGCGATGACGATCAGCCCCGCACCTGCCCGTTCCAGCCCCTGTGCAGCCTCGGCCAGCACGGCGCCCGCGCCCTGCCAGTCATCGTCCTTTTGCATCTGAGCAATAGGCGCGAAATCGACCGAATGGAGCAGGATCCGGGCCGAGTGCAGCCCGCCCATGCGTTCCGCCGCCATCCGGTTCAGCGTGGCATAGTAATGGGCCGTCGAGACCCAGGACATGCCGCCGAGAATCCCGATCGGTCGCATCAGGCGCCCTTGAGGGCGGCAATGTCCGCAGGCGTTCCGATGGCGCGGGTGGTGGCGTCCTTGCTGATCCGCTTGATCATGCCCGACAACGCCTTGCCGGCCCCGATTTCCCAGAATTCGGTGACGCCCGCGCCGGACAGGAACTCGATGGATTCGCGCCAGCGCACCGATCCGGTGACCTGTTCGACCAGCAGGATGCGGATGGCGCCGGGCTCGATCACCGGCTCGGCGCGGACATTGGCGATCACCGGCACCGCCGGGGCCTGGATCTCGACCGCCGCCAGCGCATCGGCCATGGCCGCCGCCGCCGGCTGCATCAGGACCGAGTGGAACGGCGCCGAGACCGGCAGCATCAGCGCCCGCTTGGCGCCGCGTTCCTTGGCCAGTGCCGCCGCGCGTTCCACGGCGTCCTTGTGGCCGGAAATCACCACCTGCGCGGGGTCGTTGTCATTGGCGGCCTGGCAGACCTCGTCGCCCGAGGCCTCGCGGGCGATCTCGTCCACGGTGGCGAAATCGAGGCCGAGGATCGCGGCCATGGCACCGATGCCCACCGGCACCGCGTCCTGCATGGCCTGCCCGCGCAGGCGCAGAAGCCGCGCGGTATCCGAAAGGCTGAGCGCGCCGGATGCGCAGAGCGCCGAATATTCGCCAAGCGAATGGCCGGCGACGTAATCGGCGTCATTGATGCCGAACCCCTCGGCCTCAAGCGCCCGGAACGCGGCCATGGAGCAGGCCATGAGCGCCGGCTGGGCATTGCGGGTCAGGGTCAGTTCCTCGATCTCGCCATCCCAGATCAGTTTCGAGAGATCTTCGCCAAGTGCTTCATCTACCTCGTGAAAAACGTCCATCGCTGCCGGGTAGGCTTCGGCCAGTTCGCGGCCCATGCCGATGGTCTGGGCGCCCTGGCCGGGAAAAACGAATGCACGCATGATCTTGTCCCCTCTGACGTTTCAACCGTCCTAACCCGGCGGAAGGGGCGCGGCAATGTCAAAGGGGCGCGGACCCATCGGCCCGCGCCCCCTTGGAAGACCCGCAAGCAGGATCAGCCGACCAGTTCGAGGCCGGAGAAGAAGAAGGCGATCTCGCGCGCGGCCGATTCCGGGCTGTCGGAGCCGTGGACCGAGTTCTCGCCCTTGGACAGCGCGAAGTCCTTGCGGATGGTGCCGGCGGCGGCCTCGGCCGGATCGGTGGCGCCCATCACTTCGCGGTTCTTCAGAATTGCGCCTTTACCTTCAAGGACTTGCACGACGACAGGCTCGGAGGCCATGTACTCGACCAGCTCGCCATAGAAGGGGCGTTCGGCGTGTTCGGCATAGAAGGCACCGGCCTGGGCGGGCGAGAGATGGATGCGCTTCGAGGCGACGACGCGCAGGCCCGCATCCTCGAATTTGGCGACGATCTTGCCGGTCAGATTGCGCTTGGTGGCGTCGGGTTTGATGATGGAAAGCGTGCGCTCGGTAGCCATGGGAATACTCCGTCAAAGGGCGCGGGCGGTCCCGCGCGGACATTATGGGCGGCTGGTATCACGGGTGGGTTGGGTTGAAAAGCCGTGTCATCGGCGCCCGAAACGGGGCGTCATATCGCGTCGGCTTTGCGTGCATATCCTGTACATACCGCGTCGATACGTTTTTCGCGGCGCGCGGCGCGGGTCGGCGCGGGTCGTGGAGGCCGCCTCGCTCCGGGGTGACGGCGACCCCGCCGGTCCCGATGAGGTCGCGCGCCGAGAGGATGAGGGCGAGGGTGAAGTGCCGCACGTCCGGCCCGTCGATGGAGCGACGGAGGTGCCCCGGCGGCATGTCTTGATACCTCTCCACGCAGGTGAAGCAGTTTGCAGCCGCAGCGGGGGGGCGTCGGAGTGGGTCGGTCCTCTCCGGACATTTAGGCCAGTTGCTGGTGCCGCGCCGCAGTTTCGACGGGCTGGACATTCATGCCTTGCGCAGCATCGTGGAGTGTCAGAGTGTCGAGAGTGTCAGATCTTCTGTGTATGAGCGATCCGGTCCATGCTTCTTCGAAAGG